>UQRX01000008.1:0-60549 GCA_900543595.1 uncultured Collinsella sp. | reverse complement strand
AGTCGCCCACCCGGTGTAGAGCCCGGCAACGGCGACCAGCAGGTTCCAACTCGACCCGTGGTCGCGCAGCTCCCGCTCGCAGCGGGCGACGGCGGCGTCGCGGTCAGTCGCGGAGAGCCCCGTGGCCTCCCGAACGATGACGGCGGCGATGCTCTCGGCAATACTCGTGCTTCTCATGGCTCCTCCTTGCTGGAAGTGGCAGGAGGACCGGTCCTGAGACAGGTAAAGGGCGAGGAACGGTTGACTCAATGGAGCGGTGGTTGACCTTTCCGGGGCTTAGTCAACCGGAGGACGACGAGGCTCGCCATTCAACGCGCAGCCACTCACAGCTCCCCCGCCCGCCGCCTGCGCGCAAGCTCGACGGCTTCCTTACCCGTCATGGTCTCGATGTCGAGAACCATCACGAAGGTGTGGTCGAAGGCAGGCGCAATCTCCTCGCGGGCCTTCTCCTCGTGACCGGGCCAGAAGCGCTCGGCCACGAAGAGAAGCTCCTCCAAACGCTCATCGGGATCCGTGAGCTGGCGCAGGCGCCCCGTGCAGACCACGCTGCGAAAGTACGAGGTGTATTGCTCGGGGATAATCTCATCCTGGTCAATGACCGTGAACGAGGCACGAGCATCGGCTTTGAGCAGGTCGATCTTATGGCCGGTCATAGCCCCGTGGAAGGTAAGCCTGCCATCGCGGTAGCCATAGTTGAGCGGCACCTGGTACGGCGCGCCAAGCTCGAGATCATTGAGCGCGAGCACGCCGGACGTGCCGCGCTCGAGCACCTCGATGCAGGCTTCCTCGCTAAGGGCCTGACGCTTTCTGCGCATGGGAATAAGGTCAATTCATGGTCGTCCCTCCAAAGCCGGTCTTAAACTGGAAGCCATCTTAGCACACGGCATGCGCGCCGTGCAACGCGGCATCAGTCAGTGCGCAAGAGACACGACGGCCTCAGTCCTGCCGCCCTACCCCTCCGACGACCCACCTCAAGCCTGGCCGCGAGTTCCTCGAGGCACTCGCCCGTACGCCGCAGCTCAGTTGCAACGTCAACGCCAACGTAGGTGTAGTGCCAGGGCTCGAAGTCCACGCCCGTAAGGGCAGACTTGCCCGGAGGATACCGACGGATGAACCCAAACCGCCACGAATTCTCGAACAGCCAGTCCTGGATCCCCTCGAGGCCTCCCGGGCTACCGTCTCCGCAGCTGATGTCGAGCGCGACGCCCAAGGCGTGCTCGCTCCGACCCGGAAGCGCCACGTAGCGGCGCGTGGCTCGCCAAGCTTTACTTGGTTCGGCCGGCGCGATGTCTTCAACACCGAGATCGTTGCGGATGATGGCGCCAATACATGGACGCCGACTAGTGATCCAATCGAATTTCCAAAGTCAAAGGGACACGGCTGGCGCGCATACGTGGAGGCTACGCGGCTCGAGATCACGTGTGGCGAGGCGCCGTTTGTGTGCTCGCGCTACGACACCGTGACGGGAGACGAGCTACCCGTAAGCGAGCGCGTAGGCTTCCTTGACCGCAAGCTTCGCGTTGTGACCGAGAAGACCAAGACTCGCAAGGAATGGGTGCGCCGGGCCCTCGACGCGCTGCGCGCGACGTACGGCTTCGAGTACCAGGGCGACAACCTGCTTATTGCTCGCGTCAATGTGCTCGAGACGTTCGTCGAGCATCTCCGCAATCGCTGGGGGTCGGGCCCCCAACAGGACGAGCTCGAGCAGGCGGCATGGATCGTTTCCTGGAACTTCTGGCAGATGAACGGCTTCACAGACGCCGTGCCCACCAACAAGATGGGCGCCGAGGTGGAGTCGACCCTGGGGACGTTCGAGGAGCCCGAGCCGGAGCCGATGCAACCGTCGCTTTTCGACCTGTTCGATGACGTATTCCCCGACGAGACAACCGAAGAGACCAAAGAAGAGGAGCCAAGGGAAACGGTTCCCCTCTGCGTGATATACGACTGGCAGAACGGCGAGCCCTTCGAGTTCGCCGCATTGAAAGGTGAGGCAGCAATTATGGGAAAGAAGTTCTATGCGGTAATCGGTAATCCCCATATCAGCTTTCAGTGGCGGAACAAGATTCTGGCAATAAGACCTATGCACCGCCCATCTATCACGAGTTTATGGACTCGGCGTTCAAGGTTTCCGACAAGGTGGAGCTTGTCACTCCCGCTAGATTCCTATTTGACGCCGGCTCAACCCCAAAGGCCTGGAACAGGAAGATGCTTAACGACCCCCATTTCAAAGTGATGAGCTATAAAGCGGATGCGTCCAGCGCCTTTCCGAATACCGACATCAAGGGCGGTGTTGCCGTTACCTATCGAGATGCTGATCGGGATTTCGGTGCGATAGAAGTGTTCACACATTTCGATGAGCTTCGTACCATCAAAGAGAAGGTTGTAAAACATGGCATCCAACCCCTCGGCGATATCATCTTCGCGGCCGATAGCTACCACTTCACTGAAGCCATGCACGAAGACCATCCCGAGATTCGTTATGTTGACGACGACCATGGTCTGTTGAGCAAGAACCACGACTATGACCTTAAGACAAACGTTCTCGACAACCTTAACAATGTAGTTTTCTTTGACGAGATGCCTGGCGACGGAGATAGTTGCATCAGAATCTTTGGCAGAGGTCGCGCCGGAAGAGCTTACAAGTTCATTTCCGCCAGATATATCGCTCCGCATCCGAACCTCGACAAATGGAAAGTACTTGTTCCTGCCGCCAACGGATCGGGCGCGCTTGGAGAAGTGCTTTCTACGCCCTTAATAGGGCGGCCCTTAATAGGGCATACGCAGTCCTTCATAAGCATTGGCAGTTTCAATTCCGAAGCGGAAGCTACGGCTCTCCTCAAATACATAAAATCGAAGTTCGCTCGGACCATGCTCGGAATTCTGAAGATTACGCAGCACAATCCCGCACCAAAATGGAAGTATGTCCCCCTACAGGACTTTACTTCTGACTCCGACATCGATTGGTCGCAGTCTGTTGCTGACATCGACCGTCAGCTCTATGCGAAGTACGGCCTCGACGACGAGGAGATTCAGTTCATCGAATCCCATGTGAAGGAGATGGACTAGCAATGGCGAGCATCGACATCTCCCAGATCATCGAGACCACCGCTCCCGCGGTGCCGCAGATCTATGCCTACACCACGCCCGAGATCGTCCGCCACAACGGCTGGACCAAGATCGGCTACACCGAGCAGGACGTGCGCGAGCGAATCAAACAGCAAACGCACACCGCCGACGTGCAGTGGCATCTGGAGTGGAGCGGCAACGCCACGTGGGAGCACCGTGCGGGCACGTTCCATGACACCGACTTCCACGCCTACCTCGAGAAGCAGGGCGTCGAGCGCGAACCCAAGAAGGAATGGTTCAAGATTAGCGGCGAGGAGTCTCACCAGCAGTTCTACCGGTTCCGCGACACCGACGGCGTGCTGGACGCACCCGGCGCTGCCTCCTACACCCTGCGCGCCGAGCAGCAGCGCGCAGTGGAGCAGACGGGAGCCTTCGCCCGCGCCCATTGGGACG
Source organism: uncultured Collinsella sp. (assembly GCA_900543595.1). Taxonomy (GTDB): domain Bacteria; phylum Actinomycetota; class Coriobacteriia; order Coriobacteriales; family Coriobacteriaceae; genus Collinsella. The sequence continues at coordinate 57,030 of UQRX01000008.1, read as the reverse complement.
AGGGCGGCGCGCACGGCGGCGAGTTCCTGTGGAACGCCAAGCCGCGCTTCGGCAAGACGCTCACCGCATACGACCTGTGCCGCAGTATCGGCGCGCAGAAGGTGCTCATCGTCACCAACCGCCCTGCCATCGCCAACTCCTGGTACGACGACTACGTGAAGTTCGTGGGCTTGGAGGGCGGCTACCGCTTCATCAGCGGCGTGGACGCTCTGACCGGCAAGCCCTACTGCCTCAGCCGCGAGGAGTACCTGCGCGCCATCCGCAACGACCCGGAAGGCCCCAAGGGGTTCATCGAGTTCGTGAGCCTTCAGGACCTCAAGGGCTCCATCCGCTTCGGCGGCGTGTACCAGAAGCTCGACGAGGTGGCCGACCTCACCTGGGACGTGCTCATCATCGACGAGGCACACGAGGGCGTGGACACCTTCAAGACCGACGTGGCATTCGACCACATCAAGCGCCGCTTCACGCTGCACCTCTCTGGCACGCCCTTCAAGGCCATCGCAAACGAGAAGTTCGCCGACGACGCCATCTACAACTGGACCTATGCCGACGAGCAGCAGGCCAAGCGTGACTGGCCTGCCGACTCTGAGCAGCCGAACCCCTACGCCAACCTCCCCAAGCTCAACCTGCTCACCTACCAGATGAGCGACATCGTCGAGCAGGAGGCCCGCGGCGGCATGGAGATTGATGGCGAGCAGACCGAGTTCGCCTTCGACCTCAACGAGTTCTTCTTGACCAAGCACAACGGCGGCTTCGTGCACGACGCCGACGTGGATAAGTTCCTCGACGCGCTCACCACGCAGGAGAAGTTCCCGTTCTCGACACCCGGGCTGCGCGACGAGCTGCGTCACACGTTCTGGATGCTCAACCGCGTCGACTCCGCCCGCGCCCTCGCCAAGAAGCTGCAGGCGCACCCCGTCTTCAAGGATTACGAGGTGGTACTCGCTGCTGGCGACGGCAAGATCGACGCCGATGACGAGAACGAGAAATCGCTCGACAAGGTACGCCGCGCGATCAAGGACCACGACAGGACCATCACCCTTTCGGTCGGCCAGCTGACCACGGGCGTGACCGTGCCGGAGTGGACCGCCGTGCTCATGCTCTCGAACATGGCGAGCCCCGCACTGTACATGCAGGCGGCCTTCCGCAGCCAGAACCCGTGCCTGTTCGACCTGGGCGGCGGCAACTACGCGCGCAAGGAGAACGCCTACGTCTTCGACTTCGACCCGGCGCGCACGCTTACTATCTTTGAGCAGTTCGCCAACGACCTGTACGGCGAGACCGCGCGCGGCGGCGGCGATGTCGAAACGCGCGAGCGCCATATCCGTCAGTTGCTGAACTTCTTCCCCGTCTACGGCGAGGACGAAGAGGGGCAGATGGTCGAGCTCGACGCCGAGCAGGTGCTCAGCGTGCCGAGGCGCATCCATGCCCGCGAGGTGGTCAGGCGCGGCTTTATGAGCAACTTCCTGTTCCAGAACATCGCGAGCGTCTTCCGCGCGCCGGCAGAGGTCGTGGAGATCATCCAGCGCTTCGATCCCTACGAGCAGGGCAAGGCACAGAACGCCGAGAAGAACAAGGTCGAGATCGATGAGGGCACGGCCGACGAGCTCTCCATCAACGACGAGGGCGAGGTGGAGATTCCCGACGAGCAGGTCGTAGGCAAGGCTGCGGACATCTTCGGGCCGAAGGTCTACGGCGACATCGCCGTCGAATTCTCAGGCCACATGGACGACATCGCGAAAGCCCACGAGGCCGATGACGACGATCGGGTGATGCTCGACAACCTCAAGGAGGCCTTCAAGCAGAGCGTGACCGCGCCTCTGGTACAGGCCGCCAAGGAGAGCTACGGCAGCGAGCTCAAGCCGCGCCAGCAGCAGCAGATCGAGCGCAAGGTCCAGGCGGACGCCGACATCCAACTCAACCGCCAGGTCGGCGACTACCAGATTCAGGCGCGCCGCATCGAGCAGTCGCGCAAGGACGAGCTCAAGGCGGCGACAAGCGAGACCGAGCGCGCCGAGGTGAACAAGCGCCATGACGAGCAGAAAGCGGAGGCGTTCCAGACGCTCGCCCAGAAGCTCGAGGACTCCCGCGAGGAGCTCGTGCAACGCGCCGGCGAGACCGTGGTGCGCGAGGTGGAGACGGCGAAGAAAGAGGACGAGAAGCAGGGCATCGAGGACAAGGTGCGCGCTCATCTGCGCGGCTTCTCGCGTACCATCCCGTCGTTCCTCATGGCCTACGGCGAAGAGGGCACGACGCTCGCGAACTTCGACACCGTGATCCCCGCTGACGTCTTCCAGGACGTCACGAGCATCACCGTTGATGAGTTCCGCTTTTTGCGTGATGGCGGCGACTACACCGATGGCGAGACCGGCGAGGTAAAGCGCTTCGTTGGGCACCTCTTCGACGAGGTCGTATTCAACGACTCCGTGAGCGAGTTCATCAAGCTGCGCGAACGCCTGGCCAATTACTTCGACGAGTCCCAGACAGAGGACATCTTCGACTACGTGCCGCCCCAGAAGACCAATCAGATCTTCACGCCGCGCAACGTCGTGGTTCAGATGGTGGACCTCTTCGAGAAGGAGAACCCGGGCTGCTTCGATGACCCGAGCCACACCTTCGCCGACCTGTATATGAAGTCTGGCCTCTACATCACCGAGATCATCAAGCGCCTGTACCGAAGCGAGGGCATGAAGGCCGCCTTCCCGGACGACCGCGAGCGTTTGGACCACATCCTGGAGCATCAGGTGTTCGGCATCGCGCCCACCAAGATTATCTACGAGATTGCCACCCACTTCATCCTGGGTTTCCACGACGAGGTCGGCCAAGGATGTGACTCTAACTTCGAGCTCGCGGACGCCGCGGAGCTCGCCAAGGAGGGCACGCTGGAGGCATACGTCGAGCGCGTCTTCGGGCCCAAGCTGGGCGAGGCGTAGCGCGTGGCGGAAGTAGTCGACAGCAAACAGGATGGGCGTGCAGAGGCTGCGCGAGCGGCGGTGAGTGCGGCACGGCGTGAGGATACCGAACTTTGCGCCCGTCTAGTCTTTCGCGTCTCGCGCAATGAGCTAAGGCGCGTGGGGATCACCACGCCCATCGCTCTCTACGATGAGCTGAAGCAGGTCTTCTGGAACGCAGACGAGGGCGTCACCCTGGGCGACCACCTCTCTGTCGGGTTCGGCAAGGTCGACCGCCGCCGTCAGGTGCGCGCCTTCGCCGAGCGCCATGCGGACGAGCCCAGAAACGTCGCCGCGAAAGCCTACGAGCGCGAATACGGCTTCAGCGCAGGCATCGCCGCGATATGGCTCGACCTGTTCGCCGAGCCCGCGGACGTGAGCTTCTCGGAGTGGCTTGGCGTCGAGGTCGCTGAATGCCCGACGGGCGCCCCGGCCTCCCGTGCGGATGTGCCCGTAGCGCACGACACCGAGCGCGAGGCACCCACCCTCGAGGGCTTCCTTGCCCGGGAGCTTGCCGGCCGCATCTGCGACGAAGGCCTCGTGCGTCGGCGCTTCGCCTTCGAGTTTCCCGACGATCCGCCCGAAGCGCTCGACCGCGGCATCGAGGATGCGGGCTACTACGAGGACCGCGGCTTGCTCTTCCGAGAAGGGAGCACCCCGAACGACCACTTCACGCGGCTGCTGGCCGAGCATCCGTCTTTCGCGAAGGGCGACGCCGGCTTCGAGAACGCCGTGTGGCAGCACCCCGCCTTCCGCCAGGTGCTGCGCCAGGCGCTTTCGGACCACCGCTTACTTCTCTACGAGGGCGACAGCTACATCTCGTTCTCGCGGCTGCACGACGTGCTAGGCGCGCGCATGGCGGACATCGAGTCGTACGCGCCCGCGGTGAGCGTGGATGCGCCCGAAGGCGAGCCCTTCACCGTGGCGAGCCTGCGCGCGGGCGGCGCCACTCCGCATCCGCTGTACGGGCTGGACATGCCCGACGACTTCTACGAGGGACTGCTCGACGCGGGAGGGCTCCTGCGCAGCTGCACGCTCGCCGGAACCAAGGTGTTCGTCGCCGGAGGCGAGGGGCGGCTTTCCGCAGCCGACCTCATCGAGTGGATCGTCGCCCACCATGAGGGAATCGAGCGCGATGACCTGCCGAGACTGCTCGCGAACGATCTGGGCATCACGTGCCCGGCACCGCTTCTGACGACGACCATTTACAACTCCGACGTCTACTACGACGACATCGGGGACGCATATTACTCATCCATGGAGGCATGGAAGAAGGAGGCACGAAATGAGCTTGCTTGAGGAAGGGATCGCGACTGGCAACGTCCTGCCGACGGGTCGCAAGGAGAAGCACTCCATCGACAACGTGACGCGCGACTTCGACATCTACCGCATCAAGTGCGATCTGCTGTTCTACAACGACCAGAACGACCGCATCGCCACTTGGGTAAGCGAGTACAACTCCGCGCAGGGCGCGGATCTGCTCGCCCTTGGCCGCGACGAGTACAACGGCGTCATCGAGGACTTCATCGTCGAGAGCAACCCCGGCGCGCTCAGGAAGACCGAGAAGAGCATCGCCCTTCGCGGCCAGCTTAGGCCGGGCATCGTGCTCAACGACGGACGCGTCATCGACGGCAACCGACGCCTGACCTGCGTCCGCCGCCTCGCGCGGGCGAACAACGAGGCGGGCTGGTTCGAGGCCGCCATCCTCGACGACGCCACAGGCAGCGACCCCAAGCGCATCAAGCTGCTCGAGCTCGCCATCCAAATCGGCGAAGAGGAGAAGGTGGCGTACGATCCCGTCGACCGCCTCGTCGGCGTATACCGCGACGTGGTTAAGAACCACCTCATAACCCCTGCGGAGTACGGCAACGCGACGGGCATGACCGAGGCGGAGGTGAAAAAACTCGTCGACCGCGCCCAGTACATGGAGGAGTTCCTCGAATTCTGCCAGGCCCCCGAGCAGTACCACCTCGCCCGCGCCCTCAAGGTCGATGGCCCCTTGGGCGAGTTCAGCCGCGTGCTGAAGAAGTACGACAACAGGCGCGACAAACAGCTTGTCAAACGACTCATGTTCGCCAACATGGTGGTGCAGCCCGAGGGCGACATCACCCGATACGTGAGAGACTTCGGCAGCGTGGCAGGCACGGATGCGGAGGCCGACTTCAAGGCCGCCGAGCTGCAGGCCATGTCCGAGCTCCTCGAGAAGATGGGTCCCGACGCCCTCACGCGCGAGAAGGTGAGCGAGCTGCGCTCGGACGGCAACCTCGTCGACGGCTTCAAGCGCGCAGGCGACCGCGCAAGAGAGACCGTGCGCCGCGTCAAGCTCATGGACACGCCCGCCAAGAAATCCGCCGACTGCCTCTCCGAGCTCGAGAAGATCCTTCCCGAGATGCTCGACGTGCTGGGACCCGACGAGCTCGAGAAGGTGCGCCGCAACCTCGTTGCCGTCGCCGACAAGGTGGAAGAGCTGATCGGTGAGATCGATGAGCGCGCCTAGGGCCGTCGTCTGCTACGACGAGGCGCGCCCCGGCATGTACCCGCGCATCGAGGGGCAAGACATCGCCTCGTTCATGGCCTCGGCCGCATGGCGCGCCTGGCTGTACTACCCGGCGAGCGCCGTCGACGGCACCGATCGCGACCGCATCCTACTCGACGGCGGCATGGGCCTTCGCGAGTGCCAGGACATGCTCGAGGCGATCATGGAGGCCGACGGCCACGGCGTCGAGGTCGCGGTTGACCCGAGCTTCGGCGCCTTCGTGAACGCCGGCGAGACCTACATCCGCGAGCGCTCCGAGGTGGGGTTGGCCATCAAGGCGCAGACCGCCGAGGGCATCGCCGACGACCCCCAGCTGGGGCCGCGCTTCCGGGAGTTCCGCGACGTAGTGAACGCCTCGATGGTGCGTCCCCTGCGCGACCGGCAGATGCTCGACGCCTTCTTCATGGCGACGGTTGGGCGCGCGGCCGACTTCTCGGTGCCCGGCGCCGGCAAGACCGCGACGGTGCTCGGCGTGTTCGCCTACCTTCGCCATTTGGGGCTCGCGCGCCGCATCGTGGTGGTTTGCCCCAAGAACGGCTTCGAGTCGTGGGAGAAGGAGTGGGTCGCCACCTTCGGGGATAAGCTGCCTTTGAGCTGCTTCTCGCTGGGAGACCCCGCCATAGCGGCGATGTCGACCGAGCGCAGGCGCAACGCGCTGTCGCTCGACAGCGGCGCGTGCAACCTGTTCACGTTCAACTACGAGTCGCTCTCGGGCTACGTGCGGGAGCTGCATGCCATCATCCCCGACCAGACCCTGCTCGTCTTCGACGAGGTGCACCGGGTGAAGGCCATCGGCGGCAGGCGCGCGGAAGCCGCGCTCGAGGCGGCCGACGGCGCGAAGTTCGTGATCGCCCTTACGGGAACGCCCATCCCGAACACCTACCAGGACATCTACAACCTGCTGCACATCCTGTACCCCGAGGACTACGACACGTTCTTCGGCTACGAGCCGGGCGAGCTCCGCGCGCCCGATGCGGACCTCCAGGCAAGCCTCAACGACAGCCTGGCGCCCTTCTTCTGCCGAACGAACAAGGACGAGCTCGGCGTGCCGCGCCCGGAGCCCGACGAGATCGTGGAGGTCGAGGCGACGCCCGATGAGGACACATTGCTGCGAGTCCTGTACGCGTCTTGCCCCAACGCGCTCGCGAGGATCATACGCACCCTGCAGCTCGAGAGCGACCCCGAGATGCTCTGCTCTGCAGTGGACCCAGGCGACCTCGAGTACGTGCTCGACCAGGTCGGCGATGACTACTCGGATATCGACTACGTCGACTTCTCGCAGACGTTCTACGAGGCCATCGAGCGAAGCCGCCCGAGCTCGAAGCTCGTGGCGTGCGAGCGGCTCGTGGAGCGCATCGTCGCCGAAGGCCGCCCCGTCATAGTATGGTGCATCTTCGTACGCAGCATCAGCAACCTCCGCCGCGACCTCGCCGCCATGGGGATTCCGGCAGAGGCGATCTACGGCGCCACGCCACAGGAAGAGAGACGCGAGATTCTGGACGACTTCCGCGCGGGGCGCTTCAGGGTGCTCGTGACCAACCCGCAGACGCTTGCCGAGTCGGTCTCTCTGCACAGCGTCTGCCACGACGCGGTGTATTTCGAGTACAGCTACAACTTGGTGCACCTGCTGCAGTCAAAGGACCGCATACACCGTCTGGGCCTGCCCGACGACCAGAAGACGCGCTACTACTTCATGCGCGAGAAGTTCATGCGCGACGGCAGGGAGCTATCCCTCGACGCCGTGATCTACGACCGCTTGAAGGAGAAGGAGCAGACGATGCTCGACGCCATCGACCGCGGCTGCCTTGAGGGCGGCTACCTCGATGACGAGGACCTGCGTATCGTCTTCGAGCGCCTGCTGGGAGAAGATGCCAAGAGCCTGGAATACTAAGAGGCCGAACGGCGCACTGACGATATTGGCTCATAAGTAACAACTGCGAAGGAAAGATAGGGCTTTAAGGATGGGTGCAGGAAAATCTACGATAAGCGGCGTGTTCAACGGATCGCGCCTGCTCGAAATACCTTTCTACCAAAGGGCGTACGTCTGGGGAGAAGAGCAATGGGAGCGCTTCCTCGGCGACATGGAGTTCGTCACGGCTTCGAAGCGACCTTATTTCCTGGGCTCGATCATCCTGAAGCAAGCCTCCTCCGGCAACACTTGGTCCGAGGTGTCCGAGGTTCGCACAGTCATCGACGGCCAGCAGCGCCTCACGACCATGGTCATCTTCTTCAAGGCACTCTGCGCGAGAATCGACGCCGATAGGCTGTTCGAGCGAGATTTCGTCCTGGAGACCGGCGAAGTCGCCTTGAGACATGGCAAGTACGACCGGCAGGATTTCGAGAAGGTCGTCAGCGCCACGGGCTGCGAGCCTGTCGAGGGCTCCTCGTCCATCGTCCTTGCCTACAACTATTTCCTCAAGAACATCGACCCAGAGAAGGTCGACAGGAACACGATCAAGTCGAACGTCCAGTTCGTCTGCATCGATCTCACCGAGGGCGAGGACGAGCAGCAGATATTCGACACCATCAACTCGCTCGGGGTGCGCCTGACGACGGCGGAGCTCCTCAAGAACTACTTCTTCAACCGCGAGAACGAGCAGGCGTTCAAGGAGTGCTGGGAGGACGTCTTCGAACCCACGGCGGAGAAGAGGGAGTATTGGGAGCAGGAGGTCGTTACCGGGCGCATCAAGCGCACGCTCGTCGACCTGTTCTTCGACGCGTTCCTCCAGATCCTGGTTCAGGACAAGAAGCGCGGCGTCACGACCGAGGACAAGCTCTTCTATTCGCGCACGTCCAACCTCTTCCAGTCCTACAAGGACTTCATCGGCAGGTACTGCAACGGAGACAAGGACGAGATCCTCGACAGCATGAAGGCGTATGCCGAGGTGTTCGAGTCCACGTTCGACCCCGGCTACTGCGACGCGGACATCCCCTCCGCTCCCGGCGTCGAGCGCCTGAACGTGCTGATATTCGGCCTCAAGAACTCGACGCTCATCCCGTACGTGCTCTACGTTCGCAAGAACGCGGAGTCTTCGGGCGAGGAATCCGAGGTCTTCGCCCTGCTTGAGAGCTACATCGTCCGCCGAACGCTGGTTCAGGCGACCACGAAGAACTACAACAGGCTGTTCACCTCGCTGATCCTGAACGAGGTGAAGGACGCGGAGACGCTGAGGAAGGCTCTTGAAGCAAACGAAGAGGCGACGACGTACATGCCCGGCGATGACGAGGTTCGAAGGGCGTTCGAGGAATCGTGTCTGTACAACCTTCAGTCCAAGGGCGTTCTCTATCTGCTGGAAAGCGCCATTCGCCCAGGCATGAGCAGCACGGCCCTGCTCGGGTTCAACCAGTACACCCTCGAACACATGATGCCCAAGAAGTGGTGCAACAAATGGGGAGCCCTCGACGATGAGGCTGCCACGCGAAGGGACAGGAAGCTCCTCACGCTCGGCAACCTCGCCATCATCACGCATTCGCTCAACGCCTCCATCCGCGATGCCGATTGGCCCACCAAGAAGCAGGGAAAGGGATACAAGGACGGTCTTGCCCTCTGCGCCGCCGGCCTTGCGACCATGGCCGGCGCCCTGGAGAAGGAGTCTTGGGACGAGGGCGATATCGCCGATCGCGCCGAATGGCTTGCGGACAAGGCGTTGGAGGTCTGGCGTTAAACCTTACATGCGCCCCATCTCGAAGATGCTTGCGGTGTCGGAGCCCGCATCCATGACGGATGTTGTCGGCTCTTCCAAATGCGAGGTTTGCGGTGGCGCTTCCGTCACTGGTGCCTCAACCCCCTCGCCGAGCGCCAGGAAGAACCTCATCACGAGCTCGATCCTCTGCTGCAGGGACTCGCTCAGCTCGCCGTAGGAGGCCGCCAGCCGTACTTCCTTGGACAACTCCGCCATCGAGTCCTTCAACGCCTTCTGCACGCTTACAGAGGGCCTCACCTCGACCTGGGTATCGGTGAGCTTGGCGATGATGTAGTCCTGCCTGCTCATGCCGCTCCAGGCTGCCATCTCGCATATGAGCTTGTGCTCCTCGGGCGTGCAGCGAAACGCCATCGTCTTGCTGCGCTTGCGGGCGCTGTTCTCGCACGGCATCTTGCTTACCCCCTCGCTCCATCGAGCGCGGCGGCCATCTCGTCCTGCTTCGTGGGGAACAGGTGCGCGTAGCGGTAGGTGATGTCCACCGCCTCGTGGCCCATGCGCTCGGCGATGGCCAGCGCGGAGAAGCCCATCTCGATCAGCAGGCTCACGTGGCTGTGGCGTATGTCGTGTATGCGGATGCGCTTCACGCCCGACGCCTTGCACCCGCGCTCCATCTCGTGGGCCAGGAAGTGCTTGGTCACGGCGAACAGGCGCTCGTCGGGGGCGACGTCGTCGCGCATCTCGATGAAGTCCGCCATCTCGTCGCGAAGGAAGGCGGGCATGACGATCGTGCGCACGGACTTGGGCGTCTTGGGGTCGGTCACGGTGTCCACGCCGTGGAGGCTCTGGTACGACTTGTTGATGCGCAGCCGCGAGCTATCCAGCATGAAGTCGGACGGCGTGAGCGCCAGGAGCTCGCCGCAGCGTATGCCCGTCCAGTACAGCAGCTCGAAGGCGTGGAACGACAGCGGCTTGTCCATGACCGCCTCGCTGAACCTCAGGTACTCGTCCTTGGTCCAGAACTGCATCTCGCCGCCCTTCTTCGAGCCTATCTTGTCGACCCTGCGCACCGGGTTGTCGGTGAGGCCGTAGTAGCGCTCGGCGTGGTTGAAGATGGCGTTCAGTTGGTTGTTCACCGTGCGCAGGTACGTCGGCGCCCAGGGCTTCCCGTCGGCGTCCCGGTGCTCGGTGAGCTCGTTTTGCCACCTGATGAGGTCGATCGGCCTCACGTCGCACATGCGCATGTCTCCGAAGAACGGCACGAGCTTGTCGTTGATGATGTACTCCTTGGTGATCCACGTGTGCTCGCGTACGCGCGGCTTCACCTCGGAGGCGTACACCTCGACGAACTCGGAGAACGTCATGTCCATGGCCCCGCCGTTAAGGCTCTTGAACTGGCTCTCCCACACTGCGGCCTCCACCTCGGAGGAGAAGCCGCGCTTCGTCTTGTGGCGCTTCGAGCCGCGGGCGTCGCGGTAGTAGCACTGCACGTAGAACGTGCCGTTGTTGCCATCCTTGTACACGGGCATGTCAGTCCACCTCCGGGAAGTACAGGGCGTCGAAGACGTCGCTCCGGACGCGTCCGCGGATAACCACGCGCCCGCGCGCCTCCTGCTCGGCGTTTATCTTCCTGATCACCTCGTAGGCGCTGCCTTTCTTGATCCTCAGCAGCTCCGCGACCTCGTCGGCGTCCAGCATGTGCGGCCTCGGCGTCTTCGCCACCTTCTCGTCCATGGCTCCTCCAATCAATGGCGTACGAATACGTACGGTTTACAGATTCAGAGTAAACGTACGTATCTGTACTGTCAATAGAATTGCGTACATTTACGTACGCTGATAAGATGTGCTGATACGTAATTCCAGGAGGAGGGCGCATGTCCGTAGGCAAAAACATAAGGCGGTACCGCAAGTCGCGCGGCATGACGCAGGCTCAACTCGCCGAGGCCGTCGGCCTGACCGAGGGGGCCGTGCGCCACTACGAGAGCGGCATCCGCGCCGTCAAGCCCGAGCTGCTCGAGTCCATCTCCGCGGCGCTCGGCGTGTCCGTCAACGCCCTCAAGGACTATGGCGTCGAGACCGCGGGCGACCTCATGTCGCTGCTCGTGCGGCTCGAGGACTCGTTCGGCATCGTTCCCTCCGCCGACGGCACGGGCCTCTCCCTGAACCCCAAGGCTCCGCACGCGCCCAAAGCCGCGACGGCGATCGAGCTGTGGGCAGAGAAGCGCGCGCAGCTCGAGAACGGCGAGATCGACGCCGACGAATACGAGGACTGGAAAGCCTCGCTGTAGCGGCTCCCCGCATTTCGCAACCAGCGCAACCGAATCAGGACGCCAAGCTAGGCGGTGAGCGCCGCTCACGCCTGCGTATGTTGAGTTTTTACTCCCCATTGCATGCAAAGGCATTTTCGGCGCACCTGGGGAGTAAATGACGCGGTGGCTTACATGGCGGCACACGGCGGTACCCCGCGGCATTTCCCCTGATTACTCCCGCTTTCCTTGAGACGGTGAGATTCTTTACTCCCCATTAACGACCTGGGAAAACGCCGCACAGAGACCGTCAAAAGGCCTATTGAGTTCGATTTGAGTTTCAAAGGACCTAAAACGGCCCCTTTTCGTTCTCGGGGACAAAAATCGCGCGTCTACTCACTCGGGATAAATCCTTACTCCCATTCCTCCGAATACCGCCCCGTGCCTTGCCGTCTCGAAACACGGGGAGTAAATCGCGAAATTGCAGGTGAAAGGGAGTAAATAGCCAAAGAAAAAGCCTCCGTTCCGACGCGGGAACAGAGGCTCGATAATCGGATTTACTCACCAATGTCGCTGGCGGCTTTGCCGTGACTCTCGTACAAAACGAAACTCAGCAGCACAGTGCGGCACTCAAAAATACAGGTCAGAACCCTGTCAGACTACTCCCACTCGATGGTCGCGGGCGGCTTGGACGTGATGTCGTAGCACACGCGGTTGGCGCCGGGAACCTCGGCAACGATGCGGCCCGAGATGCGGGCCAGCACGTCGTAGGGCAGCTTGGCCCAGTCGGCGGTCATGGCATCGCTGGACTCGACGGCACGCAGGATGATCGGGCGCTGGTAGGTGCGCTCGTCACCCATGACGCCGACGGACTTGATGTCGGGCAGAACCGCAAAGTACTGCCAGCAGCTGTGCTCGGAGTTGCGCTCGCCGGTCTGCTCAAACAGACGCTGGTTGTAGGCGTCGAGTTCCTCGCGCACGATGGCGTCGGCGTTCTTGAGGATCTCGAGCTTCTCCTTGTCGACCGCGCCGATGATGCGGATGGCCAGACCCGGGCCCGGGAAGGGCTGGCGGAACACGATGTGACCCGGCAGGCCCAGTGCCAGACCAAGCGCGCGGACCTCGTCCTTAAAGAAGTGATCGAGCGGCTCAATGAGGTCGAAGTGTACGCCCTCGGGGAACGGGATCAGGTTGTGGTGGCTCTTGATGGTGGCCGTCTTGCCGCCCGTCTTGCGAGCGCCGGACTCGATGATGTCGGGGTAGATGGTGCCCTGAGCCAGGTACTTGACCGGCTTGCCATCGGTCTCGAGCTGCTGCGCCACGGCGAAGAACTCTTTCCAGAACTGCGTACCGATGATGCGGCGCTTCTCCTCGGGCTCGGTCACGCCGGCCAAAAGCTCGGCATAACGGTCCTCGGCGTGGACGTGAATAAAGTCGACGTCAAACTGCTTGGTGAAGACCTCCTCCACCTGCTCGGGCTCGCCCTTGCGCAGCAGACCGTGGTTGATGAACACGCAGGTCATCTGCTTGCCCACGGCGCGAGCGCCCAGCGCAGCCACGACGGAGGAGTCGACGCCACCGGACAGGGCCAGAATCACGCGGTCGTCGCCGACCTTCTCGCGGAACTCGGCCGTCATGGTCTCGACCAGGTTGTCCATGCTCCAGTTAGGCTCCAGGCCGCAGATCTCAAACAGGAAGTTGCTCAGCAGCTGCTGACCGTACTCAGAGTGCTTGACCTCGGGGTGGAACTGCGTGGTGAAGATCTTGCGCTCGACGCATTCCATGGCGGCAACCGGGCACACGTCGGTGCTGGCGGTAACGGTAAAGCCCTCGGGCACCTCGGACACGGCGTCGCGGTGGCTCATCCACACAGTCTGCTCCATGGGCGTGGAGTTAAAGAGCTTGGCGCCGGCCGTGCGCGTGATAGTGGCGCGGCCGTACTCGCCCACCTCGGAGTGGCCGACCTTGCCGCCGAGCGTCACGGCCGTGATCTGATGACCGTAGCAAAAGCCCAGGACGGGAAGGCCAAGATCAAAGATGGCGGGATCGATGGACGGAGCGTCCTCGGCGTACACGGAGGCCGGGCCGCCAGAAAGGATGAGCGCAGAGGCGTTCATCTCGCGAATCTCATCGGCCGAGATGTCGCAGGGAACGATCTCGGAATACACGTTGAGGTCGCGGACGCGACGGGCAATGAGCTGACCGTACTGCGCACCAAAGTCGAGTACGAGGACCTTTGCGGAAGCCTTTTGATCCATGGTTTCCCCCTCTTGTTGGCGGGGAGCCGATGCCCACCCGCGCGAATGAACGAAAATTGCCTTCATAGTGTACACGTTATATGGGGTTTCTCGTCCCTCGCAGCCATCAGCGCACGGCAAACGCACGACCTGGGCTCCTATTTGACAGCAATTGAAGTGTTACCAAACGTTACAGATGATGTAATACGTTTGAACATTGGACGCCCTGTGCCACAATACTGCCGAACGGCTCCGCCCTTGCGGCGGCAAATACGATAGGAATACCAGAATGAAGCGCATCCTTCTCATCGCCACGGGCGGCACCATCGCATCGACCGAGGACGGCAACGGCCTCTCCCCCGCCCTGACCGGTGAGGAACTCGCCCAGAGCGTCCCCGAGATCTCGGGCCTCTGCGAGCTCGACGTCGTGCAGCCCATGAACATCGACAGCACCAATATGCGCCCCAGTGACTGGATGCGTATCCGCGACGTCATCGTCGAGGGTTATGTCGACCACGACGGCTTCGTGATTCTGCACGGCACCGACACCATGAGCTACACCGCGGCAGCGCTTTCCTACCTGATTCAGGACAGCCCCAAGCCCATCGTGCTCACCGGCTCTCAAAAGCCCATGGGCAATCCCTTTACTGACGCCAAACTCAATCTGTACCAGAGCCTGCTCTATGCGCTCGACGAGCACTCACACGATGTCTCGATTGTGTTTGGCGGCGTCGCCATTGCCGGCACGCGCGCCCGCAAGCAGCGTACCATGAGCTTTAACGCGTTCATTAGCGTCAACTATCCGCCCATCGCCTATATCCGCAACGACCGCATCGTGCGCAACGGGCTTCACGGCACGCATCAGGGCGAAAACCCGGTGCGTTTCTACGACAGCATCGATCCGCGCGTATTTGTCCTTAAGCTAACGCCCGGCGTGAACCCGGGTATCCTGGACGCCCTTGCCGACAGCTACGATGCTGCAATCCTTGAGACCTTTGGCATTGGCGGCATTCCCGAGTTTGGCGAGTCGGGCGAGTCGTTCCAAGAGGCAATTTTCCGCTGGGTCGATTCGGGCCGCACCGTCGTTATGACCACGCAGGTCCCCGAAGAGGGCCTCGATCTGGGCGTTTATGAGGTCGGCCGTGCTTACGCCGATTATCCGGGCATTCTGCGCGGCGACGACATGACCACCGAGACACTCGTGGCCAAGACCATGTGGGCACTCGGCCAGTCACGCGATGCCGCCGAGATCCAGCGCCTGTTCTACAGCCAAGTCAACCACGACCGCATCCCGATGGCGTAATTCGGTTGTCGACGGGTATCCCCTATTCGATACCCTCGAGAAGTTCTGACACCGTCATGCCGAGTGCGGGCGCGATCTTAAATAGAACCTTGAGCGTGAAATTTGCCGTCCCATCTTCGATTCGGTCGAGGTAGGGTCGGCTGATTCCTGTCGCCACACAAAAATCAACCTTGGAGATACCAAGGTCCCTGCGTGTCTCTTCGACCCGCCTGCCAAGAATCTGTTTCGCACGTTCGTCCATGCAGCCGAGTTTGAAATGGAGCCGAACATAAACGTAAACTATAGTTTACGTTTTGCCGAATACACAGGAGTTTTCTATGTCGGCTTGCTCAATTTGCATGCGTCAAAAATCACGCTGCACAGACGGCGTGCAGCCCAAGCTTGTCGTCGTTGAGGCCGAATGCCTTTCCCCGGATGAACGAACAGCCTTTACGTTGCTATCGAGCCGTGTTGCGACCGCACTACTCCCCAACCCGGCGAGAGGCGAGCTCGCCTCTCAATGCCGAACGCACGGCTGCACCCTTGACCAGGCCGTAGTAATAGCAACCAGCCAGCGTGGCCTGCCCCTTCTCCTCGAAGCCGGTATCGCACTCGCCCTTCGCGGCGCCGGATACGAAAACGAGGCCGCCGCCGACATGGTATTTAAACCACGATCGAGCGGCGGCCTCGCAGCAGCCATTGAATATGCGTGCAGGCTCGTTGTCTAAAAGGACAAGCTAGAAACCAAAGCCAAAGCCCGTTCCGGTAATCGCCGAGTACATAAAGTAAACGTTGACCACGTTGAGGAACACACCCGTGATGCAGCCGTTTCGCAAGTAGCGCTCGCACACGATGCGCGCCATGGCGGCAGAGTCCTCATTGTTCTTGGCCTGGCGTCCCGCCGTAAAGTACGTCGCCACGCTCAGCAACAGGTTGAGCACCGGCAGTGCCAGCAGCTCGTAGCTCTTGCCCCAGCGCGTCACCTCGCCGGCTGCGTTAAACTTTGTTGCAACCTCGGGACCAATGTTGGGGATAACACACGCTGCGACCACCAGCGGAATCACCGCAAGTACGAGCAGTGCAATACCCATGTAGCCAGCTTTTTTGCCATATTTAAACATATGCGTCGTCCTTACACGTTAAAGCGGAAGTGCACGACATCGCCATCGGCCATGACATAGTCCTTGCCCTCGATACGCAGCTTGCCGGCGGCCTTGGCGCCCTGCTCACCGCCGAGCTCGATGTAGTCGTCATAGCCAATGACCTCGGCCTTAATAAAGCCGCGCTCAAAGTCGGTGTGGATAACGCCGGCGGCCTGCGGGGCAGTCGCGCCCTGGCGAACCGTCCAGGCCTTGACCTCCATCTCGCCAGCCGTAAAGAACGACTGCAGACCAAGCAGCTTGTAGGCAGCCTGCGCGAGCATGTCCAGGCCAGGCTGCTCCAGGCCCAAGCTCTCCAGGTAGTCGGCCGCATCCTCGGAATCGAGCTCGGAAAGCTCGGCCTCGATCTTGGCGCAGATCGGCAGCGGCTTGACGCCATCGATGGGCGCCAGATCGTCGTTGAGCATATCCTCGTCCACGTTAGCCACATACAGGATGGGCTTCATGGTGAGCAGGAACAGGCCCTTGGCAGCGGCGCGCTCCTCGTCGGTCATCTCCATGGACGCAGCACGCTTACCCTCGTTGAGCCAGGCGAGCAGGCGCTTGGCGACCTCGAACTTGGGCATGAGCTCCTTGTCGCGCTTGGCCTCTTTCTCGAGCTTGGGCAGCTGCTTCTCGAGCGTGCCCATGTCGGCCAGGATAAGCTCGGTCATGATGGTGTCGGCATCGCCGGCGGGATCGACGAACTCGCCCGTGCGGCCCACCTCGCGCATAACGTTGGGGTCCTTAAAGTAGCGCACGACCTCGCAGATGGCGTCGGTCTCGCGAATGTTGGCCAGGAACTGGTTACCCAGACCCTCACCCTCGTTAGCGCCCTTCACCAGACCTGCGATGTCGACGAACTCGACCGTCGCCGGCACAATGCGACCCGGGTTGACGATGTCGGCGAGCTTTTGCAGACGGCTATCGGGCACATCGACGATACCCACGTTGGGGTCGATCGTGGCAAACGGGTAGTTGGCGGCAAGGCCGGTCTTTTTGGTAAGCGCGGTGAACAGCGTCGACTTGCCCACGTTGGGCAGGCCCACGATACCGATGGAAAGGGACACGACAGCTCCTTTTGGTACAAGCATTTCAAACTGCATAAGTATAGCGCCGCCGCAGCATCTGGACGAACCCGGACACCACGGCGGCACGAATGAAGCAGAGATAGGGGTCGCTGACTAGTCCGCGAGCTTTTCCACCTGGTCGAGCATCTTGTCAAGCTTGGCCTTTGCCTCGGCCTTGACCTTCTCAGCTTCTTCGTGAGCCTTCGCCTTCTGGGCGGCCTTTTCCTCGGCTTCGGGATCGACGACGACCAGATTGGACGCGTCATGCTTAACTAACTTGAGCGCATGCTCGGGGCACACCTTGACGCAGGCACCGCAGCCCAAACAATACGTGGACTCCAACGCAAAGCGGCCGCTTCCCACCAAATCGCAGGCGAACGTGGGACATACATTGACACACTCGCCACACGACGTGCACTTGTCAAAATCACACTCAGGCGTGCTCACCTGCATGTTCTGGGCAAGCTCGGGGTGGTTTTGCAGCGTCGAGAGCACCAGCTGCCGCCCGTGCGTGAGCGAACGGCGACGCTTGGTCGTCGTGGTGCCGCACATGGTGTTGAGCGTACGCTCCAACTGGGTAATCTGATGGCGATGGGCTTTGAGCTTCTGCGTCACCGAGGCCAGTGCCGCCGTTGCCGGATTGAGCTTTGTCACGGTAAGGCCCGTGGTGCGGGCGATCTTTTCCATGTACTCCTTGCGCTCGTACTCGCGGCGCTTATGGCACTTGAGGCTCTTGGGGTCGACCTCCAGGCCCATACCCGTGCCAGACCACTCCTCGGCCTTCGCAATCGCCTCACCCAGAATATCCTCGCCACCGGTGTTGCGGCACTTATCGCACACGCCCAGTGGCAGGTAGACGCTCACGTTGGGATAGTCGGCCAGCACCGAGAACCAGGTCTCAGCCGTAATATCGCCCACGCAGGCGACGACGACCTCGTTCTCGCGCGGCATGCGCTTAAGGGCGCGCGTGCAGGTAACGTAGGCGGTCTCGTGGCTCGTAGCAGCCGAGACAATGTCGTCGTAAAGGTTTTTGGGCGCCAGGCGCGGCGAGATGATCGCCTCGGTCGGACAGGCAGCGGCGCACAGGCCGCACTTGCGACAGGAGTCGAGGATTTCAATGGCGTCTTCCTCGACCTCGATAGCGTTGACCGGGCACACGTCCATGCACGCGGTGCAGCCGCTCTTCTCGTTTTTGCAGGTCAGGCACGGAATAGTGTTGCCGCGCGGACGCTCCTTGTAGTCGGCAGGATTCCACTGCGGCGCCGACGGATCGAGCGCATCGGTCACGCCGCCAAGCGGGTTTTTAAGAAAGTCGAAACCCTTGCTGATCTCGATAATGTCATCAAACAGATCGTGTTCCTGCGCCATGCGCGGCCCCTCCCTGAGCAGTGCAAACAAGCAAGAGATAATGATACGCTATCGGCCCACGCCTCGGGCAAATTACACGCGGAGCATCTTTGCGGCAAATAGCCCATGGCCTATCGCCACCTCGATTGCACAAGGTCAATCAAAAGCCAAACTATGCCTCGCACATGAGCTGCACGAGCTTTTGCTTGGTCACCTTAACCTGCTCGTTGGCCATATTACGCTCGTTTCTAAAGACCGCATTTGCAACACTCTGCAGATCGGCATCGGAAATCTCGCCAAGGCCCAGCTCCTCGAGCGTCGTCGGCAGGCCAACGCGCTGGCAAAACTCGAGCACCCGATCGAGTTCGGGCGCACGCTCCAGGCGAAGCTGGACCACCAGGCCAAACGCTACGGCCTCGCCGTGCATGGCCTTGCACTCGGGCAGAATCGTCAACCCGTTAGCGATAGCATGGGCGAGCGCTAGGCCGCCACTCTCAAAGCCGACACCCGAGAGCAAAATATTGCACTCGATCAGGCGCTCAACCGCTGGCGATGTACGGCCCTTTTTAAGATCGCGCTTGGCAGCGACACCACACTCCATAAGCGTGTCGTAGCAGGCCCGAGCCGCAACCAGGGCCAAGTGCCCCGGCGTGCCACCGTGCTCGTTGGTGCCGTGCGCCGCGGCACACGAACGCGCCTCAAAGTACGTTGCCAGTGCATCGCCCATACCAGCAACCGTCATTCGCAGTGGGGCCGCCGCGACCACGTCGGTATCGACTACGACCAGATCTGGATTCTTCTCGAGCATCAGGTAACGATCGAACGACCCATCCTCGTGATACAGCACCGAAATCGCGCTGCACGGACCGTCCATCGAAGCCGCCGTGGGGCATACGCACAACGGCAGCTCGGCATAAAACGCTACTGCCTTGGCGATATCGAGCATCTTGCCGCCGCCAATACCCACCACCATGTCGCAATACTCGGCCCGGGCTTCCTTGGCCATTTCGACAACGGCATCTTCCGTACACGGACCGTTGTAAATCTTAAAGAACGGCTCGCTTAAATCTTCATCCAGAAATCCATCGACGATCTGCCTGCACATCCGATCCTCGGTGCCCTGGTCAAACAAGACATAGGCAGCGCAGCCCAACCATGACAAATACCTGCCCTGACGCGAAAGTTCGCCCGGCCCCTGAACATACCGGCCAGGACCGCCGTAAACCATAGGAAGCGCCATACGAGAATCCGCCCTTCATCAAACAACGATTGGTGCAAACTAACCTGACCCCCTTGCACCAACTTGGTGCGATGGGGTCAGGTTAGTTTGCACCATAGCAAAAAGGGGCAAAGCCATCTGCTTGCTTTGCCCCTTCCTTAGCTTGATTTACTCATCCATGAGATAGTAGTGGCCCAGCGCGTCGGCACCCAGGATGGCGTTTGCGACCATCTCGGGCGTCACCTCAAACGGCATGTTGCACATGGTGTCATCGGGCGCGCAGGCGGCCTCGGCAACAATCATGGCCTGCTCGCGCGTAAGCTCGGCAACGCCAAGTTCCTTCATCGTGACCGGCAGGCCCAGCTCAATGCAGAAGCCCAAGACTTCCTCGAGCTTCTCGGTCGGAGCATCCTCGAGTACCAGCTGGACGATGGTGCCAAAGGCGACCTTCTCGCCGTGATACATGCCGTGGCACTCGGGCAGCATCGTCAGGCCATTGTGGATGGCATGAGCAGCAGCAAGGCCCGAGCTCTCAAAGCCAATGCCCGAAAGCAGCGTGTTTGCCTCGATGATATGCTCGACGGCAGGCGTGAGCGC
This sequence comes from uncultured Collinsella sp., assembly GCA_900543595.1. GTDB lineage: Bacteria > Actinomycetota > Coriobacteriia > Coriobacteriales > Coriobacteriaceae > Collinsella. Next base: position 36,765 of record UQRX01000008.1, on the reverse strand, counting down.
GCCCTTCTCCAACGCAACCTTGGCCTTCACGCCATCGGCCATAAGCGTCTCGTAGCAGAGCTTGGCGAGCGCCAGGCCGGCCATTCCGCCCTTGCCGCCGGCGCAAGTGCCACCGTCGGCATCATGCGTCGCCTGGGCCTCAAAGTAGGTTGCGAGCGCATCGCCCATACCGGAAACCGTCAGGCGCACCGGGCTCGCCGCGATAACCGTCGTATCCATCAGGACAATGTTGGGGTTTGCCTTAAGGAAGAGATATTTATCGAACTGGCCGTCATCGGTGTAGAGCACCGAAAGTGCCGAGCACGGTGCATCGGTCGAGGCGATCGTGGGGCAAATGATAACCGGGGACTCCAGGTAGTAGGCAACGGCCTTAGCGGTATCGAGGATCTTGCCGCCACCGACGCCAACGATGATGTCGCAACCGTTGTCGCGAGCGAGCGCAACCAGGCGATCGACCTCGCCCTTGGAGCACTCGCCGTTAAAGTCCTCAAACAGCAGCTCGGCCTTGGCCTCGGCAAAACCGCCCTCGATCTTGGCACCGACGCGCTTCTTGCCCGAAGGCGTCACGATGACGAGGGCCTTAGCGCCGAGCGGCTCGACATAGGAGCCGAGCTTGGCGAGCTCGTCCGGACCCTGGATGTACTTGCTGGGGCTATTGAAAATTGCAGCCATAACTATCCCATTCTCTAAAATAAAAAGAAAGGGGCTCCGTACGGATACGTGCGGAGCCCCTCGTTACGATAACAAGAGTCGATTAGAAATCGATGTCGGTGTCGTAGTAGCAGGCCTTGAGAATCTTCTCGAAGTCGGCAGCCTTGGTCTCACGCGGGTTCTCGGGCGTGCAGGCGTCCTGCTCGGCGTTCGCGGCGATCTCGGGGAGCTTCGCGAGGAACTCCTCCTCGGAAACCATCTGCGGGTTCTCGGCGTCGACCTTCACGCCACCATTCGCGTAATCCTTGATGGACTGCGGAATGTTGAGCTGGTCGTTGAGGTCGCGAATCTTCTGGACGAGCGCAGCGATGAGCTCCTCGTTGGTCTCGCCGGGAAGGTGCAGGATCTCCTTGGCCACGTAAGCGTAACGCTCGGCAGCGCGCGGGTCCTTGGAGTTCCACTGGATGACCTTGCCCAGGTACATGGCGTTAGCAGCACCGTGGATGATGTGGCCGTTCTCAAAGGCTGCACCGGTCTTGTGAGCCATGGAGTGAACGATGCCCAGCAGGCCCGAGGAGAAGGCGATGCCGGCGATGCACTGAGCCTCATGCATGTGCTGACGGGCCTCATGGTCACCAGCATAGGACTTGGGCAGCCACTCGACGATCTCGCGGATGCCGTGCAGAGCGTTAGCGTCGGTGAACATGGAAGCACAAGTGGAAACGTAAGCCTCCATGCAGTGGGTCAGAGCGTCCATGCCGGTGTGAGCGCACAGCTTGGCGGGCATGGTGTAGGTGAGCTCGGGGTCAACGATGGCGACATCAGGGGTGATGTTGAAGTCGGCCAGCGGGTACTTGATGCCCTTGGCGTAGTCGGTGATGACGGAGAAGGCAGTGACCTCGGTAGCGGTGCCGGAGGTAGAGGAGATGGCGCAGAAATGAGCCTTCTGACGCAGCTCGGGGAAGCTGAACGGCTGGATGATGTTATCGAAGGACTCCTCGGGATACTCGTAGAAGACCCACATGGCCTTAGCGGCATCGATGGGCGAGCCGCCGCCGATGGCGATAATCCAGTCGGGCTCGAACTCGCGCATGGCCTCGGCGCCCTTCATGACCGTCTCGATGGACGGATCGGACTCGACGCCCTCGAACAGCTTGACCTCGAAGCCGCCCTCTTTGAGGTCGGCCTCAACGTCCTGCAGGAACCCGCCGCGACGCATAGAGCTGCCGCCAGAAACGATGATGGCCTTCTTGCCCTTGAGGTTCTTCACCTCGTGGCGAGCGCCCTCACCAAAGTACAGATCGCGAGGATTGGTAAAACGTCCCATACTGTGCCTCCTAAACAAGCCCCTCTTAGACTTGCGTATATAACGGAGCACCCAATTGGCTCCGTTAGGACCGTTTGCGCGTTGCCGGCGACGACAATGCGCGATGTCTAAACGTCTCAACGCTCAGACAAACACTATTTTACCGTTCTGGTTGGTCAGTTATTCACCTAAAGCCAACAATGATGAAACGTTTTTTCTATCCCTGAAGACCCTTGTGGGGCATTCATACTCCCAAGCTGGGCAAACGTTTTATCAAGGTTGACTACATATCCCAGGCAGGACTGTGCCCCTCCAAAATGCACCCCGTTCGCCGCCAAAAATCGACCGTTTGCGGCACCGTGATACCACTCGGTCGTCCAGGGCGCCGACATTTGTGCGACATCCGTCTTCGTGGTGCAAAGGTGCAAGTCCAAGTGCGGCACCCCCGGTGTGTCACATGCGGGTAAACTAGAACCTTATATAGAGATATTTGAACCCTAACCGCAGCAAAGGAGGCTCCATGGCATTCGACCCCATACAAGAGGATTGCCATCGCCTCGTTCTTGAGGCCTTGCGCCGCGACAATATTCCACTCACCGACGGTGCCGCCGTAGAGCGTCTGATGGAACAATTCACCCGTAACCCCGCGCCGCTCATCGTGCACGACCGCGACCGAGCTGGGCATCTGATTGCCAAGGTCGTCGAGGCTGTCGACTACCGCATCCCCTTTATCCCCGACGACGCCCAAGCAGAGCAAGAAGAGACCGCAGCCGAGAACATGCTCCGCGAGGCAGCCGCGCTCGATCCGGCCAACTGGGATGCCCAGCGCATGCTGACGGCGCTCACCGCCGAATCCAACGAGGAATACGTACAGTATCTGGTGTCCAAGTGCGACGAGGTGGAGCACGATCTGGCGCTCAAGATTGCCTCGGCGCAGGACCCCTACGAGTGTGAGGCCGCAGGCGACCTGACCCGCCGTCCCTACCTGCGCTGGCTTGCCGCCTTGGCATCGCGCGCGCTCATTAGCGGCCGCTACCGCATGTCGCTGGATGCCGCGAATCGCAGCCTGAACTTTGCACCCAACGACCCCGCCGGCGTCCGCCATACCGCGATGCTTGCCATGGCAAAGCTCGAATACCCTGCCGAGGAGCTCAAGCGTTTTCGTTCCGCCCACTCCGTGCCCTATCTCGCCAACACGCCGCTGCGCCGCCGTCCCAAGGACGCAGAGCGCGACTTGGACCCGTGGACGCTCATCGCGCTGATGAGCGCTGCCTGGCGCGAGCTGGATTACGAGGGCGCCGAACACTACCTACGCATCCTGGTGCGCTCATGCCCGCACGCGGCCGAAGCACTCTACTTCCAAACCGAGTTTCCCGATGGCGTCTATGCCCGCGTCAACGTGGGCGTGGGCTCCACCGATGAGCTTGTCCTTGCCCTGTCCGAGGCGACGCCGGTACTGCAGGAGGGCCTAGGCGCGCCCGACAACGCCAGCTTTGCCGCCTGGGTCGCCACCAACGACATCGTGCGCTCCCAGATCGACGAGCGCATCCTGCGTGCAGCCGAGCAGGGGCTTCCATTTAAGGGAGGAGACCTCTAATGAATCCGAGCGTCTACATCCCCGCCTATCTGGAGCGTACCTATCTGGCATCGCACCCCGAACTCACCGATGCAGCACGCGAGCTTGTCCATAACGACATCAGCGCAAACCCTCACAAGTATGCGCAGACCGAGCATGCCCAAGCGCTGCTGTCCTATGCCGGCGTTCATCGTCATTTGCTTGACGAGCTTCGCCGCATCGAGGACATGGGCAGCGACGAGGAGTTCGAGCAGACGCGCAACCGCCTGTTCGACGACATGCGCGATGAGCTGCTCAAGATTGTTCGCGTCGACGCACTGGCCGTCGACGCGCAGCTGCTCGCCATCATCCTGGCGGACACGCCCGTCGATGCCTGCCTGGGCGACCTGATGAAGCTCGAGGCGAGCACGGCCGACTACCTGCAACAGAGCGTGCCCGGGTTTGATATGGAGGCCCCGCACTATTGGGCCAATAATGTTTTGGCCGACGGTGTCACCGCAGCAGACCTTACCGTGAGCGAGCCGGTGCTTATCGGGTGGCTCCACACGCTCGAGGCCATCTCGCAGCTGTGCATGGCGAGCGCCCGCTACCGCGCTGCTGCCAACTACGCCCGCCGCGTCCTTAAGGCAGAAGGCTATCTCACCCGGGCCGCCGGCACCGTGCTGCTTGCCCTCGCCCGCTTGGAAGACCAAGACGGCTTTTTTGCCCTGGCGCATCAGCTCGAGGAACAGATGGGGGCAGACGTACTCGAAAACTCTCCTTGGTACCTGCTCGCCCGCACGATTCTGCTGTTCAAAACAAACAAGATGCGCCCGGCGACGCGAGCGCTGCGTGAGTTCGCTAACCGTTGCGAGGGCGGCGCGTTCTTCTTGCTGAACCCCATGTACCAGACGCCGTATCTTCCCTGCCGACCCGAGCCGCGCGACCCCTGGGACCTCTCGCACCAGGCGGTTTGGGAAGCCGACGGCATTATCTCGGACACCCCCGACTTTGCCCCCTGGGCCAACGCCTGCGAAGACGTATCTCAGCTTGCCCAGGAATTTGCGCGCCGCTACGGCTTTTAGCGACGCGATCACCCCGACCATGTCATCTATGTTAGGAACGGCTTCATGAACCTCCGCTCATCTCTCGCCTGCACCTCGAGCGATATCGCCCGCTGGGGGCTGCGCTCCGTCCTTAAGCGCCAGGGCGGCGTACTCCCCGGCCGCATCGCCATGAAGATCGACCCCGAGTTGCTAAGCGACCTCGCGAGCTTGGTCGACCGCAGCGTGGTGATCACCGGTACTAATGGCAAGACCACCACCTCCAACCTCATCGCCGACGCCGTTGCTGCCAGCGGTGCTACCGTGGTGTGCAACCGTGCCGGCAACAATATGGAGCCTGGTGTGGTGGGTGCTCTGCTCGAGGCCCGCGGCGGCCTTAAGCACACCAGCAGCGGCAAGCGCGTGGGCGTTTTTGAGTGCGACGAGCTCTACACCGTACGCGTTCTGCCCAAGCTCAAGCCGACGTACTTTGTGCTGCTCAACCTGTTCCGCGACCAGCTAGACCGCTACGGCGAGATCGACCATACCCAAGACGTCATCGCCCATGCATTGGAGCTCTCTCCGGCAACAACGCTCATCTACAACGCAGACGACCCGCTGTGTGCCGCAATCGCCGCGCGCGTTCCCAATGCAAGCATCGCCTTTGGCATCGACGGCGCCACGGGCACCGAGTCCGATCGCATTAGCGACTCGCGTTTTTGCTCGCAGTGCAACGCGCCGTTGGAGTACGACTATGTGCAGTACGGCCAGCTTGGCGCATACCATTGCCCCTCGTGCGGCTGGGCCCGCCCTGGACTGGTCCGTCGCGTGACGGGCGTGGAGCTCGGCTGCGACGGTTACGGCTTTGACCTGGTCTTTGGACCCGATACCGACGCACCCGCAACGCACATCGCCACGCGCTACAACGGCCTGTACATGGTCTACAACGTAGCCGCAGCCTTCTTCGCCGCCCACGAGCTGGGCGTGGACGCAGTGCATCTGCAGCCCACGCTCGATGCCTACGTCCCCGCCGGCGGGCGTATGGGCCGCTGGGAGATCGCCGGCCGTACCGTCGCGGCAAACCTGGCCAAGAATCCCGTAGGCTTCGATCGACAAATCCAGTCCATCAAGACGGCAGGCGGCAGACTCTGCGCTTTCTTCCTCAACGACAATGACGCCGACGGCCACGATGTATCGTGGATCTACGACGTCGACTTTGAGCGCATCGCCGACACAACGGGGCTTGTCGCCTTTGCCGGCGGCACGCGCGCACACGACATGCAGGTACGCCTCAAGTACGCCGGCATCGATGCCACGATTATCTCGAATATCGAGCAGGCGATCGGTGCCGTTGCGGATGAAGCCGCCGGCGACACTTTCTATGCCGTCGCCAACTACACGGCCTTTCCGCCGCTAGTCAAGGAGCTCGACGGGCTCAAAGGCACCGATGCGGCTACGGTTGCCGCCCACGCCGCAACGTGCGCCGATGGCAGCGCCGTCCCCGTCGGCGTCGCGCCGGTCGAGTTCTCGCGCCCGCTGCGCATCGTCTACCTGTATCCCGATGCCCTCAACCTCTATGGCGACGGCGGAAACGTCATTGCCCTCGAGCGCCGCTGCGCCTGGCGCGGCATCCCCGTTCGCGTGGACGAGGTCCGCATGGGCGAGGTGCTCGATCTGCATGATGCCGATATCGTCATGATGGGCGGCGGCTCCGATCGCGACCAGCTGGCCGTGGCGCACGAGCTGCTCGCTCAAAAAGACAAGGTTGCGGCCTATGTTGAGGACGGCGGCACACTGCTTGCCATCTGTGGTAGCTATCAGCTGCTCGGCCGTTCGTACTACATGGGCGACGATCGCATTGAGGGCCTGGGCGTCATTGCCGCCGAGACTGTGCGCGGCTCCGACCGCCTGATCGGCAACGTCGCCGTCAAGACCGACCTGGCGCCTGAGCCCTTTGTGGGATTCGAGAACCACGGCGGCCGCACCCTGCTCGATACAGAGGCCACGCCGCTCGGAACGTCCGTCGTCGCGGGCACCGGCAACAACGGTGACGATGGCTTTGAGGGTCTGATCTACAAGGGAGTCATCGGCACGTACCTACACGGACCGGCACTGCCCAAGAACCCCGAGCTCGCCGACTGGCTCATTACCCACGCCCTCGAGCGTCGCGGCGATGCGCAGGCCACAGCCCTGCTGCCGCTCAAGCCCCTCGACGACACCTACGAGCACGCCGCCCACGACGCCGCCATGAAGCTCCTCCCCTAACGCCCCGCCACCACAAAGGGACAGGCACCTTTGTGGTGGTTTTGACCCGCCCCAGCGGTTTGTCTCAATCTGTAACATTTAGACCGTTAAAAGTCGTCTTGCTGTTACAGAATGAGATGTTCGTCCCGACATCCGCCTTTTGTCTCGATCTGTAACAGATAGAGCCGATTTGCCCGCCCAGATGTTACAGATTGAGATATTTGAAAATCGGAGTAGAAGCCTACTCCTTTGTGGTGGTTTTCCAGTTTGCCAACGATATGCGCACCGGCAAAAAAGTCTGCTATACTCTTTCCCGCTGTCCCCATCGTCTAGCGGCCAAGGACGCCACCCTTTCAAGGTGGATATCGCGGGTTCGAATCCCGCTGGGGGCACCACAGAATCTGAGAAGCCCGTTACCAATTCGGTAGCGGGCTTTTTGCTACCCATACGTCGAGATTCGAACCCGACAGGGTGCGGAGCTGAGGAAACGCGCAAGCGTTTTCCAGCGCAGCACGCAAGGAGCGGAGCGACGCAGCGGAAGCGGGCGGCGCCAGCCGCACGCGGACATCCCGCTGGGGGCACCAACTCAAAAATGTACGAACCCGTGCGAGTTACCATCGCACGGTTTCGTTCTATTTTGACATTAGATGAAGAGGGCTCCAGGCCCCTGTGCTAGACAAAAAGCTCGCATTCTTTTCTCTCAGAACAAGCTTTGCTCAACATCTTGGTAGCCGCAGAGAGCATGACAGGACTTAGCCCACGCGCGCCCCGCGGACACACGGCAACGCAGCGCATGCAGGAAATGCAGGCCTTTTTGTCCACCCGTTTGGGATCGTCTTTATCGATAGCGCCAACGGGACACGCTGTGGCGCAAGCCCCGCAGGCGGTGCACTCCTTTGTGGCCTTAGGCACCATACCAGTGCCCCCGGCCTTCTTATAGGGACGATTGCCCGGAATAGCCGGCTCAGAAGCATCTCCTGCAGATATCTTTTGCCGAATCTGATTCGCAAACCCAGTGAGCTGTGCCGCGTCCTGCGCATCTGGTCTGCCGGCGGCAATCTGGCGAACAATAGAATGCTCGGCGATGGCAGAAACCGCCGCGATCACCCGAAAACCTGCGCCCTTTGCCGCGTCCTCAAGCTCGACCAGTGTGTCCTCATATGCGCGGTTTCCATAAGCACAAACCAGAACCGCCTGTGCGCCATTTCCTCGCATCATACCCAAACGCTCCGCGACCACAGCCGGGACTCGCCCACCATACGAGGGCACCGCGATCACGGCTACATCCTCTTTTGTCATCGCAACCGTACGAAAACCAAGCCCGCTATCGGTCAGATCTACGGCAACGGTTTCCCCTTCTAACGCATTGGCAATGTAGTTAGATACCTTTTCCGTTCCACCCGTCGGACTAAACACGATATCGAATACCCTCATCGGATAATCCTCCCCTTTATGAACAAACGCCCGAAACGTCCGCATGCCCAAAATAGGTTACAACTTTCAAGATGCCCCGCGCGAAACGCTCACTCGACAGCATGTTCAAAGAAGGTCCGGCGACAAAAAAGAAGGGGCCTCGCACAGGCGAAACCCCTTCGCACGCAAAATCAAACGCGTCTGTTACACGTAAAACAGGATGTCGTCGTAGGTCGGGACCGGCCAGTAGTCGGCGGCCACGATCTCCTCCATGGCATCCACGGCGGCGCGCAGCGTATCCATAGCGGGAACGACCTCGTGTGCATACACATTGGCCTGCTCCTGACCATCGAGGGCCTCGGCCTTCTGATGCACGGCGTCGAGCGCCTTGATGGAGTCGTTGATGGCGGTGATACCGTTGCAGAGCTTGTTGAGCGTGTTCTGCTCGCACTGCATGGCGGCCTCAGCACCGGCGGCACGAATAGCCTCAAGGCCCTTAGCGACCTTGGTGGCGTAGGCGGTAATGACCGGGCGATAGGTACGACGCGCCTCACGAACCATCGTGGTAGCCTCGATGTTCATGAGCTTGTTGTACTTCTCGAGCTTGCAGTCGTAGCGACACTGAGCCTCAGCCTTGGTCAGGACGCCCGTCTCCTCAAAGAGCGCGATAGCCTTATCGGAAACAAAGGCGGGCAGGGCGTCGGCCGTGGTCTTGTTGTTGGCAAGGCCGCGCTTCTCGGCCTCGATGGGCCACTCGTCGGAGTAACCGTCGCCGGAGAACAGGATACGCTGGTGGTCGGTCAGGACCTTCTTGCAGTACTCGAGCGCGGCGTCCTGGAAATCATCCTCGGGCGTACCCTCAAGGGCATCGGCGAAGGACTTGAGCGACTTGGCCACGGCGGCATCGAGCACCAGGTTGGAGTCGGAGACGTTCTGCTCGGAGCCGCAGGCACGGAACTCGAACTTGTTGCCGGTGAAGGCAAACGGGGAGGTGCGGTTGCGGTCGGTGTTGTCCTGCATCAGCTTGGGCAGGGTATCGGCGCCCAGGTCGAGCACGCCGCGCGTGGCATGGACGGAAGCCTTGCCATCGATGATCTTCTCGACGACCTCGGTAAGCTGGTCGCCCAGGAAGATGGACATAATCGCCGGAGGAGCCTCATTGGCGCCCAGACGATGATCGTTGCCGGCCGAGGCAACGGAGGCACGCAGGAGCTCCTGATAGTTATCGACGGCCTCGATCACCGCGGTGAGGAAAACGATGAACTGCAGGTTGTCGAGCGGGGTGTCGCCCGGATCGAGCAGATTCTCGGACTCGGTGCCAAGCGACCAGTTGTTGTGCTTGCCCGAACCGTTGATGCCCTCGAAGGGCTTCTCGTGCAGCAGGCAGACCAAGTCGTGGCGGGAGGCAATGAGCTTCATCTTCTCCATCATGACCAGATTCTGGTCGATGGCCTCGTTGACCTCGCCATAGACCGGTGCGAGCTCATGCTGGCAGGGAGCAACCTCGTTGTGCTTGGTCTTAGCGGGAATGCCGAGCGCCCACAGCTCATCGTCCAGGTCCTTCATGTAGGCCGAGACGGTGGGGCGGATAGCGCCAAAGTAGTGCTCCTCGAGCTCCTGGCCCTTGCAGGGAGCGGCGCCAAAGAGGGTGCGGCCGGTGATAACCAGGTCCTTGCGTTTGCGGTAGGCGTCCTTCTTGATCAGGAAGTACTCCTGCTCGTCGCCCACGGAAGGAACAACCTTCTTGGGAGTCTTGCCAAACAGCGCCAGAACGCGCTTGGACTCACGCGAGAGCGCAGTCATGGAACGCAGCAGCGGGGTCTTCTTGTCCAGGGCCTCGCCCGTGTAGGAGCAGAAAGCCGTGGGGATGCACAGGACATCGTCCTTGATAAAAGCGGGGCTGGTGGGATCCCAAGCGGTGTAGCCACGGGCCTCGAAGGTGGCGCGCAGGCCGCCGTTGGGGAAGCTGGAGGCGTCCGGCTCGCCCTGGATCAGGTTCTTGCCCGTAAACTTGGTAATGGCGGTGCCGTCGTGGTTGGGCTCGAGGAAGCTGTCGTGCTTCTCGGAAGTAATGCCCGAAAGCGGCTGGAACCAGTGCGCGTAGTGCGTCGCGCCCTTGGAGATGGCCCAGACCTTCATGGCGTGGGCAACGGCGTTGGCCACATCCAGGTCGAGCGGCTCACCGTCCTCGAGGGTTGCAGCAAGGCGCTTCCAAATGTCCTTGGGGAGGTAGTCCTTCATGACTTCCTCAGAGAACACCATGGTCCCGAAGCGGTCAGTAAGATCGGCCATACGGAACTCCCTTCGTATCGGCACCGCGTGAGATGCGGTGTTGATTACTAACGAACGAGTCATAGATTAGGCTCGTCGTGTTTCCGCAACATTACCGTTATGTTGCTGTCGCGAAACCAATCAATGAGGTTAACGCATCGCGGCGGCGTTGCCACCCTCAACAGCCAATCAACTGTATAAATTGCAGACCTCTCCCCATAGTTTAAGGGTAGTCAATTTGGGATGGGGCTCTATTAACTGGTATTTCGCATCAGATACCATTCAATATAGCCCTTTCCTACATTGACTGCTCTGCTATAGGCAGTGCCGATAGCAAGGCATCTTTGATTGGTATCCCTAAATCGCGAGTAAAACTCCACCGTGGCACAGCGGTGCTGTAGAATCCTTACAACACATCGCACTAAATATCTAAAGGAGCACGATATGCGCGTCGACGAGGTTTTTAAGCAGGCAGCATCCCAGGGCACCACGCCCGTTTCTTTTGAGATGTTCCCGCCCAAGGGTGAGCTTACCCTCGATACGGCTCGCGAGGTGGCAGGCAACCTGTGCAAGCTTTCACCGAGCTTTGTCTCGGTCACTTGTTCCGCTGGCGGCTCGGGTAACGGTGCCACCACCGCCCCCATCGCACATATGATTACGAGCGAATTCGATACGCCCTCGGTAGCGCACCTCACCTGCGTGGGCCGCTCGCACGCCGATATCGCCGCCAAGATTGACGAGTATCGCACCGCCGACGTTGAAAACATCCTGGCCCTGCGTGGTGATCTTCCCGCTGGCGCGACCGAGGACGACAAGCCCGCCTCCGACTACGCCTACGCCCGTGACCTCATCCCCGAGCTCGTCGACGCCGGCTTTTGCGTGGGCGCCGCAGCCTACCCCGAGGGCCACATTGCCTGCGAGGATCTCAACCTCTCGGTCGAGCACCTCAAGCAAAAGCAAGACGCCGGCGCGAGCTTCTTTGTGACACAGCTCTTCTTTGATAACGAGTGCTTCTATCGCTTCCGCGAGCTTGCCGACAAGGCCGGCATCACCGTGCCTATTACCGCGGGCATCATGCCGTTTATGGGCAAGTCGCAAATCAGCCGCATGGTCTTTATGTGCGGCGCGTCGCTGCCCTCCCCCGTCATCAAGATCCTCGCCAAGTACGAGAACGACCCCGAGAGCCTGCAGGCTGCCGGTGTAGATTATGCTGCTCGTCAGCTTTGCGACCTTAAGGAGCACGGTGCCGACGGTCTGCACCTGTACACTATGAACCGTCCTGCAATCGCCGCGACCATTATGGAGCGCCTGGGGTAATGGAAAAACCGCACGTCGATACAACCGTTATTGAAGTGCCGGCCGACCTTGCGTCGCCGGCGCTTTACCGTATCGACGCTGCCCACCACCCTCGTGTCGACCGTGCCGAGATGCTGCGGTATCTGGGCTACGGCGGCCAGCAGATTGAGCCCGAGCTGTCACGACGAATTGAGCTTGTCGTTGAGCGCCTAGAGCTGGATATCGAGCCCCGCGGCGTGCGACGCGTGTTTGCCGTCGATGCCACGGGCGTCGACGAGCAGGGCGAGCCCTGCATCCGCTTGGTTGGCACCAATGTTGAGCTGCGGGGTCGTGATATCTATCGCCACCTTAAGGACGCCCGCCTGGCGGCACTCATGGCCTGCACCCTCGGGATGGCTGCCGAGCGTCGCCTGCGCACCACGGGAGCCCAGCAGCCCCTAGAGGGAGCCGTGCTCGACGCCGCATGCTCTGCCTATGTAGAAGCCGCCGTCGAGCAGATGGACCAGCAAGTCAAGGCTGCGGCCGCCGCACACGGGCTCGCCGGCAACTGGCGCTTCAGTCCCGGCTATGGCGACTGCCCGCTCTCTGCCCAGCGCTCGATCGTGGATGCGCTCAACGCCACGCGCCTCATTGGACTTACCGTCACCCCCACCAGCCTGCTCATGCCCACCAAGAGCGTGACCGCGGTGATTGGTCTGTTCGACGGCGAAGTCCACGACGCCCAGAGCCGCCCCACCTGCAATATCTGCCGCATGCGCGAGCACTGCCGCTTCCGCGCCGCCCACACTACCTGCTATTCCAGCCATTAGGAGCCCCCGATGTTTACTCCGCTTATCACTCATGATCTGGACGGTGCCGCGCTGGCGGCACCCGTTGATGCCGCACGCCGTAATGGCGCTGCATACAAGACGCGCACGATCGACGACCTTCGCATTAAGGATGACCGCCTGCGCGCCGCCATCGAGGGCACGGGGCACCTACTGTTCGACGGCGGCATGGGCACCATGTTGCAGGCCGCCGGCATGAAGGCAGGCGCCCTGCCCGAACTGCTCAACTTTGAAGAGCCCCAGGTCATCACCGATATCCAGCGTCAGTACGTCGAGGCTGGCTGCGACGTGATCACCGCCAACACCTTTGGCGCCAACGCTCACAAGCTCGATGGCGCCGCCACCGTGGCAGACGTCTTTGCCGCGGCAGTCACCTGCGCCCGCGAGGCCGGCGCCCGCTACATCGCCGGCGACATCGGCCCCATCGGCGCCCTGCTGCGTCCCCTGGGCACCCTCAGCTTTGACGAGGCCTACGACCTCTTTGCCGAGGAGGTGCGCGCCGGCGTCGCTGCGGGCGTCGACCTCTTTATTATCGAGACCATGACCGACCTGGCCGAGATCAAGGCGGCAGTCCTCGCCTGCCGCGAGAACTCCGACCTGCCCGTCTTTGCCACCATGACCTTTGAGGAAGACGGCCGCACCTTCTTGGGGACGAGCCCCGAGGTCGCCGCCATCACCCTCGACGCCATCGGCGCCGACGTCCTGGGCATCAACTGCAGCCAGGGCCCAGCCGAGCTCCGAGGACTCGCCGCGCGTATGCTCACCGTCACCGACAAGCCCGTTATGGTGCAGGCCAATGCGGGACTGCCCCGCGTGGACGATGACGGCAATACCGTCTTTGATATCCAGGCACCCGAATACGCCGAGGCCGTCGCCGGTATGATCGAGGATGGTGTGAGCGTCGTGGGCGGCTGCTGCGGCACCACGCCGGCGCACATGGCAGCGCTGCGCATGCTTATCGATAACCACACACCCAGCCCACGCCATCGCAAACCCAGCATGTCAGTCACGAGTGCCCAGACGGTCGTGGACCTTCCCTGCGACGGCCACAAGATTGCCGTCATCGGCGAGCGCATCAATCCCACCGGCAAAAAGCGCCTGCAGCAGGCCCTACGCGACGGCGACCTGGACTACGTCGTGAGCCAGGGCATCAGCCAGCAAGAGCAGGGTGCCGACATCCTGGACGTCAACGTGGGCCTGCCCGAGATCGACGAGGTCAAGGTCATCCAGCAAGCGACCGAGCAGCTCCAAGGCTCCACGCTGCTGCCACTGCAGATCGACTCCACCGACCCCGCCGCCGTCGAGGCCGCCGTACGTCGCTACGCCGGCAAGCCCATCATCAACTCGGTTAACGGCAAACAGCAGATCATGGATGAGATCTTTCCGCTGGTCGCCCACTACGGCGCCAACGTCGTCGGCCTCACGCTCGACGAGGACGGCATCCCCGATACCGCCGAGGCTCGCTTCGCCATCGCCGAGCGCATCGTGGCCGAAGCCGCCCGTTACGGCATCGGCCCGGACCGCATCCTCATCGACTGCCTGGTCATGACCGCCTCGACCAACCAGCGCCAGGCTGAGCAGATTTTACGTGCCATGTCTATGTGCAAGGAGCGCCTGGGCGTCAAGTGCGCACTCGGCGTATCGAACATCAGCTTTGGCCTGCCCGCGCGCCCGCTGCTGGGCTCGGTCTTTTTGGCCGCCGCCTTCGGCGCGGGCCTGGACGCCCCCATCATGAACCCGGGTTCCAAGCGCTTTATGGACACCGTCTACAGCTATCGCGTGCTGAGCGTTGAGGACGAGGGCTCGACCGGATACATCGAGCGCTACGCCGGCTGGACCGACCCGTACAAGATTGCCGCCAACCCGGCGGCCGCCCAGTCAGCATCGAGCGATGCCGCGCCTACCGCAAGCACTACCGCAAGCACCACCGCAAGCACCACCGCAAGCACCACCGCAAGCGCCGATGACGACCCCATCCGCCACATGGTCGTCTCGGGACGCAAGGGCGAAATCGCGGCCGAGACCGAACGCCTGCTGGCCGACCACGACGCCATGGACCTCATCAACGACCACTTTATCCCCGCCCTCGATGAGGTCGGAGTCCTCTTTGACCAGGGCAAGTTCTTCTTGCCGCAGCTCATGGCCTCGGCCGAGGCCGCGCGCGTGGGCTTCGATACCATCAAACGCCTGATGCCCGCCGGCGAGATTGCCGACAAGGGTAAGATCTGCGTGGCCACCGTCAAGGGCGACATCCACGATATCGGTAAGAACATCGTCAAGATGCTGCTCGACAACTACGGCTATACCGTCTTTGATCTGGGCCGCGACGTCGATCCGCAGGAAGTGCTCAAGACCGTCAAGGAGCGCGACATTAAGCTCGTCGGCCTCTCGGCGCTTATGACCACCACGGTCGTCGCCATGGAGGAGACCATCAAGCTGCTTCATGCCGAGGTGCCGGGCGTCAAGATCATCGTAGGCGGCGCCGTACTCACCCCCGAATACGCCAAGCAGATTGGCGCGGACTACTACGCCAAGGACGCCGCCGAAAGCGCGCGCATCGCCGAAGAGGTCTTTGGGCAGTAACACAACGGAAACAACCGAGCACCAAAACGTGCCGCATGCGCCACTTGGCACGTGCGGCACGTTAGAATAGATAAGACTATGCTCGTTTTGGCAGATAGGAGCGCAAGGATGGCGATCACGCCCGCAGAAATCGCGGAAACCCGCGGCATGGTTGAGGAGCAGAACCTCGACATCAGGACCATCACCATGGGTGTTTCGCTCATGGGTTGCGGTGACGAGGACCTCGACCGCATGTGCACGAAGATCTACGACCACGTAACGCACACGGCTGAGCACTTGGTCGAGACCGCCGAGAACCTCGAGCGCGAGTACGGTATCCCCATCGTCAACAAGCGCGTCTCCGTCACCCCGGTGGCGCAGATTGCCGCTTGCTGCAAGGATGAGGACCTCACCCCCATCGCGCATGCCCTCGACCGCGCGGCCGAGACCCTCGGCATCGACTACCTGGGCGGCTTCTCCGCGCTCGTCCAGAAGGGCATCGGCGACGCCGACCGCCGCGTCATCCAGTCCATCCCGCAGGCGCTCGCCGCCACCAGCCGCGTCTGCTCCAGCGTCAACGTCGCCAGCCTGCGTGCCGGCATCAACATGGACGCCGTGCTCATGGCTGCGCAGACCATCATCGATGCCGCCAAACTCACGGCAGACGAGGATTCCGTCGGCGCTTCCAAGTTTGTCTGCTTTGCCAACATGGTCGAGGACTCCCCGTTTATGGCGGGCGCTGTCCATGGCGGTGGCGAGGCCGACGCCGTCATCAACGTGGGCGTCTCGGGTCCCGGCGTTATGGCCGCAGCCCTGGAGACACTGCCCGATTCCGCATCGATGATGGAGGTCGCCGAGAAGATTAAGCAGACCGCCTTTAAGATCACCCGTGCCGGTGAGCTCATGAGCCGCGAGGCCGCCCATCGCCTGGGTGTCGAGAAGGGCATCGTCGACCTGTCGCTGGCGCCTACGCCTGCCATCGGCGACTCCGTTGCCCGCATCCTCGAGATCATCGGTGTTGGCACCTGCGGCGGCCCGGGCACGACCTGCGCACTCGCCATGCTCAACGATGCCGTCAAGAAGGGCGGCGTTATGGCCAGCTCCAGCGTGGGCGGCCTCTCGGGCGCTTTTATCCCCGTGTCCGAGGACGCCGGCATGATCGCCGCCGTCGAGGCCGGCGCGCTTTCGCTCGAGAAGCTCGAGGCCATGACCTGCGTATGCTCCGTCGGCCTGGACATGATCGCCATCCCCGGTGACACCCCGGTCGAGACCATCGCCGGCATCATCGCCGACGAGATGGCTATCGGCGTCATCAACAACAAGACCACGGCCGTGCGCGTGATTCCCGCCATCGGCAAGGGCGTGGGCGACTGCGTCGAGTACGGCGGCCTGTTCGGCCGTGCGCCCATCATGCCGGTGAACCCCAACGCCGGCACCGTGCTTGCCCACCGTGGTGGACGCTTCCCGGCGCCGCTGAACTCGCTCAAGAACTAGCTGAGGGGGACTGGCGAGGAGCCCCGGGGGAGGGCAAATATATAAGGTCGCCTGCTCGGACAGTCCTGACTCGCACGGAGAGCACATTAAGTGCTCTCCGGCTCGTGCGGAACTCGCGATCGACCTTATATATTTGCCCTCCCCCGGGGTTCCCGCACAACGGGACCTCAGTTGGGTTCTATCCCGGTTGCAGTTGCTTCGCTCCTGCACCACATGGTTGATACGGCGGTTTGGCGTTGGATCGGTTCTTTCTGATATATGCTGGTTGCGGCTCTTCTTTTGGGAGGAGTCGCTTTTTTGTTGTGAGGGGGATGGCCCGTGGTTGATGGGGATGCTCGCTCTGAGCTTCTTGCTGCTGATTGGAATGGCGAATGGATGCGTCTGCAAGCTAATCGGCGGCGGGCTGATGACTCTTTTGAGTGGGACAAAAGGGCTCGGCATTTTCGGCCGCTTGAGACTGCTCCGTATGCTCGGGACTTTATGAAGCTGTTGGCGTTAAAGCCTGGTGAATCGGTGCTTGATATGGGGTGTGGGGCTGGGTCGATTGCCATTCCGCTTGCTCAGGCTGGACATCCTGTGATTGCTGCTGACTTTTCCCCTGCTATGTTGGGCACGCTTGATGCTGGCATTGAGTACTATGGGCTCGAGGATCGCATTACACCGCTTGAGCTTGCTTGGGATGATGACTGGGATTTGGTTGGACCGGTCGCGAAAGCGGTAGATGTTGCCTTTGCCAGTCGCTCTGTCACCACGACCAACCTAAAAGGCGCGCTTGCCAAGCTTGATCGAACGGCTCGTCGGCGTTGTGCCGTCACGATGGTCGCCAACTCCAGCCCGCGCTATGACCTGCACCTGATGAACGCCATCGGCGCCTCGGTTACCTGCAGTAATGGCTTTGTATATGCCTTTAATATCCTCATTCAGATGGGTGCCCTGCCGCAGGTTAGTTACTTTGAATCACCTCGTCGCGATACCTTCGATAGCCTTGAAGCGGGCGTGGCGGACTTCTCCCGCATGCTCGAGCACGGTAACGAGGATAAGATCGACCGTCTGCGCGTCTACGTCGCTCAGCATATGATTGAGAATCCCCATGCCGGCGAGCCGGGGTCCAAGGGCGTGCCACAGGGACGCTACATGCTCGACCACGTCCGCAAGGTCCGTTGGGCGTTTATTGCATGGGAGCCGGTCTCTTCGGACCGTCCATAGACCGCTTTTGGCCGCCGTACACGTCCGCCTGTAACCCGCGCTGTTCTCCCGCTCGGCATCCGCATTCTTTTTGAACTGGGCAAACACGCCCCACACCGCGCCGTTCCTGCGCTATCGTGGGACAGCTCACGTAGATTAAGGCCCCATCGAGGGGCGCCCCATAACATAGAAAGCGAGAACCCATGGCACTGACAGGAGCCCAGGTCAAGCAGCTTCGCAGCATGGCCCATCACCTCAACCCCGCCATCATCATCGGCAAGTCCGACATCAACGAGGGCACCGTCGAGCAGACGGTCGCCTACCTGGAGAAGCACGAGCTCGTTAAGTGCTCCGTACTCGATGGTTCCAGCCTTTCTGCCCGCGAGGCCGCCGAAGAGCTCGCCGATCGCTGCCATGCCGAGGTCGTCCAGGTTATCGGCCGCAAGTTCTCGCTGTATCGCGAGTCCTCGCGCAAGGATATCGAGAAGATTAAGCTCGTCTAAGAGCCAACGATCCGGCGAACCAACATACATCAAGCTTGCGAGCGTCCGAGCAATTCGGACGCTCATTTTTTATCGCTCGACGAGCACGCGGTTAAGCCTGCCCTCTACCAAACGCTCGTACAGACGCCGCGCCTCGGGCTCGGGCACGCCATTGACCTGCTCCCTCAGGTGATGCATATGCCCACTGTACAGCTCGACGATATCGCGTCGTCGCCCCGCCGCACCGTAGACGCGCATAGCGCAACGCACCATGTCCTCGCGCGCCGTCTCTTGCCGCAACCCCGACTCCACCAGCCATACCGCCGACTGCAGGTCGTTTTCTTCTAGGGCGGCATTCGCGCCCCGAATCATGCAGTCGATATACTTCGATTCCATAATGCGCCGCATACGCAAAAAGTAGGTGGGATTACAGCCATTGGGAACATACAACGGGCCGGCGTAGAGCTGCTCGATCTTAAGGCACAGCTCGATCAGATGGGGTCCGCGCGCACCCGTGCGATTTCCCAAAACTTCACGGCTTATCTGATCAAACAACCGAACGTCGGTCTTGACGTAATCGCCGTTAAGCCCAATGCACTCGTTTTGGATCAGTACACACGACTTGCCGTCCGGTGTCGGCCCCAAGGCCGAACGCAGGCGCGATATCGTCGAGTACAGGTTGTTGCGGGCGCTATTGAACTCGGCATGGGGCCACAGCTCCATAGCCAGCGTCTCGCGGTCGACCAGTGCATCCATGCCCAGCGCAAGCCGCTCGGCAAGCGTCGCCGCTTTCTTGCGACGCCACATCTTATCCGTGATGGGAAACCCGTCGCGCTCGGCGCGAAACGCCCCAAACATGCGAATCTCGATATGGCCAATCACATCGACACCCTCGGCATCGCCGGCCTGGAACAGACGCTCGCCTTCGCCCTCAAAGTCGTCACGCAGCGAATACCGCGACAGCTCGCGCACCGGGAGCTTCTTTCGAATTCTAGCAGCCGGCTCACCCAGACAATGCATCGCAAGACGCGCAAACAGCCGATACGACGGATCCAAAATCCCCGGGCGGTTCATGGACATCCAGGCTGCAAGGTCGCTATCGCGGCCCGCGGAGGCCAAATGCAGCGCCACCATCCATGCCTCGGCACCACCGACCTGCGTCCGACTCAAATCGAGCAGCTCTGCCTCTTCGCGCACCGATACCATCGATGTATTGCGTAAGTACGCCGCACGCTCTAGCAGCAGTGCGTTGTCGCGTATGTATCCAATCGATTCCTCGGCAAGCCTAAGCACCTGCACCGCACGGAATTTGGCATTGACCGGACGCCCCTCAGCCAACGACTGCCAGCCTTCCAGTATCAAGCCAAACAACTGGACTTGATTGTCACGCACACGCACGGCAAAACGGTCGAGCTCATTGAATGCCTGCTCGTCGGTCACCGGCATGCCGGCAAACAGGCGCCGCGCCGATAATACCATGCGCACCCAGATGGCGAGCGCTCGGATTCCACGCGCTTCGAGCGCCTCGAGCGTCAGGGCCATCTCATCATCACGCTCGTCAGTCCCCGCATACGACCCATCAAATAGCTCCGTCAACATGCGGTCCGCCCGCACAAACGTCCCCGCGATATCGAGCTCACAATCGTAGGCCTTATCCGTTTTGAGCCCCGCGAGGATCTCACCACCCTTCGCCCGCTCGGTCAGTCCATGCTTTATCTCGACATGTGCGGACAGCATGTCGAGTGCGGCACAAGACGCTTCGCTTTCCAACGCTGTATGGCTTGCCGGAAGCCCCAGACCGCTATCTCCATAACAGGCGGCCGTAAACGCGTACGCCACCTTCCACGACACGGGATCGAGCTTGCAAATCGCTTGCTCGCCCGCACGCTCGATAATTGAGGCCATGTACCGCGCGAGCTTTGTATTGGAGACGCTCACCGCCGCCAGATAGATGCCGAGCGCCTCGTCAGGCGTCGGCTCCGATGCCTGGCCATCTGCCTCGGTCTTTCCCAGCGCCGCACGGCAGACATCCCCTCCATGCCCCGTCAGGGCCAGATCGACCCCATACTGCCCGGCAAGCTCCAACACCGCACTGCGGTCCAAAAACGCGTCGGCGAGGTCCATCGCGGTATCGCAGCGCCCCGCTTTAATCAATATACGCGCCGCCCGTACAACGAGTTCGGGGCGAATTTCGGCGACCAGCTTGCGCAATCGCAGGCGTGCGTTGTCCTCGGTACCCAAGCAGGTAAAGCTCCGGTCTGCCGGATCAACGCCAAAAATGGGATAATCGCGGACAAGATAAGACTGGTCAATCGCCGAAAGCCTAACACCGCAAGCCTCGAGCTCCGAAATATTGCCCTCACCCATTAAGACCATCAAGCATGCCACGCTAAACAGGGCGTTGTTCTCGAGCGACGCCAGATCAACAAGTGCCGCACCGTAGATATTGACGATCTCGTTTTCGAGCATCTGGGCAACGTCTCCCTGCCCGTATAGTCCCGACTACATAGCCGAGACGAGCTCGGGCACGCCCTGCGTAAGCTGATAGAAGTCGAGCGATGTGCTGATCGAAAACGCCGATGCCCACGCCGAATACTCATAGGCATGCACCTTGAGCATCTGCGCGTTGACTTTAATCGAATCACCCAGTCCATGAATCAGCTGGCGATTCGAAGGACGGCAGCTCATAAAGACCCCAACCCCCATAGCACGCAGGCTTCGGATTCGGTCGATCAGCTCATCGGTCTCGCTCTGACTGAGGTTAGGCACGTTATCGATTGCAATCAGGGAGTGCGGTTTGTCCTTAAGCTCTTCGGTAACGACCTCGAGCTGCATAAACACCTCGCGCCCTATGGCGCGGTCTGCCTCGATGATCCGCACGGGACCTCGCGTCGGATCACTTTTAACCTCTTGGGTATACTGCAGCAGCACCGAGGTTTTCCCAAAGCCATCAGGCGCGTAGAGGACTACGATGCCGGCCTTTCGGCCCTTGGCGATAAGTTCGTTCATCAAGCGATCGCGCCGCACCATATAGCTGCTGCCCAGCGGCATAAGCTCGAGGTCGTCCGTATTGCCCAAATCGTTAACCATGCCCGCTCCTCAACTCGACCACATGGACACCGTAACGCTAGACCATATGTATCGCTAGATGAATAGAGCGATGCTACGGTTTAGGATGTTTGCTGGTACGCAAATGGCAAGTTTTTGTTCAGCGTGGTCCGATTGAAACTTATCCCCCAACCAATCAGTCTTTGCGCAGGTCAATGCGCTTGCCAGCTTGTCCCATCCTTTGGCAGTGTACCTCAAATGAGCGCTGTTCAATTGTGTTGCGCAACTCACCTAGCGCCAGCTACCGTCTGCGACCTTTTCATAGCATTTATGCATAGTATCTGTTATGGAATGAATCATGCTGCACCAGACGCACCCGTCAAGTTCGCGGCAAGGTTTTCGTCAAGCACACGGCGTGCACTCAGAAAAAAGGCCCCCGCAAAGCGGAGGCCTTCGGCAAAGCTATGTCGAGATGATAGGCTATCGCTACTCGCAGAGCGAAAGGGCGGCCTCGTCGGCAACGACAACGCAGTTGGTATGCAGCTGCAGGATCGAGGCAGGGCACTGGGGGGTAACCGGACCATAGCACATGTCATGCACGGCCTGGGCCTTGGCCTCGCCATTGGCGACGACCAGGATCATACGGGCATACATGATGGTCTGGGTACCCATGGTGTAGGCCTGACGGGGCACGTCGTCGATGCTGTCGAACAGGCGGCTGTTGGCCTGAATAGTGCTCTCGGTAAGGTCGACACAGTGCGTACCCTTGGAGAAGTGATCATCGGGCTCGTTGAAGCCAATGTGACCGTTGTTACCGATGCCGAGCAGCTGCAGATCAGGGTAACCGGCAGCAGCGACGATCTTGTCGTACTCAGAGCAGGCAGCGGCAGCGTCGGGATTGGAGCCATCGGGCACATGCGTGTTGTTCAGGTCGATGTTAATGTGATCGAAGAAGTTCTCACGCATAAAGTAGTGGTAGCTCTGGGGATCGTCGTGCGAAAGGCCACGATACTCGTCGAGGTTGTAGGTGCTGACCTCGGCAAAGTCGACGTCACCCTTCTTGTACCAAGCGGCGAGCTGCTTGTAGGCGCCAATCGGGGTGGAGCCGGTGGCAAGACCCAACACGCAATCGGGCTTGAGGATAACCTGGGCCGAGATGATATTGGCGGCCTTGCGGCTCATATCCTCGTAGTCTTTAGCTTTAATGATCTTCATTACGCGTCCTTTCTCGTACAAGAGAGGCAAGGCTCCCCTTACAAGCACTTGCCCGCGGCCCGCGTCGGCCGCAACCAACGTGTGCGGCCACCAGGGCGAGGTCGCGTAATGTATGTGTCTCGTGTCTACCCGCGTCGAGGCCCCTGCCCGTCCACGGTGACCCAAAGCCGTTTAGCTTCGGACAAGTCCCATCTTGCCACGGAGGGCGCCCTCTTTCAAGGGCGCCCTCCGTAAACGTGTTTGAATTGTAGGCTAAAGGCCAAGCGGAGCGACTAGCGCTCGCGAGCGACGATGAGCTGGTCCATCTCCTCGACATGCTCGCCAACGGAGCCTTTGATGCTCGAGAACTCAACGGAGTTGCACACCAAGATGGGAACCGTCACATCGTAACCCTCGGCAGCAATTGCCTCGCGATCGAACTCGATGAGCACATCGCCCTTATGGACGATGTCACCCACTTGCGCATGTACGGTAAAGTGCTTGCCCTCGAGCTGAACAGTGTCCAAACCAACGTGGATGAGCACGTCCAAGCCATCGACCGTGTTGAGCGCAACGGCGTGTCCCGAGGGAAAAATGGCCTCGACCTTGGCGTCTGCCGGCGCAATCACACGCGTGCCCGTAGGCTGAATGGCAACGCCCTGGCCCAAAAGGCCAGTGGCAAACGTCTGATCGTTTACCTCAGAGAGCGGAATGACGTCGCCCGAGATGGGAGCATCCAGCGTAAGGACTCGACCACGCATACCAAAAGACCTTAGGACTTTAGTGAACATGCTCCCCCTCGGACATACCAAACAATCAAAATAACCGTATCAGTTTACCACTTGGCATCCGTTTTTGGCCATTAGGGAAGTTCGCGCTTGACAACCTCGACGATATCGTCAACAACGCGCTGGGTCAGCTCGTGCGTCTCGGCCTCGGCCATAACGCGAACCAGAGGCTCAGTACCGCTCGGGCGCACCAAGATGCGGCCGCGACCGTTGAGCTCCTTCTCGGCGGCAGCGACGGCGTCCCAAATGGGCTGGCAATCGTCCAGGCCGGCCTTGTTGTCCGAATGCACGTTGACGAGCACCTGCGGGTATTTCTTCATGATGCCGGCAAGATCGGTAAGGGTGCGGCCAGTGCGCTTGAGCACGGCCAGAAGCTGCAGAGCCGTCACCAGACCGTCGCCGGTGGTGTTGTGCTCCAGGAAGATGATATGGCCGGACTGCTCGCCACCGATGACGGCACCGTCCTCGAGCATACGCTCAAGAACATAGCGGTCGCCCACGGCAGTCTGCACCATCTCAAAGCCCTGCTCCTTCATGGCGATGGAGAAGCCCAGGTTGCACATAACGGTCGAGACGATCTCGGAGTTGGCGAGCTTGCCGCGAGCGGCCAGGTCGGAGCCGCAGATGGCCAGGATGTAGTCGCCATCGATCTCGTTGCCCTCGCTGTCCACGAAGAGCACGCGATCGGCGTCACCATCGTGGGCCAGACCGATATCGGCGTGGGTGCGCAGCACGAGCTCGCGCAGAGGCTCAAGATGAGTGGAGCCGCACTCGACGTTAATGTCGGTGCCGCAGTAATCCGTGTTGATGGCGTGGACCGTGGCACCCAGGCGCTGGAGCGCGGCAGGCGTGGTCTGGCACGAAGCGCCGTGGCCGCAGTCGACGGCAACAACCAGGCCATCGAGCTTAAGGCCGTCGAGCGTGCTGATGGCATGATCGACATAGGCCTTGCGGGCGTCCTTCATCTTGATGATGTGACCCACACCGGCGCCGGTCGGCAGCGTATCGGCAGCCATGGCCTCCTCGGACATGACCCAGGCGCTGATCTCTTCCTCGACAGCATCGGGAAGCTTCATGCCCTTGCGGCTAAAGAACTTGATGCCGTTGAACTCCGGCGGATTGTGCGAAGCGGAGATGACGATGCCGCCGTCGAGCTCATTTTGGACGGTGAGCAGCGCCACGGCCGGCGTAGGGATAACGCCGCAGCAGTGCGGACGGCCGCCCTCGGCCATAATGCCGGCGGTCAGAGCGCTCTCGAGCATGGTGCCCGAAAGACGCGTGTCGCGGCCGATGCAGATGTCCGGGCCAAGGAACTTGGTCGCCGCGCGGCCCAGGCGAAACGCGAGGTCGCACGAGAGGTCGGCGTTGGCGACGCCACGGACGCCATCGGTACCGAAGATGTTCTGGGGCATAGGATCGCTCCTTCCCAAGTGGGCAAAACGAAGCCGCCCACCCTAGTCGAAAAGAAAAGCGGGACCCACCGAGCAGTCGGTAGGCCCCGCTTGTACATTGTATCTCGTAAGGAGATAAAACCTTAGCGCTTGGAGAACTGGGGAGCGCGGCGGGCCTTCTTGAGGCCGTACTTCTTGCGCTCGACCACGCGAGCATCGCGCGTAAGGAAACCGGCCTTCTTGAGGTCAGCGCGGTAATCGCCAGCGTTCAGAAGAGCACGAGCGATGCCCAGGCGCAGAGCGCCGGACTGACCGGAAATGCCGCCGCCATCGCACAGAGCGATAACGTCGAACTGACCGGCGGTGTCGGTCACCTTGAAGGGAGCAAGGGCGTTCTCAACGAGCTGATGACGGCCGAAATACTGCTCGGCGTCACGCTTGTTGATGGTCACCTTGCCGGTGCCGGGGACGAGACGGACGCGGGCGACGGCGTTCTTACGACGGCCGGTACCCTGGTAGACAACGGTGTTCTCAGCCATCTTTAAGCCTCCAGCTCAATCTTCGTGGGGTTCTGGGCAGCGTGCGGATGCTCGGCACCAGCGTAGACCTTAAGCTTGGTCATCTGGGCACGGCCGAGGGTGGTCTTGGGCAGCATGCCGCGAACGGCGCGCTCGATGACCTTCTCCGGGTGCTTCTCCATAGCCTGGCGGAAGCTCTCAGCCTTGAGGCCGCCGTTGTAGCCGCTGTGGCGATAATAGGTCTTCGTGTCGGCCTTGTTACCGGTAAGCTGGACCTTATCGGCGTTGATGACGACAACGAAGTCGCCGCAGTCGCTGTTGGGCGTGAACTGAGGCTTGTTCTTACCGCGCAGGATCATTGCGATCTGGGTGGCAAGACGGCCCAGGACAGCACCATCGGCGTCGACGAGAACCCAGTTGCGCTGGACCTCGCCCTGCTTGGCGTAGTGAGTCGATTTCGAAATCACTTAGACTCCTCCATGTACAGTACGTGTTGTTACAGAGATTCACGGGGCTCTGCAAGTAACCCGTCCATATTACCCCGCTCGCCGCCCGAGTCAACAGGTATTTTGGCTCCGACCAGAGTTTCTGCACATGTCATCCATGGGTCATGACGTCGCGACACTAGCGCTCGACAAATGCCTCGATATCACTCAGTAGGCGCTTTGCCTCCTGGCGGCCCTGAATATACAGGTCGAGGAGCTTTGCCGGATCGTGCTCAATGTGACCGACCTCGACCGGCTTTTGCGGAGCAACAACCAGCGCGCGGCCCTCGCGTTCATACTTCCACAGATGCATGCGCTGGATGTTATAGCGGTCGTGGCGCGTCTCGATAGCCTCGAGCAGGTAGGGGTAGTCGGCATAGCGAGCGCGTGCGGCGGGCATAAACTCGTAGGGCTTTTTCTCGTACGAGCGGTCCTGCGTAACGATGACGACCGCGCGATCGAAGCCCGCCTCCTCCAGCACGTGCTCGATGGGGACCGAATCGGCTACGCCGCCGTCGACGTATTTGTGCCCATCGATCTCGACCGGCGGCGTCACCAGCGGCAGCGACGTCGATGCGCGCACGGCGTCGAGGTCAAGTACGGCGCTTTTGACCGGCAGGTAGGCAGCGGTTCCAAACAGCATGTCCGTCGCAACGGCGTACATCTCGATGGGGCTCGCGTCAAACGTCTCGTTGTCAAAGGGATCCAGGCGGTCCTGGACATCGTTGAAGATAAAGTCGTAACCCACAATAGAGCCCGTAGACGCAAACGATGCGGCGCCCATGAAGCGGCTGTCGTTGCAGAAAGCCAGGTTGATGCGGTTGGCACGGCCGATCTGGTGCGACTTGTAGTTCACGCCGTTGAGGGCGCCGGCCGATACGCCATATACCGCCGGAATCTCGACGCCGGCCTCCATGAGAACGTCGAGCACGCCTGCGGTAAATTGCCCGCGGAAGCTGCCGCCCTCCAAAACGAGCGCGACCTTGCCGGCGTTCTTTGCCTTATCTTCTGCAGTCATGTTGACCTCCTGCGATTGCGTTTTGGCTTTCTTCTACCCAGTTTTGGAATGGAGGGCGCATAGGTTTTGGAGTTGAGGAGATGGAGCGGAAAGCGCGTCCCAGTTTGAGGCGGGATTCCGGGATGAACTTTCCGCTTGGACCGCCATTGGGAAAGCGTGTCCCACTCTGCGTCACTGAAGCGTTTTCTTTACGCCCGCGCCCTGCACAGAGTTCGATTCTCCGCGGTTTGGGGAATCCGTTGATGGGTTGAGGCCGGGGCAAGACGCCCGATCGACATCGCATTGATATCTGGCTGGGGCATTGCGCGGAGAATCCGCGTATTTGCTTCGCAAATCCGCACCGGCTTCGGCCGCCTGCCGGCGTCCTCGCCCGCGGGCTAAAAACGCTCACGCGTTTTCTTTACGCCCGCGCCCTGCATAGAGTTCGATTCTCCGCGGTATCTATATGTAATAAAAAGGCAGGTAGAGACACTTCTCTACCTGCCTGTAACTATTGGTGGAGGCGCGGAGAATCGAACTCCGGTCCACGAAAGCCCCCTGATTGGCATCTCCAAGCTCAGTCGCTGGTTTAGTCTCGGACGCTTTGCGCGCAGCGACACGCTCGCGGCGTCCTAACCGGTTCGGTCTTATCCTGCGCCATACCGATTACGTGCGCAGGAGCATTCCCCTAAAATGACGTCGCGCCGGTGTCGGGGAAATCACCGGGTTGACGCGCCGCTATAAACTAAGCAGCGAGAGCCATAGGCTCAAAAGAAGAGTTGTTGTCAATTCAATTTGACGGTACCCCTGTTTAACGAGGCGAGGAGACCTCGGCTTGCTTCCTCTCTCAGAGCTATCGTGTCGAAACCAGTCGCCCCCGAATGTCGGGAAAGTCTGGATGGTATTGGGCACGAGCACCCAACACCCGTCGACTTTTCAAAGAACATACGGGGCGAGCCCCGCTTGTGGAGTGTTATCTTACCACGTTCTGAAAGCGGACAGCTGTTCTATGCACGAGCTGTGAAGACCCCAATGTGCGCTGCACTTCGCACTTTTGCTACCGATCGCGTCACGTATATTTTCGCCAAGCACAATTGACCCGTCGAAAGGACCGTTATGGATACCAAGCAGCAACTCGTCAATGCCCTCGCAGGCCTGGGCTCAACCATTACCGAAGCTATGGATGTCATCGAGGGCTTTGTCCCCTGCGGACATCCCGCCCTCACGGTATCGAACGCACTCGTCGCGCTGGACGCCGACGATGATGTTGCTCTCGCCCAGCAGCTCGAGACCGTCGAGGGTTTTATCGCCCACGTGAGCGAGAACCGCGGCGTGACCGCCTACCACGGCATCGAGGTCGAGCTCGCGGGTCCCAAAGCCGATCTGCTCGCAGCAATCCGCGAGGTAGGCGCCCTTATGCAGACCGCAGGCGTCAAGAACACCCAGGTCAACGAGTGGGTCTACCGCAGCCTGGCAGCACTCGGCAGCTCCGACGAAAAGGCTGCCGAGCAGCTCGCAAAAAGTCCCGCCATTAAGGCCGAGCTTTTGTAAATAGCAAACGCGGGCCCCTTGGCGCATCGTCGTCCAAGAGGCCCGCAAACAGTTCGCGTCAACCGATAGCCGCGCCGCCGCGTTCGGCCAAAGCAAGAATCGGCATCATTTGACGAGGTGTCTTTGCTGCAAGATCGGCATGTTCGAGCAGTTTGCGATCGTTGGTCACCAAGTAATCGACCTGCGCGCGCTTGCACGCGGCGAGTACCAAGTTGTCCTCGTAATCGCGATGGAGCGTCAAATATTTCTCGGCTAGCCACAGATCGGATGCATCAGCGCCCACGGCCGTGGCGTTTTCGGTCATATTCCGAACAAACGCCAACGCCGCATCACCAATTGCACGGGCAGATGCCTCTTCGAGCACTCCCCCGCTGGCAAGAACGCTGCGCTTCAGCTCGTGTTGGACAACATACAGCACGTCCTTGGCGATATGCACCGGAAAGAACAGCAACGCCCCCGTCTCCGTCGCCCGCCCAATAAACGCACGCGCGGCAAGCGACTCGGCATGGTCGACGCAAAACGAATCGACCCATACGTTGGCGTCCACCATTATTTTGAGGGGAGCCCCGCTCACAGGATCATCCCCTTTTGGCGATAGCGCTCGTCCATGGCTTCGGAATAGATTGTGTCCCAATCGCGATCGTCGGATACGGACAACGTAGCGATGCCCAGGTCCGCGTAAAGCTGATCCGCCACCGCCCATGATGCGGCGAATGGCGTATCGGGCGCGACGGTCTGCTGCCGGTCGTCGACGGCCGCAAGCACTTCCTCGCACTGCCCGCCACCCTGCGCGACCTTGGCCACCACCTTTTTGATGAGCTCGGGCAGTGAGGCGCCCGAAAGCCGCAGCACCTCCTCGGCACGATTCTTGACCTGGCGATCTACGCGAACGTTCACCTGCGCCATGCCGCTAACAGCACCCACGTCGATCCCGCTCCCTTCAATTGCTAGCCCTGCTAGCAACACTATATAGAGAAGCTAGCACATGGTCAAACGCAAAAGGCCTGCGCTCGGACGACACCGATGCCGTCTGGGCGCAGGCCAGATAACGTGGGCGAACACGTCTGCTAACGCAGGTACGCTTTTGCGTTGCCCAGGCTGTAGGCAATCGTCGAGCCGTTGTGCAGCAGCGACGACGCCTGCGGGGTAATCGCGCCGGTAATGCCCAGTGCCAAGAGCGCTGAGTTGGTGAGCATCACCTTAGAATAGGAGCTCGTCAGACGATCAACGAGGCCCTGACTCATGCGGCGCAGACGCACGATCGCGGCCAGGTCCGTATCGGTCAGGATGATGTCGGCGACCTCCTTGGCGATGTCGCTTCCGCCACCCATTGCCAGCCCCACGTCGGCCAAACCGAGCGCCGGCGAATCATTGACGCCGTCGCCCACCATGGCAACATGGCGCCCCTCGCGCTTAATGCGCTCCACATAGGCGTACTTGTCCTCGGGCAGCAGCTCGGCCTTAAACTCGTCGACACCTGCCTCGCGCGCGATGCGTTCGGCCGTGCGCTCGGAATCGCCCGTGAGCATAACGACATGCTTGACGCCCAGCGCATGCAGGTCGGCGATGGCCTCACGGACCCCGGGCTTGAGCGGATCCTCGATGCCGAGCACGCCGACGACCTTGCCGTCGACCGCCAGGTACAGCGGCGACAGGCCCTGCATCTGGAGCTCGATTTGCTCCTTAATGTCGGACTCGAGCTGCGCGCCCTCATCCTCGAATACAAAGTGCGCGGAACCGATGATGGCGCGACGTCCCTCAATGGACGAAGCGATACCGTGCGCCACGATGTACTCGACGGCGGCATGGCGCTCGCGGTGCTCGAGCCCGCGCTCGCGAGCAGCGTTGACGACGGCGCGCGCCACCGGATGCGGGAAATGCTCCTCCAAGCAAGCGGAAAGGCGCAGGACCTCGTCATCGCTCCAGCCATCGGTGGTGAGCACGCAGGCAAGACGCGGCTGCGCCTCGGTGAGCGTGCCGGTCTTATCAAACACAATGGTGTCTGCCTTGGCAAACGACTCAAAGTACTTCGCGCCCTTGACCATGACGCCCATCTTGGCAGCATCGCTCATGGCGGTCATGACGGCGACGGAGCCCGTGAGCTTGAGCGCGCACGAGTAGTCGACCATCAGCGCCGCCGAGGTCTTGATAAGGCTGCGCGTGGTGAGAGCGACAAGGCCCGCGAGCAGGAAGTTCCACGGGACGATCTTGTTGGCGAGGTCCTCCATGTGCGACTGGCCCTCGGACTTAAGCGAGTCGGCCGTCTGCACGAGCGAGACGATCGAGCGCAGTTTGGTTTGCGCCGTATTGGCGCGCACGCGCACCAAGATGCTGCCGTCTTCCACGACGGTGCCGGCGAACACGTCGTCGCCCACGCTGCGTTCGACGGCCAGCGGCTCGCCGGTCAGGGTCGCCTGGTTGACCATAGCGCTCCCCTGCTCGACAACACCGTCGATGCAAATGGACATGCCAGTGCGCACGGCCACCAAGTCGCCGGGCTCAAGCTCGGTCGCGGCAACGCTTACCTCGGTGTCGCCGACGACCTTTTGCGCCTTATCGGGCACATCGAGCAGCGAGTTGATGAGCTCGTTTTCGCTCATGGCGCGGGTGTAGTCCTCGAGCAGCTCGCCCACGTTGAGCAGGAACATCGTCTGGCCCGCGGTGTCGACATCACGTTTGACAAACGAGATACCGATGGCCGAAGCGTCGAGCACGGGAACGGTCAGGCGCGGCTGCGCAAGCTCACGGAGGGCGGCGCGCAAAAAGGTCATGTAACCAGCCACGACAAACACCGCACGCAGTGGCGTGGGCAAAAACCATCGGCGCGCATAATGGGCGCCGACAAGTGTGGCAAGGTCCATAACGAGCTTGTGCTTGCGCGGCTCAAGCTGCATCACGTAACCCGTCTTTGCGTCGGCAATGGCCTGAGCGTCGAGCGCACCGACGGCGGCCAGCACGGCATCGCGACACGGCTCGTCATACTCGAGCGCCAACTGGCCAATACGGCCATAGACGCGCACCTTGCGCACGCCGTCGATGTCACCGCTGAGCTTAAGAAGCGCATCGAGATCGCTCTCTGGCACAGGACCCGCCAACTGGAGGCGGGTCCTGCCGGGGATCTCGCTGATAATCGAGAATCTCATAGTTTGTGCCTGGAAGCGCTACTCAGCTGCGTTGTCCGCGGCGGCCTCGCTCTGGGTGATGTAAGCAGCCTCGGCAACCATGTCGTCGACATTAGCCTTGGCCTGCTCGACCATGTCCTGGTAGCCGTTCTTGATGCGCATACCGCACGCAATACCCTGCACGCAGGCATTCTTGACCGGAGCGCTGGTAAGCAGCTTGATGCCGGCCGTGCCAAGCAGAAAACCGCCACCAACAAGCAGGGTGTTAAACGTCGACTTCTTCATGTTGCTTCTCCCTTTTGCCGCATGGGGCGCGGCATGGTGCCTTAGCACCCGAGTTCATCAGTTAGCTCGAGCACGCTTTTGAAATACCTTAATTCTATCTAACTATCTAGGTCAGCCATGGCTAACCTTTTGAAAATTAACGATGCGGAGTAACCGATTGTCAATGTGACAAAGGGACTGTCCCTTTGCCCCTTCTTACAACTGCCAGGTAGCTGCTTCCTTTTGCAGCGCCACCATGCGGGCGAATTCTCCACCTGCCGCCTTGAGCTGCGCCGGAGTGCCCTGCTCGGCAACCACACCATCCTTGAGTACAACGATTTTGTCGGCATTTTCCACCGTACGCATACGGTGGGCAATAACGATAACCGTCTTACCTGCAAGCAGACGGGAGAGCGCCTGCTGAACCACGGTCTCGTTCTCCACATCCAAGCTCGCCGTCGCCTCGTCCAACAGCACGATAGGCGCGTCTTTGAGCAGCGCACGGGCGATAGAGATGCGCTGGCGCTCACCGCCGGACAGCTTGGAGCCGTTCTCGCCGATCATGGTGTTGTAGCCCTGCGGCATGCGGCTCACAAACTCGTCGCAGTTGGCGGCGCGCGCAGCCGCAAGCACTTGCTCATCGGTGGCGCCACGACGCCCGAGGCGGATGTTTCCCATCACTGTGTCGTCAAAGAGCAGCACGTCTTGGAACACAATGGCGTAGTCGCGCAGCAGCACCTCGGGATCCACGCTCGCAACATCCACGCCGCCCACGGTGACCGTGCCCGCGGTGGCATCCCAAAAGCGCGCGGCCAGGCGGCTCACCGTGGACTTACCGGAGCCCGAAGGACCGACCAGTGCCGTGACCTCGCCTTCCTTGGCGGTAAAGCTCACATCGGTAAGAACTTTCTCGCCGGCGCGGCCGTCCTCGCCCGCACCATAGCCAAATGCCACGTGATCGAACACCACATCGTGGCCTACGGGCTCAAACTGCTCGCTGCCCCGCGCCACGGGCTCTTCCATGATGGAACGCATGCGCTTGGCCGACGACTCGGCGGCAAACAGCTCGGACATCAGCATCAACGCCTGATCAAAGGGCGCATAGATGCGGCTCACCATAAGCAGGAAGGCAAACATCATCAAAAAGTCGACCTGGCCGGAGGCGACCATCGCAGCGCCCGTGACCAACGTGGTGGCAATCCCCAGGCGCAGGATGGCAAAGGCGGAGTTGACCAAAAGCCCATTGGTGAGCTCGCCCTTGGTGGTCTCGCGCTCCTCGGCATCGATCACGGCGTTGAGCCCCTCAAGATAATGAGCCTCCTGGTTGGTGGCGCGGATCTCGCGCACGCAGTCGAGCGTCTCCTGGATCGCCTCGGTAACCTTGACCTTCTCGGCACGCACATGGTCGAACACCGGGGTCATGGGGCCGCGTGTCAGATACAGCACGGCAAAGGCCACGGGCACGCTCCAAAACGCCGCGATCGCCAGCTGCCAGCAAAAGAACAGCGACGCCACGAACACAATGGCGCTTGCGATGATGGCACCCCAAAGCTCTCCCAGCACGTGGCTGTAGGCGTGCTCCATGGCCTGGACGTCGCCCATAATGGTCTCGGTTAAATCGGCCAGATCACGACGGCCAAAAAACGACAGCGGCAGCTTGCGCAAGCGCTCGGCGATCTCCATACGCTGCTTGCCGCACTCCTCGTAAAAGATGCAGTAGGTGTAGTAATACTGCTGCCAGTTAGAGGCAAAGAGCAACACGAAAAAGACCAGGAGGCCGCCCACAATCGGCAGGGCATCCGGCAGGTCGGCACCCGTGGCGAGATGTTCGACAAAACCGACCATGACCAGGAACAATAAGCCCATGCCGGCCATGGTAATGAGATTGGTGAGCGCGGTCCAGAAAATGCCGCGTTTTACGCCGGCGACGCCTTTATCGGATAGGAAATACTTCTTTTGGAATGAGGCGAACATTTAGGCCTCGCCTCCCTTCGTGACGGCGGCATCCGCGGCAGCAGTGATCTTCCAGCTCGCGGCCTGTTCGTATTCGGCCCACATCTTGGCATACAGACCCTCTTGGGACAGCAACTCGGCATGGGTGCCGGCCTCCTGCACGCTACCTTGATTGAGCACCACGATCTTGTCGGCCCCCACTACAGTCGAGAGTCGGTGCGCAATCATAATGACCGTGCGACCCGCCGCCAGCTTGCTAAAGGCGCGCTGGATGAGTGCCTCGTTCTCGGGATCCGCAAACGCCGTGGCCTCATCGAGCACCACGATAGGTGCGTCTTTAAGGATCGCGCGGGCGAGTGCCACGCGCTGCACCTCGCCGCCCGAAAGATATGCCCCTCCAGCACCGAGCATGGTGTTAATACCCTGCGGGAGCTTGGCCACAATGTCGTCGCACTGAGCTGCGGAGAGGGCCGCACGCACTTCGTCGTCAGTGGCCGTGGGCTTGGAGGCACGCACGTTATCGGCAAGTGTTTGCCGGAACAGCTGGTTGGTCTGGAACACGAAGGCGACCTGGTCCATAAGCTCGTGCGGATCCATATCGCGAACGTCCACACCGCCTACGAGCACACGGCCTGCGGAAACGTCCCAAAAACGAGGAATCAGGCTTGCGCAGGTTGACTTGCCGCCGCCCGAAGGACCCACAAGCGCAAGGGCACTACCAGCGGGAACGCTGAAACTTACATGGCTAACGGCAGGTGCTTCGGCACCCTCGTACGTAAAGCTCACGTCCTCAAATCGCACGTCGCCGCCGGCAGGGTGCTTGGGTTGCGCGGGCACGGAGAGCTGCTTGGAATCCATGACGCTTCGAATGCGAGCCAGCGAATCGGCACTCATCTGAGAGGCCTCGCCCACAAACATGAGCTTGGTCATGGCCGTCGGCACCACGGCCGAAAAGATCGCGTAAAACGTGAAGTTGACCATAAAGTGCGCGAAGTCCGTCTCGCCCGGCGCCAACAGCAACGCCACGGGCAAAAGAAATGCCACGAGGCCATTGAGCGCGGTAAGGTTGAGCACCTGCGGGCCTCGGCAGAACGTGCCCGCATAGCTTTGCGCCATGTCGGCGTATTCGGCGATCGCATCGTGAAACGCCTTAAAGGAGTAGACCGTCTGCTGGAACACCTTGACCACGGGGATGCCGCGCACGTATTCGGTGCCGGTCTTGTTCATCTTGACCAGCGCGCCCATGTAGGCCTTCATGAACTCGGCGCCCTTGCCGCTCATCATGGTGGCCATGGCGCCAAGCGAAACGGCGACCGAGATAAGGCATGCCGCGCCCAAGCGCCAATCGAGGGCGAAAAGCAGCACGAGCAGACCTGCGACCATGGCGGTGGCGCCGGCGATATCGGGTAGCATGTGTGCGAGCAGGGTCTCGGTGGAGGCGGCGCATCCGTCTACGATACGGCGCAGCTCACCGGTGGCGTGCGTGTCAAAGTAGCCGAGCGGCAGCTTAAGCAGATGCTCGCTCGTAGCCTTGCGGATATTGGATGCGCAGCGAAACGCGGACAGGTGCGTGCACATGAGTCCCACGAAATAGATCACGATGCTTGCCAGGGCAAAACCGACAGCCCACCAACCATACATCGCGATGTCGGCGGCCTCGCTCCAGTTAGGCGCCACAGCGATCAGGTCTCGCGCAACAAGCCAGATGCACACGTACGGGCCAAAGCTCAACAGCTGCGAGAACGCCGAGAGGGCCATGCCCAAATACGTTAGGAATTTACGGTCACCAGCATATGCAAGTAGCTCGCCGATGCCGCCACCTTCCTTTTTCGATCCCTTTGCCATGAGATTCCTTTCTAACGGCTTGAGAGTTAACCGTAAGAAACTTATCATGGGCGTGTTAGCCAAGGCACACAATTGGGCCAGGCGTGGACGTTTTCGCAAATGAAGGGGACGCTTTTGAAAATGCGGCGGGCGGCAACCGATATAACCGAGCTCTACGCACCGCAGTTTGAGCAGTTTGGCCTGCAGCTTTCCGGTAAGGGCGCCGTCTTTACCGGTGAGGTGGCAAACGATCGGGCGCACGGACGCGCATGGATCATGCCCCTTTCCCCCACCTGCATCGTCATGGAGCATTTCATTACCCCGATGCACAACATGCACCTAGCCGAGTACACACCCGAACCGTACGCGTGCGTGAGCGAGGTCAGCGCGCCCACGCTCATGTGCATGCCCGAGGCTGGCATAACGCCTGCAAACCTTAAACTCTTGCATGGACCGTGGCCAAACAATGCCGTGTGCAGCTTTATCCAAGATAACTGTGGCGAGGAGTTAAGCCCGCTGTTTGCAGGGCAGCTCTATCACTCGCGCTCGGTGCTCTTTTTGCCTGGATATTTTGACGAACTGGAGCACCGCTATCCCACCGAGTTCGCAGGGGTCTTTGAGGCGTTTGCCGAGCCATGGCACGAGGAAGCGACGTCCGCCATCTGCCACACACTGCACCGGATTAACGAGGACCGCGCCCGCACCGTAGGCGGACACGTCTATATGCAAGGCATCGTGGAGACCATGGTCGCGGAGCTCGCCTGTTCGCGCGCGGCCCACAAGCAGGCGCAGCAGGCGGCAGACACACGCGCCAGCATAACCATTGCCGAAGAAGCAACGGCAATGATTGAGCGCGAGCTCGACAAAGGCAGACGTGTGGGTATCAACGAGGTGGCCGAGAGGCTCTACACAAGCCGCTCCAAGCTATGCGCCACCTTTAAGGCCCAAACTGACGAGTCCCTGGGCGCCTACATTCGCAGACGCCGTATGGAGCGAGCACAGGACCTTTTGGCCGATAGCGCGCTCACGATAGCGCAGGTGGCAGAGCGTCTAGGCTACCCTCAGCAGGCCGCCTTCGCCCAAGCCTTCAAGCAACACACCGGCACCACCCCCACCACTTGGCGCTCCCAACATATATAAAGAATGAAGGCGCCAACGGCGCCCTCATTCACCAAATTCAATTCAACCCCGCCTGACCCGAACGGCCGAGTCGTTGCGGAACCGAGGGGCCGGGCGCAGGGCCTTGCCTCTCAATGAGTTCCGCACGAACAGGAGGCGCCAGTGGCGCCTCCGTCGTGAGT
>UQRX01000007.1:0-60678 GCA_900543595.1 uncultured Collinsella sp. | reverse complement strand
CGAGGCTCATGCGCGTGAGGTTGTTTCAGCGGCTATCGAGGCTGCCGGTGGCGCCGCCACCACGAGTGTGCTGCGCGAAGCCCTGGGCGTGTCGCGCAAACGGACCATCAGCATCTTGGAGCACCTGGATGCCGTGCGCTTTACGGTGCTCGACAAGGAGGCCGGCGGCCTGAGGTCCCTGCGCTAGATTGACTGCTCGGTTTGGTAAAATACCGCCGCACTTGGGAACGGATGGGCTCCGGTGGGCTCCGCGGTCCTCAAAACCGTTGCGAGGCGTGCAAAACGTCTTGGATGTGTTCGATTCACATACGTTCCCGCCATACGCTACCAGTGCTTTTGTGCTCGCGGTCTTGCTGCGTGCCGCAAAGGCGCTGTTTTGTTTTTGCACGGGTTTGCCGTGCCGCCCGCTTTATCGGCGGCGGTATTTAGCTTCGTGCACCGGGTTTCGAGCATGACGATGGGGGTGTTTTGCCGTATGACTACCGTAAGACGAGCCGATCTTTCTTGCGTCGTCCAGGCTGGCGGGCTGTCATCGCGCATGGGTTGCGATAAGGCGCGCATGGCGTTTTGCGGCGAGCCGCTCATCGAGCGCGTGCTGGGTCGGCTGGCGCCAGTTGCCGGCGAGTTGGTCGTGACGACTTCGCGTCCCAGCGAGCTTGCCTATCTTGAGGAGCGCGCGTTTGGCGGCCTGGTGCCGCGAATAGTGCCGGACCTTGAGGGGTCGGCGGGTGCCATGCGTGGCATCGCGAGCTCGCTGGCTGCCGCCCGGTTGCCCCTCGCGGCGATCGTCGCCTGCGATATGCCGTTCGTCTCACCAGAACTGATCGGTGCGCTTGCCGATCGTGTTGAGGCCGAGGCGCTCGATGTGTGCGTCCCGCGCGAGGAGCGGGGGATTGAGCCGCTTTGCGCCGTCTGGCGCCGTGACGCGTGTGCGCCGGTCGCCCATGAGCTGCTCGCCTGCGACCGCCAGCGCATTCGCTGCCTGATCAATCGAGTTCAGGCTGGTTATATGGATGAGCCGCAGATCGTTAAGGCCGCGGGCTCGACGCTCTGCTTCGAGAACGTCAATACGCCCGAGGAGTTTGCGGCGGCCGAGTTACTCGCCTAGACGATTGGAGTTGCCATGTCTCACGATATTTGCCCCGACACGGGAGAGCCTTGCACTTGCGATGGTTCCGAGCCCTGTACCTGCGGCTGCGGTGGCTGTGGACATACTGCGGAAGAGGAAGCGGCCGCCGCGGCGTATCGTGAGGCACACCGCGAAGGCCCGTCCGGCGATGCCCTCGACCACGAGCGCAAGATCATCGTGTCGTTCGACAGCACTTTCGATGTGATGGAATGCGAGCAGCTTTGCCTTGCCACCGGCGTGCCCGGGCGCATCATGCCGCTGCCGGGCTCCATTACCGCCGGCTGTGGGCTTTGCTGGGCCATGCCGTTCTCGGGCGATGCGCTCTCCGCCTTCCGCGCTGCCACCGAAGGCCGCATAACCCCCGCCGACTACCATCAGCTCGTCCTCTAACCACCAACACCACCACATTGGGGACAGGCACCTTTGTGGTGGTTTGGAACACGTGGACGAAACAGGTTTGAAACACAGGTTTTGCACGTCAGGCACTCAAAAACGCTTCTACCTGCATCGTAATCAAAACGAAACATCTGCTCGTCGGCTTATGCGAAACTTTGCTGCAACAGTGCGATATTATCCATACTCGATAAAGCTCGCGGCGCATGGTACGCCGCGAACGACACCTTTCTTTTCCATCAATTGGAGGAAGCATGAGCTATACGCAGAAAGTTCTCGACGAGCTCAAGGCCCGCTATCCCGAGCAGCCTGAGTTCATCCAGGCCGCAACCGAGATCCTCGGCACCATCCAGCCGGCGCTCGACGCCCATCCCGAGTACGAGGAGGCCGCTCTGCTTGAGCGCCTCGTCGAGCCCGAGCGCATCGTCATGTTCCGTGTTCCCTGGGTCGACGACCAGGGCAAGGTTCAGGTCAACCGCGGCTATCGCGTCGAGTTCAACTCTGCCATTGGACCCTACAAGGGCGGCCTGCGCTTTAACCCGACGGTCACCCTGGGCATGCTCAAGTTCCTGGGCCTGGAGCAGATCCTCAAGAACAGCCTGACCACCCTTCCCATGGGCGGCGGCAAGGGCGGCTCCGACTTTGACCCCAAGGGCAAGTCCAACAACGAGATCATGCACTTCTGCCAGTCCTTCATGACCGAGCTCTATCGCCACATCGGCCCCAACACCGACGTTCCCGCCGGCGACCTGGGCGTTGGCGGCCGCGAGGTTGCCTACCTGTTCGGTCAGTACAAGCGCCTGACCAACGAGTGGACCGGCGTCCTCACCGGCAAGGGCCTCTCCTTTGGCGGCTCGCTCGCCCGTACCGAGGCAACCGGCTACGGCCTGGCCTACTTTGTGGACGAGTACCTCAAGAGCCGCGGCGACTCCTTCGAGGGCAAGAACGTCGTCGTTCACGGCTCCGGTAACGTCGCCATCTACGCGGTCCAGAAGGTCTCCCAGCTCGGCGGCAAGGTGCTGGCCTGCTCCGACACCCATGGCTGGGTCGAGGATCCCGACGGCATCGACTACACCGTGCTCGAGCATGTCTACAACAAGAAGCGCTCCGGCCACGACAAGGGCGTTACGCTCGCCATGTACGTTGACGAGAAGCCCAACGCCGTGTGGCACGAGGGCGACGGCCGCGGCGTGTGGCAGCTTCCCTGCGACATCGCGCTGCCCTGCGCTCGCGAGAACACGCTGCTGCTCGAGGACGCCCAGGCGCTCGTCGCCAACGGCTGCAAGGTGGTCGGCGAGGGCGCGAACATGCCCACGACCATCGAGGCCACGACCTACTTCCAGGAGAACGGCGTCGCCTTTATGCCCGGTAAGGCTGCCAACGCCGGCGGCGTGCTCGTGTCCGGCCTGGAGATGAGCCAGAATGCCGAGCACCTTTCCTGGACCTTCGAGGAGGTCGACGGCAAGCTCGAGCAGCTCATGCGCGGCATGTTCCACAACGTGGACGACACCGCCAAGAAGTACGGCGAGGAGGGCAACTTCGTCATGGGCGCCAACATCGCCGGCTTCCTGAAGGTCGCCGACGCCATGCTCGCCCAGGGCGTCTGCTAAATCTTCGCTCGACATAGCATGTGATGAGGCTCCCAGCTATCCGGCTGGGAGCCTTTTCTATCCCGGAGGACTCTTCATAACTTGCGGTGAAATACGGACTGTTTAGCGTCCCAGAACGGCTAATCAGTCCGTATTTCACCGCAAGTTATGGATGGGTGGGTGGATTTTGTCCTAAAACGGTGTGCGGCCCCTCGTTTGGTACACTTAAAAGTACTGGACAAGTGAAGAGATGGGGGAGAATGTGCTCAAGTTCGGTACCTACGTCCGTGTTGGAAACGCGGCCGAAGCCTATGAGCTCTTGCAGAAAAACCGCAACAACAAGATTGTGGGCGGCGGCATCTGGATGCGCCTGGGTTCGCGTCGCGTGGCGACGGCGATTGACCTTTCGGCCTGCGGACTCGATCAGATCGAGGAGACCGAGACCGAGTTTCGCATCGGTGCCATGTGCACCCTGCGCCAGCTCGAGCGTCATGCCGAGCTCAACGCGCTTGTCAACAATGTCTTTCAGTTCGCCGTCCACGACATCGTAGGCGTGCAGCTGCGCAACACCGCCACGGTGGGCGGCAGCATCTACGGCCGCTTTGGCTTTTCGGACGTGCTCTCGGCGTTCCTGGCGCTCGATTCGTATGTTGAGCTGACAGGGGCCGGCCGCGTGCCGCTCGCCGAGTTCGTGGACATGGGCTATGTGCGCGACGTGATCGAGCACGTCGTGGTCGTTAAGCACGACTATCGCGCAAGCTACGAGGCCGTGCGCAAGGCCGCGACCGACTTCCCCTCGCTGAACGTCACTGCCGCCTGGTGGGACAACAGCTGGCATGTCACCGTGGG
Source organism: uncultured Collinsella sp. (assembly GCA_900543595.1). Classification (GTDB taxonomy): domain Bacteria; phylum Actinomycetota; class Coriobacteriia; order Coriobacteriales; family Coriobacteriaceae; genus Collinsella. Next base: position 56,718 of record UQRX01000007.1, on the reverse strand, counting down.
TGCCCGCCCGCTGCGCGCGACCCTGCTGCAGGGCGAGGCATGTGGCCTTACCGCCGAGCAGCCTTCCGAGGACGAGCTGCGCGCCCTGGCCGCGTCCGTACGCGCGTTGAGCTACGGCACCAACCTGTGGGGCTCGGCTGACTACCGCCGCCGCATCTCGGCACCGTTGGCGATTCAGGCCGTGCGCCGCGCCGCCGGCATCGAGCTTTCGGCCGCGCTTGCCCGCGAGCTCGAGACCGTGCAGATCCCTAAGTTCGCCACGGACGAGTATTCCTGCCGCCGCGTGCCCGGCGTCGATTCTAGCGAGGTGCGCTAATGGCTGCCAAACTCATCGATCTTTCCTTTACGCTCAACGGCCGCAAGGTTAAGGTTCAGATTGCCCCCGATACTATGCTCTTTGCGCTGCTGCGCGAGCAGGGCTGCGCGTCGGTGCGCTGTGCCTGCGAGACCACCAACTGCGGTCTGTGCACGGTGTGGCTCGACGGCGACCCGGTGCTGAGCTGCTCGGTTCCCGCCGCGCGCGTCGAGGGCCATACCATCACCACGCTTGAGGGCCTTAAGGCCGAATCCGAGGCACTGGCCCGTGCGATGGCTGCCGAAGGTGCCGAGCAGTGCGGTTTTTGCGCCCCCGGCCTCATCATGAACGTGCTGGCGCTTGCCCGCGCCGCCAAGGAGGACCCGAGCCTCGTCGCCACGCGCGAGGAGCTCTCGCGCCAGCTCGCCGGCAACCTCTGCCGCTGCAGCGGCTACGAGAGCCAGCTGCGCGCCATCGTGCGCTTCCTCAACGAGTCTGGCGTGCAGGTGGGCTTCGAGATGCCCGAGCTGCCGGTCAACGACACCAGCTGCGACGGCGTCTCCTACAAGCAGATCACCCACAAGCAGCCCAAGAAGGACTCAAAGGCGCTGCTCGAGGGTCGTCCCGTCTACACGGGCGATATGGTGCCCGCCGGCGCGCTCATCGTCAAACTCAAACGCAGCCCGTATGCCCGCGCCAAGATCCGCTCCATCGATACGTCTCGCGCCCTTAAGGTGCCGGGCGTCGTGGGCGTCTATACCTACGAGGACGTGCCCAAGCGCCGCTTTACCATCGCCGGCCAGAGCTATCCGCAGCCGAGTCCCTACGACCGCCTGATTCTCGAGAACCTCGTCCGTTACCAAAACGAGGAGGTGGCGATCGTCGCCGCCGAGACTGAGGAGGCTGCCGACAAGGCGCTCAAACTCATCAAGGTCGACTATGAGGTGCTCGAGCCGCTGCTCGACTTTACCCAGGCACTCGATAACGACATCGTGGTCCACCCCGAGGGCGACGTGACCTTTATGTTCCCGCAGGGCGGCGACGTTGCTCGCAACCTGGTGTGCAGCGGTACCAGCGATTTTGGCGACCTTGATGAGGCGTTCGCCCAGAGCGACATCGTCTTCACCCGCACCTACACCAGCCAGGCCACGCAGACCGCGCCCATGGAGACCTTCCGCGCCTTCGCGACGACCGACGCGTTCGGCCGCATCTCGGTGACCACCTCCACGCAGGTGCCCTTCCACGTGCGCCGCATGGTCGCGCAGTCGCTTGATATCCCGCAGTCGCAGGTGCAGGTCATTAAGCCGCGCATCGGCGGCGGCTTTGGCTCCAAGCAGACGGGTTGCTGCGAGATCTTCGTGGCGTTCGTGACCCAGCAGACCGGCCGTCCGAGCTACTGCTGCTACACCCGTGAGGAGACCATCACCGCGGGCAACTCGCGCCACCAGATGCAGATGACCGTCAAGCTGGGCGCCATGAACGACGGCACCATCACGGCCATCGATTTGCACACGCTGTCCAACGCCGGCGCGTACGGCGAGCACGCTACCACGACGATCGGCCTTTCGGGCCACAAGAGCCTGCCCATCTACAACCATGTGAAGGCGAGCCGCTTTAGCTGGGACGCCGTCTACACCAATACCAACCGCGGCGGCGCGTATCGCGGCTACGGTGCCACCCAGGGCCAGTTTGCCGTCGAGAGCGCCGTCAACGAGCTCGCCGACATGCTGCACATGGACCCCGCCGACCTGCGCCTTAAGAACATCGTGCGCGAGGGCGAGACCATGCCGCAGTACTACAACGAGAAACTCAACGCCTGCGCGCTCGACCGCTGCCTGCTGCGCGCGATGGACATGATCGGCTGGCGCGACAAGCCGCTGGCCGTCGACCTAGGCGACCGCGTGCGTGCTCTGGGCTGCGCGCTCACCATGCAGGGCTCGGGCATTTCCAACGTAGATATCGCCGGCATCGACATGCGCCTGGAAGAGGACGGCTTCATTACCATCGGCACCGGCGCCACCGATAACGGCATGGGCGTCGATACGATCCTGGCGCAGATTGCCGCCGAGGAGCTGGGCGTTGAAAGCTCGCTCATTGTGGTGCGCGGCGTGGACACCGACGTGTCGCCGTTCGACGCCGGCTCGTACGCGAGCTCGGGCACGTACGTGACGGGTCTGGCAGCCAAGAACGCCGCGACGGAGCTGCGCGAGAAGATCTGCGCCAAGGCCGCCCAGATGTGGGACGTGGACGCCGCCGATGTGGTCTTCGACGGCCAGTACGTGCGCCTGTCCGACGAGCGTGCCGCGCGTGAGCAGAACCGCTACCTCACGCTGCGCGACTTTGCCAACCTGTGCGTCAAGAACATCGCGGGCGGCGACGCGCTCACCTCGCACGCCTCTGCCTGCCTGCCCGTTTCGCCCCCGCCGTTTATGGCCGGCATTGCCGAGGTCGAGGTCGACAAGGCCACCGGCAAGGTGACTGTGGTGGACTATGCGGCGGCTGTGGACTGCGGCACCGTGATCAACGAGGCGCTCGCGCGCGTCCAGGCCGAGGGCGGCATTGCCCAGGGTATCGGTCACGCGCTCTACGAGATCGTCGAGCATGATGACCGCGGTCGCCTGCGCACCGGCAACTTTATGAGCTACAAGCTGCCCACGCGCCTGGATATCGGCAGCATTCGCGTGGCCTTTGAGCCGAGCTACGAGCCGACGGGCCCGTTTGGCGCCAAGTCGATCGGCGAGGTCGTCATCAACACGCCGCTCGCCGCCGTTGCCTCGGCCGTGGCGCACGCCACCGGCCACCAGGTGCGCTCGCTGCCGATCACGCCCGAGAAGGCCCTGCTGGGGGAGTAGCGGGTCAGCGAACAAGTCGTAATGGGCGGGGCGGGGCAACTCGTCCCGCATTTTGCACTCGTGGTGAGGTCGTGAGCTTGTAAAAGGTGTGCGTGCGCTTGCCGTTCGTATCTGCTATCATTCCTAGTCTGTGCGCTCATGCGGGCGTGGCGGAATTGGTAGACGCGCCAGATTTAGGTTCTGGTGGGATTCCCGTGAAGGTTCGAGTCCTTTCGCCCGCACCATCGCACCTGCGTCGGCCCTGGCCGTCGCGACACTTTGTTGCATAAAGGTACCAGCACCTCAGATAAGCTGGGCAGTATGAGGAGGAACGTGTTGAACATCACCGCTTCTGACGTCAAGGACGCCAAGCTCACCGCTACGGTCACCATCCCGGCCGCCGACGTCGACGCCGCGATCAAGAAGGCCTACAAGGACACCGCCAAGAAGTACCGCTTCCCGGGCTTCCGCGCCGGCAAGGCTCCCCGTCCGGTCATCGACTCCGCTCTTGGCGCCGAGGCTACCCTCGCTCAGGCCACCAACGACCTGATCGCCGCCAACGAGCCCGCCGTCCTCAACGAGCTGGACATCGTCCCCACCAAGAACGGTGACTACAAGGAGCTCGACCTCGCCAAGGATCATGAGGACTACACCTACACCGTCGAGTTCTCCCTGCGTCCTGCTGCCGAGCTCTCCTCCTTCGACGCCGTCGAGATCGAGATGCCTCCCGCGGAGGTCACCGAGTCCGAGATCAACAACCAGGTCGAGATGCTCCTCAACTACCGTGCCACCTTCGAGGACGTCGAGGGCCGCGCCGTCGAGGCTGACGACTATGTGACCGTCGATCTCAAGGCCGTCGAGAACGCCGACAACTTCGCTGCCGAGGGCCGCATGCTCATCGCCGGTAGCGACAGCAATCCCAAGGAGTTCAACGAGGCCCTGATCGGCGCCAACGTTGACGACGTCAAGACCGTCACCTGGACCGACGAGGTCGAGGAGGGCGAGGAGGCCGAGACCCACACCGTCGAGGTCACCGTCAAGGGCATCAAGGTCCGCAACACTCCCGAGCTCACCGACGAGCTCGTCAAGTCCGACTTTGGCTTTGACAGCATCGACGCTATGCGCGACGCCATCAAGATCGAGATCGAGCAGGACAAAGCTTCCCGCCTGCCGGCCGAGAAGGAGAACCGTTGCGTCTCCGCTCTCGCCGAGCGCCTGCAGCTCGACGAGATGGACGCCGACTACGAGCAGTCCGTCTTTGAGGAGCTCGGCCAGAACTTCCTGTCCAACCTCGCTGCCCGCGGCATGACGCTCGACACCTGGCTGCCCGCTTCCGGCCTGACCATGGAGCAGTTCATCGGCGACCTGCACAAGCAGGCCAACGACGTTGCCCGTGAGTCCCTGGCGCTCGACGCTCTCGCCCGTGAGCTCAAGATCGAGGTCACCGAGGACGACATCAACGCCGAGTTCGAGAAGGCCGGCGTCAAGGACGTCGAGGCTTCCAAGGCCGAGTTCATCGCCGATGGCCGCATGCCTGCCGTCCGCGAGTCCATCCGTCGCTCCAAGGCCGTCGATCACCTGGTCGAGAACGCCAAGGTGACCGAGGTCGACGAGACCGCCAAGGACGCCGAGTAATTCTCGCCACCTTTCCCGCGAGCGCATGGACGCGCCCGTGATGGGGTAAAGTTATAAGCCGGTTATCCGGTTGCTTCGTACGGTGCCAGCCAATGCATAGCATGCGGGCACCGTACGTTTGTCTAGAACCACTATTGGTCCGTAAGAGAAATGGAGATGCGTATGATCGCTAAGTTCGATTCCGCCCTCGTGCCATACGTTATCGAGCAGACGCCGCGCGGCGAGCGCAGCTACGATATCTATTCGCGCCTGCTCAACGACCGCATCATCTTCTTGGGCGAGGAGATCAACTCCGTCAGCGCCAACCTGGTCGTTGCCCAGCTGCTGCATCTTGAGAGCCAGGATGCCGAGAAGGATATCTCGCTCTACATCAATTCGCCTGGTGGCGAGGTCTACTCCGGCCTGGCGATTCTGGACACCATGAACTTCATTAAGCCGCAGGTCTCCACCATCTGCGTGGGCATGGCCGCGTCCATGGCCGCCGTGCTGCTTTCGGCCGGCGCCAAGGGCAAGCGCTTCTGCCTGCCGCACTCCAAGGTCATGATTCACCAGCCCAGCGGCGGTGCCCAGGGCCAGCAGACCGAGATCGAGATCGTGGCCGAGGAGATCAAGAAGACCCGTCGCGAGCTCAACCAGATCCTGTCCGACGCCTCGGGCCAGCCCATCGAGAAGGTCCAGGCCGATACCGAGCGCGATAACTACTTGACCGCTGCCGAGGCCCTCGACTACGGCCTGATCGACCGTATCGTTACCTCGCGCGACCTCGCCGCGAAGGACGCCTAGGATGGCAGGTAACATGCAGGACAACTTTGACGAGAACGGCAACCCCATCCGCTGCTCCTTCTGCGGAAAAGAGCAGGGCCAGGTCCGTCGTCTCGTAAAGGGCCCGACCAACATCTTTATCTGTGACGAGTGCGTCGCCGCCTGCTCCGAGATCCTGGAGGAGTCGCTGGCTTCGGACTTTATGGACGCCGCCCGCAACGGCAATCTCCCGGGTTTTCTCAACGACCACGGCCAGGCTGTGTCCCAGCCCGCCGTTGATCCCGAGACGGAGGGTTTTGAGCTCGAGGACGACCGTCAGGTGATCACGCACGTGCCGACGCCGCACGAGATCTATGACGAGCTTTCGGCCTATGTTATGGGCCAGGAGGACGCCAAGCGCGCCATGTCGGTTGCCGTGTACAACCACTACCGTCGCGTGATTGAGGGCGGTGCCGCGGTGTCCGCCTTTGACGAGGCATCGGGCATGGGCGGCCAGTTTGACGACGATATGGACGAGGTGGAGCTCGCCAAGTCCAATATTCTGCTGCTCGGCCCCACCGGTACCGGTAAGACGCTGCTGGCCCAGACGCTCGCGCGCATCCTCGAGGTACCGTTTGCCATCGCCGACGCCACCGCGCTCACCGAGGCTGGCTACGTTGGCGAGGACGTGGAGAACATCCTGCTCAAACTCATCAACGCTGCCGATGGCGATATCGAGCGCGCGCAGGTTGGCATCATCTACGTGGACGAAATTGACAAGATCGCCCGCAAGGCCGAGAACCTCTCCATCACCCGCGATGTTTCGGGCGAGGGCGTTCAGCAGGCACTGCTGAAGATCCTTGAGGGCACGGTGGCCAGCGTTCCGCCCACCGGCGGCCGTAAGCATCCCCAGCAGGAACTGCTTCAGATCGACACGACCAACATCCTGTTTATCTGCGGCGGTGCCTTTGTGGGCCTGGACAAGATCATCGCCGACCGCGTGGGCAACAAGGGCGTAGGTTTTAACTCCGAGATCGCCGGCCCCACCTCGGTCGACGAGAATGATCTGCTGCGTCAGGTGCTCCCGCAGGACCTCAACGCCTTTGGCATGATCCCCGAGTTCGTGGGCCGTACGCCCGTCGTGACCCAGACGCAGGCGCTCGACGAGGACGACTTGGTGTCGATCCTGACCGAGCCCAAGAACGCCGTGGTGCGCCAGTACCGCAAGATGTTCCAGCTCGAGGACGTTGATCTTGAGTTTGAGGACGCCGCCCTGCACGAGATCGCTCGTATGGCGCTTGCCCGCAAGACCGGCGCCCGCGGCCTGCGATCCATCTGCGAGGACGTGCTGCAGCAAACGATGTTCGACCTGCCCAGCGAGGAAGGCGTCGCCAAGGTCATCGTGACCGAAGCCTCCGTAAAGGGCGAAGAACAGCCCCAACGCATCTACGGCTAAAACCTGTCAAAACGTTCTTGTCGATAGCCTCCGACCGCCCGCGGTCGGAGGCTATTTTATATATACGCAATAACCCCAACTACCTGTGTTATTCTGTGTGTTTGTTTAAGCCTCAGCGAAGTCATATCAGACTGAAGTAATCGATACCTAAGGGGAGGAATGCAGCCCGATTTTCGTAGATTCCGCACGAGCCGAAGACCACGTAACGTGGTCTTCGAGCGAGCCCAGGACCTGACCGAGCGAAAATCGGGCCTACATTCCTTCCCGGTGGGACGGGAGAGATATATGGAAGAGATGCCCAAGAATTACGATCCGTCGACCAACGAGCCGGCGATTCTGCAGAAGTGGCTCGACGGCGGCTACTACAAGCGCCGTGAGGGCGTGGGCGACTGCACCGTCACCATTCCGCCTCCCAACGTGACCGGCAAGCTCCACATGGGCCACGCTACCGACGACTCCATCCAGGACGCCATCATCCGTATGGCCCGCATGCGCGGCAAGTCCACGCGCTGGGTGCTGGGCACCGATCATGCCGGTATTGCCACGCAGACTAAGGTCGACAAGAAGCTCAAGAGCGAGGGCATCAGCCGCCTGGAGATTGGTCGAGACAAGTTTGTCGATGCCTGCTGGGACTGGACCCACGAGTACGGCGGCATCATCGTCGAGCAGATCAAGCGTATGGGCTGCTCCGTCGACTTCGATAACGAGCGCTTTACCATGGACGAGGACTATGCCCAGGCCGTGCGCAAGGTCTTCTGCGACTGGTACCACGACGGTCTGATCTATCGCGGCAAGCGCATCGTCAACTGGTGCCCCAACTGCACCACCGCTATCTCGGACGACGAGGCCGAGTACAAGGACGAGAAGGGCCACCTGTGGCACCTGCGCTACCCGCTGACCGAGCCGGTCAACGGCCAGGACTACATCGTCGTTGCCACCACGCGCCCCGAGACCATGCTCGGCGACACGGGCGTTGCCGTTTCCCCGAAGGACCCCGAGAAGGCCGCATTCGTGGGCAAGACCGTTAAGCTCCCCATCGTCGACCGCGAGATTCCCATCTTTGAGGATTGGCATGTCGACGCCAACTTTGGATCCGGCTTCGTTAAGGTCACCCCGGCCCACGACCCCAACGACTACGCCATGGGTCAGGCTCACGACCTGCCGCAGATCAATATCTTCGACGAGCACGCGGTGGTCGTCGAGGGCTATGGCGAGTTCACCGGCATGACCCGCGAGGAGTGCCGCGAGGCCGTCATCAAGTGGTTTGAGGAGCACGATCTGCTCGACCACGTCGAGGACCACGACCACTCCGTCATGCACTGCTACCGTTGCGACGCCGCGCTTGAGCCGTGGCTGTCCGAGCAGTGGTTTGTGGCCGTCGACAAGCTCAAGGGGCCGGCGCTCGACGCCGTTAACTCCGGCAAGGTCACCTTCCACCCCGCGCGCTGGACGCAGACCTACACCACCTGGATGGAGAACCTCAAGGACTGGTGCATCAGCCGCCAGCTGTGGTGGGGCCACCGCATCCCCGTGTTCTACTGCGAGGACTGCGGCTGGGAGGACGCCCTGACCGAGGACACCGACGTGTGCCCCAAGTGCGGCGGCCATCACGTGCATCAGGACGAGAACGTGCTGGACACCTGGTTCAGCTCGCAGCTGTGGACTTTCGCCACGCAGGGCTGGCCGCAAAAGCCGGAGCTGCTCGAGGGCCATCACCCCACGACGGCGCTCGTCACTGCGCGCGACATCATCGCGCTGTGGGTCGCCCGTATGGTCATGAGCTCGCTGTACTTCCTGGACGAGGTTCCGTTTAAGGACGTCGTCATCTACCCGACGATCCTTGCCAAGGACGGCAGCCGCATGTCCAAGTCCAAGGGCAACGGCGTTGACCCCATGGACCTCATTGGCATGTACGGCGCCGATGCCATGCGCTACAACTTGCTCACGCTGTGCACCAACAACCAGGACGTCAAGTTCGATGCGAACATCGACAAGAAGACCAAGAAGCTCATCGACAGCCCGCGTACCGACCAGGCCAAGAGCTTTGTGACCAAAATCTGGAACGCTAGCCGCTTCCTGCTCATGAACATGGAGGGCTACACGCCCGGCGAGCCTGTCGTGGAGACGCCGGCCGACGCTTGGATGTTCAGCCGCCTGGCCAAGGCCGTGAAGATGGTTACCGAGGGCATCGAGAACTACACCTTTGGCGACATGGCCCGCGGCGTGCAGCAGTTCTTCTGGAACGAGGTCTGCGACTGGTACGTCGAGGTCACCAAGGCCCGCCTGAAGGGCGAGGGCCGTCTGCAGGCGCAGCGCAACCTGATTTTTGTGCTCGACACCTCCATTCGCCTGATGCACCCACTTATGCCGTTTGTCACCGAGGAGATCTGGGACAACATGCCGGCGAGCGTGCTCGACCTGGACGCCGAGGGCAACGTGGACCGCGCCGAGGCGCTCATGATCGCAAAGTGGCCCGAGCCCGCCGACTACGCCAAGTACGTCGACGAGCCCGCCGAGCGCGCGTTTGAGCTGTGCCGCACCGTCGTTTCCGCCGCCCGCGCCACGCGTTCGCGCTATCGCTTGAGCCCCAAGGCCGAGCTCGACGTGGTCGTGCGTGCCGGTGCCGAGGACATCGAGAAGCTCGAGAGCCTGCGTTCGACCATCGAGCCGCTGGCGAACACCGCTTCGCTGGTCATGGGTGCCGACGTTGAGAAGCCGGCTGCGAGCATCGCCGTGGTCGACAGCGGCGTCGAGGTCTTTGTGGTGCTCGAGGGCAAGGTCGACCTTTCGGCCGAGAAGGCACGCTTGGAGAAGGAGATCGCCGCGGCCCAGAAGGAGCTCGCCGGCTGCGAGAAGACGCTCGCCAACGAGGGCTTTGTGGCCAAGGCCGCTCCTGCGGTGGTCCAGAAGAAGAGGGACCGTGCAGCTGAGCTCAAGGAGATCCTGGCGGCGCTGACTGCTCAGGTTGCTGACTTCTCGTAGGCGGTACTGGGGGCGCGGTTTGGGGCATTGCTCGCTACTGCGGACAGTCCTGCTCGCACGAAGGCCACATTAAGTGGCCTTCGGCTCGTGCGGAACTTGTATCGAGCAAAGCCCCAAACCGCTCCCAGGTCGTTTACGTGGTCGTAAGCATCTGGCGTGTTAGGGCCACTGGGTTGTGGCCTTGATCTCGCTGCAATGCGGTGTTTGGCTGATATTTTGAATGGGAGGGGCTCGTTGTTTTTTACGGGCCTCTTTTTCTGTTATGGGGGACTTTGGGTTATGGCTAAGCGTTCTGGGTCGTATGTCGTTCCTTTTTCGTCTGATTTGCTTTCGTTTGGTGAGGCTGTTGGGCTGGCTGCTGATACGGGGCGGATTTCTGGGGATGCTGGGCCTCTGCTTGAGACAGTTGTCGATATGCTCGATGAGCTGGGGCGTCCGGACGAGCATTTCGATTGCATTCAGGTTGCCGGTACCAATGGCAAGACTTCGACCACGCGTTTTTCGGCTGCCATCCTTCGTGGTGAGGGGTTAAAGACCGCGCTGTATACTTCGCCGCAGCTTGTGCGCTATCCCGAGCGCATGGAGGTCGACGGGCGCGTCGTGAGCGATGAGGCGTTTGCCCGCGGCGTTTCTGCCGCCGTCGAGGCGGGGCATCGCGTGAATGCTCGGCGTGTGGCGGCGGGGGAGCGCGCGTACACCATTACGCCGTTTGACCTGCTGACGGCTGCCGCACTGGTGGTGTTTGCCGAGGCTGCGGTGGACGTTGCTGTGCTCGAGGTTGGCATGGGCGGCCGTTGGGACGCCACGAGTGCGACCGATCCCGTCGCCGTTGCCATTACGGGCATCGGGCTCGACCACACGCGCATCCTGGGCGACACGCTCGAGGCCATTGCGGGGGAGAAGGCTGCCGTCATCAAGCCCGGGCGCTTGGTTGTGCTGGGCGAGGGCACGCACGAGCCGAGCGTTCAGCGCGTGATGGATGCGCGTTGCCGCGAGTGCGGCGTTGTGCCGCTCGTGGTGAGCCATACGACGACCAAGGCGCCGGCGCATGTAGGCGATGCGGTGGAGTTCAGCTGCACCACGCCGCGTGCGATCTATACGTCAAGTATGGTCAAGCCGGCGTATCAGCCGCAGAATGCTGCGTGCGCGATTATGCTCTGCGAGGGGTATTTGGGTCGCGAGCTCGACCACGATGCGCTTGATGCTTCGCTTATGGGCTGCCCCACGCCGGGTCGCTTTGATGTTCTGGGAACCGATCCGCTCAAGCTGATCGACGCCTGCCATAACCCCCAGAGCTGCGAGAACTTTGTGAGCGCGCTGGACGAGATCGACCCGTGCGTGGAGAACCGCCCCACGCTGCTGTGCGCCGCGCTGGCCGACAAGGATGTGGCGGGCATCGTCGATGTGCTGATCCCGGCCTTCCCGCGCGTGGTCGTAACCCAGACCGATTCTGATCGCGCCCTACCGGCAGAGGAGCTTGCTGCCCTGGTGGATGCCGACAAGCTCGCGGGCGTGTACCCCAGCGTATCCGAGGCTCTTTCGGCTTTCGATGCCGCAGGCGAGCCTTTCGTAGCAGCAGGCACCATCACCCTAGCCGGCGAAGTGGCAGGCTTGCTCCGCTAGATCCCTTCCGCAGGATAGCTAGTTGACCTGCTCGCCATGAAATGGGCCTATCTACTACGTTTGACCGGCTGCCCTCAACCATGCCGAGAATCGCAAAATCAAAACCGCAGGTAGAAGGCTTGCCAATTTTCGAAAAAGACCCGCATGGTCGACCCATGCGGGTTAAACGTAGTAGATAGCCCGCTTTCGTGGCGCATCTCTAGACTGTCAAATTGGTCGACTTGGCCCCATGGCAGTTGCGGTGAAATAGTTCCTGGATTATGCCTCTGTGGGCCAATCTGGGAACTATTCCACCGCAACTTATTGAAGGGCTATTGGGAAGGGGCTAGTCTAGGCGGACTGGGTCGTGGGGGTAGGCGTTGAGGATCTCGACGCCGGACTCGGTGACCAGGGCAAGGTCTTCGATGCGGACGCCGGTGCGGCCGGGGAGGTAGATGCCCGGTTCGATGGAGAACGTCATGCCCGGCTCTACGACCTGCTCGTTGACAAGGGAAACGTCGCCTGGCTCGTGGTCCTGCAGACCGATTGAGTGACCCAGGCGATGCGTGAAGTACTTGCCATAGCCAGCGTCCTCAATCACGTCGCGCGCGGCGCGGTCCAGGTCGCACATGCGCACGCCCGGTGCGATGAGCGCCTCGGCGGCCTCGTTGGCGCGACGCACGATGTCGTAGATGCGCGCTGTCTCCTCGTCCGGCTCGCCCCAAAAGAACGTGCGCGTCATGTCCGAGCAGTAGTTGCGGTGACGTCCGCCTATGTCGAACAACACCACGTCGCCGCACTCGAGTACGGTGTCGTCGGGCTCGTGATGAGGGTCTCCTGCGTTGGCGCCAAAGCTTACGATGGGCGGAAAGCTAAAGCCCTCGCAGCCGTGATTGCGGTACAGACCGAGCATCTGGTCTGCAATTTCGCGCTCCGTCACGCCCTCGTGAACGAGCTTGATGGCGTCGGCCATTACGGCATCGTTGGCGGCCGAGGACACGCGCATGAGCTCCTGCTCGGCGGCATCCTTGTAGGTGCGCGCGGCGTTGACGGCAAAGTCGCCCAGGAAGAACTCGCTTGCGGCGTGACGATCCATAAGGGGCAGCAAAAAGCCGGAGCGCATAACGGTATCGATGCCGAGGGGCTTGGCAGGATTGACCTCGCGCGCGATGTCGTCGGTCACGACGTCGGTATCGGTGTGATACGCGACGCGGGCATTGTCATACTCGGGCAGCTGATGTAGCGCGTTGACCAAGATCACTGGCTCGGCATCGCGCGCGAGCAGCACGCCACAAAAACGCTCGAACATATCGGCATAAAAGCCGGTCAGATAGTAGATCGACCACGGGTCATTCACAAGCAGCTGCGCGCCGGGGTGCTGAGCCTCGAGCGCATCGAGCACGCGCGCCACACGCTGGTCATCGACATGTGCCATACATCGTCCTTTCGCTAGGTTGCCACCATGGTATCCCATGCCCGGCAGCTAGGGACGTTCCTTTTATGCCGGCACTTTGGGACACTCCTTGGCATGGCCAGCCTAGCGAACGTTCGGGCAAAAGTAGTCATAAGAGGCCCGTCCCAAATGGGCTGGTTTCAAAAGTATGGCGGATTACGGGGCTTGACCTGTATTACTTGACCATGGGAAAAATCGCGAAATAAAAAGCGCAGGTAGAGGGCTTATCAAAAATCGAAAATCGCCGGTATGGATGGGGGTTTCCGAATCAGCCCCGTAATCCGGCATAGTTTTAAAATGGCACTAAAGTAGGCACAGGCTAAATACCGATTCCAAGGATAGTTGTGGTGGAATAGTTCCTGGATGCCGGGGTTTGGCGGAAATCAGGGACTATTCCACCGCAATTGAGGAGGGGCGGGGTGGATGGCGGGGTAGCTAAAAGAGCCCCGTCCCAAATGAGCTACCTACGCAGGGCCGATGTCCATGCTGGCTATGAGGTCGGTACCGGTGTCTAGGAGGTTGGGGAGGACTACATCGCTCATGCGGATGGGGGCGTCGACGACCAGGCCGCGGATGAGGCTCATGGCTTGGGCGTGGAGTGCCAGCGGGATGGCTTCGGCCGTGCGCACGGGCAGCAGCGCCTCATCGCCACCGGATACGACCACCGTGGTGGTGAGCACGCGCATGGGGCAGGTGAGCTCCTGATGTGCGAACTTATCACCGCGCGGGCAGCTGTTGCCGGTTACGGAGCGCACCTCTACCACGGCGCCGTCTGGGCTGCGCTCGACCTCCACGGTCAGGAGGCACTCGGATGGGCAGGTGGTGCAGTTGAACTGCAGCGTTTCAATCGCGTTTGTGCTCATGACTCTACGCCTCCTCAATAGGGTCAACGGACAGGACAATCTCGCTAACACCCAGGTCGAGTGCGCGCTGAATCACCTTTGCCGGCAGCGGGAAGCTTTCCATGACGCTCGGTTTAAACGGGCGGACCTTGCCTGCAAGCAGTTCCTCGCCGTTTGCGAGAATGCGCACGCGGGCAGCATCGACCGGGCGGCGTACACGGAAGTTGAGCTTAGTGAGCCCGACAGCCGTAATACGTCCCGGCAGTGCGTAGCCTGCGATGCCGGCAGGGGAGACTGTGAGCTGGCAACCCGTGCCCGCAGCGTTTGCCCCTGCGTCGCCGCCCAACGCCCACGCCGCCGCGGCCGCACCGGCGCGTTCGGACTCGGTCGTCACGTTATCGGCCAGGTCGTGCACGTGCAGCACGTTGCCGCAGGCAAAGATGCCCGGCACGCCCGTTTGCAGACTCTGGTCCACCACGGCGCCGCGCGTGCGTGGGTCAAGTTCAACGCCTGCGGCAACCGAAAGCTCGTTCTCGGGAATCAGGCCCACCGAAAGCAGCAGCGTGTCGCACGGAACAACTCGCTCGGTCCCCGGAATGGGTGCCAGGCGCTCATCGACCCGACTCACCTCGACGGCCTCCACGCGGTCGTGCCCGATCACGCGCGTGACCGTGGTAGACAGATGCAGCGGAATGCCAAAGTCGTCCAGACAGTTTTTCACATTGCGGCGCAGGCCGTTGGCGTAGGGCATGAGTTCGTACACGCCCTCGACCGAAATCCCCTCGAGCGTGCAGCGGCGCGCCATGATGAGCCCGATGTCGCCCGAGCCCAAAATGACGGCGCGCGAGCCGGGTTTGAGGTTCTCGATGTTGATGTATCGCTGCGCCAGGCCGGCCGTAAACACGCCGGCGGGTCGGTTGCCGGGAATCTTGATCTCGCTGCGGGTGCGCTCGCGGCAACCCATGGCAAGGACGACCGCACGCCCGGTGAGCTGCAGCATACCGGAGGGATTCATGAGCGTGACGGTGCGGAGTGTGGCGTCTTCCGTGGACGCGCCCGAATCAATCCCAAGCACCATGCTGTCCAAGAACAGCGCGATGTCGGTCGCGCGCACCTGGTCGATAAAGCGCTGCGCGTACTCGGGACCGGTGAGCTCCTGCTTAAAGTGCGACAGGCCAAAACCTGGATGAATGCACTGGCGAAGGATACCGCCCAGGTGCTGTTCGCGCTCCACGATGGCCACGCGCGCGCCGGCCTTATGCGCGGAAAGCGCGGCCGCCATGCCGGCGGGTCCGCCGCCGATAACGACTACGTCGAACGCCTGCGTAGGTACTGCCTCAACGGCATCGCTATCAATCGTGCTCGATTTGAATTCCGCCATCCTAGCGCACCCCCTTCAGCGGTCCCTTTACCAGCCAGGATCCGGCATCTTCCAGCAGCACTTCGCTGGGGTCACACCCCAGCTCGCGGGCCAGAATCGCCACCACGCGGCTCTGGCAAAAACCGCTCTGGCACCGACCCATGCCCGCGCGGCAGCGGCGTTTGACGCCCTCGACCGAAGCCGCACCTGGGCGGCGTCGAATCGCGGCCACAATCTCGGCCTCGGGCACCGTCTCGCAGCGGCAGACAATCTGCCCCCATGCAGGGTCGGACTCAATGAGCTCCTCCTTGCGCGCAAGCGGCGCGCGGTCGAAGTCGTCCGGCGTGCGGCGAATCGGATCCCAATCGGCCCGCTCGCGCAAAGCAACGCCCGCCTCGCGCATCACGTACTCCATGCGCTCGGCAATGGCCGGTGCGCTCGCCACGCCTGGCGACTGAATGCCCGCCGCCTGGAAAAGCCCTGGCACCACGGCGGACTGCCCAATAAAGAAGTCGTTGGTCCCCTGAATGACCGGACGCCCGCCGGCAAACGCGCGCACCACGCGACGCGTGTCCAGATCGGGCACCAGCTTGCGCGCGCCGGTCAGGAGCGCGTTGACATCGGTCGCGTAAGTCTGCGTGTCGCCCGGCTCGCGCACGGCAGCGGTCGCGGTGATCACGGTGTTGCCGTGTACGGTACCCGTGACGATAACGCCCTTGGACACCGGCGTGGGAACGGGATAGAGCGGCATGAGCGCACGCGACTCCTTGTCCAGCACCACAATGTTTCCCTGGCGCCAGACCATCTGGAACTTCTCGGCGCCCGCCATATGCGAGATGTCCGCGGCGCCGTTGCCTGCGGCGTTGATCAGATAGCGGCAGCGCACATTGCCGGCAGGCGTCACCAGCGTAAAGCGCGCAGCCCCGTCGGTAGCCTCGCCGCCAGCAACCTCAATGGCCTCCACTGGCGCAGACCGCATAAACGTCACGCCGTTGGCGACTGCGTTCTCCAGCGCGGCGATGGCCACTTCAAATGGGTCAACGTAACCGGTCGAGGGACACCACAGCGCGCACGTCGCCTTGGCACTCGCACGCGGTTCCAGCTCGTGGATGCGCTCGGGGCCGATAATCGACAGCTCGGGCACGCCGTTGGCTAGGCCGTTGCTGCGCAGCTTCTCCAGGTGCGCACGGTCCTCGTCGTTAAAGCCCAGCACCATCGAGCCGGTGCGGCGGAACAAAAAGCCTAGCTCCTGGGCCCAGGTGCCATACAGCTCGCAGCCGCGGGCGTTGACCTGCGCCTTTACGGTGCCCGGTGCCGGATCGTAGCCGGCATGCACCAGGCCGCCGTTGGCCTTCGACGCGCCTAGGGCGATGTCGTTGGCCGCCTCGACCACGCAAATGGACAAGTCATAGCGCGCGAGCTGCCGCGCAATGGCGCATCCGGTGATGCCCGCGCCCACAATCGCGATATCAAACGTTTCTGTCACGGTGCCTCCCAGACAAGTTGACAGGTTGTCAATAGAACTATCCTACGGTCTGCGCACCGCCTGCGCGACGGCAATGCGGCGAACAGCCCCACAACACCCGCCAACGGCAGGCGAGGCGAGACTCAAGACCATCGGTGACCTCGTCTGCCGCCACTGGTGTCAGGGGTTTATCTCGTTCTGTAACAGTAAGCAGAAGAACTGGGTTCCAGATGTTACGGATCGAGACGTTTGCCAGACGGCCCCTCCGTTTGTCTTTATCTGTAACAGTAAGAGGGGAAAATCGGTCCCATGTGTTACAGATTGAGATTTAAAGTCAGGGAGAGATTCTTCTGTCTCGATCTGTAACATCTGGGGACCGTTTTGGGGTCTAGATGTTACAGATTTAGATGAACTCATCAGTCGTTTTCGAATGTCTAAATCTGTAACAGTTAGACCTGTTTTTGCCGAGTTGTTGTTACAGATTGAGATATTGAGATTGGACGTTTTCCTTTGTCTTGATCTGTAACAGATGGAAGGGTTTCTGACCCCTAGTTGTTACAGTTCGAGACATTTGATTTGTGGTCTGTCCGTTCGTCTTGATCTGTAACAGTAAGAGGGGAATTACGGTCCTACGTGTTACAGATTGAGACGTTTGCCCGGCGGCACACCCGTTCGTCTCGATCTGTAACATCTAGACCTGGATTTCGCTCCCACCTGTTACAGATTGAGATGTTTGTGTCCGCACCAGCCCCGCTTGCAACCGTAGTCCCATATAAACAAACCCCGTGGTAAACTTGACCGGACTGTAAATATTCCGAAAGGTACACCTCAATGTCCAAGTACATCTCTGAGCTCATGTCGCCGCAGCTTATGGGCGTCGTCTATGCCTTTGTTGGCTTTATCATCGCCCTGTACGTGCTGTCGGTCGTCTATGTGTTCATCGACGCTCGCCGCCGCGGCGCCAGCGCCTACGTGGCATGGGGCATCATCGCCCTTATCCCGTTTGTGGGCCTCATCGCCTACCTGGTCCTGCGTCCGCATTCCTACGCGGCCGACCGCGAGGAGCAGGAGCTGGACATGGCCCTGCGTGAGCGCCAGCTTGCCCAGTACGGCACCTGCCCGCAGTGCGGCGCGCCCATCGAGAAGGACTTTGTGGTCTGCCCCGTGTGCGACACTCAGGTTCGTAACGTGTGCCCCAGCTGCCATCGCCCGCTCGACGCGCACTGGAAAGTCTGCCCCTACTGCCGAACTCGCATCCAGTAACGCATCCATCGCCGGGCCGGTCGTAAGCCACGGGCGCCGCGCGCCACACGCAAGCCGCACGCGCGCCCCATACCCCGCCCCACACGATGAAGCATGCGTAGAAAATCGCCCGCCGTGCCATTAAGGTGCGGCGGGCGCTTGTATACCAAGGCAACCTGCCTATAATGATGCAAGTCAAAAACGCCGAGCGCATCGCACGCACTTGCACCAGGCATCCGAGAGGAGAAAACATACCCATGAAGGCACTCTACAATGACGGTTCGGTGGCCGAGCTCCCGCAGGACGAGGTCACGCACGTCATCCGCCACTCCGCCGCGCACATCATGGCGCAGGCCATCAAGCGCCTCTATCCCGAGGCCGACTTTGCCTACGGCCCCGCGACCGACAACGGCTTCTACTACGACGTCGACCTGCCCGAGGGCGTCAAGATCAGCGAGGACGACTTCCCCGCGATCGAGGCCGAGATGAAGAAGATCGTCAAGGAGAACCTCAAGTTCTCCGTGTACGAGAAGCCCCGCGCCGAGGCCATCGCCCTTATGGAGGAGCGCGGCGAGAAGTACAAGGTCGAGCACATCGGCGACCTGGACGACGACGCCCACATCACCTTCTACCAGCAGGGCGACTACATCGACATGTGCGTTGGCCCCCACATCTGCTACACCAAGGCTCTGAAGGCCTTTAAGCTTACCGGCGTCTCGGGCGCCTACTGGAAGGGCGACAAGGACAACAAGATGCTCACCCGCATCAACGGCGTCGCCTTTGCCACCAAGGAAGAGCTCGACGAGCACATGCACATGCTGGAGGAGGCCAAGAAGCGCGACCACCGCAAGATCGGCCGCGAGATGGACCTCTTTATGATGCGTGACGAGGCCCCTGGCTTCCCGTTCTTCCTGCCCAACGGCATGATCCTTAAGAACACGCTGCTGGACTACTGGCGCGAGATCCACCACAAGGCCGGCTACGTGGAGATCTCCACGCCGCTCATTATGAACAAGCAGCTGTGGAAGACCTCGGGCCACTGGGACCACTACAAGGACAACATGTACTCCACCGTCATTGACGACGAAGAGTACTGCATTAAGCCCATGAACTGCCCGGGCGGCGTGCTGGTGTACGCCTCCAAGCCGCATTCCTATCGCGAGCTGCCCATTCGCGCCGGCGAGATTGGCCTGGTGCACCGCCACGAGCTGCGCGGCGCCCTGCACGGCCTGTTCCGCGTGCGCTGCTTTAACCAGGACGACGCCCACCTGTTTGTGCGTCCCGACCAGCTGACCGACGAGATCGTGGGCGTGGTCAACCTCATCGATTCCGTGTACCAGAAGTTTGGCTTTAAGTACCACGTTGAGCTTTCCACCCGCCCCGAGGACTCCATGGGTTCGGACGAGGATTGGGCTCGCGCCGAGGAGGGCCTGCGCACCGCTCTGGAGAAGCTGGGCATGGACTACGAGGTCAACGAGGGCGACGGCGCCTTCTACGGCCCCAAGATCGACTTCCACCTGGAGGACTCGCTCGGCCGTACCTGGCAGTGCGGCACCGTCCAACTCGACTTCCAGATGCCGCTCAACTTTGACCTGGAGTACGTGGACGCCGACGGCACCAAGAAGCGCCCCATCATGCTGCATCGCGTGTGCTTTGGCTCCATCGAGCGCTTTATTGGTATTCTGATTGAGCACTTTGCGGGCAAGTTCCCCACCTGGCTGGCTCCCGTGCAGGTCAAGGCGCTTCCCGTCTCTGAGAAGAGCCGCGACTACGCCCACGAGGTGTGCGCCAAGCTGGAGGAGGCCGGCATTCGCGTGGTCTGCGACGACCGCGACGAGAAGATCGGCTACAAGATCCGCGAGGCCCGCAGCATCGACCGCGTGCCCTACATGCTCATTCTGGGCGAGAAGGAGGTCGAGGCCGGCAACATCTCCGTCCGCGATCGTTCCAACGAGACCGTTCAGATGAGCGTTGACGAGTTCGTTGCCAAGGTGCTCGAGGAGATCAAGACCCGCGCCTAGCACAAACAATACAAGAATTAACAAAGGCGATCGTCCTATAGGGCGGTCGCCTTTTTTGTTGTCTATAGAAGAAAAGCCGCTGGTAAGAGCGGCTTTTTTGTTGTGCAAAAAGGTACAGGTTTTTGTATCTTTCGACGAAGCTCACTATACGAGCAAACTGCTCGCGTTTTCCCAGATTGCACAAAATGCGCCGCGAATGGGCGCATCTCCATACGCCTCTACAAAAACCTGTACTTTTGCGACTGCGCCTAGCTGCGAGCGAGAAGCCTGTTCTTAACGCCCCTGCATCCGCGTGCGTCGCGGATGCAAGTTAAGGGGGCGAGAGATGGAACAGATAATGCGGCGCCAAGAGCAGCTGCCCGGTGCCTTTAGTGGCGCTGTCACCAACAGCCAGCACGGCCGCGTCCGCTGGTATCTGGTCCACACCCCCAATGGTAAAGAGCGCGAGACCTGCGAAAAGGTCCGCCGCATTATCCCGCACGAGTTGATGCAGGACGCTTTTGTGATGCAAAAGGAGTTCTGGTTTAAGCGGGACGGCGCCTGGTCGCTCCAAACCAAACCCATGTACAAGGAATACTTCTTCGTCGCCACGCGCGATGCCGCTCTGCTTGATAAGGCTTTGGCCCAGTTGAGCTTTGGCTGTCGCATTGCCGGCAGCAGGGAGCGGGCCTATGCGCCCATGCCGGACGATGCGCAGGACTGGTACCGCAGCGTGCTCGACGACGACGGCGTGGTGCGCAACAGCGTAGCCCGCATAGAAGACGGCGTGCTGCATATAGAGCAAGGGCCCTTGGTGGGGCAAGAGGCCCGTGTAAAGAAAATCGACCGTCATAAGCGCTGGTGCCTGGTAGATGTGGGCGAAGGCGACTCCGCTTTTAGGGAGCTGCTTCCGTTGGACGTTCCCAGTAAGACGTAAGGGGACGTCCCACTGGCAATTCATTCGCAATTTGAATTCATCGATTGGGGGATCCCTGGGGGGCAGGGACGTGGATTTGAACTTGACTACTAAAGAAGTGACAGGGCAAAACGCGCCGGTGGGGGCCGAGCTTGTTGCCCAGGCCATGAATGGCGGCGAGGTGAGCATGCGCTACAAGGCCATGCAGGCCGTGAAGGACTGGGACCGCACGCGCCTGGGCTACAGGGCCGTAAAGCGCGTCTTCGACATCGTGTTCAGCGGCTGCGTGCTGGCCGCCATCGCCCTGCCGAGCCTGGTGCTCGCCGCGGCCATCCGCCTGGAGAGCGAGGGCAACCCGTTCTACAGCCAGATCCGCGTGGGCCAGACCCACCGCGACGGCAGCCTGTCCACCTTCCGCATGTGGAAGTTCCGCTCCATGTACAGGGACGCCGAAGAGCGCCTCGCCGAGCTCAAGGGGCAAAACGAGATCGCCGGCGCCATGTTCAAGATGAAGGACGACCCGCGCGTAACGAAGATCGGCAAGTTCATCCGCAAGCACTCCATCGACGAGTTCCCGCAGTTCCTCAACGTGTTCCTGGGCCAGATGTCCGTCGTCGGCCCGCGTCCGCCGCTGCCCAACGAGGTGGCGGAATACACCGAGTACGACCTGCAGCGCCTGGCCGTGAAGCCGGGCATCACCGGCTGGTGGCAGGTGACGGAGCGCAACTCGACCGGCTTCGACGGCATGGTCCGCCGAGACCTGGAGTACATCGCCAGCCGAGGCGTCATCACCGACCTCAAGATCGTCGTCCTCAAGGTGATCGAGGTCATCACCGGCAAGGGTGCGTGCTAGATGCGCATCGCGATGATAGGACATAAGAGATACGGTTCCCGCGAGGGCGGCGTGGAGGTCGTCGTGACCGAGCTCGCCCGCCGCATGGCGGCGCTCGGCCACGAGGTCACCTGCTACGACCGTTCGGGCGCGGACGTCATGACCGGCGACGCCGCGGATGGCCGCGAGCGCATGGTCGACGGCGTGTGCGTCGTCCCCGTGAGGACGATCGACAAGAAGGGGCTCGCGGCGCTGAGCTCCTCGTACTTCGCCACCCTGGCTGCCATCAAGGACCGGCCCGACGTGATCCACTACCACGCCGAGGGCCCCTGCGTGCCGCTACCTCTGGCAAAACGTGCCGGCATTCGCACCGTGGCCACCATCCACGGCCTGGACTGGCAGCGCGCCAAGTGGGGGAAGCTCGCCAGCACGTACATCAAGATGGGGGAGAGGGCCGCCGCGACCAAGGCGGACGAGCTCATTGTGCTCTCTGAGGGCGTCAAGCGCTATTTCATGGAAGCCTACGGTCGCGAGGCCGTCTTTATCCCCAATGGCGTAGATGCCAAGGAGGCTCTTCCGGCGAGCGTCATCAAGGAGAAGTGGAATCTCGAGAAGTACTCCTACCTTCTCTATCTCGGCCGTCTAGTGCCAGAGAAGCGTCCCGAGCTGCTGATTGAGGCGTTCAAGGCCCTTGATACCAACAAGCGCCTGGTCATCGCCGGCGGGAGCTCCGATACCTCTGCGTATGAGAAGGAGCTGCGCGCTGCTGCTCGGGGCGACAGCCGCATAGCGTTCACCGGGTTCGTCACCGGCGAGCCCTTGGCCGAGCTGTACTCCAACTGCTACGCCTACGTGCTTCCTTCCGATGTGGAGGGCATGCCCATGAGCTTGCTGGAGGCTATGGCCCACGGCTGCTGCTGCGTGACGAGCGATATCCCCGAGTGCGCGGACGTCCTCGCTGGCACTGGCGTTACGTTCCAGAAGGGGAGCGCCGACGCTCTGCGCGGAGCCCTCGAGAGCATCCTCGCCGATTCAACCAAGCGCGATAACCATGGCGCCTCTGCCAAAGCCCGCGTCGCTTCAACCTACACTTGGGACTCCGTCGTCGAGCGGACCCTTGCCGTCTACGGGGGTGAAGGCCTATGAGGATCCTTCTGGTAAACAAATTCCACTACCGCAAGGGCGGTGCGGAGACCTATTACCTCACAGTCGGATCCGAACTGGAGCGCATGGGGCATGAGGTTGCCTATTTCTCGATGAGGCACCCTGACAACCTGCCCTGTGAATGGGATAAGTACTTCGTGACGCAGCGCGAGTACAACAACGTCAAGAATCACCTTAAGGCGGCGCGCGACGGCATGGCGCTGATCTACTCGCCGGAGGCGAAGCGCAACTTCCAAGCCCTCTGCGAGGAGTTCCGCCCCGATGTCGTCCACCTCAACAACGTGCACAGGCAGATCACGCTGTCCATTCTCGACGCCCCCTACCTGAGGGAGAGCAAGGTCCCGGTCTTCTACACGGCCCACGACTACGTGACCGTGTGCCCCGGCTACCTCATGCTCGACGGCGGCGGGCGGGTATGCGACGCATGCCTCGAGGACGGGCGCTACAGGCACTGCATCGAGAACCGCTGCGTGAAGGGCTCGCGTGCGAAGAGCGCGCTGGCGGCCATGGAGGCGTCCTTCAACAGGGCCCATAAGTCAAACCAGCGGATCGACAGGGTCATCGCCCCCTCCAGGTTCATGCGCTCCAAGCTCATCGAGGGCGGCTGGCCCGAGGGCAAGGTCGTCTTCCTGCAGAACTTCGCCGACGACGCGATCCTCGACCGCGCGGCGAATGCCGGGGCGGATGCGACCGACAGGGAGAACCCCTACCTCCTGTTCTTCGGGCGGCTCTCTGCCGAGAAGGGCGTCGACACGCTGCTGAGGGCCTTCGATGCCGCCCTGCCGGCCCTTCCGCGGGATATGCGCTTAGTTGTAGTCGGCGACGGCCCAGATGCCGCCGACTTCAAGTCGCTCGCGTCTTCGTTGGGTTGTGCGTCTCGCATCGAGTTCGCCGGCTATCAGACCGGTGGGGCGCTGCAAGCGTATGTCGAGAGGGCGTCTCTCGCCATCGTGAGTTCGAGATGGCGAGAGAACATGCCGTACTCGATCGTCGAGGCTTTCGCCGCCGGCACGCCTGTCGTCGGCACGGATATCGGCGGAATCCCCGAGTTGGTTGATGAGGGGAAAACGGGATTCATTTGCGAGCCCGGGGACGTCCAGTCGATGGCGGATGCCATCTCGCGCGGCACACATGCGTTCTTGGATCGGTCCGCTTACTCGATGCTGCAGCGCAACTGCCGCTCCTACGTCATGGAAAACTGCTCGCGCGAGAAGTTCATGAGCGATCTCGTGAACCTATATAAGGAGTCAATCGATGGCTAACGGCCATAACAGTATAAAGAGGATCGTGCACCGTTCCTGTGAGGAGATCGGCGCCACGTTCCGAATCGCCAGGGCCACGTCGTGGTCCGAGGCGATCAACACGTTTCGGGCGAAGCTCGATATCCAGGTCATGAGCCGTAATGGTTACAAGGAGCCGCCTGCGGTGAAAGACCGCCTGCTGCGCAAGCACGAGACCGTCCTCAAATACCTTGAGAATCGTTTTGGCGATTTCTTCGAGTCATATGACTACGATGCACCGCTGCCCCCATCCGACCCCACGCTTGAGGGAAAGATCTGGATGTGCTGGTGGCAGGGCGAGGAGAATGCGCCCGAGATCGTCAGGGCGTGCATCGACTCCGTGCGCCGCAACGCCGGCGGGCACGAGGTCATCGTCATCACGGACGAGAATCTGTCCGACTACGCCCATATCCCCGATTGGGTTCTCGAAAAGGTCCGTGCCGGCATCATGTCGCGCACGAACCTATCCGACCTTCTGAGACTCTCCCTGCTTGCCGAGCACGGTGGCATGTGGCTGGACGCCACTTTCTTCTGTACTGGCTCGCTAGGTGAATACATGGATCTGCCAATTTGGTCCATTAAAAGGCCTGACTATCTGCATGCTTCGGTCGCGTGCGGCATGTTTGCGGGGTATTCGCTTGCCTGCAAAGAGGGTCAACGTCATCCATTCGTCGTGGCGAGAGATTTTTTCCTCGAGTATTGGCGTAATAGCGATCGGTTGATTGACTATCTGCTGGTCGATTACCTCATCGTCCTAGCTCAACGCCATGACCCCTCGGTCGCCGCCGCATTTGCGTCAATTGAACCCAACAATCCTCGCTGCGACGACCTCATCTCGCTGCTGGACAAGCCTTTCGAGCAAATGGAGTGGAGCTCGCTTAAAGGTGCCACTCGACTGTTCAAGCTTTCATGGAAGCAAGAATTTCCGAGTCAATCCAATGGAATTGAATCTTTTTATGGCGCTCTGGTTTGTGGTGACTGTAGCTAGGATAGTGAGGAGGGCATTGTGGCTAATCCCCTTTTAAGCATAGTGGTTCCCGTGTACAACTCATCTGAAACGATTGAGGAATGTGTCGGCTCTCTAACTTCGCAAACCATTGATGACTTGGAGATTTTACTCATCGATGATGGGTCCACAGACGATAGTCTTGAGAAATGCGAAGTGCTTGCATCCAAGGACAATCGCATCAGGGTTTTTACAAAAGAAAATGCGGGTCAGGGAATTGCTCGCAATTATGGTTTAGATTTAGCGACTGGAGAGTACATTGCTTTTGTCGATTCAGATGATACCTGCACGAAAGCAATGTATGAAACGTTGTTGCGTAAGGCAAAAGATGCCGGCAGCGACATCGTTGTTGGCGGTTACTGTGATTTATTGAATGGCGCGGTTGTTGAGAGTCATCCAGCTGGGTTAATGGAACTGCGCAGTAAAGACGAAATTGATAGGTACATGGCGGATTTGGTATCCACACCAGGCCATGATGATAGTGCAGGCTGTATCGCTGTTTGGGATTCGGTTTATCGTCGGCTTCTGATTGAGGAGAACGATGTTCAGTTTCCGTCAGAAAGAGACGTCTATTCTGAGGATCTAGTTTTTAAGCTTAGAGCTCTCGCTTCTTCTTCGAGGGTCAGCGTCGTTCCCAATTGTTTGTACGAATACCACGTTAGTGACAAGTCTTATTCAAAACGCGTGAATGACGATGTTCTTAAAAGGATAAATGCTCTAAGCCAAGTTCTTGCGGATGAGTTTTATCGGAGACTGGATAGATTCGATTTCCGTAAGAGAAATGCAGGCAGAGCATTTGCGTCGCTTAGATTTTCTTTGAGGCGCGCTCCCTGTGGTACTGGCCGTACGGCTTTTTTCAATGTCCTTGTAAATGATGAAAAGCTATACAACTGTTTGTCAGCCTATCAGCCGTCGAACTTAATTAATGCAGCAATTTATAAGTTGCTGTTAACAAGAAAACCTCGATTAATTTCAGCTGTATTCAATCTAATTGCCCTGAAAGGATAATTATGAAAGTCGGAGTCATTACGTTTCATCGTGCCATTAACTATGGAGCCGCTTTGCAGACTTATGCTTTGCAAAAAGCCTTAAAGGGATTGGGCTTCGATTCGGAAGTTATCGATTATCGCTGTGATCATATGGAAGAGTTGTATAAACTGGTCGGCGGCTTTTCGACGAAATCTGTTAAACAAAACATCCGTAGCTTCATGAATTATTTTCCCGCAAAGAGAAAAATGAAGAGCTTCCGTTCGATGATAAATGAAAACATGAAGTTAAGCCCCATGTATGATGCTACAACCATCAATCAGTCGAACGATCGATACGGCGTTTTTATTACCGGCAGTGACCAGGTGTTCAATTACGCCTGTTCGAATTTCGATAAGAATTACTTCCTATCATTTGTTGATGACGAGCAGAAGATTAATTCATATGCTGCATCGTTCGGTATTAGTGATATTCCGGTTGAGTATCGGGCGGAATATGCTCGACTGTTATCTCGGTTTAATCATATTTCGGTTCGTGAGGAGTCTGGTAAAAAAATGGTCCGCGAGCTTGCGGGCAAAGATAGTGAGTTGCACGTCGATCCTGTATTTTTGCTTGATGCGGCAGAGTGGTCGCGGCTCGCTAAAGACCCTGACTTCGATAACTATATCCTCATCTATCGCCTCAACAAGTCGAATGTCATTAATGATTTTGCAAGGTTGTTAGCTAAAAAGACAGGCAAGAAGATTGTAAACATAGGTCAAGATTATATTGACAGGTTGAAGAATCGCGATTTTTGCGGTGGAATGGACACTTCGGTACAGGAATTCCTTGGCCTGTTCAAGAATGCTGACTATGTTGTAACTAATTCTTTCCACGGAACCGCTTTTTCCATCATCTTTGAGCGCCAATTTTACGTAGAAACAAAGCAAAAGGATTTCAAGAAGAACGACCGTGCCGAGAATCTGTTGAAGCTGACCGGTCTTACTGAATCCATTGTCGAATCTTTGGATGACTGTAATTTAGATATATACCGCGATTTTGGTACAGCTCGCAAGGTAATTGCTGAGGAAAAGGCTCGTGCCTTGTCTTATCTGAACGGTATTTGTGTTGATGAGTAGATATAAACAATTAATTGCATCAGTTCCAATTGAAGACTATGTTATTCCTTTGCTGCTGCTGATATTAGTATTTTCTACTAATAATCGTCTCATTTTGTTCATGAAGCCTATTGCGTTTCTCATGATTTCAGCGGTGCTCTTTCTCTCGATAGCCTCGAAAAGAGGGTTTAGCAGGGGGGCGCCTTTGAAATACTTATTTTTCGGGTTTGTTTTCTTAATTGGAATCAGTTTTATTTATACCGGAGATCGTTCTGCGTTTAAGGATTACATTCCCTACATAATCGCCGCCCTTGTTTTTGTTGTATTCGAATTCGATGACTATTTTTATTCCATCTTCTTTAAATTATTTAGCTTGTTATTTTGGGTTTTTATTGCCTCTATGTATTTGGAATTGATAAGCCCAAGTTTGTTTGGATCTGTATTTTCATTCTTGTCTTTGGGAAAAAACTTAGTTGTAAGGTCGGTCGATGGTATAGCAATTGCCGGGCTAGCATTTGAAAAGGCGGATGCGGCGTTCCTCTGCAACATGGGACTCGGAGTTCTTTTTGCCAAAATTTTTACCCGTGGTCTCAATCCAAAATTCATTATTCAGCTCGGAATTGTTTTTGGTGCGCTGATGATGACTGGTAAACGCACCTTATTTTTGATTCCTTTGGTCAGTATTGTCGCTTTCGCTTTGCTTTTCTCTCGAAGTCATAGAGTGGTCAAAGCTATGGCGGTCTTACTTGCAGTGTTCGCATTTCTGGCAGTTGCCTATACGTTTATTCCCCAAGTTTCGCTTGTGTTTGAGCGTCTTTTATCTGACAACGGAGATCCATTAAGCGGTAGAGAAGTATTCTGGACATATGCAATGGAGATGTTCAGAAGCTCTCCGTTAGTGGGAAGGGGTTTCTTATCGTTCAACGCATACGTGAATGGTAGGGGCTTCTTATACTACGGAGAACCTTGGCGATTTCAGGCGCATAACGTTTACCTGCAACTGCTTGCTGAGCTTGGAATTATTGGACTCTTGCTGTTTATCAGTATGTTGGTAGTTTTGCTCTTTGGTTTAGGCCGTTCTGCAAAGAAGGATCCAAACATATTTACTCTATCGGCATTTTATTGGACTGTTCTTATCGTGATTTATAGCTTGACGGGCAACACGATTTACTACGCCTGTCAGCTGATGGTATTTGCTGTAACAATCGGTATTTATTTGAAATATCTAAGTCCTTGGGAGGGTTATTCTAAATGAATCCGCTGGTTAGCATAATTACTCCAGCTTATAACGCGGGGGGCTATCTGGATTCTTTCTTCCTATCTGTCTTAGAGCAGGATTACGATAATTACGAGATGATTATCGTTAATGATGGATCAACTGATAATACAGAGGATAAGATCCTCTCATATAAAAAACTGTTCGAGCGTCGGGGCATACGATTCGTTTACTTGAATCAAGAAAACGGTGGACAGGCTAGAGCGCTGAACTTGGCATTTCCGCATATGCGTGGCGAATATTTCATCTGGCCTGATTCCGATGATGTTCTCTGCTCAGATAACATCTCAGCAAAGGTCAAGTTCATGACCGCCCATCCCGATTATGCTTTGGGTATTTCGTGGGCAGAATATATTGATGAGGCTGGTAATAGCCTGGGACTCTTAAAGCGGGTTCCTGACAAGAACGATAATCTATTTCGGGACTTGTTGATTAGTAAAAATGTATATTTTTGCCCTGGTATTTACATAATGAAAACTTCGGCATTTGTTGACTCTTATCCTGCTCTGTCGATTGATGAAAGCCGTGCTGGGCAGAACTATCAACTGCTTTTGCCTATGGCTTATGGTTATCAATATGGATACATTGACAAAGTTCTGTACAAATATGTTTTGCATCCCTCTAGTCATTCAAATGACGGTCTCCAAAATGAAAAAATGCAATTGAGACGGTTTGAGGAGCATGAGCGCTTATTGAAACGTTTGATTGCATCCATCTGTTCCGAGAGCGATAACGCAATCTATCAGAAGTTGGTTGCTGTCCATTTTGCGCGGCTGTATCTACGAATAGCAAATCAGCATTGCGATGGTGATAAAGCGCGTGATTGTTTTGCTAGATTGCTTCGGTTAAAAGCTGCTTCGCTTAAGGACTGTGCGTATGTATGCGCTACGGCGATGGGTTTATCTTTAAAGAAGTGAGATGAATGGGAAGAACGAGTAAATTTGTATTAAATTCCGCTTCGACGGCTTTGTTGCAAGTAGTGACGATGGTGGCCGGGTTCATCACCCCCCGCTTTTTACTGATGGCATATGGATCCGATGTTAACGGTCTTATTTCCTCCATCAACCAGTTTATTACTTATTTTAATCTGGTCGAAGCGGGGCTTTCGAGCGCGGCTGTATATTCGCTTTATAAGCCAATCGCTGAAAATGATCATGGCAAGATAAATCGCATCGTGACCGCGGCTCGTAATTTCTATATAAAATCAGGCTTCATTTTTGTTGGCTTGGTTTTCATTCTGGCAATAGTCTATCCGTGGATTACCCATACTGAGGTCTTGGATCATCAGACTATTTTCCTTCTCGTGTTGGTTCTTGGCGTAAACGGAGCTTTGGAGTTTTTTACTCTTGCAAAATATAGAGCTTTGCTGACCGCAGACCAAAAAACTTACGTAATTTCTTTTGCATCGATCGTATATACGATTCTAAACACTGTAATCGTTGTCGTAATGTCGATGCTTAGGGTTAATATTTTAACTTTACGCGTTGTTGCATTGCTTTCAATATTTGCGCGTAGCATGATCTTGTTCGTTTACATCAAGTTGAACTATAAATTCATTCGCTATGACGCTGATCCGGACTATGCAGCAATGGATAAGCGTTGGAGTGCTTTATACCTCCAAATTGTGCAGACCGTGCAAAATGCATCGCCCGCTGTATTAATCACCTTATTCTCGACCCTTAAAATGGTGAGCGTTTATTCTGTATATAACATGGTCATGTCAGGTATTAACGGAATAATGTCAGTTTTCTCTACGGGTGTGTCTGCTGGTTTCGGAGAGCTGCTGGTCAAGGATGACAGGCGGGCCTTTACGAAGGCGTATAGGGATTTTGAATATCTCTACTACGTAATGGCAAGCGTGGTTTATGGCGTAACGCTTGCTACAATCCTGCCGTTTGTTCACGTATACACTCATGGCGTAACGGATGTTGAATACACGAATCTATACTTCGCCTTGTTGTTTGTTTTGAACGGCGTATTTTACAACCTCAAGACTCCGCAGGGCATGCTGGTTATTGCGGCGGGCCTATATAAAGAAACAAGGATTCAAAGCACCATTCAAGCGGCTATTTTACTTGTGGGAGGTGTAATTCTTGGGTTCAAATTCGGTTTAATCGGCGTAATGGCGGCCTCTTGTTTGTCTAACCTCTACCGTTGTATCGATTTGCTTTTCTTCATTCCAAAAACGGTAACGCATCTTTCGCTCGGACCAACTTTTAAAAATATGATAGAGATGTTGTTTATGGTGGCGGCAATAGCTATCGTGTCGCATTTTATTTTTAGCACCTGGCCGGGAAGTCTTCTGACATGGCTCTTGTATGGAGCCTGCAATCTCGTTTTGGGCCTAGCGATCGTTCTCGGTTTCCATGTCGTATTTGAGCACAAGAGCTTTCATATCATCATTGATAGGCTAAATTCGTTATTGGGGAGGTAAATAAGGTAATGGTTGAACTATTTGAAAAGGCTGAACAGTGCTGTGGGTGTACGGCATGTCTAAACATATGTCCGAAGCAGGCGATCTCCATGCTGGAGGACCAGAAAGGCTTCCTCTATCCCAAGATTGATGGTTCAAAGTGTGTTGAGTGCGGTCTATGTCAAAAGGTCTGTCCTTTTAAGGTTGATGGATTAGCGGGCGGTAAGTTTTCAAAAATTGCCTACGCGGTCAAAAATAAAGACAATACTGAACGTGCGCAAAGCAGCTCTGGTGCGGTATTTATCGAAGTTGCTAAAGCTGTGCTTGGGTCTGACGGCGTTGTGTATGGCGTTAGGCTTGATGATGTGCACCGTGCGATGCACGACAGAGCTAGCTCAATTGAGTCTGCTAGGAAGTTTCAGGGCTCAAAATACGTGCAGAGTTATAAGGGGAGTATCTTCCAAGAGATTAAGCGCGATTTGAAAGCCGGCAATACAGTTTTGTTTACGGGAACACCTTGCGAAGTCGCTGGATTGAAGCGCTTTCTTGGAGTTCCTTACGACAATCTCATGACGGTGGATATTATTTGCCATGGTACTCCAAGCCCCGGTTCTTTTGATGACCATATTCGAGCTTTGGAGAAGAAATATTCCTCAAAGATTTCCAAGATTAGCTTTAGAAATAAACAATACGGCTGGAGAAACCAAGAACTTTGGATAAAGTTCAATAATGGTGAAATTTACCATAATCCCATTTGGGAAGATGAATACTATCGCCTCTTTACTGGAAATTACCTATTGAGAGATTCATGCTATTCGTGTCCCTTCGCCAGTATGAACCGCCCGGGAGATATCACAATTGGCGATTTTTGGAACATAAATAACGTGAAGCCGGATTTCGAAGACAAGCTTGGCGTTTCTTCAATCATAGTTAATACCGAAAAGGGGCAAGATCTGATTACTGAAATTTTGACTTCTTTTGAGTATTTTGAAGTTAGCCTGGATGAGTGCACGCAGCGCAACCTTCAAGCTCCGTCCCCTAAACCAGATGATTTTGATTCCTTTAGGGCCGATTGGGAGCAGCATGGGCTCGATTATTGTCGAAAGAAATATGCTTCCATGGGATTTGGGGAGAGGATTAGACGCACTCTATCCCCTGTTAAAAAGAGGGTAATGAAAGTAATAAAGCGAGGTATATAGGAATAATTGCGCGTTTACATTAGGGGTATCAGTGGCGATTGATACCCCTTTTTTCAGTCGTTTAAATTTAACAACGAATTTAATCGACAGAACAGAGTACGTGTCCGATTGACCAGATCGCGTCGAAAAAGTTGGTGTAAGGATGGCTTCCCAGCGCCCGTTCAACGAAGAACGGCCTTCGTCCTAAAATCTGAAATCACCACAACAACAGGTTCCAGGAATGGATGAAGACCGCTA
This sequence comes from uncultured Collinsella sp., assembly GCA_900543595.1. Taxonomy (GTDB): domain Bacteria; phylum Actinomycetota; class Coriobacteriia; order Coriobacteriales; family Coriobacteriaceae; genus Collinsella. The sequence goes on along the minus strand of UQRX01000007.1, from coordinate 24,407 downwards.
TGGAAAGCTAATTAGACCCGACGCCGGACGTGCTCGCCCTGCCCCGTTTCGACGACGGCGCCATCGACATGCAGGAACGGCTGCGCAGGCTCGCCATCTGCTCGGGAATGCCCTCGCGACTGAGTGGTTCTAGTTCAGTTTGAAGAGTTTCTCTAGCTCTTTTTGAATGCGATTTCGAACATTGTTATGCACGAATGCAGGCTCCCTTAGTAGTTCCGCACTGCCATAAGACTGCTCGTAATAATAGTTGCCAGGTCTTCCTAAAAGCCTTTCAGCACGTAGACAGTTTTCTGCTCGTGTCTCAAAACCGTTATCGAAAGACCCTCCATGAGAATCATCGTTGGTAATGATTACTTGGATTTCGTCCTCATTGTCGACGGGAGTTGGCGAGACTCGAATTTGCCTGTCCTGAGGGTATTCACCTTTTCCGGCGGGCTTGATGCTCATCTTCAGACTAAAGGGTCCATCGGCGTAGTTGGGTAAATATTTTCCGATATCCTCCATAAAAGTTTTGATGAATTGTCTGTAGGATTTTTCGCATTCGACAAGGATGAATTTGCACCATGATTCACAGAGTTGATCTGTATATAAATCCCAAACCCAATGGTGGCCTTTGTCATAATTGTCTGGGAGGGGAGGAAGGTATTGTAAAGGGTCTCCTTGGCCTAATTCGAGGATCTGGACTAGATTGGGTACTACCGAAATCGGTATATCTACGTTAGCTACATTGATGAAGTAAATAGGCTTCCCATTGAGTGCTTGGCCAATTTCCTTAGCCGTACTGTTGCGTAAACTGGGCTTTCGAGGCTGTCCCCCGCTTTCTCCGATATTGATTCGGCTGTTTCTAAGTGCTTCTTCTACGAAGCCGACTTTCATAGGCAATGGTTCATCAAGCACGGTCTCTGCTGAGTTGAAAAAGTCTTTTAGATCATCGTTTATCATCGAGATGGCGAGCTCTCTAGCGCAATCTATTCCTTCATAGAGTCTTCCTATTCGATAAACATGGGTTTCCGGTCGATTTGATGATCTTATCGAAATAATGGGAATGGAAAATCCTTCGGCGGTTTTCATTATCGGCCCCTGTGCATCATCGGTGATGCTGAGACTTATTTCTTCGTCTACAGGGTGCTTTTCTTTTAGTGTTATTCGGGCTACCGTACTTTCAGCGCTATAGCTCATTTCCATGCGTATCGGCGCATCCGGTGATGATAGGGTATGCCGGAACCGCATATAGGGCTTCATTTTTCTCAGGTAGCGGTCGGTAATGTTCGTATAGGTTTTAAGCGCTTGCTCTGCTATTTTTGTCAGTTCAGCCCTACTCAATCGAGCTTCCAATTCATTTGAGAGGTTCATACGTCCCCTTAGGCATTTCATGAATAAAGGAAGGTTGCTGTCTTCGAGTTGATCAAGAATTGCTGCTTGTTTTGAAACGTCTGTCGTACAGCCGCATAGTATTACGAAGAAGTTCTCCAGTAACGGATTTTCGAAGTGTTGTTTGCAGTAGCTAGTATTTTTTGTAATCGGCTGACTTGATAGGAAATTTGCTGCCAAGTATTCCTGAAGAACTGAATGTGAAAAATCCACAACGCCATTGCTAATAATCAGAAGGCCAGAGTCTTTTCCTGCCTGCTCTATGTGCTCGGCTTCGGATGGCGCATGCTTAGCAAGTAAGAAAGTCCGCAATGGTTTGGGTCTATCTTCCGTCATACATTCCAACGCGTATGATCCAAGCTGATATTTTAAATAATCGGAATCGAGCTCATCGCTAGAAGCAGTTTTAGCTTCTATCATTGAGTTGATGCATGACTCAAAAATAACTGAGAGATTCCGAGGAACTGAACTGGCTCCTTTATTTAGGAAGTATTCTGCTAGACAGGATAGACGCAGGGGGTTATGCATCAGGTCTCGTCCTGTTTTGCTTAGATTTGTTAGTAAGCTTCTTGGAGAGTCGACCCCTTTTTGCTCAAGATAGGAGACTACGTCTTCATCATCGAAATCTTGCAAACGCATGCCCTGAATACCGATGCGCTTGCAGTCTCTTTCGAAGCGTGAAGAGCAAATGAGAGAGCTATCTGCATCAGCTGCGTATTGTGCCAGCTCCTCAAAGAGCAGATCCCTGTCGCATCGAGCTTCATCCAGGCCGTCTACAATGAGCCTAAAGATTGAAATGTTGTCCCTTATGAGCGACATCGCTGACTCGGATGCATTACCGAAGACCTCTTTTGCTATGCCCTCAATCAGACTTGAATAGCGGCGCGACCAACCTCGTGCTTCAAGGAAAACCGGGACTTCGTTTCGTGTATGGCTGAGCCAATCTTTTGCAAGTTCTGCTGCATAATATTTCAGCAATTCGCTTTTACCCGCGCCGGGATCTGCGTAGATCAGCGTGGGTTTCTTATTGTTTATTATGGCTGTCTGCTGAATGGGCTCCGATGAGCCGGCAATAACCAGACGCCTTGAAACGTCTGTCCTATTACCTCGTTCTGCTAATTTAGTGCAGTAGCTTGATATATGTCGAAGTAAGTCTTCTTGGCACAGTTGATTGGTCCCTAGAGTTTCGGAGATGAAATCGAGCTTCCTGCTAATGGCTTCGGTTCCCTCTGCGGCCTTCCTTGCCGCAAGAGAATCTTCTTCTGTAGCCATAATTGCATTTACGGAGTTCCAGAAAGTTTCGACGAAATCGTAGGCAGGTTTATCGAACTCGGTGCCGAGAAAAGTTCGTATTGCTTCATCCTTGTCTTTATCGAGGAGAGCGCGATGGGCCAATAGCTCTTCGACAAGATGAACATCTTTGAATTTCTGGGATAAATCAACGCGGGTGGGAATCATTGCTGCGCGCGTGGCGGTTTCTTCGATAAGCTTTCCTAGTGCCCGCCTTTTATTAATGCTTTCAATTTGTATTTTTCCCCAGTCAATAATTCGAGAAAACATCTCTGAACCGACAAGGTCAACTGAATCCATGTTTACCGCCTTATAAAATGCGCCAACTTTTTTAATTATACGGTTAACAACGTTGCGAGGCGGACCGCTAACAGTAAAACGGCACCGGGACCCACGTCGGCCCTGGTCCCCAGGCGCGATATTGGCGGTACTGATTCGCGATATTCAGCAGCGATTAAGCGAGCGAATGCTTCTGGGATGCATGACACTGGATTGTTTTTATGTTCCGGGTTTAGGGGAATGAGGGCGGTACCGGTTGGGATAATCCTCTAGTGGTGTCCGGTAGCGGATATAATTAATTCAATTTCGGCTCCGCGCTTAAGGACCCATAATGAAAACTCTCAATGGCCTCATGAAACATCTTAGGGATAAAGGGATAGAGACGCACGGCTCTGTCCATAAAAGAAAGATGAAGAATTACGGCTATTATCATGGCTACAAGGGTCATCGTTTTGTGGGTAGTTCTTCCAACTGCTTGGATTTAACGAGCTTTGACGAGGTAATTGCCTTAAATGAGTTTGATATGGCGGTCAAGGCGCTCTTATATCCAAGCGTAATGTTTATTGAAACTGCGCTAAAGAACTATACGCTAGAAGCCGTGCTTGAAGATTCCCACTCATTCGTGCTGGAGGATATTTTCTCTCGAACGCTCGTGGCGTACCGTGATTACCCTAGAAAAAGTAAAGACTATAGCGCTGCTATGAAAAAGCGCCTGGGACTGCGCGCGGAAATCAATAGATTGATTCAGTACAATTATTCCAAGAACCCTGTTGTTAGGCATTTTTATGACAACGATAAACCCTTGCCTATTTGGGCGCTATTCGAGGTTATGACTCTAGGAAACTTCGGTGTTTTCTATTCGTGCTTAAAGGGCTCGGTTAGACAGAGCATATCCGATGACCTAAAGCTTCCGAACAATTACGACGGTCCTGGGCTTCTCGAACGTACTATCTTTGTGCTTAAGGATCTCCGTAACGCGATTGCTCATAACAGCGCCGTTTATGACGTTAGGTTTAAGAGGGCAAAAGTGGGAAATCAGCTTGGCCAGATGCTGTCATCCGAGGTTGGCGTTCCTTCGATAGACTTTTCAACTATTACTGATTATGTCGTCCTAATTGTCTATCTGCTCAGAAAGATGATGGTTTCCAAAACTGAGTGCTATCAGTTAATTCGGAACTACTCTAGCGTGCTGGAAGACTTGTACGGCTCTCTGTCTTCCTCAGATTTTCATAAAATAGTAAAGACTGGGGCCAGGAGCAAGATGGATGCACTTCGTAGCTATGTAGCTGCTTCTTAAGAAGCAGCAGCTAAAGGTGGAGGCTAAAGATGGAGATGACATTCTTTGGGGCTGGGCCCGTAGACAAACATAGGATATCGACTAAAATATAAGCAATTGCGGTGGAAGCCTTCGGGCGACACCTGAAGAGGGTTGATGCGTCGGCCCTCTTTTTTTGGCGATTTCTTTAAGGCATGAGCGAGATGGCTGCATGGAATTGTTCCGGATAATGTCATCTCCAGAATTACCCTTGCGATCCAGCGTCCGCTCAAAGCAGGAATACCTCACGATGCCAATCCAGCTGTCGACGCACCTGAACTCCGCGATCAATCGTCTGGTTATCAGGGCAGCGCTGTTTACGGTGCCGCTCTCTAAATTGAATTGACCCTTTGGAACTCGTGCGATAGAGTGAATATGTGGTATTGACGCAGTCAACCTACGGGCCTGCGTCCTGCGGAGGGGCGGCTGTTCCTTTGGATGGCCGTCTCTCTTCATTATGCTCATGATAAGTAACTCTATTAGGCCAAGGTCGGCAGACGTAAATACATTAATGACATCCCAATGGTTTGGATATCATTAGCGTTATCTGACAGAGAATGAGTTTTAACGGTGTATTAGGGACTAGTGTGAGTGCAGAAGATATCAGGCTTACCGATGAGGATGATGGGAAGAAATGCCACAATCATCATCTCATTGTGATTGGCAACGGCTTCGATCTTTCCTGCGGTTTGGCGTCTTCGTTTAAAGATTTCTTTGAGCCCCGGATGAGAGTCATAGACTCTCTTATCTCGGATGAGGGCGCTTGTGATTTCGAGGCTATCAAAGCGCGAGGTCTGACTGCTTGGGATTTAATCCTCAGAAGCCGGAAAGACATGGAGGCAAGGGCCTTCAATGTGAATTGGTGTGATGTCGAGACGGCTATTGCCAATGTGTTTGGCATCAACCTGCCCGAGGACGGCATCGACGATGAGGGCGTAATGATTTCCGACTATGCCGTCTCGTTCGGTTCTTTGCAGGACTACTTTTATATAGCAAATGAAGTGAACGCTTTCAATGCAAGTGACTGCATCGAGAATCGGGTCGACGAGATCAAGCAGCTTGTTGACGGCATCGATGATGGCGATCATAGGGCTCTTTCTGAGCTGGGTATTGAAGATTCAGAGAGTACGGATGATTCAGAGGTATATTCAGCTCCATTAAGGGAAGGCGCTCACCTTTTGGGTTACAGGCCCAATCCTTGGACCGAACGTGTGGGGCATTATCTCGCTTATACGTTCCCTCAGGTCCTTGAGGACCCCGAGGGGCAGTTGTCTTCCATCCTCATGACGGAACTTGAGCGTATGGAACATTGCTTTAATTGTTATCTCAAAGATGAGGTTGCCTGCAAAGATGGCTATTCGGATTGTTCGGATAACTTAATGCAAAAGCTGATTAAGCATACCTTGGTGGTCGATGGTATGCCCGATGATGCAGTGACTGTTCTCAACTTTAACTACACGTCTCCATATCGGTGGCTTAAACAGCAGTTTGGGGATGCCGCTCTTATCAATATCCACGGCACGCTTGACGATGAAAGTATTTTCGGAATCGACGGTTCCGGCAATTTGGATGATCGGGATATCCTCCCGTTTACCAAGACATATCGTGTGTTGAAGTCTGCTCGAGGGGTTCCAAGCGGCTCGATTGCTTATCCTTCGCAAAGGGGAGGGGATGGTCTTGAGACATCTTCGATAGTCTTTTTTGGCCATTCGCTTTCGCGGGCCGATTATTCCTACTTTGAGTCCATTTTTAGCACGGTGGATTTGTATAGCGGGCATACCAGCCTGGTCTTCCTATACTCAAACTACGCCAAGGGTGTTCGCGAGTCAGAGGTGGCCAAAGTGCTTGCCCTCCTTGATTACTATGGCAGTTCGCTCGGTATTGCTGGACATAGCAACAATCTCGCGCACAAGCTCATGCTGGAGGGCAGGCTCGTCGTTCGGGAGATTTAGGTCGATTTGCCTATGTCGGAAATGGGTCGGCTCTGAAAGTAGCCGCTGCGGTATGATGTCCTAGATGAAAAACGAATGCCTGTTATAGGCCATCGTTTTGCAAGGGGGTTCCTTCCAAACGGAGGGCATCCCCTAGTTTTATTTAGATGGAAATTGGGATGAACGACTGCGTTGTCAATCGTCGCCTTGTTGGGCCGCTTGAAGTTACGGTAAGATGTTTTCAGTGATACAGTCGCCGTGGACTCTAAGTGAGGCGGAGACAAAGAAGGGTCGTTGTTCGGTTTCCGGCAACGGCCCTTTGACGTTTCCGCGACAACTGGATGTTGTCGCGGATGCCTTCATTGCTGCGTGGGCTTTCGATTCTGGTCTGTAATTCCCGAAGTATGCGGTAAATTTCGGAAGCCACGAGCACACTGCCCTTTTCGCGCAGATAAACCGCAGGTAGAGGCGTTGCGGCATCCCGGTGTGCTCCGTAAGTTTTGAATTTGCCGCATACTTCCGAATTTTGGTGGCTTCAGAGCGGATTTTTATTGGCTCACATAGGTTTTGGTTGCATAACTTTTCCACAGTGGCGTATTTAATGCGAGCCTCCAGTCTCTTGCCGTAATATAATTACGGCAAGAGACTGGAGGCTCAAATGCTTAAGCGATTTACTGTTGACGGATACAGGAATTTTCCGGTTCCGGTTACGTTTGATTTCTCTGCTTCGCGTGATTATCAATTTGCGGAAAACAATGTACGCCTTGGAATCGTGACGACTGCGCTTCTTATCGGAAGAAATGCATCTGGTAAATCGAACTTCGGAGCCTCATTGTTCGATATAACTCTTGGGTTTTCGAAGCAATTGGATTTTTCTGATCAGGAAGACCGTTTGTATTTAAATGCGGACTGCGGTCGAGGTACCGCTCGCTTTACCTATGATTTTGAATTCGACGGTCGTGAGATTCGCTACCGCTATGAGAAGATTGCTCCACGGGCATGGCTTCATGAGAGTCTCGCAATCGATGGTGAGTGCATCTTTGATTTTAATAATTACAAGGGAGTATTCGAAGAAAAACACCTTGATCGAATCGGGGCCGATGGGGTCAACTTTGAGTTCTCCGACTCCTCCTTGAGTCTTCTGGCATACATTACGAGTAGCCTTCCGACTGACGTTTTAGGCGTTTTGGCCGAATTGCGACATTTTGTCTCGCGTATGAGGCTGATTCGAATGGACGACGTTCGCGTAAAAGGCATCGAGACAAGAAGAGTTATAGACCGAATCATTCGTGAAGACAAAGTCGCTCATTTCCAGTCGTTTATTCGCGACTTTGGAATTGATGAGAACCTTGTTGTTGTTAAAGAGCCCGACGGAACGCCCGTTCTCTACTTTGATCATCCCATGCGATACATTCCGTTTGTAGAGGCGTGCTCAAGTGGCACTAGGACCCTGGTCAAGCTTTTTTCGGAGCTAGAGCTGAAGGAATCGGCAAGCTTTCTGTTTATTGATGAGTTTGACGCTTTTTGCCACTTTGAGATGGCTGAGAGTCTTCTAAAGTTTTTCGCATCTAAGATGTCCTGTCAGATTTTGTGCTCGACGCACAATACTTCGCTTGTAAAAAACGGTGTCATGAGGCCTGATTGCGTCTATCAAATCTCTGCAAAAGATGGCATTCGAACGTTGGCTGACTCTACGGAACGTGAGCTGAGGCTTGGAAATAACATAGAGAAGCTTCTTCGCGCTGGAGAGTTTGACTAGTCATGTACAGCTCGTCCGAAAAGAACATTCTGCTCATTGTCGAAGGTGCCAAACGCGAGCCTAAACTTATGCGGCGATTATTTGAATCATTTGGGCTCGCGGACGATTATCAAATTGTTCCTGTCGAGATTAACGTTCATGATTTTCTTGATAAGCTCTTTCAAGAATACGACTGTGATTTTGACGGGCTTGAGCTTGTGGATTTTGTCGCTGATTTGCTTCCGGATAAGCGCAAGGCGGCGCGACTGCTTGAAACTAACTTTACTGATACCTTGCTCATATTTGATCTGGACCCTCAAGATAATCGACGCGATTTTAAGCGTCTGCAGAATATGCAGGATTACTACTGCGATAGCACTGATATGGGTCAGCTATTTCTTAACTATCCGTCGATCGAAGCATACCGCGATTTCGATCCGCTCAAATACCTATCGTTGGAAGATGCTGTTGTTCCTCCTGAGGTCATTTCTGGTCATCCGTCTTACAAGGAATGGGTCGCCCGAAGAGGAGATTCGCTTGCGGATATTGGGCGGCTGGATGGCTATACCTTCGCAGGCGTAATAGCCGTTCACGCTGTGAGGGCTCTGGGAATAACTAACGAACAAAGGACTGACTTTGATTTGGAACGCGTCGATGATTTGGCTGAGATGGCCACTGGGGTTAATCATTCTGTGCTCCTAAACAAAGAGATTAATCGTCTTAATAAGGATATGCTTTGTTCCTGCTGTACCTGCCTTTTCTTTATTGCAAATTGGCCCAAGAGGCTGAATGACATTTGGGGCAAGGCAACTATGCGGGGCTTGGGTATCCGTTTGTTTTAAAAGTTTTCCTTCGACCCTTTTCCCGAAGTATGCGGCAAATTCCGGAACCCATGAGCACGCTGCCCTTTTCGCGCAGAGAAACCGCAGGTAGAGGCGTTGCGGTATCCCGGTGTGCTCGGCATGTTTAGAATTTGCCGCATACTTCCGGTTTTTGCCTCTGTGGCAGGCCGCGTCCACTTATATCCTCGGCTAGATAATGAACAAAACAGCCAATTCCGTCTCCATACTAAAACGCCGGCAGGGGCGAAATTGCTCCTGCCGGCGTTGGCGTGCCTGCTTGTGCCGTTTCGGCTCGCGCAGAGGCTCGTTTTGGACCCTTACGCCTCCGTAGGCTCCACGTCCAGCTCGTTGCGGACGAGTTCGAAGGCGGCGGCGATGGCCTTGTCCATGTCGTAGTACTTGTAGCCGCCCAGTCGACCGGCGAAGATCACGTCGCCCTCCTGCGCCGCCAGCTCCTCGTACTGCTTGTAGAGGGCCTCGTTCTTGGCGTCGTTGATGGGGTAGTAGGGCTCGTCGCCGGGCTTCCAGTCAGCCGGGTACTCGCGCGTGATGACGGTCTTGTCCTGCGTGCCGAACTCGAAGTGCTTGTGCTCGATGATGCGCGTGTAGGGGACATCGCGCTCAGTGTAGTTGACCACGGCCACGCCCTGGTGGTCCTGCTCGTCGAGCGTCTCGGTCTCGAAGCGCAGGCTGCGGTACTCCAGCGTGCCCAGCTTAAAGTCGTAGAACGCGTCGATGGGGCCGCAGTAGATCGTCTTGGCGGCGATGTCGGGCTCGGCGGCGGCCAGCTCCTTGTACTCCACGCCGCAGCGGACCTCGACGCCCTCGAGCATGTTGGCGACCATCTTGGTGTAGCCGCCCATGGGGATGCCCTGGTAGCGATCGTTGAAGTAGTTGTTGTCGTAGGTAAAGCGGCAGGGGAGGCGCTTAATGATGCTTGCGGGCAGGTCCTTGCAGTCGCGGCCCCACTGCTTCTCGGTGTAGCCCTTCACGAGCGTCTCAAAGATGTCACGGCCCACGAGGGACAGCGCCTGCTCCTCGAGGTTGGTCGGCTCTCCGATGTTCTCGGCGGCCACCTGCTCGGCGATTTTTGCCTTGGCATCGGCCGGCGTGACGACGCCCGGCCACATCTTGGCGAAGGTGTTCATGTTGAAGGGCATGTTGTACATGTTGCCGTGGAAGTTGGCGACCGGCGAGTTGACGTAGTTGTTGAACTCGGCGAAGCGGTTGACGTAGTCCCAGACGTCCTTCATGGAGGTGTGGAAGATGTGGGCGCCGTAGCGGTGGACCTGGATGCCCTCGACGTCCTCGGTGTAGATGTTGCCGGCGATGTGGTCGCGGCGGTCGATGACCAGGACCGACTTGCCGGCGCGCTTGGCGGCGTTGGCAAAGACGGCGCCCGAAAGGCCGGCGCCGACGACGAGGTAATCGTACTGGGACATGGATATGCTCCTTTGTATGTCAATCGAACAGTTGCTTAAGTTTTGGGACAAACAAACCTGATTATTTTGTCCCAGGGATTAGTGTAGCAGACGCTCTTTCAGCAGCTCCAACGCATGGGCGTAGCCCTGGAGGCCTTCGCCGGTGATGGTGGCAAAGCAGGCCAGGCGGGCGTAGCTTACCTGGCGGAAGTCCTCGCGCGTCTCGACGGCACTGATGTGGACCTCGACGGAGGGGATGGCGACGGCCTTGAGGGCGTCCAGGATCGCCACGCTCGTGTGCGTGTAAGCCGCCGGGTTGATGACGATGCCGTCGACCTTGCCGTATGCCTCCTGGATCTTGTCGACGATGCTGCCCTCGTGGTTGGACTGGAAGACCTCGACCTCGTCGAAGCCCTGTGCGGCGCCGGCCTCCTTGCAGATCTGGACTAGGCGGTCGTAGTTGTCGCTGCCGTAGATGCCCGGCTCGCGAATGCCGAGCATGTTGAGGTTGGGTCCGTTGATGACGAGAGCTTTCATGGTTGCTTCCTTTGCGTTCGGACGGAGTTGAATGGAAAACCACCACAAAGGTGCCTGTCCCCTTTGTGGTGGTTTTTGTTAGAGAGCGGGTGGGAGGGTATCGAGGACGGCTCGGGCGGTGTTGGCTGCGCAGTCGCGCGAGTCGATGATGTAGTCGGCCCAGGCGCGGTAGCGCGGCATGCGCTGCTCGGCCAGCTTGACGATGCCGTCGCGGGCGGTGATGGGACGACCCTTGTGGGCGAGCTCATCGAGCTTACGGTTGAGCATCACAATCTGACTGTTCTGGTGCAGCAGCGGGTAGTTCTCGTCTCGCGTGACGACGCCGCCGCCGGTGGAAAGCACCAGGCCGCTGCGCTTGGAGATGTCGGCCAGGGCCGCCGTCTCCTGCTCGCGGAAGGCCGGCTCGCCGCGCTCGACGATAAAGTCGGCGCAGGGCATGCCCAGACGTTCCTCGAGGGCGCGGTCCAGGTCGATGTGCTCGCGGCCGGTGAGCATTGCGATCTGCTCACCCACGCGGGTTTTGCCCGAGCCCGGCATGCCGATCAGCGCGATGTTCTGCTCGCGGTGTGACAGGCGCTCCGTCACGTCCAGGATGCGCTCGCGCGGGGTAACCTGGCCGGTATAGCGCTCGACGGCCTGCGCCGCCTGGGCCACGAGCATGAGCAAACCGCCGATGCAGGGGATGCCGCGACGCTTGGCCTCGAGCATGAGTCCCGTGCGGGCGGGGTTGTAGACGATATCGATGACGCCCTCGAGCGCGTCGAGGCCCTCGAGCGTGCAAGGCGCGTCGGGGCAGTGGGGGAACATACCGGCAGGCGTGCAGTTGACGAGCAACGCAGCATCGGATTGCTGTGCGATGTTGTCGTAGTTGACCTCGCTCGTGCGTCCCACTGGCACCACGATCGCGCCCAGGTCGCCCAGCACCATGCTTGCCGTGGTGCCGGCGCCTCCGCTGGCTCCGAGCACGAGGACCTTCTTGCCGGCAATCTCCACGCCCAGCTCCTCGACCAGGCACTGGAAACCGAAGTAGTCGGTGTTGTCGCCGTGCAGACGGCCATCGGGCAGACGCGTGATCGTGTTGACGTTGCCCATGCGTTCGGCGAGCGGGCTCAGCTCGTCCAGGTAGTCCATGACGGCGCGTTTGTAGGGAATGGTCACGTTGGTGCCCTCCCATTCGTCGCCCGTCATAAAGGCCGCGAGGTCTTCGGGCTCGCGCTCAAAACGCACATACTCAAGCCCCGCGAGCTCCTTGTAGATGGTCGGGGTGTAGCTGTGGCCCAGCACGCGGCCCAGCACGCCGTAGGGGCGGGTTGTGGCGACGTCAGTCATCTAGAGCACCTCCGTGTAGCTGCCAAAGTAGGTGAAGCTCTCGCACACGTCGTCAATCGAGTCGAGCAGGTCGTCGAGCGCCTTGCTGCCAAAGGGACAGTCCAGATCGAAGTAGAACATAAACTCAAAGTCGCGCCCGGGGATGGGACGGCTCTCGAGCTTGATAAGGTTGATGTTGAGCGCATAGAAGCGCTCGAGCACGCGATAGAGGGCGCCCGGCTCGTTGGCCGTGGTGATCATGAGTGAGGTACGATTGGCGCCGGGGTAGACGCGCGGCTCGCGGCTGATGACGACGAAGCGCGTGTAGTTGTTGTCCGAGTCCTGAATGTTGGGCTCCAGCACCTCCAGGCCGTAGAGCGCCGCGCAGCTGCGCGAGGCGATGGCGGCGATGTCGGTGCGCTCGGAGTTGGCGACCATCTCGGCCGACATAGCCGTGTTGGGATACTTGGTGGCGTGCAGATCGTGCGCCTCGATATAGCCGGCGCATTGCGCGATGGCCTGACCGTGGCTATAGACCTCACGAACATCCTGCAGCTTGGTGCCGGGCTTGACGAGCAGGTTGTGGTCGATCTTGAGGCGCAGCGAGCGCACAATGTGGAAGTCGAACTGCGCGAGTAGGTCGTAGACCGCGTTGACCGAGCCCGCAGTGGAGTTTTCGATGGGCAGTACGCCAAACTCGCAGAAGCCGTCGCGCACAGCGCGCATGACACCTTCGAAGGTCTCGAAGAACGCGATATCGGGCACGGCAAAGAGCTTGCACGCGGCGATCTGGCTGTAGGCGCCCTCTACGCCCTGGCAGGCGACGCTGGCAGTCTGGGGAAAGGGCGAGTCGAAGGCCTCGGCAGTGGCGCGGGCCTTTTGAGAGACCGTGATGCCCTTGAGTTCGTTGATATAGCGCTGCTGCTCGGCCTTGCTCATGCTCATGAGGAGACGGAACAGCGTGATGGTCTGCGCCTCGTAGCGCTCGGGCGCGCGACCGGCAAGGTTGTTGAGCTTGGAGCGCTCGCGGGCGGGGTCGAAGACGGCCTTGCCCATCTCGATTTTTGATTTGGCTACCTCGGTGGCAATGTCCATGCGTTCGACAAAACTGTTGAGGAGCGTGGTGTCGATGCCATCGATGGTCTGGCGGATGTCGGCAAGGTCCATAGGGACCCCTTTCACTGGGTGGGCGTGGGGGCCGGAGTTGGCCCCCGGAGATTTTTAGCGCTGGGCGGCGTCCTCGAGGAGGGCGTCCCAGATGGCCAGCGCTGCGGCTGCCTCGGCTACGGGGACGGCGCGTGGGACGATGCAGGGGTCGTGGCGGCCGTGGACCGAGAGCTCGGCATTTTCCATGGCGTCCATGTCCACCGTCTGCTGCTCGCGGCCAATGGAGGGGGTGGGCTTTACAGCCATGCGCCACATGACAGGCGCACCGGTCGAAATGCCACCCAGGATGCCGCCGGCGTTGTTGGACTCGACCGTAATCTTGCCGGTCTCGGCGTCGATGCGATACGGATCGTTGTTCTCGCTGCCGCGCATGGCGGCGACAGCAAAGCCCATGCCAAACTCCACGCCCTTCACGGCGGGAATCCCAAACGCAATCTGCGCGATCCGGTTCTCGATGCCGTCGAACATGGGGTCGCCGATGCCCGCGGGCAGGCCGTAGATACCGCACTCCACGATGCCACCGATGCTGTCGAGCTCGTCGCGCGCGGCCAGAATCTCCTCGCGCATGCGACCGGCAGCTGCAGCGTCAATGCACGGCAGGTCGTTCGAAAGGATCGCCTTGCGGTCGGCCTCGCGATAGACCATGTCGTCCATGGGCAGATCGGAGATACCACCGATCTGTGCCACGTGCGCCATCACGTTAATGCCGCGGGCCTCGAGCGCCTGCAGCGCAATGCCACCCGCGATGCACAGGGGCGCCGTCAAGCGACCGGAGAAGTGTCCGCCGCCGGCGACGTCGTGCATGTTGTGGTACTTCACGCGCGCCGGGAAATCCGCATGGCCCGGGCGGGGCTTGCGGCGCAGCTCGGAGTAGTCCTTGGAGCGCGTGTTGGTGTTCTCGATGATCGCGGCGATGGGCGCGCCCGTGGTGTGTCCATCAACTATGCCGGCGATAATGTGGGCGGCATCGGCCTCGCGGCGCTTGGTCGCGGTCTCGTCACGGCCGGGGGCGCGACGGTCCAAAAAGGCCTGCAGTTGCTCCAGGTCAACGGCGATACCTGCCGGAATGCCATCGAGCGAGCAGCCGATGGCGGGGGAGTGCGACTGGCCGAAGATGCTTAAGTGCAAGACGTTGCCAAAGATCGAGGACATGCTATTCCTCCTCGAGCGTGACCTTGCCGCCCAACAGGTGGTAGTGGTCGAAGAAATCGGGATAGGACTTGTTGACGGCCTCGGCGCCGTGGATCACGACCTCGCCGGTGGCACGACTCGCGGCGATGGCGGCCATCATGGCGATGCGGTGATCGTTGTGCGAATCGACCTCGCCGCCGGTAAGGGCATCGACGCCCTTGATGATGAGGTCGTCACCGGCGATGCGCACCTGCGCGCCCAGCGCGGTAAGCTCGCGGGTAGTGGTAACCAGACGGTCGGATTCCTTGATGCGCAGGCGTGCGCAGTCACGGATGAGCGTGCGGCCCTGAGCCAGCGATGCCACGGCCGAGATGACGGGCACCAGGTCCGGAATGTCGTGGGCGCTCATCTCAAAGCCGGCGAGCTTGTCGGACTGGACGGTGGCGGCGTTCGTGGAGCGCACGATGCGGGCGCCAAAGCGCGAAAGCGCGGCGAGCACGTTGCGGTCGCCCTGTGCGGAGCTCAGCGACACGCCCTCGACGGTGATGGGGTCGGTGCCGATGGCGCCGGCGCATAGCCAAAAGGCGGCGTTGGACCAGTCGCCCTCGACGGCTACGCTGCCGGGCGTGCGGTACGAGCCGCTGTTCACGCGGAAGTTCGTGACCTCGGGCTGGCCGTCCTTGGCCGGAATACGCTCGACGTTGACCTCGACACCAAAGGCCTTCATGGCCTGGATGGTCAGGTTGATATAGGGGCGGCTCTCGATAAGGCCGGTCACCTGGACGCAGGAGGGCTTGGCCAGCAGCGGGGCTGCCAGCAGCAGGCCGGAGATATACTGCGAGCTCACGTTGCCCGGAAGCACAAAGGTGCCCGGGCGCATGCGGCCGCTCGTCTTGAGCGGAAAACCGCCCAGGCCCTGCAGGTCGCAACCGGCGGCGATGATCTCGTCCGAGAGCGGGGAGAGCGGGCGGGCGCCCAGGCGGCCCTGGCCCACGAAGGTGGCCTCCGCACCCAGCGCGCAAGCGACGGGCAGCATAAAGCGCAGCGTGGAGCCACTCTCGCCGCAGTCGAGCGTGCCGCCGGCAAGGGCCTTGAGCAGGCCAAATTCAATGCTCTTCATGGTGGGATGGACCTGGAAGCCGTCCTCGACGGTCTCGATGCGGGCGCCGAGCGCCGTGAGGCAGCGCACCGTGGCCTCGATATCGGCGCAGGTGGTGTTGCAGGCCACGTGCGTCTCGCCGTTGGCAAGCGCGGCGCAGATGATGAGGCGATGCGCCATCGATTTGGACGCGATGGCGGGAACAGTGCCCTTGAGCGGGGACGGGGTGATGCGGGCTAACATGCGGATGCGTCTCCCTTCTGGCCGAGGCCCTCGGCAATCAAATCGTGGAAGGTGGAAAGCGGCGTGCGGTCGATGCTGCAACGACCAATGTCGTGTGGAATTACCAGGTCGATGGTGTCGCCCGAGCGCTTTTTGTCGTGGAGCGCCTCGGCAAAGACGGTATCGGCATCTAGGTCGCAGCGGGTCTTGAGGCCGTGGCGGGCGCAGAGCTCCTCAATACGATCGGGCAGCTCGGCGTCACAAATGCCGTGCAGGGCTGCGGCACGCGTGATGATGCCCATGCCAATCGACACGCAGTTGCCGTGGCCGAGCTCAAAGTGCTCGCAGGCTTCGACGGAGTGCCCGGCGCTGTGGCCAAAGTTGAGGAGCTTGCGCTGATTGGTTTCGCGCTCGTCGGCAACGACCACGGCGCGCTTAATGTCGATATTGCGGGCGATGATGAGCGCCACACGGGCCACGTCGTGGTTCAGCAGCTCAAGCGTGAGCGGAGTCTTCTCCAGCTCGGCGAAGAGCTCGGGGTCGGCGATCACGGCGTGCTTGACGACCTCGCCGCAGCCGTCGGCGAACTGCTCGGACGTGAGGGTTGCCAGGCACCCCACGTCGGCGATGACCACGCTTGGCTGCCAAAAGGCGCCGGCCAGGTTCTTGCCGGCTGCCAGGTCGATGGCCGTCTTGCCGCCGACCGACGAATCCACCATGGCGAGCAGGCTTGTGGGAATCTGCACAAACTTGCAGCCGCGCATGTAGGTGGCGGCCACAAAGCCGGCCACGTCGCCCACGACGCCGCCGCCGAGCGCCACGATCACGTCGGAGCGCGAAAGCTCGTGCTCGGCCACAAACTCCAAAATGGCAACGTAGGTCTCGGCACGCTTATGGGCCTCGCCGGCCTCGAAGGTGCAGATGCTCACCTCGTAGCCTGCGGCCTCTAGGCTCTGCTTAACGGGCATCTGGTAGAGCGGACCCACGTTGGTGTCCGTCACGATGACGGCGCGGGAGCCGCCGGCGGTGGCACGAACAAGCGGGCCGGCCTCTTCCAGCAAAAACGTGCCCACATGCACCTGGTAGGGGCGTGCGGTGTCGATATCGATGGTAATCGCCATAAGCTTCGGTCCTTTCGACCTGGCGTGATGGGTGGTCTAGTGGGAGGCCTCGTCGTCGAGCGCGCGCTTGATGCGGTCGCCCTCGGCAAGGAGATTCTCCAGATAGCGCTGGTCGCGGTCCTTAAGGGCGCGGCTGTAGGCGCCGAGCGATTCGATCAGATGGTCGATCTCGAAGGCGAGCGCATCGGCGTCGTCGATCATGAGCTCGGACCACATCTGCGGATTGAGGTGCGCCACGCGGGTGAGGTCGCGGTAGCTGCCGGCCGAAAAGCCGTGATGGACCTGAGCGGTCGGGCTCTTAACATAGGCGTTGGAGACGACGTGCGCGAGCTGGCTCGTAAAGGCGATGACGCGGTCGTGCTCGGCGGCACTCGTTACGCTGAACTTGCCAAAGCCCAAGGGACGTACCATCTCGCGCACCTGGCCCAAAAGCTCCAGTTTTAGTGCGTCGTCCACTGCGGGCGGTACAAGCACGAGCGGTGCGTCCTGGAACAGGTCGGCGCGGGAATGCGCGTAGCCCGAGAACTGCGTGCCTGCCATGGGATGCGCGCCCACAAAGTAAAAACCGTGCTTGTGGGCAAGCTCAAAGGCGCGCTCGCACACGATGCCCTTGACGCCCACGGTGTCGATCACCACGGGGCCCATGATGGCCTCGGTGTCGGTGGCGTCGGCGAGCGCCTGGGCGTGCGCCTCGAGCCACTCGATGCAGGCCTCGGGGTAGCATGCCAGGACGATGATGTCACATTCGCCGAGCGTCTCGTCGTTGAGCTCGCCGGCAACGGTGCCCATGCTGGCGGCCGTCATGACGTCGTCATCGGGGTCCCAGGCCAGCACGCGGACGCCCGCCTGCGCATAGCCGCGGGCAAAGCTGCCGCCGATGAGGCCCAGGCCCACGATGCCGGCGCACTTGGGTCCACCCTGGTTAACGCGTGCGTTTCTCACCGTACCCATGGGCTACTCCTGAACGGTCTCTTGGCAGACGACCTCGCGGATGGCGCGGATGCGGCGCATGGTGTCGTCGAACTGGTCGGGGGTGAGGGCCTGAGCACCGTCGGACCAAGCGTGGCTCGGGTCGTCGTGGACCTCGATCTCCAGACCGTTGGCGCCGCAGGCAGTCGCGGCGAGCGCCATGGGCTCAACGTAGCGGGTGTAACCGGTGGCGTGGCTGGGGTCGGCGACGACGGGCAGGTGCGACAGGTGGTGCAGCACCGGCACGGCGTTGAGGTCGAAGGTGTTGCGAGTGCGGGTCTCGAAGGTGCGGATGCCGCGCTCGCACAGGATGACGTTGTCGTTGCCCTCGCTCATGATGTACTCGGCTGCCATAAGCAGCTCGTCGACGGTGCCGGACATGCCGCGCTTGAGCAGGATCGGGGTCTGCGTCTTGCCGACCTCCTTGAGCAGGGGGAAGTTCTGGGCGTTGCGAGCGCCGATCTGCATGACGTCGATCTTCTTGTCGAGGAAGACCTGCACGTCGCGCGGGTCCATGATCTCGGTGACGATCGGCATGTCGAGCTCGGCGGATGCCTCGCACAGCAGGTCCAGGCCCGCGGGACCCATGCCCTGGTAGGCGTACGGGGAGGTGCGGGGCTTGTAGGCGCCGCCGCGCAGCATCGTGGCGCCGGCGGCCTTCACGCGGCGGGCGATGCGGATGAGGTTCTCGCCCTCGACGGAGCAGGGACCGGCGATGACCTGGAACTGGTCGCCGCCGATCTTGACGCCGTGGCCGCAGTCGATGACGGAGTCCTCGGGGTGGAACTTGCGGTTGGCTCGCTTGAACGGCTCGGAGACGCGCTGCACGCGCTCGACGACGTCCATGGACTCGAGCAGGAACGGGTCGATCTTGGTCGTGTCGCCCACCAGGCCGATGATGGTCTCGTTCTCGCCGCGCGAGACGTCGGTCTTGAGTCCCTTTTTCTCGATCCAACTGACGATGTGGCTGACGGCCTCGTCGCTGGCGCTCTGCTTTAAAATCGCAATCATGGTGTGCCTCTCACCTCGATGGATAGCCCTTGCAAAAACGGCCCGCATCGCGAGCCGTTATATATGTGCATGAGAGTTTATACTATCTGACTTGCTTTTGCCGCCTAAAGCGCGCCGTCGCGACGCGTCTCCCACGTAATTGCAAAGCTTTTTCTATTATTTTGTTAGCCCGTGGCGCACTTGGGTATAATGCTTAACGTTCGCCCTATTAGCTCAGGGGATTAGAGCGTCTGCCTCCGGAGCAGAAGGCCGTTGGTTCGAATCCAACATGGGGCACCATCGAACGTAAGACCGTCCGAACCTCGCATGGTCCGGGCGGTTTTCTTATACCGACGCGACGTGATGGGACGTGGTATGGCAGCAACGGATATCGAGTGCGGACTCTCGACCGCCGAGGTCGAGGAGCGCATCGCCGCCGGTAAAATCAACCGCAACATGGAGCTCAAGACCAAGTCGGTCAAAGAGCTCATCATCGAGAACCTCTGCACGCTGTTCAACTTAATCAACGTGGTCTTGGCGATTTTGGTGTTGCTGACCGGTTCGTTTAAAAACCTGACGTTCCTGTTCGTGGTGTTCTTGAACACGGCGATCGGCGTGATTCAGTCCATGCGTTCCAAGCGGATGGTCGACAAGCTTACGCTGCTCACCTCTAAGAAGGCCATCGCGGTGCGCGACGGCGCCGAGGTGGAGCTCGACCTGGACCAGATCGTGCTCGACGATATCATTCGCCTGGGGCGCGGTGACCAGATTCCCGCCGACGCCGTGGTGGTGTCGGGCGAGGCGCTCGTCAACGAGAGCCTGCTGACGGGCGAGAGCGACCTCATTAAGAAACAGCCAGGCTCCGAGCTCATGAGCGGCAGCTTTATCGACTCGGGCCTGCTGCGCGCCCGCGTGATCCATGTCGGCGCCGATAACTACGTGGCAAAGATCAACAACGAGGCCAAGTACGTCAAAAAGGTCAATTCCGAGATTATGAACGCGCTCAACGCCATCGTGCGGTTCGCGAGCATTATCATGATTCCGCTTGGTCTGGCGCTCTTTTCCTCGAGTGTGAGCGAGCTGTGGGATGCCGCGGGAACCCCGGGCGATAGCGCGCTTTCCTGGTGCTTCTCCGAGCTGCTGGCCGGTCGTGTGCCTTCTTCGGCGCTGCTGTCCACGGTGGGTGCCCTGCTGGGCATGATTCCTCAGGGCCTGGTGCTGCTGACCTCGTCGGTGCTCGCGATTGCCACGGTGCGCCTGGCGCGTCGCAAGGTGCTGGCACAGCAGCTCTACTGCATCGAGACGCTCGCGCGCGTCGACGTTTTGTGCCTGGACAAGACGGGCACCATTACCTCGGGCCGTATGGAGGTCGAGGGCACCTACCCGCTGCCTGTTGAGGGTGTTGGCTTTGGCGCTGACTCGGACGAGGCTGCTGTTCCCGTCGAGACCACGGTGCTCGACTTTGCGCTTGCCAACGTGGCGCGTGCGACCTCGGCAGATGCCAACGAGACCTGCCAGGCGCTGCTTAACTACTACGCCGATCGTCCGGTCGAGGTGTCCGAGCCGCTGTCGGTCATTCCGTTCTCGTCGTCCAAAAAGTGGAGCGGCGCGTCGTTTGCGCAGGGCTCCTATGTGATGGGCGCCGCGCAGTTTGTGCTTTCGGACCGTGTGTTTTCGCAGGTCGAGAACCGTGTCGCCGAGCTCGCCGATACTTGCCGCGTGCTTGTGGTGGCGCGCGTGGACGGCTTTACGCCCGACGGCGATATGGTGGGCGAGGCCGAACCCGTGGGCTTTGTGACCATCCGTGACGAGATTCGCACCTCGGCGGCCGAGACCATCGGCTACTTTAACGAGCAGGGCGTGACCCTCAACGTGATCAGCGGCGACGACCCTCGTACGGTGTCCTCGATCGCGCGCGTGGTGGGCGTGCCCGGGGCGGATGCCTACGTGGACGCCACGACGCTCGATACGCCTGCCAAGCTCGATGCGGCGGTGGACCGCTATCACGTCTTTGGGCGTGTGACGCCGCAGCAGAAGCGCGAGCTTGTACAGGCACTTAAGCGCCGCGGGCACACCGTGGCCATGACGGGCGACGGCGTCAACGACGTGCTGGCGCTCAAGGAGGCCGACTGCTCCGTGGCGATGGCCGCCGGCTCCGATGCCGCGCGCAATGTGGCCGAGATCGTGCTCGTCGATAACGACTTTGCCTCGATGCCCGCTGTGGTGGCCGAGGGCCGTCGTTCTATCAATAACCTGCAGCGCTCTGCCGCGCTCTTTCTGACCAAGACGCTTTTCTCGATGGGCCTGGCGGCGCTGTGCATCGCGCTGCCGCCGTATCCCTTCGAGCCCATTCAGATGACGCTCATCAACTTCTTCTGCATCGGCGCGCCGGGCTTTGTGCTGGGCTTGGAGCCCAACAACGCCCGCGTGAAGGGGTCGTTCTTGACCAACGTGCTTAAGCGTGCGCTGCCGGCGTCGATTGCGGTCATTTTGGCCGCGGCACTCGATATCTTTGTGGCGCGCGTATTTGGCTTTAGCCAGCTTACGCTTTCGACCATGTGCCTGCTCACGTCGTGCGCGGCGAGTGTCAGCCTGATCTGGCGCATCTCGCAGCCGCTTACGCCCTTGCGCGTGGTGCTTTTCGTGTTTGTCGTCGCCGGCATCCTGACGGGTGTTATCGGGTTCCCGGGGCTGCTGTCCATCGCCAACCTGTCGATGGGTCAGATGGTCATCTTGGCGATTATCGTTGTCTTTACCTGCGCGGTGTTCTTTAAGCTTGCCACGATGATGGACTCGCTTAAGCCCCGCCGCCGTCATGCGGCCACCGGCTTTGGCCGTGGCGTGCGCGTTCGCCTGGGTCGCGGCGGCGGTAAGGTGAGCTCGACGGGGTCGACCGCCGAGCGTTTTGCCAAGCGCGTTGCCGCCGATATGGCGCAGCGCCGTGAGGCGCGCACTGTCCGCGAGGCCGAGGCCCGTGCACTCGAGGGCGTGGCCCAGACCCAGCCCAAGAAACAGAAGAGCGACGGTGCCAAGCGCTCCCGCGTGACCAAATCGGCCCAAGGCATCAAAGTTTCGATGCCGAGCAAGAAGAATAAGCCCGTAAAGAAAGACTAGCCCCAACGCCTCCCTAAGTTGCGGTGAAATAGGGACTGTTTAAGCGTTTTAACCTCCTATTCAGACCCTATTTCACCGCAACTTAGGGGTGAGCGGGGATGTTGAATTGGTGCCTTGCGCTTGTGGGGCCGTGTCGATGTTATGCTCTAACCTCAATTGTTTGAATTGCTTCGGAAAGAGGATGCCGTGATCTGCCCGCATTGCCTAAAGACCATCGAGGACGGCGCCTCGTTCTGCCCCTATTGCAACGCATACGTTGGTCCGGGCGATGGACCCGAGCATACCGAGTTCGTGTTCTGCGACGGCTGCGGCGCCCGTCTGTCCCCGCATGACCGTACCTGTCCCAAGTGTGGACGCCCCGCGCCAGGCATCCTTTCCGAGGACGCGGCCGCATCCGACCTGGCCGCAGGGCGTACAGCCGGCTTTCCGCGCCTGACGCAGGAGCAGATCGATACCGAGGTGCCCCATGCGCCGGCGTCTGCCGCCGCGGTGCTCTCCGACGCAGCCGACCCCAACGAGACCTGCGTGTTGCCTGCCTTCGATAAGGACTTTGGCATCCCCAAGGTCGATATCCCCACGCCGGTGTCCCTGCGCGATGATGCCCAGACCAAAAAGCAAAAGCCCAAGCGCAAGGTCCACCCCGACGAGGATGCCTATCACAAGCACAAGCGCCATATTCCCAAACCGCTCATCGTCATCGCGGTGCTCGCCGCTGTGTGCGGTGGTGTCTATTGGTTTGTGACTGCCGATCCCATGGGCGTCATGCCCGGCTTCTACGACCAGTTTGGCCAGGCCGCCAAGACCACCTTCCCGTCGCGCCAAAAGGGCGAGGCCACCGAGAAAGAGCCCAAGCAAGAGGATGCGTCCGAGGTCGTTCAGGAGGAGACCGTCTTAACCGACGACCAGCTCTACACCAGGCTCGACGGCCTGTATCAGACCATCGTGTCGTACAGCGACGATGATCAGATCGGCGAGGTCATCGATTCGTTTAATAACGGCTATCTGCGTACACCGCTCTCCACCCGCCAGGAGCTGTCGCAGAGCGCCTATGCCCTACGCGATCAGATTAAAAAGACCCAGGATGAGCTCAACAACCTCAAGGTTCAGGACGACACGGTCTATGCGGAGGACATCGATCATCTAAAGCAGCTTGCTCAGTGGATGTACGAGCGTGTCGACGTGATCTGCCAGAGCTGGGATATCTCGCTGTCCATTCCCGACGGCGAGTCGCTGAGCGCCCGTCAGAGTGAGATCCTGGCGCCCATTGCACAAGGCGGCAACAGCGCGCTTAACCAGTACGACGCCAACGTGAGCGCCTGGAGGCCACAGCAGCGTTTGTAATTTGTTGCCCTCCGGCGGCATAACCTGCGTGCGCAATTGATGGAAGCCCGTGCTTATTGCTACAATTCGTACAAATACGCTTTAAACGCACGAGGAAGGAACCACATGTTTGGTTTTAAGAAAGAGCTCTATACGCCCGAGTACCAGCTCGTCGGTGACGAGTGCGCGGTGATCGAGACGTCGAAGGGTACCATCAAGGTCAAGTTTGACGGTGAGGGCGCCCCCATCCATGTGGCGAACTTCTGCGAGCTTTCCACTATGGGCTTCTATGACGGCCTTAAGTTCCATCGCTATGTGCCCGGCTTTGTGATCCAGGGCGGCGACCCCAATACCCGCGATATGTCCGGCGCCGATGTCGCCGCCGGCCTTGAGGGTCCCGACGGCATGCCCGGTACCGGCGGCCCCGGCTACTGCATCAAGGGCGAGTTTGCCACCAATCCGCGCAACAGCCATGTTGACGGCGCGCTTGCCATGGCCCGCTCCATGGATCCCGATTCCGCGGGCTCGCAGTTCTACTTCTGCCTGGGTGCCCAGCACAACCTCGACTCCGGCTATACCGTCTTTGGCACCACGGTCGAGGGCCTCGACGTCATCTCGCAGCTGCGCGCCGGCGACGAGATCGTTCATGTCGAGATCGTTCACGAGTAAAGGGGACTTCCTTGAATAGCCAGCTGATCCAACAGGGCCGCGCCGCTTATCGCGCGGGTGATTTTTCCGCTGCCGCCCAGATGCTTGGCGCGGCAAAGACTCCCAACGAGATCATGGGTGAGGCCGACCACCTGCGCGGCAACGCCTTGATGCATCTCGGCATGTACGCCGAGGCCGCCGAAGCCTACGCCGCCGCCCTCAACGACGGCGCCTATGGCAAGCGCGGCGCCCTGCTCACCAACCGCGGCAAGGCACTCGCCGCGGTGGGCGACTACACCACGGCTGCCCAAGCGTTCTCTGCAGCTACTCAGGACGCTTCCTACGCCACACCGTTTAAGGCCTACCTGGGTCTGGGCAACGCGCTGTTCCAGTCGGGCGACTATGCCAACGCCGGTACTGCCTTCCGTCAGGCTGCCATCGACGGCGCCAACCCGGCTCCTGCGGCCGCCCTCGGCGATCTGGGCCGCTGCTTCATCAAGCTCGGCCGCCCCGCGGACGCCGTTGAGACCTATCGCACGGCTATCGACTTTGCCGGCCCGCGCGACGATACGCGCGCCCTCAACGCCGGCATGG
>UQRX01000006.1:0-66189 GCA_900543595.1 uncultured Collinsella sp. | reverse complement strand
GCGACACTGAAGTAAGTGTCCATCCTCGCAGTATCCGGTTCTCAAGGTGCACGCCCCGCGGCTGATCCGGTCCGACCGGGCCGCGCGGCAAGGAGATATATTGCCAGACCGGAGGGCCCCCGTGGGCGGGAATCCAGCACTCCATATTTTGTTCACAAATGAACTAGGTCCCTCAGTCGCATCACTGAGGTTAAAACTGAAGCAGCAGCTTCTGATATTGGCGATGACCAGCTGGTTTATAGGTGTTAAGGCATCGGTCATCTCTGGAGCGCTACTTTACTCCAAAGGCATCAGCTATTTGTTTCCCATCGGTAAAAGGCGGGTTTTGTTCGCCAAGCGTTCTTATATATAGAGAAGTTCGGGTTCGAACCCGTGGCGCGGCGACAAAAATGCGACCAACCGGAGTCGATCGCTTTCTTTTCTATGGTGGGCCGTCAGGGGTTCAGCCTGCTCCGCAGGCGGCCGCTGCGGAGCTTTCGCGCCTTGCGCGCTGCGCTGGCAAACGCTCACGCGTTTACTCAGCTCCGCGCCCCGACGGGTTCGAACCCGTGTCGCGGCAACAAAAAAGCGACCAACCGGAGTCAATCGCTTTCTTTTCTATGGTGGGCCGTCAGGGGTTCGAACCCTGGACCTTGGGATTAAAAGTCCCCTGCTCTGCCAGCTGAGCTAACGGCCCGCGGGTGGCATTGTACCACGGTCTGGGACTATTCCCAACTCCATTGGCCGTTCTGGAAAATCACAACTTCACGTCCATCAGGCGTAATGCCCGTAATATCGATGTCGTCCGTGCCGATCATAAAATCGACGTGCGCGCTCGAGACGTTAACGCCATGCTCCAGGAGCTCTTCCTTGGACATGTCGTACCCACCCTCGATGCATTCGGGGAAACCGACACCTAGCGCGAGATGGCAGCTAGCGTTCTCGTCATAGAGCGTGTCATAGAACAGAACGCCGCTTTCGCGGATCGGAGTGTTCTTGGAAATGAGCGCGACCTCGCCCAGATGAGCGGCACCTTCATCGGTGTCAATAATGCTCGCAAGCGTCGCCTTGCCCACACGGGCATCGTAGTCCACTACGCGGCCGGCCTTGAACTTAATCCAAAAATCGTCAACCTTGTTACCGTGGTGAATGAGCGGCATAGCCGAATACACGATACCGTCGGCACGCATACGATCAGGCGAGGTGAAGACCTCCTCGGTGGGGATGTTGGGGAAGAAGGGGTGTCCATCGGGCGTCTTACCCTTGCCGCCGGCCCACTCGTGACCCTTCGTCATGCCAATCGTCAGATCGGTTCCATTTGCCGCGGTGTAATGTAGGCGGTCAAAACGATTGTCGTTCAGGAAACGCAGGTTCTTTTCGAATGCCGCGTCATGAAGCTCCCAGTCGCTCTCCGGGTCCTGGCCATCGGCACGAGCGGTGTGCAGAATCGCATTCCACAGCTTATAGATTGCAACCTCGTCGGCGTCTCCCGGGAACACCTCGTGTGCCCAAGCCACGACCGGAGCGCCGGCGATGCACCACGGATTGATGTTGTAATCCAGTCCACGGCGGAAAACTTTGCACTGCGTATTCCTCGCCTTGGATGCCGCGGCCGGCTTGGCTGGATCGATGCCCTTGAGGGCCGCAGGATCCGCACCCTCGATAAAGATAAAGCAGGCACCGTCCTGGGCCAGGGAATCCAGTTGCAGGCGCTTCCACTCGGGCGTCTGCTCAAAATAGCTTTTATCGACATGCTCGTACGTGAGCCTCGTCACGGCATCATCGGCCCAAATGACCGTCACGTGACCAGCGCCGGCGGCATAAGCCTCCGCGACCACCACGCGGGCAAAGGGCGCGCACTCGACCGGAGACTGAACGACAACCTCCTGGCCGGGCTTGACGTTTACGCCCTTGCGGACAACCAGGCGCGCATAGTTTTTAATCTTGGGCTCCAGGGCCTTCATGCCCTCCAGAGCTTCTTCGACCGTCAGGGCAGCTCGAATCATGTGCCACTCCATCTATCTATAGGACAACAAAAAGGCGCGCCGCTAAAACGACGCGCCTTATATCTTAGCGATATGTATGAATACAAACGCTACTTCTTCTTGGAGTCCTTCTTGTCCTCCTCGGCAGCCGCGCGCTCAATAAGAGCGTTGAGCTTGTTCTCGGACATGCCCTCGGCCTGCGTGCGGTACATGTTGCGCAGGGGACGGATACGAACGAAGTCGTAGATAAAGTCACCCAGGATGATGACATAGGACAAAACGATGCCGACCATCTGGACGGGGCTGGACACCGTGCCGCCGGGAGCGAAGTAGAGCGAAGCCCAAATTGCCACGACGAGTACCATGCCGATGGCGAGCACGGCCCACCAGATACGACGGCGCTTGGTGTAGTCCTCATCCTGCTTGAGGAGGATATTCGACACCGTGTAGATGCGATCCTCGCGGGCACGCTGTTTGGCCTTGCGGGCGCGCTTTTCCTCCTTGGAAAGACCTTCCAGGTTTTCGCCCTTCTCGAGCTCCTTGCGGCGTGCCTTGGATGATGCCGGCACGACGCGAACGGAGCTCGCTGCCTGGCGGGCGGGCTTAGCAGATGCGGCGGACTTGCGCGCAACCCCGGTAACTTCGTGGGATTGCGTGCGCTTGTTCGTGGCGCTACGGGTACTCACTTATGCGTTCTCCTTCATGCTTGTGAACTGGGAGCCCGTGATGATCTGGAAGGCCTCGCGATAGCGCTCGGACGTGCCATCGATGACCTCGGCGGGCAGGTGCGGGGTCTCCCCCGTCATATCCCAGTTGGCTTTGAGCCAATTGCGGACGAATTGTTTGTCGTAGCTAGGCTGGATCTTGCCCTCCTCGTAGCTGGCGGCAGGCCAGAAACGGCTGGAGTCGGGCGTGAGGCACTCGTCAATCAGCGTAACCTTGCCATCAATAACACCGAACTCGAACTTGGTGTCGGCGATGATGATGCCTCGAGTCGCGGCATACTCGGCAGCGGCCTTGTAAATCTTAAGGGACAGGTCGCGAATCTGCGTGGCGATGTCCTCACCCACGATCTCGCAGCAACGCTCGAACGAAATGTTCTCGTCGTGGTCGCCGATCTCGGCCTTCGTGGACGGCGTGAACAGCGGCTCGGGGAGCTTGGAGGCCTCGGTCAGACCCTCGGGCAGCTGAATGCCGCAGACGGTGCCGTTCTCGTCATAGGTCTTCTTGCCCGAACCGGTCAGATAACCGCGAACGATGCACTCGATAGGAATCGTCTGGGCCTTCTTGACCAGCATGGCGCGGCCTGCGAGGTAGTCACGATACTCGGCAAACTCCTCGGGGAAATCCGCCGGGTCGATGGAGACGAGGTGGTTGGGAACGATGTCGGCAAACTTATCGAACCAGAATGCCGAGATGCGGTTGAGCACCTCTCCCTTAAACGGAATCTCGTCGGGGAGAATAAAGTCGAACGCAGAAATGCGGTCGGTGGCGACCATCAGCAGGTTTTCACCGGCATCATAGATATCACGAACCTTGCCACGGGAATCCGGACGACGCTCCATCGTTGTCACGTGAGTCACTCCTTACCAAAATACGACAGTAATGCGGGTTCTTTCCCGCACGTTTTCGCAAACTCGGAGCGGCAGGGACGAAACCCCTCCTTCACCGAATAGCGAAAAGCTAGTGCTCCATTGTAGTAGATGACGCGTCCGCCGTGTGCTCGCGAGGCAGATGAATCGTAAAAGTCGTACCCTTTCCAAGCTCCGACTCCACGGATATGTAGCCGTGATGACGCTCGACAATCTGCTTGGTCACGGCGAGGCCCACGCCCAGGCCACCCGCCTCGCGGGCGCGACTGGCGTCGGCACGCCAAAAACGACCGAAGATGCGCGACAAATCATCCTTGGCGATACCGATGCCCGTATCCGAAACCGCGATATCGACGTGCTTGCGGTCGCTGAGCACCGACACCACGACCCAACCCCCCTCGGGGGTATAGCGCATGGCGTTACTCAAGAGGTTGATGACGCATTGCGTGATCATGTCGGGATCTGCCTCGACAACGTCATCGTGACCCTGCGTCTCATCTGCAAAGCGCAAACGCAGGTCACGGTCGGCAAAAAGGCGCTCCTGGCCGTTCACAATCGATCGCACGAACGGAACCATGTCCACCGGTTCCAGGTTGAGCGGCGCGGTGCTGTTTTCCATGCGCGACAGGTCGAGCATCTGCTGCACCAGACGGGCCAGACGACGCGTCTCGGATGCGACCGTTTCCAGGTGTTCGTCATCGGTGGGATACACACCGTCTTGCATGGCCTCGACCGTTGCAAGCATGGCCATGAGCGGCGTGCGCAGCTCGTGGGCAACATCAGAGGTCAGGCGCTTCTCGTGCTTCATATCCTTTTCGAGTGAGGTGGCCATCTCGTCGAAGGTCTCTCCCAGCTGATCGATCTCATCATCGCCGCGCAAGCCCGTACGAGCGGACAGGTCTCCATCGCGAATCTGCTTGGCGGTGCTGGTAATACGATGAATCGGCTTGGTGAGCATGCGCGACATGAGCGCTCCGATAACGACCGAGATGCAGACGGCCACAACCGCGGCAAGGGCCATGGCGTTAAAGGTCTTCTCTCTGAATGCCGAGTCTGCCCTGGTGAGCAGGGCATCGGAGCCAACCGCCCACAATTTGACCTGACCCACGTGCTCGCCGGAGGACGTCACGATCTCAACGTTGGCAACACTATTGGAATCGGTGGGAGCAGACGAGACTGGGCTGTGCGATGCCCTCTTTCCGCTCGCATCGTCGGTCGTCGCCTGATTTTCGCGTACATCGGCAGTAGCGCTTGCCGAGGGCCACGAGTCGTCGTAGACGATGACGCCCTTTTTATTGACGACCTGCATACCAAGATCGTCGGACACCAAACTCGATGTCGCGACCGTACGCAGCTCCCCCGCAGTCCAAGAACCGTTTTCCTCATATGACGTTGCCAACTTTTCGGCAGCGGAATTGGCGATTTCGACAATATTGGAGCGCGTGTAATCCGTAAAAACCGTGCCCCATACAACGGAGACTACGCCCACCAGCACCAATACCGTCATGAGCGATGTCAGGGCAAAAGCCAGGGCCATGCGCGAGGGATAGCTCATCGTTGGCCGTGAATCGGAACGAGGCGTGTTCCAACTAGCCTTGGAACCCGCCTCGTTCTCCTGCTTATGCTTTTGCCCGATTTCAAAGCGCGCAGGTGTCATATGTGATTTCCTTTATTTCTCGTCCGACTTATCGGTCTTGGTCGGAGCCTCGAAGCGGTAGCCGACACCGTGGACGGTGTAGAGCCACTTGGGCTTCTTGGGGTCGTCGCCCAGCTTGGCGCGAAGGTTCTTCACGTGGCTGTCGATAGTGCGCTCGTAACCCTCAAAGTCGTAGCCGAGCACCTTCTCGACCAGCTCCATGCGGTTGTAGACGCGGCCGGGGTGACGAGCAAGCGTGGTGAGCAGCTTGAACTCGGAAGCCGTCAGGTCGACCTCCTTGCCCTCGACCAAAATCTTGTGGCCCGAGATGTCAATGACCAAATCGCCAAAGTCGAGCACCTCGACGGCCGGCTCATCGGCCTGGTGGGCACGGCGGAACAAGGCGCGCACGCGCGCGACAAGCTCGCGCGGCGAGAACGGCTTGATCAGGTAGTCGTCGGCACCGAGCTCGAGGCCGATAATGCGGTCTTCGATCTCGCCCTTGGCCGTCAGCATAATGATGGGGACATCCGAGGTGTCGCGAATGGTGCGGCAAACGCGCTCGCCCGGAATCTTGGGGAGCATGAGGTCGAGCACGACCAGGTCGAACTGATGCTTCTCGAACTCCTCGATAGCGGACTGGCCGTCGCCCACGCCCACAACCCAATAGCCCTCGCGCTCGAGATAGGCAGCGACAGCGTCACGGATTGCCTTCTCATCCTCGACCAGCAGAATCTTTTTTGCATCTGAAGCCATAACACGGCCCCCCTGTCTCAATTAGCTAAGAACAAGCTCATTTTAACGCACCTGAGCCCACCGGGTATCGCATGGGTGCGATAGCTCGGCGGGCGGTACTCATAGTCACAACGCGCTTATTCCCCTGTCGAGCCCTTTTTAACCCCTCGGAGACTAAAGAGAGAACAAGCGAGCGGTAACCGTCTCGGGAATTCCCTGGCTGTTACGCACCGTTGCGTACGTTAAGAACGAGTTCGATTTACCCGCCGTAGCAGGATAATCGCCATACTCCAAAGCTCGGTCGGGTGACAGAAGCGAGCCGTAGGTCTTAGCCGAAGTGTCAATCAAAAAATGCGACGCCTGAACTTTAACCAGGTATTTGTTTTTCCTTCCCGCAGCGCACGCGAGCGGCTCACGCGAAAGGAAGAGATACGGCCCGCCCTCGTTACCGATATAGGTGCCCATATTGCCCAGGCTACCCACACCGCTATACGTCGCCTCAATGGAGAACACGAAGGTGTCGCCCATATACACGGCCTCGAAAGGCGAAACCGACGAAGGCAGCACCAGCTGAGCTCGCTTCGTGTTGTTGCCGTCAGTCAGGTCGATCGCCGTCATACCGTAATAGACGCCCTCATCATTGTGCACGCGGGGCGAGATGGTCAGGATGCCGTCGCTCACACGCGGGGCGGATGCGAAGCGGCCCGTCGACTTCCAAATAATCTCAGGCTTGGACTCGCTGGGCGACTGACGGTAGCAGCACGAATCGCTACTCGTCTTGGTGCCGCCGGACGAAGGCATCTTATACCAGATGACCGACGACCCATACGCTGTGAAGAGCGGCGGATCGTAGTTTTCGCCACCGCGGTCGAGCTCGACAGCGTTGCCGGTAAGGGAGGAGCCTACAAGGTTTTGCGCATAGAGTTTCCAGGACGCATTGGCAAAGTTCATCTCGACCCACGCGAACACGCCATCACCCGCGCGAACGTCGTAAAACGCATAGCCGGTTCCCTCAATGGGATCCTCGATAAGTGTGGCAAGCGAGCCATCGCCCAGATTGAGCACACCAAGCGTATTGGCATGCAGGGCAGAAGCAGGCGCCATCATCGCGGCAGCGTAGTCGCCATCGCAGTAGTACAGCAGCGTGCCCAGCGGCAGTGTCCACGAGGCCGCTGGCTCAAGATCGATATCGACAGCTTCGTACTCATCGGTGATCGAGACAATCTTCGAATCGTCCTTGATAACCTGCGGCTCGCCAGCGACGTCATCACTCGTGCCCGTTTTTTTCGAGCAACCGGCCAGTACGGCAGCAGCACCGGTAGCGGCGCCACCCAGCACAAAACCTCGACGCGTTATTCCATTCTTAAAGCGATCAGCGATGCTCATTAGGCGATCTCTGCGCGAGCGGCCTCGATAGCGCGCGTAAGCTGATCGGCGCAAGAGGTCTTTTTCATACCGCAGGTATTACCGGCGAGAACCTCGATTACGCGATCGGCGGGAGCGCCTTCGACCAGCCTGGAGATGGCCTTGAGGTTGCCATCGCAGCCGCCGGTAAACTCGACGCCCAGCACCTTGCTGCCATCGTCAGAGAGATTGAGGTGAATATTGCGAGAGCATACACCCTGAGGCTTGTAGTCAAAACTAATCATTGAGATCCCCTCTCAGAAAGAAATTTCAGACGTCTATTATCCCCGCCTGGACCGACTTATTATCGCAAGCACCGATTCAACATCCTACGATGCTTGGACTGGCGGGGGCAAGATTAGCAGTCCGCACCCTGTGCGTGGACCATGCGCTTCTCCCGATACATATTGTGGTCGGCGACGCGATATACATCGGCCAGCGTATTTCCAGCCGTCTCGACGGTCGCCACGCCAATCGATGCGCTGACCGTCAGGGTCTCATCGCTTACCGCGGCAAGACCGAGACGAAGATCCTGTTCCAGCCCGAGCGCAGACTCGTTGTCAGTATGGGGGCAAACCAGCAAAAACTCGTCGCCGCCAACGCGCATCGGCAGGCAATCCGCACCAGCCACCCGCCGCAGCACGGACGCCGTCCGTCGCAGCAGTTCATCCCCCATCTCGTGACCATAAATGTCGTTGGTCCGCTTGAGATAATTACAGTCCACCATAATCACGCTCACTGGCAAGTCCTCGTTTACCAGGCTATCTCCACGCGATTCCAGATAGTTGCGGTTGCGAAGCCCCGTCAGTTTATCTTGGTATGACAGCTCCTCGGCATGCTTGACCATCGATATGTTGTGCGTCGCCACGACGACCGAATCCAACCGGCCTTGCTCATCGCGATGCTGGGGGACAACCTGTAGCGAGTACCAAGTGCCTCGACAATCTCGCACCTCGGCAGCCAAGTACGGTACGCCCTCCATGCGTTCACGAAGCGTACTTATATCTACGAGCCCCACAACCGCTTCGCGGCTTTCGGGGCTCACGATATCCCGGCAGACCGTGTCCATAAAGTCATATGCCTCGCTATGCTCGGCAAACATCTTCGCTATCGCCGGCGACATATTGATTCCCTCGATCTC
Organism: uncultured Collinsella sp.; assembly: GCA_900543595.1. Classification (GTDB taxonomy): domain Bacteria; phylum Actinomycetota; class Coriobacteriia; order Coriobacteriales; family Coriobacteriaceae; genus Collinsella. Next base: position 57,717 of record UQRX01000006.1, on the reverse strand, counting down.
GAGGGTGTCAAGATGCAAAAGGAAGGTCGAATCGTAGATGGCGCTTATGGCATTGATAATGCCGAGCTGTTTATCCTTTTCGACCAAATTGCGGTGGTCAGCGATATTTCGAGCCAACAGTACCACGACCCAAAACGCAAGGCACACCAAGACGCCGACGGCGACAAATGAAATCCTGTCAGACATGACCTCAGATTTGGGATATAGCGCAAACAGGCGGTAGTCCTTATATGCCGCACGCACGGCATATAAGGTGGTCCCCCGATATTCGATACGTGTTACGCCCTCGTCTTTCCAGTCAATTCCGCTATCGGCGAGAAGCCGGGCAAGGGTTATATCGACGGTCGAATCGTTTGAGGAAACGATTTGCGCGTCACGCATCACAAGCACCGTTGGACTCTGATGGAACGTGTTGTTCACAAGGACGTCGGCGATCGTGTATGAATAGTCATCGGCGGGCTCAGCCGCAAGGGATCGATACCCCAACGCCACCCCATCACCGTATGGAACGGCACTCACGGCAAAGTCGACACCGCGGCGCTCGACAGCGGTCGAGTAGGAAACTTTGGACCCTCGATACATCGATGCGATCGACGAACAGGCCAGCTCCTCTCGCCACAGCATGAGTGGATCGCGGCCGTCGATATCGTAATGGGCGACCATATGACCATCGGCGTCCATGACCAACATTCCCGAAAGGCTCTCGGTATGGACATATTCCTCGACCAGATCGTCGTTGACTTCAAATCGATCAGGCGGCAAGAACGTCGCAAACGACTCGAGCGCCGCATCCAAATTGTGCGTCGCCTCGGTTTTTCTTCCCTGTTCATATCGGTCATATTTTTCGCAGGCATTTTTTAAAAACACCATGGTTTCCTGGCCGAACCCAAGCGTTTTATCAAGGCAGCGATGCGTGCCAACCATATAGAGCAGACTCAGTAGGGCAACGCTGGCCACGATGCCGATGCCCACTGCGGCTAAACTCTTTCGGCGAAAGCGGCGCTCGTCATTTGTCATGATTCCGCTCCTTGCCCTCCTGTCGTCGCTCCTGCCTTGTAATTGTCCACAATGTGCTCTATCGTGCCGTCTCGATCCATGTCGGACAGTGCGGTATCGAGGTTTTTGACGTACTCCCCCTCATAGCTATCATCAAACGCGACGCCCAGGTCAACCGTCATAACGTTGTCGGCGAACACACGATAAACGCCAGGATACTGGTCAACGAGTCGATCAAGCGACTGAACGTCCGCCATCCAACAGTCGACATACCCTTTGGCGAGGGCGGCTTTGCAGAGTTCGGCAGAACCATACGATTTGATTTGCACGTCCGGCGAGATATCCAGATCCCCTGCGAGCAATCGGCGTTCGCTCACCGAGCCCGCAATCACCGCAATGGTCTTGCTTCCATCGAGATGCGCCAAGGACGTGATGCCACTCGTTTTCTTGGCGGCGACCGAAACCGTCAGGGTCAAATACGGCTCAGTCCAGTAATACTTATCCTCGCGATAACAGGGAGAATAGTCGCACCACAGGCAATCGATATCGCCGTTTTTGAGTAGGCGATCACGGTCATTCCAAGATATGTCGATAAATTGCGGCTTGATCCCCGCGCGCTTGCAGGCCTCGCGGGCGATGTCGATATCGATACCGGCGTAATCGCCCGTGGTATCGACATACACATAGGGGTCGTTATCCGTAACGCCGATTTTGAGTACCGGGAGGTCTTTGTCGGCTTCATTCGGGGAGGAAGAACTGCTTCGAACGGTATACGTCAGGGCGGCCACACAGGCGGCGACAAGGAGCATGAGCGTAAACGAGACGATGGCGGCTCGCTTGATACGTCCGGGCACACGCCCCCCTTCATCGAAATAGCAGTCGGATTTCATTTTATACCCGGGGCTGATGCGGCGATAAAAAAGCGCCTCACCCAAGATGGGCAAGGCGCCAAAGGTTGAAATGCATCCGCAAGCGGTCGAATTAGGTTAGCCCTACTCGAAGTTCAGCTGCTCCAGGCGGTCGAAGACCGTGTCGATGCGGGTGAGGAAGTCCCACGGATCAAAGATCTCGTCGAGTTTTTCCTGACTAACGGTGCAGCGCGGATCGGCCTCGAGACGCTCCTTAAAGGTGGGGCCGGAGACACAATCCTGCACCTCGTGCCAGGTAGCCATGGCGTTTTCCTGCACGATAGCGTAGGCGTCCTCGCGGGTGATGCCCGTATCGACGAGGGCAAGCAGCACCTTAGAGGAGAAGATGAGGCCGCGGGTCTTGTTGAGGTTGGCCATCATGCGAGCAGGATACAGCTGCAGGCCGTCGATAACGCGAATGAGGCACTGGAACATGTGGTCGAGCGCGATGAAGCTATCGGCCTGGGCGACACGCTCGGCGGAAGAGTGCGAAATGTCGCGCTCGTGCCACAGGGCAACGTTGTCAAAGGCAACCTGAGCGTTGGACTTCACGACGCGCGACAGGCCGCAGACCTTCTCCATGGTGATGGGATTGCGCTTGTGCGGCATGGCGGAGCTGCCCTTTTGGCCCTTGCGGAAGGGCTCCTCGGCCTCGAGCGTATCGGTCTTCTGCAGGTTGCGGACCTCGGTCGCGATGCGCTCGCAGGTGGCCGCCGTAGTGGCAAGCACGCCGGCAAGGTAGGCGTGGTGATCGCGGCTGATGACCTGCGTGGACAGCGGATCGTGGACCAGGCCCAGGTGCTCGCAGACGTACTCCTCGACGAACGGCTCGATGGAGCTGTAGGTGCCGACGGCACCGGAGATGGCACCGAAGGCAACGTTCTTGCGAGCATCCTCAAGACGATCGAGATCGCGCTTGAGCTCCCATGCCCAAGAGCCAAACTTCATACCGAAGGTCATCGGCTCGGCATGGATGCCATGGGTGCGGCCGGCGCAGAGCGTATTGCGCTCCTCGAAGGCACGACGCTTGCAGATCACGCCGAGCTTCTTAACATCCTCGATAATCAGGTCACACGCCTGAGTAAGCTGATAGCACAGAGCCGTATCACCCAGGTCAGAGCTGGTCATACCATAGTGAACCCAGCGGCTAGGCTTGGGCTCGCCCTCGGGAACATCGGCGTCGATATATTCCTTCATGTTGGTCAGGAAGGCGATGACATCGTGGCGCGTGACCTCCTCGATCTCGTCAACCTTCGCCTTCTCAAAGTCGGCGTGGTCGCGGATCCACTGGGCCTCTTCTTTGGAAATACCGATCTTGCCGAGCTCCGCCTGAGCCTCGCAGGCCAGGACCTCAATCTCCTGCCAAATGGCGTACTTGTTCTCGAGGGAGAAGATGTGTCCCATCTCCGGGCGGGTATAGCGATCGATCATAGCGGCTCCTTTTTGGTTATTGGCACGTTGGTCGTAACCCAACCATTGTACCGTGCGCAGGTGCGAGTATGGGCAGCAGGCATTAACCTAACATTTTGACGCATACGCGGCCATGGGGACGCCTGCGTATTTGCGAAGCAAATACGCACCGGCTGCGGGCGGCATGCCCCGGTCCGGGGAAGCGGCAGTAACGTCGGTTGAATCCACTTTTCCCAAAATCCGCTCTGGTCGGTGGAGCGGGCAACGGGACGTCCGCGTATTTGCTTCGCAAATACGCACCGGCTGCGGTCGCCTATCGGCGACCTTGCCTGCTCGCTATAAACGCTTCGCGTTTATTTAACGCTCGCACCCTGGCGGGTTCGAGTCCCGGCACTTTATTGAAAAAAGCACGGCACCATAATGGTGCCGTGCTTTTGCTTTTTTTGGAGCGGGCAACGGGACTCGAACCCGCGAGTGTCAGCTTGGGAAGCTGATGCCTTACCACTTGGCGATGCCCGCTTGTGTGTTGGCTAGTATAACGCGGTTGTCTTGTTCGATACAAGGGTGTCGATGCTTGTTTTAGCTGTGGAGAATCGTTTGAAAACCGCGCCAATTGTGGAGATGAGGACCTTTGTCTTTCTTTTCTTACCATCTTCTACCTGCGCTTTTATCTGATTGTTGTATTTGGGCTCGATTTATCAGAAATCGGGCAAGCTTTTGGTCAGCTTCTGGTACTTACCCGCATGAACCATGGCGGTAGCCTCATCCCAAGCGCCGCGGCCTCCCCGTGCGGCGCACGAGGGATAAGGAGCAGCCATGTCCAACGCACCTACGCACTCTGTCCACAGCGCAATCGCAACAGGCCCGCTGCTCCTGCTCCTCTTTTTTCTGATCGGCTGCCTGGCCCCAGGGTCCGCACTCGCCGTCGACGGGAGTGACGCTCTTAATTTCCGCACCATAAGCGACGGCTGCGGCCCCTTCGGTGTCGGTAAATACGAGGCACAGGACACTTCGATTTCGTACTGCATGAATCAAGACTGCCCCGGCCCCAGCAAGCCGGGAGGGCCATGGCGTACATATAACCAGGGCTGGACATGGCTCGATGACGAATTTGCCGCCATCGTCTGTCACGGATACCCCTCCAATACATCTTTTGGCGGCCACAACCTGTCGCCCGATCTCGCCCGTGCCGCCACCCAGATTGCCGTGTGGATGCTCAAGGGAACCACGCATCCCGACGGCACCTATTCGTATACAAATAGCAAGGGAGTTGCCAGGAGTGGTAGGTTTTACGAAAACGCCGAGGCCGTAGCGGCTGCACGTTGGCTCTACGACAGCGCTAAGTCCGGATCCATTAAGGCAGCCCCACATCGAGCCAGGCGTTATCACGGCCCGGTCTCGGGTGAGGGTCGACACCAGGACATGCTCTATGTTCTGCCCGCCGTCTCCGTATCTTTTCAAAAACAATCGTCCCAGGCTGACATCACCGCCGGCAACGACACCTACAGACTCGGTGGCGCAACCTTCGATATCTTTGAAAGTGTGGGCGATACACGTGTCGGCACTATCCAGATGGACGAAAACGGGCGTGCACAAGCAACACTTTTGCCCAATACGGCATATTACCTGGTCGAAACCAAAGCCCCGGCAGGCTATATCCCTCGAAGCGACCGAATAGCCTTCACCACACAAAACAGTGGCGAGCATGTCACTGTCAACGAGCAGCCCGGCACCATCACCTTGCGTATTGCAAAAGTCGATGCCGCCACAGATGCCGGCGCCCAGGTTGGGGCGTCGCTTGCGGGCGCTGAATTCACCTGCGTCTCGCAATCAACCCCCGGCTGGACTCGCACCCTTACGACCGACGAAAACGGACGGGCGATCCTCAATGACGTTCCTCTGGGCACCTTTACCATCTACGAATCGAAAGCGCCCGAGGGCTACCTAATTTCAAACGACTGTTGGAGCTACACCGTCGGCGCCGAGCAGCTCGGAGATACGGGCATCGTTGAGCTCGAAAGCCGTATTCCCAACATCCCCATCGCCTTTGACCTTGAAATCTCGAAGTTTAAGGGCCATGGCGATAACGATGAGTCCAGCCTTGAGCAGCCGGCGGGAGGCGTCGTCTTTGAAGTTGTCAGCAATAGCTCCCAACAAGTCGTCGGCACGTTGACCACAAACGTTTACGGCTTTGCCTCCACCAAAGACCAGCCCGAAGCATGGTTTGGCGCAGGCAAGCGACCCGCTGGCGCTCACGGTGCCATTCCCTACGACCGCGCGGGCTACACCGTTCGCGAGGTTACAGAAACGGTCCCTGAAGGATTTAAGCAAGCAGGGGAATGGACCATCACAGCAGAGCAGATCGCAGACGGCGCCGAGCTTCAGTACATCGTTGACAACCATACCCTATCGACACACCTTCAAATTGTAAAGCGCGATGCTCAGACCGGCGGCACCGTACCACTTGCCGGCTTTACGTTCCAACTGCTCGATAGCCACCACGAGCCCATCTCGCAAACATGTTGGTATCCGGCCCACAATGTAATGAATACCTTCACAACCGATACAGCCGGCGCCGTCACGCTGCCCGAATCACTTAATCCCGGAACATACTACGTGCACGAGGCATCGGCTAAGGAACCGTATCTGCGCGGAGAAGACCTGGAGATAACGATTCCCGCCGACAGGAATCTGACACCGGTCGCCGTCGCCTCGTTCTATGACGACGCAGCAACCGGAAGCATCGAAATCATTAAGACGGATGCTGTAGATGGGCGTACCCTTGCTGGAGCCACGTTTGACATCCGCGCTGTCGGCGACATCGTGCGAGCCGATGGCAGCATCGTTGCCCTGGATGGCGAAAGCGTCGCCACCGTTACAACCGACGAACGGGGGCATGCGCGAGTCGACCATCTTTCGTTGGGATGCGGTACCGCCACCTACGAGGTCGTCGAAACACAAGCGCCCGAAGGTTATCTGCTCAACCCGACCCCACACACTGTGAAGTTGTCGTACGCTGACCAGCAAACGCCCGTGATCGAAGTGCACCTTGACGTTTCCAACGACTACACCAAGCTCGATGTCTCCAAAGTCGACGCGTGCGGAGGTCAGGAAGTGACAGGCGCTGAGCTTGTCCTCTGCGACTCCAATGGCAACGAAATCGATTCTTGGACTTCATCCGGCAAACCACACCGCATTGAGCACCTTTCACCCGGCACCTACACCCTGCGCGAAACGATGTCTCCGCGTACCTACGACCTCGCCGAAGAGATAACGTTTGAAGTAAAGGCCACGGGAGAAGTTCAAACCATGGCCATGAAGGATACCCCCATCGAGATCAGGGGAAGCGTCGATAAACGCCAAGAGATTGCACAGCCAGTCACAAGCGAACTCGTTGCCAACGGCGACGGAAAAAACCGAGCCAAAGCACAGGCCAATACGCAAGGGGCCTTCTCCTATACCATCGACGCCAAAAATGAGTCGAGCACCTGGGTCGACGAGTTGACCATCACCGACGACCTTGAGTGCGCCAAAGATGGCGCAGCGAAACTTGTTGCCGTTGAAACCCCTATTGCGGTCGGTGATCTAAACGGACTGTGCAACGTGTGGTATCGAACGTCTCCGGCAGGAACAAGCGATACGGGCAAGCGGGCCAATGCAACACTTAACGACGAGCATCGCAATCCTTGGCTCGAAACGGAAGAGGTTACAAAGCTGCTGGGCGACGATGTGCGTCTCGTCGATTACGACGGGTGGCACCTATGGAAAGCAGATATCCCGACAGACAAGTCCGTCACGCTCGATACGAAAGAGATTGATCTTACGGACGACGCCGTCATCACGGGCATCCGTTTTGAATACGGCGCGGTAGCCGCCGACTTTACAACCAGAAGCGAGGCGGGCTCTTGGACCCGGGATGACCTTAAAGACGAACACGACGATCTTGACGATGCCAAGGCGGCCCTTAACTCGGATGCCCGAGGCGCAGTCGTGCATATGCAGGCAACGTCGTCCTATACACCCCAAACCGCACTTGCCAACAACGTGCGCGTCGATCTTTGCCGCAACGGCGGCGGCGATAAACTCGAGGCGCATGATGAGGACCGCGTCATCCAACGATGCGCCCTGCCTCAGAACCTGCCGGCAACGGGATCTGCTCCCATCGCCGCATGCATCACCGCACTCCTGACCTCGGGCGTTGCAGCCATATGGTTCGCTCGCCTTAGGTCAGCCACAAAGAGGCACTAGCACGATGAAAAAGCGGGCGAGCCAGTCTCCCGGCTCGCCCGCCTTGGACATAAACGATGAATCGGCTATTCAGCAGATGACGAACCGCCATCGATGGCTGCCTGATCGGACTCGGAAATACCGTCGGCACCCAAACTTTGCTCTTGCTCCACCTCTTCGTTCATTGTCGTCTCGGGCGTCGAGCCCTTAACGCCAACGACATACGCGGCCCCAAAACCCAATGCGATGGCGATCAGGGTCAAAATCAGATAGATGGGCCAATGGCGCTTGATGTACGAAAACACGCTGACTCCTTAGCGGGTCTGTCTACGAACGACGAATGACCTCGGTCACGACCTCGGACACCGTAGCGATATTGGTCGGATTGACGTTGTACGGCAGGTCATCCTCGGTGCGAGCGCAGGCAAGGCGCGGGCCGTCCACACCGGCGATCGTAAGGGCGCGACGGCTCGCCTCGAGCGCTGCGGATGCATCGGTTTTTGCATAGGGCATCTCGAACGCGCCGCAATCGACGTGGAACGACTTACACACCTTGCTGACAAGGTTCATGATGCGGCGATCGCCCTTAAACAGCTGCTGCTCGCCCTCGACCGTTACCACCGAAAGCCTGCCGGCACCGATAGACTCGAGGTTGATGAAGAACACGCCGCGGAGCTTGTCACGATGCGAGGCCAAAAACGCCCTCATGCCGGCGCCGTCGCAATCGGACGCGCCCGTTGCGACGAACCAGATATCGTGGCCGAGCAGCTCATCGTCACCCATGGAGGCAACGGCCGAGAGCATATCCTCGGCAGAAGCACCATCGGAAGAGGTGGCGCCGCCCTTCCAACCGTCGTCGTCATCCTCGAAGTTATCCCACGAGCCAATGCCACGGCCAGACTTCTTGGCATCGTAATCGTCCTCGACGCCCAGCCAGTCGCTCATACTGTCCTGCTCGTTCTTCTTTTTGCGACCGAACAAGCCACCCAGGCCACGCTTCTGCGGCTTGGCGCCCGTCGAAGCAGGAGCCGAGATGGTCTCGAGCGGCTGTGCGCCCGAGGAGATGGGCATGGGGGTCGCAACCGGTGCCGATGTGGGCTCGGGCCCCTGCGCCGTCGCAAAGGGATCATTTGTCTGTGCCGAAGGATCGGGAAGATCGAACAGCGACGTGCGGGACGCGACGTTGGCCTGTTGCATCGAAGGCAGCGACGGATCGGGGACCGAGGCCAGCGGCGACGAAGAGGGCGCAGGCGCGGAGGCCGGATCGGGGATATTCATATGCTGGCGCGCAGGCACCTGAGACGAAATCTGCGCCATGAGGGAGTCAACTGTCTCGTCCTGCGTGGGAGCGACATTGGCCACCGTGGCACCGGGGTCGCTCGGCGCGGGCATGGTAAAGATCTGCGTAGAATAAGGCCTGGACTCATCCGTCTTGGGAGCCTCGTCAATCGCAGGGGACTCCTGCTTCATAGCAGGAGCCTCGACCTGCTCGGGTGCGCTGGCCTCAACGGAATCGGCCTCGTCAACAACCGAATCATCGGCGACGTCCTGGACATCATCGGAGATGGGAAGGGGCTCGGCAATTGCGGTGCCCTGCTTCTCAAACGTCATCGTGGCATCGAATGACATGGTGCCATCGACCGGCTGCTGCGCCTCGAAGGACGTCGTAGCCTCGGCAACGTCAGCGGATGTCGGCTGCGGAGCCTCGAAGGACGTCGTGGCGCCGGCAACATCGACAGGCTCCGGCTGCTCGGCCTCGCTCTGCTCGAACTCCTGTGCCGCACGCTCACGCTCGGCCTCGGCGGCCTGCTGCTGGGCGATGGCCTCCCGCTCGGCGGCCTCGCGGGCAGCGGCACGCTTTTCCTCAAAGTCGTCGACGAACTTCTTGCCCTTCGCAAAGGCGCCCTTAAAGAAGCTAGAAGCGCTGGCACCAATCGAGGAGAACGCGGAAGCGATATCGGCATGGGGCGTTGTCGAGGGAAGCTCGGCCGAGAAATCGGTGTCACTCTCATAGGACACGCGGTGCGGATACTCGTCATAGTCTTCGTCGGCGGTCTCGTCTTCAACCTGTGCCGGAGCGGCAGGCGCCAGAATATCCAGACCGGCTGCAGAATCGAGCGCAGGCTTTTCGTCAGACTCCGCGGCAGCAACAGGGGCAGCGACCGGCTCGGCGGGAGCAACAGCCGCATTGGCCGCGGGCGCAGGCTCCTGTGCAACGGGAGCAGGCTCCGGCTCGAACGTCGGCTCCTCGCCCTCTTCGTAATCGAGCGTGCAGGACTCGGGAAGCATGCCGAGCGCACGGATAGCATCCGAACCAAAGCGGATATTGCCGGCGGCATTGCGATAGAGCTTGGGCTCGGCGGCTTCGACCACCGCAGGCTCCTCCGCCGGCTCGGCGGCAGACTGTTCCTCGGTGGACACTTCGGCCTGGGCAGTCTGGTCTTGAGCCTCGGGGGCGATAACGCCGATCAGCGTCTCGTCGGCAGAGGCACCCTCAAAACCATCGATCTGTCCATCAAAAGCCTCGTCCTGCTCGGGTACATCGGCAGGCGCCACCGGCTGGCCAAACTCGTCCTCGTCGTAGGAAGGCTCCTCATATTCAATGGTGTTGCCGTAGTCGTTTTGCTGCTGGGCCGCGGCATACTCGGCCGCCGCGCGCGCCATTTCCTCGGCGCGACGCTTCTGCTCGCCAAAATAGGTATCGAATGGAATATCGTCGGGGAACTCGTTTTCGCCCTGATAGGGGGCAACGTTGTCCATGACACCGAGCATGGCGGCAACAGAGGACTTGTTGCACACCGCGCCAGACGTGTAGGGAAGCACAAAACGGTTGGAAATGATATTGGCGGCGTTGGCCAGTGCCACAAGGGAGGCCAGAATCGCGACAACCCACAGCAGCACCTTGAGCACGCCGGGAAGCGGCAGGATGCGCAGGATGGCGATAGCCGCGGGCGCGATCGTGGCGACAGGCAGGAGCTTGGCGATGAGCGCGCGATACGGAGCATAGGGCTCGCGAGCAAGGAGCTCGGCACGGGGGGAATCATAGTGGGCCACCACGACGACCGGGCGGTTGCGCGGAGACGCAAGCGGGCCCGAGGCCTTGTGATAGGCGATGACATTTTGGCTCACACCGGTCTTTCCCAGGCGCGAAACCACGGGATGCCCCGTGCGCTCGAGCACGTAGAGCACGGCACCGACAATGGACAGCAGGGTGCCGACCAAGCCGATACCGCCGCCGATGCCCATCAGCAGGGCGCCGGCAAACGCCAGAATACCGGTAACGGCAAACGCCAACCTGCTGGGCGCGGGAGCATTAAATTCCTGCACCTCGGGGTCAAAGCCGTGGTTGCGGAAAATCTGAGCGATATCCTCGGCAGCCAGGCGCTCTTCTTCACTGCACGCCGGCGTAATGCCGGTGTTCTGCAGCAGGTGGTTAATATAGTTCTGGGTGTTCGCCATGTGCGCTCCACATCCATAATCCGACAAATAGGCCCAATGCATGCACATTAGAACCGTATATAGTCGAAAGTATACCCCGAGCGAGCGCAAACGACCGAATTCGGGCCATCTTAACGCCGCGAGCGGACAAGGATATAGCCTAATCTCCATATCGGACTAAAATCATGGCATCAAACGACCTTCTCATGCGAGGATTCTATGACGGCAAGCGACGCGACCGCGACAATTAAAAAGGGGGCAGCCGAGCCCGGTTTCGATAAAACGGCTCAGCGCATCCTCAACCTTTTCTTTGTACTCAACAGTTCTCCCGAACCGCTGACGACCGAGCAAATCGTCCTGGATTCCGATTTGGGATACGGCTCGGGCAATATCGACTCAGACAAGCGCAAGTTCCGCCGCGATCGCGACAAGCTGCTCGAACGCGGCATCGTTATCAGGGAGGTTCGTGCTGCCGGAGCGCAGGAAACCGAGGAGAGCGCGTGGACGATCGACCGCGAGCACACGTTTGCCGCGGGCGGTCTCATCACCGCAGACGATGCCGACATCCTGCTCAATGCCATCGACCAGACACTCGCGGCAGGCTCATCCACCTTTGCCGCGCCGCTTGCCGACATTCGCTCCAAGATTGCCTACCTCACCGGCATGTCGACGACAGGAGAGGCACCGATCCGCCGCTCTCCCGCCGTCGATGCGGTATGGAGTGCCTTTGCCGAGCGTTGCGCGCTGCGCTTTTTGTACCAAAACGGACGCGGCGAGCAACGCGAGCGGACCGTTTGCGTCTACGGCATGTTCGAACGCGAGGGTACGGCATACTTCTGCGGCCTCGACAATGCCACCGACGACATCAGGACATTCCGCTGCGACCGTATCGTTCGCGCCTGGAGACCTTCGAAGGCCTACGCCATCCCCGCGGATTTCAACCTCAACGATTACTTATTCTTTGAGTTTGATTTTGCCGACCGCCCACCCGTTGCGGCTACGTTCTCGTTCGCGCGTGAAGCGCAGGCCGATATGATCAGCGGTCTCACACGCGGACGAGGCGAACTCACGCGCACCGAAGCAGAGTGGACCTGGACCGTTGACGTGCGCGACTTTGAAGCCGCTGCCTCGTTTTGCATGGCCCATGCCATGGATGGCATGAGGCCCGTCGCCCCCGATGCCCTCAAGCAGGCGTGGAATAACCTCATCGAAAGGACGGTGCACGAGCATGCCCGTGCGTAAACTCACCAGCGAGCAAAGACTCTCGCGCGCCATCGACATCATGGAGGCCCTCTACGCCGGCGGCGAGAATGGCATGACACGAGACGAGCTTTGCAGCCGCTTTGATATCACGGGGGCATCGCTCGACGAGATTCTCGAAATCGTCTCGACGCTTGCGGACCGAGAATCGGGCGCACGTATTATCTGCGAACGCCGCGGCGAGTGCGTGGTCCTCACCGGTGATGCGGGGCGCGTGCTACCGCTGCGCCTGAGTGCCGCCGAGGGCGCTGTGCTCAACCATGAACTTGAATCATTGGGGATCGAACCCCAAGCTGCGGCTCGAATACGGCGCGCCCTTCTTCCCAAAGAGCTCGGTTACAACCAGCGCGTCTTTGACACCGTCGCCCACGGATCGCACTGGCAGCAGCTGAGCTGCGCCATTCGGGACGGCGTTCGCTGCCGCATCTCGTATCGCTCGATGGATGACACACAAGCGCGCGAGCGTTTGGTCGACCCCTTGCGCATCACAACAAACGGCGACCAAACGTATCTGATTGCCTGGGATGTCGCGGTCGACGAACAGCGTACCTATCGTATGGATAAAATCGAGGGCCTGGTCTTGACCGACGACTCCGTCGTGCGCCACGCACCGGAGCCCGCGACCCTCCACGACTCCCTCGCCCAGGCGGAGCGGAGCGCGAAGCTTCTCATGCCGCGCGCCTTGGCAGAGCGCCTAGACTGGCCCGGCATCATGTCGATTGAACCCAATGGGGAGGACGGATCAACAGTGAATGTGCGCTACGGCTCCGAGCGCTGGCTGTTAAGCCAGGTAATCGCAGCGGGCGGGGCCATCCGCATCTTGGATGACCCCGCCCTGTCAGAGCGTCTGTGCGATATGGCAAAATCCCTCGTCTGTCCGCTTTAGCGGCGCCGCTCGTGGCGTGCGCGCCACAGCTGTAGATAGTGCCCGATTTGTGCCGACTCGATGCGCTGATAGGAGCTCGTGGGCAGCGACGTTAAGAATTTCTTGCCGTAGCCCTTCGTCACCAGGCGCGGGTCGGCCAAGATGAGTACGCCACAATCGGTCGATGAGCGAATGAGGCGACCGGCTGCCTGCTTGACCTCGAGCACGGCCTCGGGCAGCGAATAGCGCACCCAAGCGCGGTCTTCGCGCAGATTGCGCTCGCATGAGAGCGGGTCTGTGGGGCTCGAGAACGGCAGCTTGGGGATGATGACGCAGCGCAGCGTCTCGCCGCTGGCGTCAAACCCTTCCCAAAAGGCCTTAAGCGCAAAGAGCGACGAGGTCGGTTCGTTGATAAAGCGGTCGCGCAGACGGCGAGGAGACGAGTTGCGCTGCTGGCAGTTGAGTTCCAGACCCGCACGAGCCATCTTGGGCTCGACGCGAGCGTACAGTTCCTCCATGTCACGCCTGTTGGTGAACAGCGTGAGCACCGAGCCGCCCATGGCGAGATGAGCGTCGACCAGCACACGCTCGAGCGCCGAAAGATAGCCTTCGCGGTCGCGCGGATCGGGGATATCCCCAGCCACGACCACGGCCATATTCGAATCGAAGTCGTAGCTCGAATCCAAGTGCAGCGACGATGATGTCGAGGCACCGATGCGATCGAGGCCGACGGCGTGGTTAAAGTGCTCAAAGCTCTTGGAAACCGTCATGGTCGCCGAGGCAAAGATAGCCGTGTGGACCTCGGGCAACCACTCGGTTGCCAAGGCCTCGCCAATATCGATGCGCTCCGCAGTCATCGACTCGCCGCCGGCACGCAGCCTGCGATTGACCTGCAACGAGTACACGTAGTGTTCGTCGGTACCGTCAATGATGAGCTTGAGGTTCTCGGCCAGCTCGTGTAGGCGGCGCGAGATATCACCCAGGTCGACAACAACCTCGGGCTTGTCGGCGGCGACGGCTTGTACCAGCGCGTCGACGCTCTTGTCAGCTTGTTCCAATGCGTCGATGGCAGTGTAGGCCGACTGTAAGAAATCATGCCAGTCGTCAGATTCGCGCAGCTCGGGGCCAATCCATAGGTTCGCATTGTCATAGCCCCCACGGGCACGGCGGCCGAGCTCGCGAACGCCGTCAAACACGTCGGCGATTGCCATGCTCGCGCGCGCAACCGTCGACGTCGCCTTGGCGGTTAGACCCAAGTAGAGCGTAGAGCCCTCCGAGGTTGCCAAATCGCGGGAAACCTGGCTCAGCGCACCGGTGCTCGAGCCACCCAGGCGCTCAAACAGAACGCGCGATTCATCCGCCGACACCACGCGCGCCCATTGACGACGCGCCTCGCGCTCGATGGAGTGGGCCTCATCGATCACCCAGTGACGAATCGGAGGCAAGATTCTGCCCTCGGCCGCGACATTGCGGAACAGCAGGGAATGGTTGGTGACCACCACATCGGCATGCGCCGCGCGACGGCGGGCGCCGTGGACCAGGCATTTATCGGGGAAAAACGGGCATAGGCGACGGGCGCACTCGCGCGACGCCGTCGTAAAGTCGGGACGGTTGACGCTGCGCCAGCGAATGCCGAGCGAGTCGAGGTCGCCATCGGCCGACTGACACACGTACGCCATGATGACCGCGACTGCCGTAAGCGTGTCGGCAGGATCACGCTTGGTCGTAATTTCGACTTGGCCGCGGCTCATGCGCTCAAGTTTGCGCAAGCATGGATAGTGGTCATAGCCCTTGAGTGCGCAAAACGATAGGCCTCCGTCCAGCTGCTCGGCAAGTTTGGGCAGCTCATGATACATGAGCTGGTCCGCAAGATTATTCGATTTAGTCGCGATACCAACCGTGATGTTGTTGCGGCGTGCGGCCTCGGCAAAAGGCACCAGGTAAGCCATCGATTTGCCGACGCCTGTGCCCGCCTCAATCACGCGATGCGTTCCCGTAACGAGTGCGTCACGGACCTCGAGCGCCATTGCGATCTGCTCATCGCGCGGCTCGTACGTGGGGTACATGCGATTAACCAGGCCGCCCGGGGCATAGTCCGCCTCGATTTCCTCGCGGCTCGGCATCTTAAGGACCGGTAGCTCGTCCGCATCAACGCGATCATCGGCCCGATCGGCCTTGAGTACGTCGGCGCGGGCGGCGCTGAGAGAGAAGATGGAACCGGGGTTCTGCCCCGCCAAGAACGAGAAGATGGGACGATAGGACCAGGGTACGTCGGGATGCATGTCGGCCAGGCGCGCCATTAAGCCCTGGGGCAAGTCGGTGAGCGCCACGAGCAAGACGCGCCACACACCACACAGGGCGTCGACATCGGCGTTGGCGCGGTGCGACACCGAATCGCAGCCAAACAGGTCGGCCATGAAAGACAGCTTATGCGAGGCCAGGCGCGGAAGTGCGATGCGCGACAGTGCCAGCGAATCGATCCAGATGTCGCTGACGTTGACACCGCCCTTGACCGACTCGATAAACGAACGGTCGAAGGTGGCGTTATGCGCAATCACCGGGCAGCCGCCGACAAAATCGGCGAGAGCGGCCACGGCCTCGACGGCCGACGGGGCATCTGCCACATCGGCGTTTGTAATGCTCGTGAGTTCGGTAATCTCGGCGGGAATCAGCTGCTTGGGATGCACGAAGGTATCAAACCGATCGACAACCTCGCAGCCAGAAAGGCGGGCCGCCGATATCTCAATAAGCTCGTTGTCCTGCACCGAAAGACCCGTGGTCTCGGTATCGAGGACGATAACATCTTCCTCGATGAGACCAAACGATTGGGTTTTGGCGCGCTCGGCAAGCGTGGCATAGGAGTCGATGACAAACTGCGGCGTTCCTGATGAAACCGCGTCCTCGATTAGCATGCAATGCCCGCTCGACGAAGACCCATACGGATCAGGCTGTCACAGACCTGCGGGAACGTCATGTCGTCGGTGTGGCGGATCTCATCCGGATACAGCGACGTATCGGTCATGCCGGGAATCGTGTTGGTCTCGAGGATGACGGGGCCATCCTCGCTCACGATAAAGTCGCTGCGCGAAATACCCAGGCAGCCGAGTGCCTTATGGGCAGCACAGGCGAGCTCCTGAGCGCGAGCGTAGTTCTCGGGCGAAATCTGCGCCGGAATGCGATGGATGTCCGTAGGGTCGACATACTTCACGTCCAGATCGTAGAACTCGCAGTCCTCGGGCTTACGGATCTCAACGATCGGCAGGGCGCGCACGTCATCCTCGCCGTATACGCCGACGGTGATCTCGGTGCCCTCGATGCACTTCTCGACCAGCACTTTGTCGCCGTACTCAAACGCCTTGGCGATTGCCGCGGGTAGCTCGGAGGGCTCATGGACCAGGGAAATGCCATAGCTGGAACCGTTTACGGCCGGCTTCACAAAGCAGCGCTCGCCACAAACCTCGACGATATGATCGATATCGACTTCATCGCCCACTTCGAGCGCAAGGCCGGGGGCAATGGGAATGCCCGCCTTGGCGTATAGGAGCTTCGAGACCTCCTTGTCGGCACCGCAGGCGCTCGCGAGCACACCCGACGCCGTGTAGGGGATACCCAGGGTCTCCATGGCACCCTGCATGGCACCATCCTCGCCGCCGGCACCGTGCATGGCGATAAACGCCACGTCAAAGCCGCCGGTCGCCATGGTTACCATAAAATCATCGGCAGCCGTGTCGAGCAGCTCCACCGAAGTGTAGCCAGCCTCCTTCAAGGCCACCACGACGTTCTTTCCCGAATTGAGCGAGATCTCGCGCTCGGCGGAATGACCGCCCGCCAAGACCGCTACGTGCATGTTCTCTAGGCTTTTACCCGGCATGGGCAGACTCCTCCTCTATAATTTCTGCAGCTGATACCATATTGTAGCGATACCCTCTACGTTTCCCCAAAATCGAAAGGCTTCCATGAATCCCAGGACTAAATCTCAGGACATTCGCGACTTGAGCCAAAACGATATTCGCGAGCTTGTGGCCGAACTCGGCCAGCCCGCCTTCCGCGCGAAGCAGCTCATCGAATGGGTCTTTGAGAAGAACGTTTGTTCGTTTGACGATATGACCAACCTTCCTAAGGCTTTCCGCGAGCAGCTTAAAGAGGCTTTTGCCTTTGACACGCCGACTGAACTCACCAAACAGGTTTCCAAAGATGGCTCTCGCAAGTATCTGCTCGAGTACCACGACGGCATTTCCGTCGAGACTGTCGGTATGCCCCGTCGTAACAAGCTTTCCGTCTGCGTTTCTACTCAGGCTGGCTGTGGCATGGGTTGTGCATTTTGTGCCACCGGCCTTAACGGCCTCAAGCGCTCGCTGACAGCCCAGGAGATCGTCGACCAGGTGTTGCACGTCTCGAATGATTTTGGTGAGCGTGCAACAAGCGTCGTTTTCATGGGCCAGGGCGAGCCCTTTGCTAACCACGACGAGGTTCTCAAGGCACTGCGCATCCTTAACGATCCCGACGGTATCGGTATTGGAGCCCGTCACCTTACTGTCTCTACCAGCGGTGTTATTCCTGGCATTCGCAAGTTTGCCGACATTCCCGAGCAGTTTACGCTCGCTGTGTCGTTGCACTCCGCCATCCAGTCCACGCGCAACAAGATTATGCCTGGCGTCAAGAAGTACACGCTTCTGCGCCTTCATGAGGCGCTGCAGCTCTACACTGAGAAGACTGGACGCCGCCCGACCTATGAGTACGCCATGATCGAGGGCGTCAACGATACGAATCCCGAAATGCAGGCGCTCTGCGACTTCTGCGAGGGAACCCTGTGCCACGTTAACCTAATTCAGCTTAACGACATCGAGGGCAGCCCGCTCAAGCCGTCTCCGATTCATAAGGTCGAGGATCTTCAGCGCCGCCTTGAGTCTCGTGGCATCGAGACCACGATCCGTAACTCGCGCGGCAATGATATTGATGCCGCCTGCGGTCAGCTGAAGCAACGTTTCAAGGTCCAGAAGAACGCATAGGGGAGTCTGTACCCCATAACGTTTCATGTGAAACATCCGACAGCCCTGGTTGCAAATAATGTAATCAGGGCTGTTTCATTTGTTTTCATCCTAGAGGACTTGATATACGTAACCTTAGCTTTATAGCCAAAATAAGGGGTCCTTGTCTCATGAATCAGACAAGGACCCTTTCAAAATAGGCACGTAATTGTTAGGTACCTAATAACCAACATTTTCCCACTGATGGTTAACCCAGTCTTGGTTAATCTTAGGATTCTTAGTCACCTGAGCAGTGCGCATGGCGACATCTTCGGTCATCACATCCATTTTCTTCTTAGATGTATCGACGATATCCTGAGCTCCGCGCAACAGTTGACCTCGAAGTTCATCATCTGTCGCAAGCTTATAACCAGCAAAGGCACCAGTGACGACGGTGGTTGCCAACGCAACGACCGCGAGAACCTTATTCTTCATCCTGATCCTCCTGCCCAAATTGAATCATTTCACCAAGGATACGGGAGAGCTCCTCCTCGTCTTTGAACTCGATTTCGATTTTGTTCTTACCACGCGAGCTCTTCACGCGTACATTCGTGTTGAAAACTTGACGAAGTACTCGAGCGGCCTTTTTGAATGACTGAGGTGTTGCTGGCCTCGGAGTCCTTGGCGTCTCTCCGGCAGAAAACAACGGAGCAAGATTTTCTGTCGCTCTAACGGAAAGACCTTCTGCAACAACTTTCTCAGCAAGTCGAATCCTGGCATCTTCATATGGAACTGCAAGAATCGCTCTCGCATGGCCGGCAGTAAGCTTGCCCTCGAAAATCATCTGCTGCACGACTTCCGGAAGGTCTAACAAACGAAGTGAATTTGTAATTGCGGAACGAGACTTACTAACAGCCTTTGATAACGCCTCTTGCGTCATGCCGCTGGCATCAATGAGCTGACGATAACCCTTCGCCTCTTCGACGGGATTCAAATCAGAACGCTGAAGATTCTCGATAAGTGCAAGAGCGAGCATTTCCTCATCATTAACTTCTTTAATGATGACAGGCAGTTCCTCAAGACCAGCAAGCTTTGACGCCTGGTAACGACGCTCGCCCGCTATAATCTCATAGCCATTTCCATGCTTGCGAACCAACAACGGCTGCAAAACGCCATGTTCTTGGATTGACTCGCTCAACTCGCGAAGTTCAGTTTCGTTAAAGTGAATTCGCGGCTGATTAGGGTTGGGAACGATATCCTCAATAGGCAGTTTTGTTTCAGATGCGGCATTTGAAGTCGATGCAGCCGAACCACCGGTCTCATACTCGGCCTCTGAGACCAAAGCATTGAGTCCACGTCCCAATCCGCCACGTTTCTTTGCACTAGGCACGCTTGATCACCTCTTTTGCAAGGTTCATATACGCTTTTGCACCCTTATTTTGAGGTGCATAGGTAATCACCGGCTCTCCAAAAGACGGAGCCTCAGAGATTTTTACGGTACGAGGAATTAAGGTCTTAAAAGCCTTATCACCAAAGTACGACTGAACTTCCTCAACAACCTGATTCGACAGAGAAGTACGCGAGTCATACATGGTCATAAGCACACCATAGGTGTCTAAGCCCTTATTCAGACGTGATTTGACCATCTTCATTGACTCAAGCAGCTTCGTAACGCCCTCGAGTGCGTAATACTCGCACTGGATCGGAATCAAAACGCTATCTGCTGCGGTCAAAGCATTGATGGTAAGCAGGCCAAGCGAAGGAGGACAGTCGATGAATATAAAATCGAACTCATCCTGAATCGGCTCAAGCAAATCTTTAAGGCGGGTTTCACGAGCAATTGCGCTTACGAGCTCAATTTCGGCACCTGCAAGCTGAATTGTCGCCGGAATAACGAATACCTTTTTGCAATTTGTATCAAGAACAAGCGATTCAGCCGGCACGTCATTCAGCAATGCATCATAGATGCACTGATCAAGGTCTTCTTTTTCAATTCCGAATCCACTGGTGCTGTTTCCCTGCGGATCAAAATCGACAATTAGTGTCTTGCGACCCTGCTCACCCAGTGCTGCTGCAAGGTTTATAGCCGTCGTTGACTTACCGACGCCGCCTTTTTGATTGATGATTGCAATAATACGCGTGTCTTTTGCGCTCTTAGAACGCTTAACGTCGCGAAATCCCACGGTCCCTCCTGGTGTGTTTTAAGCTGTTAAACGGAGGATGTTTCACGTGAAACATTCCGATTCAATATCAACATCAATGTTTCACGTGAAACACTGCAAGTTGTTAGTATCCATTATGTTTCACGTGAAACATCTAGGCAAGCGGATTCTTCTTTGCCATGCCATTTGCACGAGGCAATGAAACGGATGCTGGATGACTCTTCTTAAGAACAATGAACTCCCTGTGACCCAAGCCCTCAGGCAAATCAATTGCATCATTCAGAAGCAAGGTGAAGCCGCAGATCTTAGCCGCTGACATGCCGGAAGCAAGCTCCTCATCCGTAGGATTGCCCTTCGTGATAACAAATAGCCCACCATCCTTGAGGTACGGAGCGGCATACTCAACAAGAATCGGTAGAGGGGCCAATGCGCGGGCGGTTACAACAGAGAACTGCTTCTTATGGCTTCGAGCATATTCTTCAAGGCGATCATGAACTGCATGACCATTTTTCAATCCAAGAGCATGAACAAATGTATTGACAGCGTCAACCTTCTTGCCAACAGAGTCAATATAAGTAGCTTTACGATGCGTTGTTATCGTTAACGGAATACCAGGAAAGCCAGCACCAGTTCCCATATCGAGCAAAGCTCCCTCAGGAGCCTTATTGACATAAGGGAGCAAGACAAGTGAGTCGAGGATATGAAGTACCGCAGCGTCTTCTACGTTAAGAATACGGGTGAGGTTGGTTGTCTTATTTGTTTCTAGAACCAAATCCAATTGCTGAATACATTTCCTCAGCTCAGTATCAGTTACACTCAGGGAATACTCTTTGCAATAGGAAGTTAGACGACTCAGCATCTCGTCAGCCTGCTGATCTGTAAGTACAAACAACAGAAGCTCCTTTCTGACAAAAATCAGTGTATCGAGAACTTTTGACAAAAAAAGGGGACGTGGAAACCACGCCCCCTTAGCATAAGCTCGAGTAGATTATCGAGCAACAATCACCACATGGCGATCAGGGTCAGAACCCTCAGAATGGGTATCGACGGCATCATTGCCACGAAGTGCAATATGAACCAGTCGGCGCTCATAGGCATTCATGGGCGGAAGCGAAACACTCTTATGAGTACGGATGGCACGCTCGGCGGCGGACTGAGCCATAGAGGCAACCTTGTCCTGACGACGGCTCTTGTAGCCCTCAACGTCAACCACAACCGGATACCTAAAGCCAAGCTTGCGGCTCACCAGCAAAGAGAACATAACCTGAAGGGCATCGAGGGTACGCCCATGACGGCCAATGAGAACAGCAAGATCGGGAGCCGTAACATCCAGAATCAGCTCGCCCTCGTCGCCCTCGTACTCATCAATAGGAGAGTTGGCGGCATCGAAGTGCGAAAGGATGGAACGCAGAATGGAAATCGCAACATCGGCAATGGTGTCGAGCTCCTCATCGGTCAGCTCTTCACCGGCCTTGTAGCGCTGTGCAATCTCGGGATAATCGCCCGCAATCTGCGGGGCAACCTCCTCAAGCATATCCTCGATGATCTCTTCAGACATAACGTACTCCAAAAGTTAGGTACCTAAATAAGATTGATATCCCGACTACTTCTTCTTGTGCGGACGCGGCTTCTTCTCGCGACGGGTAACCTCGACCTGCAGCGGAGCGTTCTTGAGGCGCTCCTCCTCATCGGCCTTGGCCTTGTCGATAACCTTCTGCGTCACGAAGATCTGCTGGATAACCTGCCAGGCAGAAGACACGTCGTAGTACAGCAGAACGCCGACGGGCAGGCTCCAGCCCATCCAAAGCATCATGACGGTCATGACGACGACCATCATGCGCATGCTCTGGGCCTGCTGACCAGTCTGATTGCGAGACATATACAGCTGCGGAATCAGGGTCAAGACAGCGAACAGAATCAGGCAAACCAGCGCAGGCAGCGCAACCATAAAGCCATCGGCAAAGGAAGCGCTCGGCGTGGTGGTAAGGTCAGGCAGGATGTTGAAGAACGAGAACGTGCCGTCGCTAAAGTAGTTCGGCAGGTTACGCAGTAGCGTAAACAGGGCGAACAGGACGGGCATCTGGATCAACAGCGGCAGACAACCAGCCATGGGGTTGAACTTGTTCTCGCTGTAGAACTTCTGCATCTCCTCGGCCTGACGCTGGGGGTCGTCGGCGTAGCGCTCCTGGATCTCGAGCATCTTGGGCTGCAGCACCTGCATGCGAGCCGTCGACTTGGTCGACTTGAGCATGAGCGGCGTCAGCAGCAGACGGATGATGACCACCAGGATAATGATGGACAGGCCCCAGTCGACCGCAAAGGTCTGGATGAGCTTGAGCAGCTCGAAAAGGATGTTAACGATCCAATCCCACATGTAAGTTTTCCTCCGATAGCGAGTGCCCGCTAAGGCACAGGGTCATAACCGCCGACGTGCAGGGGATTGCAGCGAGCGATGCGCCTCACGGCAAGCCAGCAGCCTCTCAAAACACCGTACTTCTCAATCGCCTGGATAGCGTATTGCGAGCACGTTGGGTAATAAATGCAGGCGTCAGGCAATAAGGGCGAAATAACCTGTTGATATATGCGAATAGGAGCGATGGCAACACGTCGCAAAACGTGATTGCTCATCGCTCCTCCCCGGCAACGCCGGCGCGTTTCATAAGCGAACGCAATGCCTTGTCCATCTCCTGCGGCGAGGAAACCCTCGTCTTGGGAGTCGCGAACAAGATGATGTCATAACCCGCAACGGGAAATCCACAGCTGCGGGCGGCCTCGCGCATCACACGCTTAGATCGGTTGCGCACGACAGCACAACCGAGTCGTTTAGCACCAACGAAGGCGACCCTTCCGGAGTCGCCTTCGCCAACCGATTCACATATGGTCATTCGAATCAGAGGGTGATTGAAACGACGCCCCTGACTGAACACATGCTCGAAATCTTGCCGAGACTTAATAGTCTTCATGCGAGATGTGTGTATCGCTGCTAGACAGTGAGACGCTTGCGGCCCTTGGCGCGACGACGGGCGAGCACGGCACGACCACCCTTAGTGGCCATACGGGCACGGAAGCCATGGGTCTTGGCACGCTTACGCTTATTAGGCTGATACGTACGCTTCATCTTAAGTTCCTCCTGCTGCATTTCGAGTGTCCGCGGGGGCGCGGACGCAGATATAGACACGTGAGCTTGAAGATTGTAGGGAAATCAATGTTCAAATGTCAAGAAATCAAAGGTAAAAGGTTGCAAAGAGTACACGGTTCCCCCATAAGCAGAACCGGCACTTGAGGCAGCAGGCAACTTTTCACGAAATTTCATCGAGTTTTCAACAGGTCATGTTGGAAATGTTGAGAACTTTTCGTCCGTTTTCCAAAGTTTTCGACAGGTTTTGAAAACTTGTCGAAAGATGAGAAACATTGCGCGGTGAGCTACTATTTGTTCAAAACCTTTTGAAAGATTGCGAGCGGCATGTCTGACGACTTCTACACCATGGTCGATTCCGGTGATCCGGCACCCGACAACGAGCACATCACCGGCGTGCGCGAGGAACGCAACGAGGGTGAGCAGGCCACCGCACAAGCACCAAAGGCCATGTATGCAGCGCGCATCGCGGTCTACGATGACATGCTGTCGACACCGCGTGTCATCGTCATCGAACCGCAAGACGTCCGTACCTACTTGGAAGAGACAACCAACACTGTCTACCAGTGCATGAAAGAGCAGGGGGGACGTATCTCGCTGATGGTTATCCGCGAGATTGTCGAAAACTTTATCCACGCGCATTTTGCAGAGCCCATCATCTCGATTCTCGACGGTGGCGATACCATCCGCTTTGCCGATCAGGGTCCGGGCATCGACGACAAAGAGCGTGCCTTCGATTTTGGCGTAACCAGCGCAAACAGCAAGATGAAACGGTATATCCGCGGTACCGGAGCCGGGTTTCCCATGGTACAGGAGTACTTGGAAAACGCCGGCGGCGCCGTCTCCATCGAGGACAACATGGGCAACGGCACCGTCGTGACGGTGAGCCTGAACCCCAAGCGCGTGCAGGAAATCGAACGTGCTGGCGGGCGCGGGGCAGCCGTGCGGCCCGAAACAGAGCAGCAGGCATATCCCATGCCGGGCGCCTTCACGCAGCAACCCGCAGCGATGCAACAGGTGCAACAGCAAATGGCCCCCATGCAGCAGCCTGGCATGGCCCCCCTGCAAGAGCTCCAGGCACCCTCGGGCGCGATTCCCCAGAACATACCCGATGCAAAGCCAGCGATGGGCCAGGACGTGGGAACCTTGCAGCAGATGGCGGGCGCATCGGCCGCACAGCAGATGTCCTATCAACCGAACCTACAAGGGTATCCGGCTCAATACGCGCCGCAAACGGGATATGCGCAGGCATACCCCCAGCAATACCCGCTGGGATACCAGCAGCCGTACCAACAGATGCCCCAGACGCAGTACAACCCATGGGCCCAGCAGATGCCTCCGCAGCCTTACCAACAGTGGCCGCAAAGTTTTCAACAGCAGCCGCTGCCCATGCAGAGTTCTCAACAACCAGCAGCTCAAATGATGTATCCTAATGCGGCGAATCAATATGCACAGCCGCAGCAAAACATATTTGTGAGCGAGCGCGGCGAAGCGGCACTGGGCTATCTGGCTCAAAACCAGGAGTGTGGCGCAACCGACCTGGCACGAGCGTTTGGAAACTCAGCGCCCACGTGGTCGCGAACGCTCAACGACTTGGCACAGGCCGGCTTGATAATCAAACATGGCCAGAAATATCATCTGACCGAAATAGGCAGCGCTCGCGTGCGAGCCCAAAGTTAAGGAACGGGAGAAACAGTGGACGAGGAAGCAAGCATCATCCTGGGAGATGCCATCGCCTTTTGTCAGCGCGACGGCCAAGATGCACGCCTCATCAATATGCTGGGACAATCGCGCGCCGTGAGTTTAACCGAGGACACCCTGACGATTGAGGCCCCTTCGCGCTTTGCCATCGCTCAGCTCAAAAAGCATCAGCCGACCATTGAGGCGTACCTAGAAGAGATCGCCTTTGCACCGATTGCGCTCAATATCGTGGCACCGCAAGGCGCCTCGGCAAATACGGCCCCGGTCACTCACCCGGTAGCGACCGACGCTGCAGCGGCAACGCCGGTGCCCGAGCCTCGACGCGACGATGTTTCCTGTGAAACCATGGCACCGCAGCCGACCGCTTCGGTCGCACCGGCGACAGAGCCAGCCCCCTCGCCCACCCCGACCGCCACGCACATGCCCGTCGCACATGAGGCGACACCCGGCGAGGAATCGGGCATTGCAATCAAAAACACGTTGTCCGCCGACGATTTCCGCCGCATGATGACCCAAATGAACGGCAGGCCACCGGCGAAAAGCGCGAGTTCGTCCGCAGCGCCGGCAGCACCTTCGGCGGCGGCCCCGGCAGCAGTCGAGAAAAACGCAGACGGGGCGCCCCTCGCAGCGAATTCGAAATTCACGTTTGAAAACTTCGTCTTCGGACCGGAGAACAGTCTTGCCTACCGATCGGCGCTCAAATTCGCCATGCTTGCAGACACGCCCGGCACCTGCACGTCGCTGTTCATCTACGGCAAATCGGGCCTGGGCAAGACGCACCTGCTGCTCGCCATCAAAAACGAGCTGGCAGAGAAATCGCCCGAGATCAAAGTGAAGTACGCCAACTCGCAGGCATATTTGGACGACCTGATGACGGAATTCGACCGCCAAAAGAAGAGCAACGCCCCCATTATGCAGGCATACCACGGCGTCGACGTGCTTATCATCGATGACATCCAGAACATCATTGGCAAGCGCGCGAGCGTGGATTACTTCTTCCAGTTGATGGACGAATTTATCCGCAACAACAAGAAGGTCGTGATCGCCGCCGACCGCGCTCCCAAGGACCTTAATATGGACGAGCGCCTGACCAGTCGCTTTAATGCCGGTCTGCTGTGCCTGGTGGCGGAGCCGAGCTACGAGATGAAGTACAAGATTTTGCAGCGTTATTACGAGAACACGATCGCCGCCGCACCCGAGGCAGGCAACGACTCGCTGCTGGCGGCCTACGGGGGCGACGGCGGGCATCTGACCGACGCGCACTTTAAACACATGGCCGAGGTCTCGGGCACCAACATTCGCGAGCTCGAGAGCTTTTGCGAGCGTTGCGCCGGCGAAGCGGGCGATCGCGAGCGCGAGGGCGGGGAGCTCACCTTTGACGACATCGACGCCATCGCCAACCAGTACTTCGACACATCGGCCAAGAAGATCAATGTGCAGACGGTCCAGTCCGTCATCGAGGAGCAATACGGTGTGACGCACGAGGAACTCATCGGGCCTCGCCGCAACGCCAATATCGCCAAGGCGCGCCATATCGCTATCTACCTGGCGATCGAGATGTGCGAGATGACGACGACGGCCGTGGGCGCCGAGTTTGGCAACCGCAACCACTCGACCGTCAGCACGAGCTATAAAAAGGTTCAGAAGATGATTCAGGAAGACCGGACTGTTACCGAAGACCTCAAATCGCTGCGCGATAAAATTACACTGCGCTCGTAGGTAAATGGACACACCTGTTGAAAACTTGTCGAAACGGCGGCTATAAGGTGTCGAAAACTCGAGCCGCGGTGATGAAAAGTTTTGCGCAGGTTTTGAACGTGGAAAACATGCCCGGTTGCACACAGGTTCCTGTCGATTCTCTTTTTAGGGCTGACCTGCACTTTTAGGAGTAATCAACAGTTTCGTCAGTACTATTACTATTATTAAGATATTTATATCTATAGAAAGGTATTAAAAGATGAAGTTCACCGTCAGCCAGAGCTCGCTTACGCAAGCCATCGGCGTCGTTATGAAAGGCGTCGCTTCGGCATCCACCCTTCCCATTCTGTCGGGCGTGCTCGTTAAGGCACAAGACGGCATCTTGGAATTCCAGACTTCCAACTACACCATTTCGATTCGTCACCGCATTGCGGCTCATGTCGAAGAGGAGGGCGAGATGGTGATTCCCTGCAAGATGCTCTCCAACATCACCAAGACCCTTCCCGATGCCCCGGTCACCTTTGAGCTGTCCGAGCGTCAGGTTTTGATTGGCTGCGAGAAGAGCTCTTTCCGCCTCAACACGCTCGATGCAAACGACTTTCCCGAGTTCCCGGCATACGCCATCGAGAGCGCCGTCGAGCTGCCGACCGATATCCTGTCCGAAATGGTGAGCCGCGTATGGCGCGTCACCTCGACCGACAAGGCCCGCCCCATTCTGGGTGGCGTGCACATGAAGGTCGAGAACAACACCGTGCGCCTGGTCGCGACCGATTCCTTCCGACTGGCCGTGTGCGATACGCAGGTCGAGACCTCGACCCTCGAAGGTTCCTTTGAGCTCAACGTGCCTGCCGACGCCTTCAACGACGCGCTGAGCATCATGGCGAGCCAGGCTACCATCATGATCGGCGCAACCGACACCCAGGTTGTCTTTGAGGCCGGCAACACCACCTACGTGTCGCGCCGCATCGAGGGCGTATATCCCAATTACAAGCAGCTCATCCCCGATTCGTGCGTGACGAGCGTCAAGATCGACGTAGCCGCCTTTAACGCTGCCCTTAAACGTGTGGCCGTTATCGCGAGCGCCAACCCCGCTGTCAAGTTTGAGATTGACGTCGAGAACGGCCAGATGGGCCTGTCCTCCATTTCCAACGACCAGGATCTGGCGCAGGAGACGATCGATGTCGAGGCCGAGGGCGAGTCGGGCACCATCGCCTTCAACTACCACTACATCTTTGGCTGCCTCAATGCCCTGTCCAAGGAGAAGGAGATCACGCTGGAGCTCAAGAGCTATTCGCAGGCTGGCATCTTCAAGTCCTACGACAAGATCAACTACCTGTACCTGGTCATGCCGGTACGCATCTAGCACTGCCCATGACCATGTTCGCACGCGATCTTTCCGTTGCACGCTATCGCAGCTTCGACAGTTACCGCCTTGCTCTGAGCGACGGTGTGACAGTGCTCGCAGGTCCCAACGCGGCGGGAAAGACTAACCTCATAGAGGCGCTGCAGCTACTGACGAGCGGCGCCTCGTTTAGGCATCCGACCGCAGCTGAGCTCGTGCACGACGGCACGGGCTCATGCAAAGTCGAGCTGAGGCTCGAAGGTGATGGACGCGTGCTGGACATGGGGCTGAGCGTGGAAGACGGCAAGCGTTCGTTTAGCCGCAACGGCAAGCGCTGCGCTGCGTCCGGCGTGCGCGGGGTACTGCCGAGCGTTCTGTTTTGCCCGGACCACCTGGATATGGTCAAGCGGGGTGCCAGCGTGCGCCGCACCGCACTTGATGACTTTGGCGCTCAGCTGAGTGCGCGCTATGCCGATCTGGCTAGTGCCTACGGGCGCTGCGTGACCCAGCGCAATGCCCTACTCAAGGAGACCTGGTGCTGCCGCGAGATGCTCGGCGCCTGGAACGAATCGCTCGCCCGCGCCGGTTCGGCCCTACTCGTGCATCGTCTGGCCCTGCTCGACCGGCTGTCGGGCCATGTGCGCGACGCCTATGGCCGAGTGGCATCTGGCGAGCCCGCCGGCGTGTCCTATGTGTCCACGCTTGGCGACTTGCCTCGCACCGAGGATCGCGACGAGCTCAGGGGCTGGGCGTATGAGCACATGCTCTCGGCGCTCGATGAGCGCGCCGACGAGGAGATCCGCCGCGGCGTGACGCTCGTGGGTCCGCATCGCGACGAGATTGAGTTTTCCGTCGCGGGCCGATCGGCCCGTTCATTTGCCAGCCAGGGCCAGCAGCGAACGCTGGTGCTTGCCTGGAAGGTGGCGGAAGTGGCCGTGGCGCGCGATATCCTGGGCACCGCGCCGCTGCTGCTTTTGGACGACGTGATGAGCGAGCTCGATGCCGGGCGCCGAGGCGCTTTTCTGCAGCTGATCGGTGATGATATCCAGACAGTCATAACCACCACCAATCTGGGGTATTTTACCGATGACCTGCTTGATCGAGCCAAGGTGGTGAGCATGGGTGAGACGTGCTAATTACGAGCGCGAGAACGGAATGGTTGCCTTCGGCGGCTTTTTGGATGCCGAGCGTCAGCGCATCCTGGCGGCCGCGACACCTGAGCGCCGCGCGCAGATGGAGGCTGCAGAGGAGTCTCGTGCGGTCTATCACGCCTGGAATGCAGTGTGCTCGGGCACGCGCGAGGGACGCCATGTGACGGGGCTGCGCTACCTGCCCGAGTCCAACGAACTGCTGGTGTACCTCGATTCGCCCTCATGGACGCAGGAGATGACACTTTTGCGCGAGATTATCCGCGCGCGCATGGAGCGCGCCGGCGCGCACGTCGACGGCCTGGTGTTCAAGACGACCGCCCCCGGCCACACACCGCCCGCTGCAAAAGAGCGCCTGCGTCCGGCCGTGGCCGAGTGTCCGCCGGCTCCGCATGCCGACCTCAGCGATGCCGAGCGTGCCGAGATCGAGCACCAAGTGGCGCCCATCGAGGACCAAAAACTGCGCGAGGCCCTCGAGAACGCCATGAGAGCCAGTGCCGAGTGGGCCAAGGGCGTGCAGGGCAAAAAAGAGCCTTAAATCGCATCTGGTGGCCTTGTAGAGCCAAATACCCTCGTTCCCGAGGGTATTTTTTTACGATAAACTAGTAAGGCTGTACACATTTTCTTAACTGAAGGAGGACGTGTGGCAAACGAAAACGATTACGATGGCGGCGAGATTAAGATTCTCGAAGGTCTCGAGGCCGTTCGTAAGCGCCCGGGCATGTACATTGGCTCGACGAGCGCCAGCGGTCTTCATCACCTGGTGTGGGAGATCGTTGACAATTCCGTCGACGAGGCCATGGCCGGTTTCTGCACCGAGATTCAGGTGACGGTCCACGCCGACAACTCCATCACGGTCGTCGACAACGGGCGCGGCATCCCCGTCGACGAGCATCCTATCAAAAAGATCCCGACGCTCGAGGTCGTCATGACGATCCTGCACGCCGGCGGTAAGTTCGATAACTCGGCCTACAAGGTCTCGGGCGGCCTGCACGGCGTGGGCATCTCCGTCGTCAACGCCCTGTCCAAGCGTGTGGTCGTACAGGTATGCCGCGATGGCAACATCTACGAGATGGAGTTCTCGCGCGGCAAGACCGTCAAGAAGATGGAGGTCGTGGGCACTTCGGAGACGACGGGCACCACTGTCAGCTTCTGGCCCGACGACGAGATCTTCGAGACCTGCATCTACGATTTCGACACGCTGCACAACCGTCTGCAGGAGACGGCATTCCTCAACAAGAACCTCAAGATTGTGCTGACCGACGAGCGCGAGGCGACTCCCCATGTGGAGGAGTTTTGCTATGCCGGCGGCATCATCGACTTCGTCAAGTTCCTCAACGAGGGCAAGGATGTCCCCGAGACCTTTAAGGAGCCCATCTATATTGAGGG
The DNA here is from genome assembly GCA_900543595.1 of uncultured Collinsella sp. Lineage (GTDB taxonomy): Bacteria > Actinomycetota > Coriobacteriia > Coriobacteriales > Coriobacteriaceae > Collinsella. Next base: position 27,070 of record UQRX01000006.1, on the reverse strand, counting down.
CAAATCGGATCCGGATGCGCCCGTGACCAAGATGGGCGAGGTCGAGGTGTCCTTGCAGTGGAATAGCGGCTACGGCGAGAACGTCATGTCGTTTGCCAACGACATCTACACCCCCGAGGGCGGCATGCACCTCGAGGGCTTCCGTACCGCACTTACCCGCGTGATTAACGATTACGCTCGCAAGCAGAACCTGCTCAAGGAAAAAGACGCCAACCTGACCGGCGACGATGTGCGCGAGGGCCTATCGGCCGTTATCTCGGTCAAACTGCCCGATCCGCAGTTTGAGGGCCAGACCAAGGCCAAGCTCGGCAGCTCCTATATGCGCGCGCTGACGCTCAAGATCGTGACCGACGGGCTTGCCGATTACCTCGAGGAGCATCCCAAGCCTGCTCGCGAGATCGTCAAGAAAGCCCAGCAGGCCTGCAAGGCACGCAACGCCGCCCGCAAGGCACGCGAGGCGACCCGCCGCAAGAGCCTGCTCGAGACGGCGTCGCTGCCCGGCAAGCTCGCCGACTGTTCGGTGCGCGATGCCGAGCTGACTGAGCTCTTTATCGTAGAGGGCGACTCGGCAGGCGGTTCGGCCAAGGACGGCCGTCGCCGAGACATCCAGGCGATCCTGCCCCTGCGCGGCAAGATTTTGAACGTCGAGCGCGTGGGCGATCATCGTGCGTTCTCGAGCGACACCATCCAGTCGCTCATCACCGCGATCGGCTGCGGCGTCACGACGAGCGCCGGTGACGGCGGCGACTTCGACATCACCAAGGCGCGCTACCACAAGATTATCATCATGACCGACGCAGACGTCGACGGTGCACATATCCGCATCCTGCTGCTGACGTTCTTCTACAAGTACATGCGCCCGTTGATTGATGCCGGCTACGTTTACGTCGCGTGCCCGCCCATCTTTGGCATCAAGGTTCGCAACAAGATTCACTACGTGTATCCCAACGGCCGCCAGCCCGAAGACGAGATCCTGCGCGACACCATCCAGAGCCTGGGACTGAACCCCGACGACAACGACGAGGACGGCAAAGCCAAGGACGGCAAGATCACTAAGAAGCGCAAGGGTTACACCGTCCAGCGCTATAAGGGCCTGGGCGAGATGGACCCCAAGCAGCTTGCCTCGACGACGATGGACCCCAAGACCCGCATTCTGCAGCGCGTGTCGATCGAAGACGCCGTGGTGGCGGACCGCGCCGTGCGCGAGCTCATGGGTTCCGAGGTCGGCTATCGCCGCGAGTACATTGAAAAACACGCGCATGATGCACGATTCCTTGACGCTTAAGAGGAGGTAACGTGGCAGACGATATCAACAACAACGAGGGTATGGACGAGGCCAGCGACGCCGGCATGCCCGATGATCTGAAGCGCCTGCTTGCCCGCGCCGAGCAGGGCGAGGACGGCGATCCGGATGCCTATAACCCCGATGCCGATGATGATGAGGAAGAGGACGACGACGCCGAGCTCGAGGAGAGCTTTGGCGAAGTCGACCGTGGTGCCTCTGCCGGCGAGGATATCAACGGCGGTCAGCTCCAGATTTCGGAGTTCGGCCGCGAGATGAAGCAGTCGTTCATCGAGTACTCGATGTCGGTCATCACCGCCCGCGCCCTGCCGGACGTGCGCGATGGCTTAAAGCCGGTGCACCGTCGCATCCTGTACGCCATGAACGAGAGCGGCATCTACCCCAACCGCCCGCATAAGAAGTCGGCCTGGACGGTCGGCGAAGTTATCGGCAAGTACCATCCGCACGGTGACTTCGCGGTTTACGAGGCCATGGTTCGTCTGGCGCAGTGGTTCTCCATGCGCACACCGCTCATCGATGGCCACGGTAACTTCGGCAACATCGACGGCGACGGCGCCGCCGCCATGCGTTACACCGAGAGCCGCTTGGCAAGGCCCGCCATGGAACTGCTGCGTGACTTGCAGAAGGATACCGTCGACTGGCAGCCCAACTACGACGAGTCGCTCGCCGAGCCCGTGGCACTGCCCGCGCGCTTCCCTAACCTGCTGGTCAACGGTAGCCAGGGTATCGCCGTCGGCATGGCCACCAACATCGCCCCGCACAACCTTACCGAGGCAATCGAAGCCACGTGCTACCTAATCGACAACCCCGACGCCACCGTCGACGAGCTCATGCAGATCATGCCCGGTCCGGACTTCCCCACCGGTGCCATCATCATGGGCAGTGCCGGCATTAAGCAGAGCTACGAGACAGGCCGCGGCTCCATTACCGTGCGCGCCAAGGCCCATGTGGAGTCCACCAAGACCGGCCGTAGCCGCCTGGTCTTTACCGAGATTCCCTACATGGTCAACAAGGGCACCCTGCAGGAGAAGATCGCCCAGCTCGTCAACGACAAGCGCATCGAGGGTATCTCGGATATGCGCGATGAATCCAACCAGAAGGGTATCCGTCTGGTCATCGAGCTCAAGAAGGGCGTCATCCCGCAGGTCGTGCTCAACAACCTGTACAAGTACACCTCGCTGCAGACGACCTTCGGCGCCAACAACCTGGCGCTTGTCAACGGCGTTCCCAAATGCCTGAGCCTGCGCGAGATGCTGCAACACTATATCGACCACCAGGTCGACGTCGTCACCCGCCGCACCCGCTTTGACCTCAAGAAGGCCCAGGCGCGTGCCCATATCCTCGAGGGCTACCTGATGGCTCTCGACCATATCGACGAGGTCATCAGCATCATCCGCTCCTCGCAGACCGACTCCGAGGCCAGCAGCCGCCTGATCGAGCGTTTTGGCTTTACGCCCGAGCAGACCACGGCCATCCTCGAGATGAAGCTGCGCCGCCTGACCGGCCTTGAGCGCGACAAGATTCAGGAAGAGCTGGACGGCTTGCGCCGCGCCATCGCCTACTACGAGGACCTGTTGGCGCACGAGGAGAAAATCCTGGGCGTCATCAAGGAAGAGATGCGCGAGATTTCCAAGAAGTTCGGCGACAAGCGCCGCACCGAGATCAGCCATGTCGAGAAGGACCTGGACGTCGAAGATCTGATTGCCGACGAGGACATGGTCGTGACCATCACCCACACCGGCTACGTCAAGCGCATCCCGGTGGCCGCCTATCGCGCCCAAAAGCGCGGCGGCAAGGGCGTGTCGGGCGTCAACCTTAAAGAGGACGACGTTATCGACGAGATGTTTATCGCATCCACGCACGAGTACGTGCTGTTCTTCTCGAGCAAGGGCAAGGTCTATCGCCTGAAGGTGCACGAGCTGCCGGTTGGCACGCGCCAGGCGCGCGGCACCGCGATCGTCAACCTGCTTCCTTTCGAGGAGGGCGAGAAGATCGCGAGCGTCATCAGCTGCCGCGAGTTCCCCGCCGACGAGTACCTGATGTTTGCCACCAAGAGCGGCATGGTCAAGAAGACCGTGATGAGCGCCTACGACCGTAGCCGCCGCGACGGCCTGATCGCCATCAACCTGAGGGACGACGACGCGCTGCTCGCTGTGCGTCGCGTGCGCGAGGGTGACAAGATTATCATGGCAACCACCGCGGGCAAGGCGATTATGTTCCCCGAGGACCAGGTGCGCGCCACTGGTCGCGATACCAGCGGTGTCCGCGGCATTGGCATGAAGGAAGGCGTGAGCGTTCTTGGTATGGAGATTACCAACGGTAACGGCGACCTGTTTGTCATTACCGAGCGCGGTTACGGCAAACGCACGCCGGTCTCGGATTACCCGGAGCAGAACCGCGGCGGTCAGGGTGTCTACACCATCCAGATGACCGAGCGCAAGGGCAACCTCGCCGCCATGAAGACGGTGGGCCCGCAGCATGAGCTGTTCATCGTGACGGAGGGCGCGACGGTCATTCGCGTCAAGACCGACGAGATCAGCCAAACCGGTCGCGCCACTCAGGGCGTCAAGATGATGACCGTCGACGATAACGACCGCATCTGCGCCGTAGCCCGCATGACAGCCGCCAAAGAGAAACCCGAAGGCGAAGGTGCCGAGGCCGCAGCCGACGCCGAAAAGGCCCCAGTCGACCTAGGCGACGGCAACGACATGCCAGAAGATCTCCTCGACGAGTAAGAGGAACTAGCTGGTAGAAAATATCAGACCCCATATATCGGCGGTCGGCGCACCTGCGCGCCGACCGCTTTTTTGACAATCTTGGGACTCGCATTCGCCCCGGTCGCACGGCGGCATGTGAAGTCGATCGCGAGTTCCGCACGAGCCAGAGAGCACTTAATGTGCTCTCTGCGCGAGTCAGGACTGTCCGAGCAGGCGACTTTACATGCCGCCGTGCGACCGGGGCGAACACCATCCAAAGTTTTTCAAAAAAGTTGTTGACGCACGCGTAACGACTCGTCTAATATATCCCTTGCGCGATGGACCTGTAGCTCAGTTGGTTAGAGCGTCCGGCTGATAACCGGGAGGTCACAAGTTCGAATCTTGTCAGGTCCACCATCAAAACGTTAAGAGCCCCGGGGCATTGTCTCGGGGCTTTTTTCTTATCCAACGAAAGTAGTCAAAATAGCCCCGTCCCAAATTAACTGCTTTGATTTTGTGTGCTGGGCGAAAGATTGGGTAGTATAGCTATTCAATGCGGCGACCCTGCCGTGTATTAACCGCTACGCACCGGAGGTGTTCCATGGTTCGTGTCGACATAGAGACCATCGTCATGGCCGCCGGTCCCGTGCCATCGCTTATCGTGCTTCGTGAGCGCTGCGGCAAGTCGGATTCGACGGCGCCCCTGCGTTCGCTTTCCATTCAGACCGGCTCGTTTGAGGCCGCGGCCATTAGCCGCGGTATTGATGGCGGTCGCGCCGAGCGCCCGATAACGCATGACCTGCTGCTTGACACTGTCGATGCCCTGGGCGCCAAGCTCGAGCGCATCGAGATCGTTCGTGCCGAGCCGCCGGTGTTCTATGCGACGGTTGTCGTGTTGGCCGATGGCAGCGAGCATAGGATCGATGCACGTCCGAGCGACGCCATCGCCCTTGCCGTGCGCAGTAATGCCCCCATGTTCGTTGAAGACGACATCATGAATCGCTTGGGTACCGTCTCACCGCACGCCGAGGAAGTCGACGACGAGCAGGAGTTCGAGAAGTTCGACGAGTTCGTCCATACGCTCTCCCCCGATGATTTCTAAATGTCTGGCACGCGAGCGGAGAGGTCACTGATGGGTACCCGCGTATCGGCTGAAGCGGCCGCCATCGCGCGTGAAGCCCAGATGCGCTCGGAGGCATCCGAGGCGGCTCGCATCGCCTATGTGACGCAGGCCCGCACGCTTCGCGAGCGCCGCGGCTCCTATATCAAGATGGTTATCATCTCCGCCCTTGTCGCAGTAATCTGTTCTCGTCTTCGTGGTACAGTTGGTGCGCTTGGGTTTTCGATTTCAACAGGCTTGGTAATCTGGGGTGTGGTCGATGCAGTCATGCTGACCAACCAGATCAAGGTACTCGACAAGCGCGCGATGGATATGATGCGCGCCCGCGACGCTGCCGCCAAGATCGCTGCCGAGGCACAAGAACTGTAACGACGCCGGATTCGATGGGAAGGTCTAGAGATGGCACAGGATATGCAGGACGCCGGTAACGTCTCCGCCGAGCTCGACGCCATGGTGTGTGACCTGATTGGCGCGTTCTTGGACGATCTTGCCGCCGGCGAGAATCCGGGCGTAGTTGTGGCGATCGAGGACGCTGCTTCCAACCGCTATCTGGCCGCGCTCGACGAGGATGGCGAGGAGGCGTGCCTCGAGGCCGCCACCAACTTTATCTCCGAGCACAAGATGGGTCTTAAGGACGAGGGCCTGGGCCGCATCGCCCGCTATGCCATCGGCTACACCGGCTGTGTCGAGATTGACGGTGGCTATCACGACGCTCTGCTCGTGAGCTTCTTTGAGACCACGCTCGAGAGCGGCTTTTCGGCATATGTGCTGTATGAGGGAATGGGCGCCGGCGATGGTTTTATGTGGAGCGACCCTGAACCTGCAGGTGAGGAAACCCCTCTCATCTAAAATCGCTAAAATAAACGAGTTTTCGGTAAAAGGCTCAATATTCCCGCTGAGCGTTGTGTTGCTGGGCGGGCCGCATACGTGTGCCGTTTGTATATGGATAGAAGATAGGGGAACTACATGCGCGTAGACAATCTGAGGAACATCGCCATCATCGCCCACGTCGACCACGGCAAGACGACGATGGTCGATAAGCTCCTGCGTGCCACGGACGCCTTCCGTGCCAACCAGCAGGTCGAGGACCGCGTCCTGGACTCTAACGACCAGGAGCGCGAGCGCGGCATCACGATTCTCGCCAAGAACATCTCTATCGAGTACAAGGACGTCAAGATCAACGTCATCGACACCCCGGGCCACGCCGACTTTGGCGGCGAGGTCGAGCGCGTGCTGCGTATGGCCGACGGCGCCCTGCTGCTGGTCGATGCCTTTGAGGGTCCCATGCCCCAGACCCGCTTCGTGCTGCGTCACGCTATCGACACCGGCCTCAAGATCATGATCGTCATCAACAAGATTGATCGTCCAGGTGCCAACCCCGAGAAGGCCTACAACGACTGCCTGGACCTTATGGCCGACCTGGGCGCCACTGACGACCAGCTTGAGTTCGCCATGGAGCACGTGGTCTATGCCAGCGCCATGAATGGCTTTGCCCGCCTTGACCCCAACGACGGCAACATGGACATGTATCCGCTGCTCGATATGATCATCGACGACATGCCCGCGCCCGAGGTTGACGAGAATGCCCCGCTGGCCATGCAGTGCGTGACCATCGACCACTCCAACTTCGTTGGCCGCATCGGTATCGGTCGCGTGTACTCCGGCGCCATTCACCAGGGCGATCAGATTCTGGTCGTGAAGAACGACGGCTCCAGCGCCACCGCTACCGTCAAGCAGCTCTTTACCTTCGACTACCTGGGCCGCACCGAGTGCCAGGAAGTCGGCGCCGGCGACATCGCCGCCGTCGTGGGTATTGACCGCACCGATATCGGCGATGTCTACACCGACCCCGAGAACCCCGTCGAGCTCGAGCCCATCGAGATCGACCCGCCGACCCTGTCCATCGTCTTTGAGGCTTCGACCTCCCCGCTCGTCGGCCGTGACGGCGACATCGTGGGCGCCCGTCAGCTTAAGGAGCGCCTGTTCAACGAGGCCGAGAACAACGTGACCATGAAGATCGAGGAGCTCGAGGACAAGAGCGGCGTCGAGGTCTCTGGCCGCGGCATTCTGCACCTGTCCGTCCTGATGGAGTCCATGCGCCGCGAGGGCTTTGAGTTCCAGGTCGGTCGTCCCCGCGTTCTGTTTAAGAAGGACGAGAACGGTAACAAGCTGGAGCCTGTCGAGCAGGCCGTCGTCGAGTGCCCGGACGAGTACTCGGGCAAGGTTGTTGAGGTCTTTGGCACCTCCGGCGGCATCATGACGAGCATGGATACCTCGGGCATCGTGACGCACCTTGAGTTTAAGATCCCGACCCGCGGCATCATGGGTCTTAAGAACCGCATTATGAACGTCACCCACGGCGAGGGCGTGTTCTACCACACCTTCCTGGAGTATGGCCCCTACGCCGGCGAGATCGGCAACCGCCAGAACGGCGCCATGATCTCCATGACCACCGAGAAAGCCGTTGCCTACGCCCTGGGTACGCTGCAAGAGCGCGGCCAGCTGTTTGTTGAGCCGGGTACCGAGTGCTATGAGGGCATGATCGTGGGCGAGCGCAGCAAGGCCGGCGACATGGTCGTCAACATCGCCCGTACCAAGAACCTGGGCAACCAGCGTTCCTCGACCTCCGACATTTCCGTGCAGTTGGTGCCGCCTCGCACCTTCTCTCTGGAAGAGGCGCTGGAGTACATCGCCGACGACGAGCTGGTCGAGATCACTCCCAAGAACATCCGCCTGCGCAAGCGTCTGCTCAACGCCACCGACCGCAAGAAGGCAGCCGTCCGCGCCGGCCAGGTCAACAAATAAGCGCTGTGGCTTATAACCGCCAATAAGAAAGGGCGTCGACCGCAATGGTCGGCGCCCTTTTTGGTACACAGGGGTTGAGTTGGTCTGCATCACCACAAAGGTGCCTGTCCCCTTTGTGGTGGTTGGCGGCTAGGCGGTGGGGAGTCCTGGCGTGTTGGAGGCTTGTTGGGGCTTGAGGCGGGCGTTGCGCCAGATGATCTGGATAACGTAGCCGAGCATAAAGACAAAGGCCACGCCGCTGATGAAGTCGCCGATGAGGGGAAGTCCCGTGAGGGCGCCTGCGGCCACACCGCCGACGGCTGCCATGGCGTAGCGGTTCTGGTTGTGTCCGACCATGCGGGCGATCGCGCACCCCGTAAAGGCGGTGGAGACCAGCGCGATGCCGATAACGCCGCACAAGAGGGTTCCGGCAAGCGACAGGCCAGCGATAGAGATAATCAGCAGCAGGACGGCAGGGACGACAGCAATCGTGCCCAGAAGACCGCTCACCCACAGTGGCGTGGGGCGCTGGTGGAGCATACCGGCGGCACTGGCGGTCGCACGCGGAAAGACGAGCTCGAGCAGCAGAGCGACAAAGCAGGTCGAGAGCGCCGCGGCGACGATGCCGCCGATGACATCGTTAATGGTGGAAGTATCTTCGTTCTCGGTGCGGTCGATCTTGAGCGCGCCGACCTCGGCTCCTGCAGCGCGCTCGGGGTCTTCGGAAACATGCGCGCTCACGGTGCCGGTAATGCGGGCATTCTTGCCCAAGACGAGCTTATCGGCCCAAACCTCGACATCGCCCTCGACGGTGCCATCGATGGTCACGGTGTCGCCTGCGAGCGCTGCCGACTTGGCGGAGCCGCGCAGGGCAACCGTCTCGCCCATTGCGTAAAAACAGTTGGCGGTGCTACCAGTGTTGAGCACGACATGCTGACCGGCTACCGTCACGCTGCCATCGATTGCAGTTTTGGAGATATCGATGGTGCGCGCCGCCAGGCGAACGGCGCCGCCTACGGTGCAGTCGCGAATCGAGAGGGTATCGCCCGCGGCGATAATATCGCGGCCGATGGAAGCGTCGTCTAGGTTAAGGCTTTGGCCGGCCCAGTACAGGTCGCCTTCGACGCCAGACGGATTTGAGTCAACTTCGGTTGCGAGCACGTTGCCCGCGGTGTCTGTACCGGCGAACGACGTCGTGGGAAGCGCGGTCAGCGCAAGCGCAATCAGTGCGAATAGGAGGGCAATGCGGGCCTGCGCTTTACGGCGCCGGGACGACGGTTCTAGGTTGCAAGGCATAGTGAATCCTTCGTTAGATACTCGACATGTACCTAACAGGGTACCCAACGCGCGGGCGCTCTAAAAGAACCTCTCGGTTGCATTTCGGGGACGAGCCCGCGCCACCTACTTTTTGCGATGCAAAAAACGTGCGATGTCTTCCTCGGTGGGGCTTTTGATATCAAAGCGCAGCGAGAGCCAGCGCAGACCCATGGTCACCGCGACGCATACGACCAGCGCGGCGACATTGCTCATGATGCCGCTCATAACGAGACACACATAGCTTGTCGATCCGGCGATGGCAGCGATGGCGTAGAAATTGGTGCGCTGGAAAATGCCCGGAACCACGCCCATAAAGCCGTCGCGCAACATGCCGCCACCCACCGCGGTGAAAAAGCCCATCATGATGCATACGGCCGGCGCAAAGCCATAAACCAGTGCTTTGTCCGCTCCGGTGGCGGCGTAGATGCCGACCGAGATGATGTCGAGCAATGGGATGAGTTTCTCGGGTTTATCGACGATTGCCGGGAAGATGTAGATGATGGCTGCCGTGGCGATGGAGAGCGGCAGCGCCATCGGCTGGTTGAGGATGTAGACGTTGCCGACCTGGAGTGTCATATCGCGCAAAAGACCGCCGCCCAGACCGCAGACCACCGCGAGCGCGACCGCGCCCACCAGGTCGAGCTTGTGCTCGCGCGCAACCAACACACCCGAGATCGATGCAGCGACAACGGCGAACATCTCGAGCCAAAATGGGATAGCGACCATGGCATCCGAGGCATGTGAGGTAACGGTTATAGCGGCGACGACGGGCAAGATGGGGTCCTTCTGATTGCGAGTTTAGACAACGCCCGTACATAGTACATGGTTGGCGGCCATCGCGTCCTCATTCCTCGGCAAACGGTCGGGACTGGGTGCGGTCATAGGTTCCAAACATGTACATCACACTCCAAAGATGTCAAAAAATGTCGTTTTTGGAGGGTGGTGTACATGTTTGGGGGAAGCGCGGGATGAGTGGGTTCGTCGTTACTCAGAAGGCGACTCTTCGGCTTGATTGCTCTTCCAGTTGCGGATAAGCACCTTGCGCGGTTCGTTTTGCTTTCGCTGATACTCGGCATCTACGCAACGAGGCATGCCGAGTGCTTCGCGGATATTGTTCATGGCACGGTGAAAAGCGAGTTGGCTGGCAAATTGCGTTGAGGTGAGCGTGACGATGCGATGGCCCATTTGGGCGAGTACGGCCTCTCGCTCCGCATCTGCTCCCTTGCGTTCGGCCTCGTCGTGAAAGCCGCCCTTATATTCGATGCCGAGCTCTCTGCGTTTATAGGTAATGAGGGCATCGATTTTGAGCGTTCGAACTTTGGTGCAATGCCAAAGTCGTTTAGGGATTTCGAGCGGCTTGTTGAGTTCGACACCTCGGATGCCAACGCCGCCTTCGCTCGTCGGGAGTGAAAGGCGATAGCGGATGCGGTCTCCATGGGTGAGGCTGAGTGGTCGTAGATATGCCTGAGCGCGAGTCGGGCGCGTGTGGCACCGGGTTTGCCGGGGTGCCGATCGAGCAGATCGACAATTTCGTTCTTGGAAGCGGTAGCCGGTTGATCGGTGTAAGGGTCATCGGGATTGAGCCCCATGCGATAGTCACCGCAAACTTCGTAGCCGTATTCGAGGTATTCGATTCTGTCCATCCACTCGGCAGCGAATACGAAGGTAAGGGCTTCGTCGGTGATAAAAATACCAGGGGACAGCTCGTCAATATGGTCGTAGGGTAGATTTTGGCCAAGAACGTGGCAATTTACACCGTTGGCGCGGATTCGCTCGAAGGCAAATACAACGGAGATATCGATAGTCTCAAGCATGCTAGTGGGAATACCGCAGTCGGTAAGAGCCTGTCGAATGCGCGTGATACGCTGCTGGGTGGAGAGGCCTCTTGCGCCTATCTGGTGGTCGTGTTGCGCGATCGCTTGAACCAGGTCTTGTGGCGCATGATGGACGAGCCACGCCGTTTTATGCGAAATGAGAACAGGAGTATCCATTGGGGACCTCTCGCTTTATGCCGATATGCAGTCCTTATGTCCGTTGAAGTGAGGAAATATACCGAATGCTGGCAAAACGGCCGATCGTGCGCCGAGTGCGATATGCAAACATGTACATCAGCCTCCAAAGATGTCGAAAAATGTCGTTTTTGGAGGGTGATGTACATGTTTGGTTGGGATGTGCGGCCGAGAGGGGATTCGATAACAAAAAAGCTCCCATTGTTGGGAGCTTTCTCAAGCAAAATGGCGGAGGAGGAGGGATTCGAACCCTCGTGACCTTATACAGGCCAAACGGTTTTCGAGACCGCCGCATTCAACCACTCTGCCACCCCTCCGCGTGGGGTAAAAACAAAGCAGGCTCAAAGGCCTGCTTTGGAATTAACTGGCGGAGAGTCAGGGATTTGAACCCTGGAGACGCTTTTGACGCCTACACGATTTCCAATCGTGCTCCTTCGGCCACTCGGACAACTCTCCGTTAAATGCGAAAGTCAGTATACACGAGGAATCGCAAAGTGCAAACAGAAAAGTTGGCATTTTTTGAAACGCTTAGCTTCGTGACGGGATCCAAGATGCCAAAAACGGCCTCTGACCAGCATGGCTGCATGCGGTAAATTGTTCAAAATTGGTATTTATAGATGACGTGGCAGCAATTTTAAAAATATTTGAACGGTGTTGTGAACCACTGGTATGCATTTCGCGACCACGGCTCTGCAATTGCTGACCTGCAGTTTGATTTGGTTTGTCCCCGCAGCGCCGTATCTTGTCCACAGACCCGTCAAGCATTTGGTCAGCATTTGGTTGGAAGACGCATGAAGTGCCGTGTGAGTATGGACATATGTGGAGGTCATGAGGTTGTAGCTGCATATTCTTGCAGCCTGGGAGGTTGAAAGATATTATTACCAAGTCTTTTCCTGCTTCAGGCGCACCTTCACGACCTGAAGCCACATTTGCCCAGAGGAGGTGACAATATGAAGGCTTATGAACTGCTGTTCTTTGTTGACCCGTCGCTCGACCCCGAGACTCGTCTCGCTGTTATGAAGCGTATCGATACCACGATCGCTGAGGGCGCTGGCAAGGTCGACTCCGTTGACGAGTGGGGCAAGCGCAAGCTCGCCTACGAGATCAACGACCTCACCGATGGTGACTACACCCTCATCAACTTCCACGCAGATCCTACCCAGATCGCCGAGCTTGATCGCGTCCTGCGCATCACCGACGCTGTGGTCCGCCACATGATCGTCCGTCGCGACGACCAGGAGTAAGACTGTCGTTTTGGACTGGGCTTGTGCCCCAAGAGGAAGTAGTGAGTTATGAGCATCAATCGAGTGAACATCACCGGTAACCTCACGCGTGATCCCGAGCTGCGCGCCACCGCCGGCGGAACCCAGGTTCTGTCCTTTGGCGTCGCCGTGAACGATCGTCGCCGCAACCCGCAGACTGGCGAGTGGGAGGACTATCCCAACTTTGTCGACTGCACTATGTTCGGCACGCGCGCCGAGGCCGTGAGCCGTTTCCTGGCAAAGGGAAACAAGGTCGCGATCGAGGGCAAGCTGCGCTACAGCTCTTGGGAGCGCGATGGCCAGCGCCGGAGCAAGCTTGAGGTCATCGTCGATGAGATCGAGTTTATGAGCTCCCGCGGTGGCCAGGGTGGCTACGATCAGGGCGGTTACGCCCCCGCAGCCCCTGCAGCGCCCGCACCGCGTCCTGCCGCACCGGTGGCTACGCCGCCCGCGGTCGACGTCTACGATGAGGACATCCCGTTTTAAGGGCTGTTCACCTATTTTTGAGTGAGAGGGGCGGCTTCGGTTCGCCGAAGTTGCCAAACGAAAGGTATTTTGACATGGCTAATGATTTTTCTGCACGTCAGCCGCGTCGTAAGTACTGCCAGTTCTGCAAGGAGAACACTGAGTTCATCGACTATAAGGACACTCAGCTTCTCCGTAAGTACATGACCGACCGTGGCAAGATCAAGCCCCGTCGCGTCACTGGCGCTTGCACGCAGCATCAGCATGACATCGCCAACGCCATCAAGCGCGCCCGCGAGATGGCTCTCCTGCCGTACACCGTCCCCGTGGTTTCCTCTCGTGGCAACCGCGACCGCGGCTAAGAAGGGAGACGCATCATGAAGGTTATTCTTCTCGATGAGATCAAGGGCAAGGGCGGCGAGGGTGACGTCGTAGAGGTCGCTCAGGGTTACGCTGAGAACTTCCTGTTCCCCAAGAAGCTCGCTGTTGCCGCCACCAAGGGCAACCTCAAGCAGCTTGACGAGCGTCGCAACAACATCGCCAAGCGCGAGGCCGTCCGTCTGGCTACCGCCAACGAGACCAAGGCTGCCTTCGAGGGCAAGACGGTCACCGTTGACGTCAAGGTCGGCGACGAGGGCATCCTCTTTGGCTCCGTTACCGCCGCTATGATCGCTGACGCCATCAAGGCTCAGCTCGGTATGGACATCGACCGTAAACGCGTCGAGCTCGGTAAGCCCATCAAGGTTGCCGGTGCCCACACCGTTGCCATCTCGCTGTACCGCGAGATCAAGGCCGAGGTTGTCGTTCTCGTTGGCGTTACCGCCGAGGAGCTCGCTGCCGAGGCCGAGACCGCCGAGGTCGAGACTGAGGCTGCTGCCGAGTAGCATTTGCTGCAACGCAACAATCTTGTTCTAAGAAGGGCGCTCTGGGAAACCAGGGCGCCCTTTTGTTTTCTACGCTCAGTGAGCGTCATGGCAGGCGTTGCGTCGAAGTCCTATACACGGGACCGTTCATCCGTTTCGTTCGGTGATGATTGCCGGGGCGCGGCCCGTTTTGGGACTGTGGCTGATACTATGGATGCTCGCAAGCGATATGAATGAGGATGCTCATGGCATATGACGAAAGGGAGACGGGGCTGACGGTCGAGGACCGTGGCTCCAAGTTGGGTCTCCCTCAAAACCAAGATGCAGAGGCCAACGTACTGGCCGCCATGCTGCTGTCGCCCGAGGTGGTCGAGGAGGCCCAGGTCGAGCTGCAGCCCGATGACTTCTACCGGCCCATTCATAAGACCATCTACACCGCGATGGTCGATATGTACAACAGCCGCATTCCCATCGACTCTATCTCGCTGATCGATTACCTGCGCAGCATCAACAAGCTTGATGCCGTGGGCGGCGAGGCCTACATTTTGGAGCTGATGGGTCAGACCCTGTCGCTCGTGAACTGGCAGCACCATGCCGCCATCGTCCGTCGCGACTCGATGCTGCGCGAGCTGATCGGTGCCACCAACGAGATCAACGCGCTGGCCTATAACGCCCCTACCGACACCAAAGAGGTCGTGGAGCTGGCCGAGAGCAAGCTGCTCAAGGTCACGGCGCGCGAGGTCAAGTCGAGCTATAAGACACTGACCGAGTTTATGGTCGAGGCCTATAACGAGGCCGAGGAAGTGTGCCAGGCCGGTGGCCAGGCTGCGGGCGTGCCCACGGGCTTCCCGTCGCTCGACCGCATGCTCATGGGTTTTCGCGAGGGTCAGCTCATCATTATCGGCGCCCGCCCCGCTGTGGGTAAGACGTCGTTCGCCCTGAATCTGGCGCTCAACGCTGCCGCTGCCGGTTATACCGTCGGCTTCTTCTCTCTGGAGATGTCGGGCAAGGAAATTGCCCAGCGTCTGATTTGCGCCTACGCCATGATCTCGATCAGTGACTTCCGCATGGGCCGCATTAGCCCCGAGCAGTGGGCCAATATCAACGAGGCCACGCAGACCTTGTCCAAGCTCGATATTCTGATTGACGATACGCCCGGCACCACGGTGACCGAGATCCGCGCCAAGAGCCGCCGCATGCTCCACAACAAGGAGAAGGCCATCATCATCCTGGACTACCTGCAGCTGGTGAGTCCTCCGCCGGGACGCCGTTCCGAAAGCCGCACCGTCGAGGTCTCCGAGATGTCGCGTGGTTTAAAGATCATGGCCAAGGAGCTCAAGATCCCGCTCATCGCGCTGTCGCAGCTCTCGCGTCAGGTCGAATCCCGTACCGGCAAGCGCCCGCAGCTTTCCGACCTTCGTGAATCGGGCTCCATCGAGCAAGACGCCGATATCGTTATGTTCTTGGACCGCTCCGCCGACGAGGCCGAAGCCTCGCGCGACGATCGACCCGACGAGGGCGTTACGCGTATCGTCGTGGCCAAGAACCGTTCGGGCCCGATCGGCGACGTCGACCTGATGTTCCTGCCGGCATCCACCAAGTTCTATGAGCTTGATGGGGCACATGCCGAGGAGTAGGACAGGCGCCCGTTGCACGGGTATACTGGGAATGTTTTGTGCTTCTGCGTGCCGGTGTGGCGCGTAGACAGTCCATGAATGTAAGGAGTAAACATGCCGTCAACCGTTTTGGTCGGTGCCCAGTGGGGCGATGAGGGCAAGGGTAAGATTTGCGACCTGGTCGCCGGCGACTTCGATGCCGTCGTGCGCTACTCGGGAGGCAACAACGCCGGCCACACCATCGTCGTCAACGGCAAGAAGTACGGCCTGCACCAGGTGCCCTCCGGCATCATGTATTCCGACCACGTGTCGGTGATCGGTAACGGCTGCGTCGTCAACCCCAAGGTTGTCCTTGAGGAGATTGACATGTTCGAGGCCGACGGCATCACCACCAAGAACCTCAAGATTAGCGGCAACGCGCATGTCATCATGCCGTACCACATCGATCTGGATGGCGCCTTTGAGCAGAAACTCGGCAAGAAGAACATCGGTACCACCAAGCGCGGCATCGGTCCGTGCTATCAGGACAAGATGGCCCGCATTGGTCTGCGCATGCAGGACATGCTGGACGAGACGCTGTTCCGCGACAAGTTGGAGACCGCTCTCGCCCGCGTGAACCCCGAGCTCGAGCTCATCTACAACCTGCCCACCTACACCGTGGACCAGATTTGCGACGAGTACCTGCCGATGGCCGAGCGCCTGCGCCCCTACATCACCGAGACGAGCCTGCTGCTCAACAACATGATCGACGAGGGCAAGGACCTGCTGTTTGAGGGCGCCCAGGCGACGCTGCTCGACATCGACCACGGCACCTATCCGTACGTGACGTCTTCCAACTGCACCGCCGGCGGCGCCATTACCGGCTCCGGCGTCGGCATGAAGAACGTCGATCGCGTGCTGGGCGTCATGAAGGCTTATATCACCCGCGTCGGTTCGGGCCCCATGCCCACCGAGCTTTCCTATGAGTCCGAGGCTGGCCACACGCTGACCGAGGAGGGCTATGAGTACGGCGTGACCACCGGTCGCCGTCGTCGTTGCGGCTGGTTTGACGGCCCTATCGCCAACTATGCCTCGCGCGTCAACGGCCTCACCGACATCGCCGTGACCAAGCTCGACGTGCTTTCGGCCTTCGACACCATCAAGGTGTGCGTGGCCTACGACGTCGATGGCGAGCGCTACACCAGCGTGCCCGAGCATCAGGTGCGCTTTGAGCATGCCAAGCCCATCTACGAGGAGCTCCCTGGCTGGAAGTGCGACATCACCGGCTGTCGCAGCTTTGACGAGCTGCCGCAGGAGGCTCAGGACTACGTGGCGTTTATCGAGGATCTGGCACACACCCGCGTGACGTTCATTGGCGTTGGCGCTGGTCGCGAGCAGATCATCAACCGATTCTGGAAGTAATCGGGACTATTTGGTTATTGCGATATACCCCTTTGCAGCCCAAGCGGGCGGCCGAGGGGTATATTTGCTTGCAAAGGGCTCGCGCGGAGCGAGCCGTTAATCCATAGAGGAGGCACCCTTGAAGGCGGACACTCAAACCATCGACATCCTGTTGTTGGGCAGCGGCGGCCGTGAGCATGCTTTGGCAGCTAAGCTCGCAGCATCACCGCGCGCCGGCAAGCTCTACATTGCGCCGGGTAACGGCGGCACCGCGAGCTGCGGCGAGAACGTTGTTCTCGACGACTGCGATCCTGTGGCCGTGGCGGCGTTTGCACAGAGCCACGGATGCGGACTCGTGGTAATTGGCCCCGAGGCTCCGCTCGTGGCGGGCGTGGCCGACGCCGTGCGCGCGGCGGGTATTCCCTGCTTTGGCCCGGGTGCCGAGGGCGCCCAGATGGAGGGCTCCAAGCTGTTCTCCAAGCAGCTCATGGAGCGCGCCGGTATCCCGACGGCAGCCTACGGCTCGTTTACCGACGAGGCTTCGGCTCTCGCCTATGTGCGTGAGCAGGGCGCTCCGCTGGTCGTCAAGGCCGACGGCCTTGCCGCGGGCAAGGGCGTTATCGTGGCGACCGAACTTGAGCAGGCCGAGGAGGCCGTGCGCGAGTGCTTTGGCGGCACCTTTGGCGATGCCGGCAGCACCGTGGTTATCGAGGAGATGCTCGTTGGTCCCGAGTGCTCGCTGCTGGCCTTTACCGACGGCAAGACCGTGCGCCCCATGGCCACCTCGCAGGACCACAAGCGCGCGCTCGAGGGCGACCTTGGTCCCAACACCGGCGGCATGGGCGTCTACAGCCCGGTGCCCATCGTGACCGACGAGGAGCACGACACGATGGTGAAGGTCATGGAGCAGACCGTGGCCGAGCTCGCTGCCGAGGGTATCGACTACCGCGGCTGCCTGTACGGCGGCTTTATGCTCACGCCTGCCGGCCCCAAGGTGCTGGAGTTCAATGCCCGCTTTGGCGACCCCGAGACGCAGGTCGTGCTGCCGCGCCTTAAGAACGACCTGGTCGAGGTCATGCTGGCTTGTGCCAACTGCGAGCTCGACCAGATTGAGCTCGACTGGCGCGACGAGTGGGCCGTGGCCGTTGTCCTGACGAGCGCGGGCTACCCCGGCAGCTACGAGAAAGGCAAGGTCATCACCGGTATTGAGGATGCCGAGGCCATGGAGAACGTGACCGTGTACCACGCGGGCACTGCTGTGGTGGACGGCCAGCTCGTGACCAATGGTGGCCGCGTGCTTGCCGTGACCGCTTTGGGCGACACGTTCGAGAACGCTCGCAACCTTGCCTACGAGGCCTGTGAGAAGATTGATTTTGAGGGCAAGACCCTGCGTCACGACATCGGCCTGCGCGCGCTGCGCGGCCGCGACGCCTGGGATGCCTAAAGTCCGAGAGGAATGAGACGGATGGACGAGAAGAACGAAGAGCTCGTGGACGCGCAGATCGTCGAGGAGGACAGCCGCGTGTATGGGCACGCCGAGGGCGAGCCTGGTGGCGAGGTCGCTGACGAGCCGGCGCTGGTGCTGGGCGATGACGACCCGCACGATGCCGAGCTGCACGAGAAGATTCTTTCGGAGGAGTGCGCCTGGAAGGGCAAGATCCTTGACGTCCACCGTCTTGAAGTTGAGCTGCCCAACGGTCACCGCAGCGCCCGCGATATCGTTCGCCATCCGGGCGCGGCGGCCGTTGTGGCGCTTACCGAGAGCGGCAAGATCGTACTGGTGCGTCAGTACCGCACCGCCATCGACCGCGTGACGGTCGAGATTCCCGCCGGCAAGCTCGATCCAGGCGAGGACCCGCTCGATTGCGCCAAGCGCGAACTGCATGAGGAGACGGGCTTTAGGGCCGGTCGCATTCGCTTTTTGACGTCGATTGTCACGTCCTGCGGTTTTTGCGATGAGATCATCCACATCTACTTGGCTACCAAGCTCGAGTTTGATGCGCCCAACCCCGATGATGACGAGTTTGTCAACGTGGACCTGGTGCCGCTGCACGAGCTGATTGACGCCGTGCTCGACGGCAAGATCGAAGACGCCAAGACCGTCGTAGGCGCGCTTGCCTGCGACAGCATCGCGCACCGACTAGGCGGGGCCGAGCTTTAACGAGCGGGGATGATCCCGCAGGTTTGTGTAAGTCAGCGAAAGTGCTCCATTTGAGACAAGGTGGCCTAAAAGAGGAGGGAAGCGTATGGATATACGCGACCGACGATTGAAGGCCAGATTGTCCAAATGGAGCACTTGCAGCGTCGAGACGAAACGCGGTTTGGTAAAACCGCGTAAGGTGATTATGCTGAAGAGGTTTTTGTCTTATTACAAGCCCCAGATGGGGCTTTTTGTTGCTGATACTGTTTGTGCTCTGGTGCTTGCCGCCATTGACCTGGCGTTCCCCATTATTCTGCGCAATTTGACCGGTGGGCTATTTACTCAGGGTCAGGCTGCCATTATGCAGGCGCTCGGCATGATCGCGGTGGGCTTGGTGCTGATGTATGCCGTCCGCTGCGCCTGCCGCTATTTTGTGAGCTATTGGGGTCACGTGATGGGCGCGCGTATGGAGTCCAAAATGCGCGAGGACCTGTTCGACCAGTATGAGCGCTTTAGCTTTGCATACTTCGACCGCAACAGCTCGGGCGACATGATGAGCCGCGTGGTCAACGACCTGTTCGATATCTGCGAGGCGGCGCACCACGTGCCCGAGTGGATCATCATCTGCGGCATCGAGATTATCGGCTCATTTGTGATCCTCTTTACCATTGCCCCGGTGCTGGCGCTCGCCATGGCCGTGGTGACGGCGGCGTTTGCGGTCATCATGTTTTGGCAGAACATGCGCATGCGCGAGGTCTTTAGCGACAACCGCAAAAAAATCAGCGGCATCAATGCGCAGCTGCAGGATTCGCTGGCGGGCATGCGTGTGGTCAAGAGCTTTGCCAATGAGGAGACCGAACGCTTCAAGTTCCGCGCCTCAAACAATCGCTATCTTTCGTCCAAGGAGAACATGTATCACGCCATGGGCGTCTATACCGCGACGTATGGCCTGCTCTCGGGTGTGCTCTATGTGATCGTGGTGCTGCTGGGCGGCTGGCTGGTCGCCCAGGGACAGCTGCAGGCGGTCGATATGGCGACCTTTGCACTCTATATTTCGCTGTTCTGCACGCCGCTTGAGACGCTCGTCAATTCGGCCGAAACGTATCAGAAGGCTATCGCCGGCTTTAAGCGTATGGACGAGGTGCTCTCGACCGCGCCGGATATCCAGGACAAGCCGGGCGCCACGGATCTGCAGGTGACTGCCGGCGCCGTGGAGTATCACGACGTGTGCTTTAACTACGAGGACGTTGAGCTGGGCGAGGGCGATGCCGACGAGCGTCCCGTTATCGACCATATGGATCTGTCCATCAAGCCCGGGCAGACCATCGCTTTGGTTGGCCCTTCGGGCGGTGGCAAGTCCACGACCTGTTCGCTGTTGCCGCGCTTTTATGACGTGGCTGCCGGATCCATTAGCATCGACGGCCAGGACGTGCGTGATGTGACGCAGCAGAGCCTGCGTCGCGCCATCGGCCTGGTGCAGCAGGATGTCTATCTGTTTGACGGTACGATTGGCGAGAACATCGCCTACGGCAAGCCGGGCGCTACGGCGGAAGAGATCGCCGAGGCGGCCCGTCGCGCCAACATCGATGCCTTTATCGAGTCGCTTCCACAGGGCTATGACACGGTCGTGGGCGAGCGCGGCAGCCGTCTTTCGGGCGGACAGAAGCAGCGCGTTGCCATCGCGCGCGTGTTTCTCAAGAACCCCAAGATCCTGATTTTGGACGAGGCGACGAGTGCTTTGGATAACGAGAGCGAGGAGGCGGTGCAGGCGTCGCTCGAAGAGCTGGCACGCGGCCGCACCACGATTATCATCGCCCACCGCCTTTCTACCATTAAGCATGCCGATGAGATTGCGACCGTTGAGCATGGTCGCGTTGTGGAGCGTGGCACGCACGAGGAGCTTCTCGCCCGTGGCGGCACCTATGCCCGTTACTATCGAATGCAGTTCGAAGGTGCGCGTGCGCACGAGCTCGACTGATTGATATGACAGGAAGTTTATGGCTGACAAGAACCCTTTGACTCCGGAAGAAGTGACGGAGTTATTCTCCGAAATCGATGCATCCGGCGTCTTGGATCCGACGCTTGCCAAAAAGCGAACTGAGCGCATGCGTGAGAAGGAGGCCGCGGCCAAGCGCGGTGACAAAGCGGCGCTAGCGCAGCTGCGCAGCGAGGACCGCGCGAGCCAGGCAAAACATATCGACCCGCTGTCCGAGGACGATCCTTCGGGCTCGCAGGTGAGCCATACCATTACGAAGACCGCGATGGCCGTGGTCATCGGTATTTTGGTGCTGATCGTGGGCATGCAGATCGGCTACGGCGTGATGCGCCGTCTGAATACCGCCAACCTGTCCGAGAGCGTTTCGGTCGATACCGTTTCGACCGCGCTCAAGGGTGGACTTGAATGGGGCAACGGCTTTACGCAGTTCCCGCTCGACTTTACCGTCGATGAAGCCGATGAACGCACGGGCACGGTCGAGGTGACGGTGTTGGACACATCGTCTGCCAACGAGCTCGAGCTGCTGTCCAACGGGCAGATTCAGGCCGCGGCGCTTGCGACCAACGCGTTGCTCAACGATAAGATCGACCGCGTGGTGTATAACGTTCACGCCTATATCGACGAGGATAGCAACATTCAGCACGATTCCTTCTTTGGCATGTTCCCCGCGCGCGGCCACCAGAGCGCCATTTTGACGTTCGTGTGGACCAAGAGCTCATCCAACGCCACGAGTATCGACTGGAAGATGCGCATCGTGAGTATGGATGACACCATCGCCGAGCGCATTCAGAAGCAGGTGAACTCGGTGTCGTCGTTGATTGAGGACCCGGTGGTGAGCCAGACCAAGATTGACGAGGAAAAGGACGAACGTGACCTGGAACATCGTCTGCATGGCCGCGAGATTTTCCGCGGCGGCAAGCCCGATCGCACACCGTCCGAACTGCTGGAGCAGGACAAGAAAAAATAAGACGCCATCATCCCGCGTGAGCCACAAGCCCCGCGGGATGATTTTTCTGGGACGGGGATTAAAAAACATTATGCATAGAAAGTCATAATTATCATTTCGTAAACATTTCGATGAAATTAACGCCATGAGGCATGCTTGCGGTTACAATACCGCGAGGCCTAACTACACACCTTTAAGCCGGTCCTGTGAGACCGGGAAGGAGAATTATGGCGAACAACCATACCGCGGGCGCTGCCGCCCGCACCTTCGCGCCCAGCGAGCTTTGCCAGCGTATGCTGGCCAAAACCAGCAAGGGCACCTGCGGTCCCTGCATCCTGTATCTTGAGGATGGGACCATTTTTTATGGACGTGCATGCGGCGCCGAGGGCACCGCGACCGGCGAAGTTTGCTTCAACACCTCGCTCGAGGGCTACTTTGAGGTCATGACCGACCCGAGTTATGCCGGCCAAATCGTAACCATGACCTATCCGCAGATCGGCAACTACGGTATCGACGAGACCGACGTCCAGTCGGCCTTCCCCGGCGACGCCGTGCGCCCTGCGAGCGCTCCGGCCATGCGCGGCATGATCGTTCGCGACATGTGCGCCACGCCTTCTAACTGGCGCTCGGCCGTCAGCGTGCCGGAGTACCTGCGCGCTCACGGCATCGTCGCTATCGAGGGTGTCGACACTCGCGCCCTGGTGCGCCACCTGCGCGACAATGGTTCCAAGATGGGCATTATTTCGACCGAGATCTTCGACGTCGACGAGCTTGCCGAGCGTCTGGCCGCTGCGCCCACGCTGGTAGGCGAGAACCTGGTCAAGACCGTAAGCTGCCCCGTACCTCACGAGTTTGTGGCCGCCGACCTGCCTGCCACGCATGACTTTGCGCTTACGGCTGCCGCTCCTGCCCGTCACAAAGTGGTCGCCTACGACTGCGGTGTGAAGCGCGGCATTCTGGAGGGTCTGGTCCGCGCCGGCTGCGACCTTACCGTCGTGCCGTGGGATACGCCCGCGAGTGAGGTGCTCGACATGAATCCCGACGGTGTCTTTTTGTCCAATGGTCCCGGCGACCCCGACGCCGTGGTGGAGACCTACGAGCAGGTGCAGCAGCTGATCGGCAAGGTGCCGGTCTTTGGTATTTGTCTTGGTCACCAGATGATCAACCTGGCCTGCGGCGCTCAGATGGAAAAGCTTAAGTTCGGTCACCGCGGTGGCAACCAGCCGGTCATGAACCTGGTAAGCCGTCGCGTGGAGATTACCGCGCAAAACCATGGCTTTGGTCTGCTGTTCCCCAGCTTGGGCAAGCTTGTCCCCGAGCTTTCCGGCGGCGAGACCGAGCATGCGGCCGATGGGGATCTGCGCGTCTGGGTGCGCCGCGGCATCGCGCCAGTCGTGATGAACGAGCGCTTCGGCCGCATTCGCCTGACGCATGTGAACCTCAACGACGGCACCGTCGAGGGCATCCAGCTGCTCGACGCGCCGTGCTTCTCGGTGCAGTACCACCCCGAGGCCTCGCCCGGACCCACCGATGCCCACTATCTCTTTACTGCCTTTACGCGACTCATGGACGGCGAGGAGAACTACCTGGACATCGACACCGCGAAGGACCGCCTGCAGGGCTGGAACTTTGCCGACAATGGTTCCGCTGCGACCGAGACCGAGGAGAACTAACATGCCGAAACGTACTGACATCAAGCGTATCCTCGTCATTGGCTCGGGCCCCATTGTCATTGGCCAGGCCTGTGAGTTTGACTACTCCGGCGCCCAGGCCTGCAAGGTGCTCAAGGAGGATGGCTTTGAGGTCATCCTGGTCAACTCCAACCCGGCGACCATCATGACCGACCCGGGCTTGGCCGACCGCACCTATGTCGAGCCCATCACTGCCGAGTTTATCGAGCGCGTAATCAAGAAAGAGCGCCCGGACGCGCTGCTGCCCACGCTGGGCGGCCAGACCGGTCTGAACGCCGCCGTCGAACTGGCAAAGGACGGCACGCTCGACAAGTACGGCGTCGAGATGATCGGCTGCGACCTTGCCGCCATCGAGCGCGGCGAGGACCGCAAGCTCTTTAACGAGGCCATGGCCGAGATCGGCCTGGAGGTCGCGCGCTCGGGCTATGCCTACAGCGTGGCAGACGCCGAGGCCATCGCCGAGCGCGTGGGATATCCCTGCGTGCTGCGTCCGAGCTTTACCCTCGGCGGCGCCGGTGGTGGCATCGCGCATACTCACGAGGAGCTCGTCTCCATCGTGAGCCAGGGTCTTGAACTCTCGCCTGCCCACGAGGTGCTGGTCGAGGAGTCCATCGAGGGTTGGAAAGAGTACGAGATGGAGGTCATGCGTGACCACGCCGGCAACGGCATCATCGTGTGCTCCATCGAGAACCTCGACCCCATGGGCGTGCATACCGGCGACTCCATCACCGTGGCGCCGGCGCAGACCCTCTCCGACCTTGAGTATCAGCGCATGCGTGTCGCCTCGCTCGCCATCTTGGAGAAGATCGGCGTCGAGACCGGCGGCTCCAACGTGCAGTTTGCCGTGAACCCCAACACCGGCCGCTTGATCGTCATCGAGATGAACCCGCGCGTGAGCCGTTCGTCCGCGCTGGCCTCCAAGGCCACGGGTTTCCCCATCGCTAAGGCCGCCGCGCGCCTGGCTGTGGGCTACACGCTCGACGAGATCGTCAACGACATTACCAAGGCAACGCCTGCCTGCTTTGAGCCCACGATTGACTACTGCGTCGTTAAGGTGCCGCGCTTTGCCTTCGAGAAGTTCAAGGGAACCGACCCCACGCTCACCACGCGCATGAAGGCCGTGGGCGAGATCATGGCGATCGGCCGCACCTTTGAGGAGGCCTTTGGCAAGGCTATGCGCTCGCTGGAGGACGGCCACCAGGGCATTTGCGCCGGTGGCAAGGAGGGTGCCGACAAGCTGGGCGACGACGAGCTCGCTCAGGCCGTGGCAACCCCGACCGAGCACCGCATCTTCTTTGTGGTCGAGGCCCTGCGTCGCGGCTGGGACATCGCCCGCATCCATGCCATCTGCGGTATCGATCCGTGGTACCTCAACCGTATCAACGACATGGTGCAGGTCCAGGAGAGCATCCGCGGCCTGCGTGTGGAGGATATCGACGCCGACGCGATGCGCCTGCTCAAGCAGTACGGCACGAGCGATGCCGAGATCGCCGCGCTGACCGGCTCGGACGAGCGCTTTGTGCGCGCCTACCGCAAGGGCCTGGGCGTGGTTCCCAGCATGAAGACGGTCGATACCTGCGCTGCGGAGTTCTCGAGCGCCACGGAGTACCACTACAAGACGTACGAGAACATCTACCGCACGAGCCCGGATGCCAAGAAGTGCGTGGCTCCCGACGAGACCACGCCGGCGGACAAGCCCAAGGCGATGATCCTGGGCGCCGGCCCCAACCGCATTGGACAGGGTATCGAGTTCGATTACTGCTGCGTGCACGCGAGCTACGCGCTGGCGGCCCGCGGCTTTGAGACCATCATGGTCAACTGCAACCCCGAGACCGTCTCGACCGACTACGACACGTCCGACCGCCTTTACTTTGAGCCGCTCACCTACGAGGACGTCATGGACGTTATCGATGTTGAGCGCCCCGACGGCGTCGTGGTGACGCTCGGCGGCCAGACCCCGCTTAAGCTGGCGCGCATGCTCGAGGAGAGCGGCGTGAACATCATGGGTACCAAGCCCGATGCCATCGACTTTGCCGAGGACCGCGAGCGCTTCGCCGCTCTGCTCGACAAACTGGGCATCATGTACCCGCCGGCGGGTCAGGCCACCTCGTTTGAGGAGGCCGAGGCCGTTGCCGCACACATTGGCTACCCGCTGCTGGTGCGTCCGAGCTACGTGCTGGGCGGCCGCGGCATGATGATCGCCTACGATGCCGAGCATCTGCGCGATTACATGGCCGAGGCTGCGCGCATTAGCCCCGACTACCCGGTGTATCTGGATCGCTTCTTGGAGGGTGCGATCGAGTCCGATGTCGACGCCCTGTGCGATGGCGAAGAGGTCTACATCGGCGGCATTCTGGAGCATATCGAGGAGGCCGGTATTCACTCCGGCGACTCTGCGACCTGCATTCCGCCGTTCAGCTTTAGCGAGAGCCTGCAGGCGAAGCTCCGTGAGACCACGCGCCGCATCGCGATGGCGCTGGGCGTACGCGGCCTGGTCAACGTACAGTATGCCATCAAGGGCGAGACCGTTTACGTGATCGAGGCCAACCCGCGTGCCAGCCGTACCGTGCCGTTTATCTCCAAGGCCACCGGCGTGCCGCTGGCCAAGTGCGCGGCGCGTATCATGGCGGGCGATTCCATCGCGAGCCTGGGCCTGCCGAGCGACGAGCGCCAGCTGGACTGGTTCTGCATGAAGGAAGCCGTTATGCCCTGGGGTCGTTTCCCGGGCGCTGACGTTATCCTGGGGCCCGAGATGAAGTCGACGGGCGAGGTCATGGGTATCGCCAAGAGCTATCCCGAGGCATACGCCAAGACGCAGCTGGCGATTGACTACAAGCTGCCCGACCCGAGCGCCGGTAAGGTGTTCATTAGCGTGTGCGACCGCGACAAGCGTCATATCCTTTCGGTCGCCCGTATCCTGCGCTATCTGGGCTTTGATATCTGCTCCACCGAGGGTACGGCGCGCGTGCTGCGCGGCGGCAACGTGACGTGCGAGGTCGTGGAGAAGATTAGCGGCCCGCACGACGGCGAGCGTCCCAACATCGGTGACCTCATCGCCGATGGCAAGATCGCGGTAATCATCAACACGCCGTACGGCCCGGGTTCGCGTGGCGATGGCTACCTTCTGCGCACCGAGGCCGTGCGCCGCGGCGTGACCTGCGTGACGGCGATGTCTGCGGCCAACACGTACGTGAGTGCCATCGAGGCCGTGCGCGAGGACCAGCAGGGTCACGGCAGCGCCAACGACATGGGCATGGACGTCATCGCCCTGCAGGACCTGCCGCAGCACACGGTGTAGTTGACCTGGCCGGCCGGGGCGGGAGGGGCCGAGATTTCCCCCTTTCGCTCCGGCTGCAAGCAGAGTCGCTCAGGAGGAAACTCGGCCCCTCCCGCCCCGGCCTGCGGTGACTTGGCTGCACCGTGTGCTGCCGAAGGGGCTTTGAGCGATGACTAGGGCTGAATAGAAAATGAGTGTGGGCCCT
>UQRX01000005.1:0-76820 GCA_900543595.1 uncultured Collinsella sp. | reverse complement strand
GCCATCACCGGCAGCGGACGGCCCGCCGTGGCAACAGGCACGCTCACCGCATCGAACACGCCATGCTCGGGACCCGTAAAGCCGCAGGCGATGAGCACCAGCTGCGCCGGCACCTCGTGCTCGGAGCCCGCGATGCGCTCGGGCTTTCCCGCCGACCAGTCCAAATCGACCACGCGCAGACCCGCAGCCGCACCCTTCTTGTCCAGCAGCACCTCGAGCGTATCCACGCCCCAGGCACGCATCTCGCCACCCATCGCAGCGATAGCCTCCTGCTGGCCGTAGTCGATCTTCTTAACGTTGGGCCACTGCGGCCAGGGGTTGCTCGCCGCGCGCTTATCGGGCGCAGCCGGCAAGAACTCAAACTGGCGCACGCTGCGCGCGCCCTGGCGCACGGCAGTACCCACGCAATCGTTACCGGTATCGCCACCGCCAATGACCACAACGTCCAGGCCGCGCGCGTTCACCGCGGGCTCGCCGCCATCGAGCACCGAGACAGTCGAAGCCGTCAGGTAGTCCACCGCGTACACCACGCCCGGAGCATCCACGTTCGCAGCCGAAAGACCGCGGGGCGCACGAGCGCCGGCAGCCACCACGACGGCGTCAAAGTCATCGAGCTTGGCGGCAACCTTGGGATCGTTCACATCGGCACCCAGCTCAAACACAATGCCCAGCTCGCGCATGAGCGCCACGCGACGCTCGACCACGGACTTCTCGAGCTTCATATTGGGAATGCCGTACATGAGCAGACCGCCCGGGCGGTCGTCGCGCTCAAACACCGTCACGCGGGCGCCACGACGCGCAAGCTCCCATGCAGCCACCAGACCAGCAGGACCGGAGCCCACCACGGCAACCGCGGGCGCGCCCTCCCCTGCCGGCTCAAAGCGGCGCGGACCGCCATTTGCCCACTCATGGTCGCTAATCGCACGCTCGTTGTCATGGATCGTCGTAGGCTGGCCATCGACCGAACCCAGGTTGCACGCGGCCTCGCACAGCGCCGGGCACACGCGGCTCGTGAACTCGGGCATGGGCGAGGTGAGCGACAGGCGCTCGGCGGCCTCATCCCAGCGGCCGCGGTACACCAACTCATTCCACTCGGGAATCAGGTTGTGCAGCGGGCAGCCACTCGGGCGCGCCTTGCCAAAGCTCGCGCCCATCTGGCAAAACGCCACGCCGCACATCATGCAGCGGCTCGCCTGGGCGCGACGTGCATCGTCATCGAGCTCCACGTACAGCGGATCAAAATCATGGCTGCGCTCCTCCACGGGGCGAAGCTCGTGGGTCACGCGATCGATATCAAGAAAAGCACCGGGCTTACCCATGGCACTTACGCCTCCTTCTTGGTCGAAGCAACAGAGCTTGCAGCCACGGACGCAGCGCCCGCAGCACCGCCCGCG
The DNA here is from genome assembly GCA_900543595.1 of uncultured Collinsella sp. Taxonomy (GTDB): domain Bacteria; phylum Actinomycetota; class Coriobacteriia; order Coriobacteriales; family Coriobacteriaceae; genus Collinsella. The sequence goes on along the minus strand of UQRX01000005.1, from coordinate 75,426 downwards.
ACATCGAAGCGAGCGACATCCGCGGCGCTCGCGCGACCGGTCACAATGTCAAACGCCAGCTCCTCTGCCTGCGCATGCGTCTTGCCCACGGCCTCGGCCGCAGCGACAATCGCCAGTACGCGCTCGTACTCGGTCGGAATGACCTTCACAAAGTGCTTGCTCATCGTCTCAAAGCTGTAGAGCAGCTTGATGCCGCGCGGGCTCTGCGTCGCGTCCACGTGCTCCTGGATGAGCTCGCGAATCTGCGCCAGCTCGCCGGCCGTCGGGGCCTTGAGCTCAACGCTCTCGCGGTTCACACGGGCATCGAGCGTACCGTACTGGTCGAAGACATAGGCCACGCCGCCCGTCATACCGGCGGCGAAGTTCTGCCCGACCTCGCCCAGGATGAGCGCCAGGCCGCCCGTCATGTACTCGCAGCCGTGGTTGCCGCAGCCCTCGACCACCACGGTGGCACCGGAGTTGCGCACGCCAAAGCGCTGGCCGGCCAGGCCGTTAATGAAGCCGCGGCCGCTCGTGGCACCAAAGAACGCAACGTTGCCCACGATGATGTTCTCGTCGAACTTGTAGGTCGCATGCGGGTTGGGGCGCACCGACACCTCACCGCCCGAAAGGCCCTTGCCAAAGTAGTCGTTAGCGTCGCCGCACACGTTGAGCGTAATGCCGCGCGGTAGGAAGGCGCCAAAGCTCTGACCGGCCGAACCATCGCAATCGATGGTAATGGAGCCGGCGGGCAGGCCCTCGGGATGCGCCTTGGTCACCGCGTTGCCCAGGATGGTGCCCACGCAGCGGTTGACGTTGGCGATATCGGCGCGGAAGCGAATCGGACGCAGGTGCGCACGGGCATCGGCCGTATAGGGCACAAACAACGTGGAGTCGAGCGTCTTGTCGAGCTCGCTGTCCGCGGCCATCTGCGGCAGGAAGTGACGACCGTCGGCACCCGGGATATGGGCACCGAACTCGCAGGTCGCGCTCGCCAGCACGGGCGACAGGTCGAGCAGGTTGGCCTTGCGGTTGCCCGGCACCTCGATCTGGCGCAAGCACTCGGGATGGCCGACCATCTCGTCGACGGTGCGGAAGCCCAGGCTCGCCATGACCTCGCGCAGCTGCTCGGCAACAAAGAGCATAAAGTGCTCAACGTGCTCGGGCTTGCCGCGGAAGCCGCGACGCAGGCGGCAGTTTTGCGTAGCGATGCCGGCCGGGCAGGTGTCCTGCTGGCAGTCGCGCTGCATGAGGCAACCCATGGAGATGAGCGGCATGGTCGCAAAACCAAACTCCTCGGCACCCAGCAGGCAGGCGACGGCGACATCGGTACCGTCCATGAGCTTGCCGTCAGCCTCGAGCACCACGCGTGAGCGCAGGCCGTTTTGCAGCAGCGTCTGCTGGGCCTCGGCAAGGCCAAGCTCCAGCGGCAGGCCCGCATGCCAGATAGAGTCGCGCGCAGCGGCACCCGAGCCGCCGTTGTGGCCACTGATCAAGATCTTGTCGGCAGCGCCCTTGGCCACACCGGTGGCGATGGTGCCGACGCCGGCCTCGCTGACCAGCTTGACCGACACGCGCGCGCCGGGGTTGGCGTTCTTAAGATCGAAGATAAGCTCTGCCAGGTCCTCAATGGAGTAAATATCGTGGTGCGGCGGAGGCGAAATCAGGCCGATGCCGGGCGTGGACTGACGGACCTCGGCAATCCAGGGGTAGACCTTCTTGCCGGGCAGGTGGCCACCCTCGCCGGGCTTGGCGCCCTGGGCCATCTTGATCTGAATCTCGAAGGCGCTGCACAGGTAGCGGCTCGTCACGCCAAAGCGCGCGCTTGCCACCTGCTTGATGGCGGAGTTCTTGGAGTCACCGTTAGCCAGCGGGGTCTCGCGACGCGGATCCTCACCGCCCTCGCCCGAGTTGGAACGGCCGTGCAGGCGGTTCATGGCGATGGCCATGCACTCGTGCGCCTCTTTGCTGATGGAACCATACGACATGGCGCCGGTGTTAAAGCGGCGGACGATGTTGAGCGCGGGCTCGACCTCGTCGAGTGCCACCGGAGCGCGGCCGCTGGCATCAAAGTCGAGCAAGTCGCGCAGGCGCACGGCACGGCCGGTGCGGTGCAGACGGGCGCTGTACTCCTTAAAGGTGTCGTAGCTGTCCTCACGGCAGGCGGTCTGCAGCAAGTAGACAGTCTGCGGATCGATGAGGTGATCCTCGCCGCCGAGCGGGCGCCACTTGGTCAGACCCAGCGTAGGCAGCTGATCGGGAGCCGGGCTCTTAAGGATAGCGAGCGCGGCGTCGTAGCGCTCGTTTTGCTCGCGCTCAACGTCCTCGACGCCCATACCGCCCACACGGCTCACCGTGCCGGCGAAGTACGCGTTGACGAACTCCGGCGTAAAGCCCACGGCCTCGAAGATCTGCGCGGAGTGGTAGCTCTGCACCGTGGAGATACCCATCTTGGACATGATGGAGACGATGCCGGCGGTCGCAGCCTTGTTGTAGTTGGCGATGCCCTGCTCGGCCGTCACGTCCAGGTCGCCGCGCGCCGCCAGATCGCAGATGCACGCATGTGCGTTGTACGGATAGATGCCGCTCGCGGAGTAGCCCACCAGTGCCGCAAAGTCGTGCGGGGACACGGCGTCGCCGCACTCCACCACGATGTCGGCAAAGGTACGCACGCCGGCGCGGATCAGGTGGTTGTGCACGCAGCCCACAGCGAGCAGCGACGGCACGGGCACCTCGCCCGCGGCGGCACGATCGCTCAGTACCACGATGTTCACGCCGTCGCGGACCGCAGCCTCAACGTCCTCTGCAAGTTGCTTGAGCGCAGCCTGCAGCGCGCCCTCGCCGGCATCACGGCGGTACACGGCACGGAAACGGCGAGTCTTAAAGCCCACGCGGTCGATGGCGCAGATGCGGTCAAACTCCTCCTCGTTGAGCAACGGACGCTCCAAGCGCACCAGCTGGCAGGCCGTACGGGAATCCTCGAGCAGGTTGCCGTGGTTGCCCAGGTAGAGCGTGGTCGAGGTGACCATATGCTCGCGTAGGGCGTCGATCGGCGGGTTCGTGACCTGAGCGAACAGCTGATAGAAGTAGTCAAAGAACGAGCGCGTCTTCTTGGACAGGCAGGCCAGCGGCGCGTCGATGCCCATCGAGGCGAGCGGGGCCTTGCCCTGCTGGGCCATGGGACGCACGACCTCGTCAACATCATCCCAGTGATACCCGAGCTTGGCCATGCGCACGGCGGCGGGCACCTCGGTATCCTCGGCGGGCGTGGGCGCGACGGGCTTGTCGAGCGCGTCGACGGTCAGCGTCTCCTCGGCAATCCAGTCGCGGTAGGGCTTTTCCTTGGCGTAACGGGCGCGCAGCTCATCGTTGTAGATCACGCGACCGCGGGCAAAATCGACCTCGAGCATCTGGCCCGGCCCCAGACAGCCGCTCGTCAGGATATTCTCGGGGCGTACCTCGATGGTGCCCACCTCGCTCGCCAGCATAAAGCGGCCGTCGCGCGTCACGTAGTAGCGGGCGGGGCGCAGGCCGTTGCGGTCGAGGGCGGCACCCAGGGTACGGCCGTCGGTAAAGGCGATGGCGGCCGGACCGTCCCAGGGCTCCATGAGCATGGACTGGTAAGCGTCGTAGGCACGGCGCTCCTCGCTCAGGCTGTCGTTGTGGTCCCACGGTTCGGGCAGCAACATGGACGCGGCACGCGTGAGCGGGCGACCGTTCATGACCAAGAACTCGAGCACGTTGTCCAGAATCGCGGAGTCGGAACCCTCGCGGTTGATGATGGGCATCACACGCTCAAGATCGTGCTGCAACACGGGACTGTACAGGTTGGGTTCGCGGGCGCGAATCCAGTTGACGTTGCCCTTGAGGGTGTTGATCTCGCCGTTGTGGATGATAAAGCGGTTGGGGTGCGCGCGCTCCCAGCTGGGCGTGGTGTTGGTGGAGTAGCGCGAGTGGACGAGCGCTACGGCCGTCTTGACGGCGGCATCGTTGAGGTCGATGAAGAAGCGGCGCATCTGCGTGGCGACCAGCATGCCCTTGTACACGATAGTGCGCGAACTCATGGAGCACACGTAGAAGATCTTGTCGCGCAGGGCAAACTCGGCGTCGGCCTTCTTTTCGATGGTGCGGCGGCACACATACAGGCGGCGCTCAAAGGCATCGCCGGCGGGCGTGTCGTCCGGACGGCCCAGGAAGGCCTGCAGGATAGTAGGCATGCAGGCGCGGGCCGTCTCGCCCAGGTCGTGCGGGTCGACGGGCACCTCGCGCCAAAAGAGCAGCGGCACGCCGGCCTCGGCGCAGCCCTCCTCAAACACGCGGCGGGCATCCTCTACGCCCTTGTCGTCCTGCGGGAAGAACAGCATGGCCACGCCATAGTCGCCCTCTGCCGGCAGAATCTGGCCGCACTTTTGAGCCTCTTTACGGAAAAAGTGATGCGGAACCTGAAACAGGATGCCGGCGCCGTCGCCGGTGTTCTTCTCGAGTCCCGTGCCGCCGCGGTGCTCCAAGTTGACCAGAATGGACAGCGCGTCGTCCAGAATCTGGTGATGGCGCTCACCGTTGATATCGGCAAGCGCGCCGATGCCACATGCATCGTGGTCGAATTCGGGGCGATAAAGGCCCTGCTGCTGAGCGAAATCTGCCTGCATCGCGATCCTCCCCTAGATTATTAGACAGTCATTTGAATAGGCATACTAGGAGCATCGCCGGCCCGTTGTGTTTCCCACCCGTTTCGAAACAATCGCGTAACGCGCGCCCTACGAGTGGGTGCCGCAGGTGGAGCACACGCCCGAGGTGTCGATTGAGCCCGAGCCCATTGACAACGCCACGCTCCGCGTGCCGGGCGGTCTGTAAGCTCACCGCTTCAAACATCTCAATCTGTAACAGGAAGACCCAATTTTGGCGCCTAGATGTTACAGATTGAGATTTTCTGCAGGACGGTTTTGGTTTGTCTCGATCTGTAACACGACGGGCCGGTTTTGGCGGTCAGCTGTTACAGATCGAGATTTTCCATAGGACCATTTCTTCCTGTCTCGATCTGTAACACCTAGACCCAATTTCCATCCCTAGTTGTTACAGTTCAAGACATTTCGGCAACCCCCTTTCACCATCCTATTCAAATACAACATTTTTGTTAGTCGTGGTTAACTTTTTAGCCTAAAGCGGGTATCCTTTGCGGCGTCAAACAAACAGCACGCAGGAGCGCACCATGCTCAACCATCTCAAACAACACTTTGGCTCCCGGCGCACCGGTGGTCACGGAGGCCTAGACATTGCGCGGCATATCGGCCCCGGGCTGCTCGTGACCGTCGGCTTTATCGACCCGGGCAACTGGGCCTCCAATATGGCCGCCGGCTCGCAGTTTGGCTACGCGCTGCTGTGGATCGTCACACTGTCCACGATCATGCTCATCGTGCTGCAGCACAACGCGGCGCACCTGGGTATCGCCACGGGCGCCTGTCTTGCCGAGGCCACGACACGCTACCTCCCCCGCTTCGTTGGGCGCACGGTACTCGTCAGCGCTTATCTCGCGACCATCGCCACCGCCATGGCCGAAGTCCTGGGTGGTGCGATTGCCCTTCAAATGCTCTTTGGGCTGCCCGTGCGCGCGGGCTGCGTCATCGTGGCGGCAGTATCGATGGCGATGCTCATGACGAGTTCCTACAAGCGCGCCGAGCGATGGATCATCGCCTTCGTAGGCGTGGTAGGACTCTCGTTTTTGGCCGAGCTTGCGCTGGTCCAGGTCGACTGGCCGCAGGCCGCCGCAAGCTGGATCACACCCAGTATGCCCACCGGCTCGGCCGCGATTATCGTAAGTGTCCTAGGCGCGGTCGTTATGCCCCACAACCTCTTCCTGCACTCTGAGGTCATCCAATCCATGCACTTCGAAGGCCAAGGCGAGCAAGTTATCGAAGAACGCCTGCGCTACGAGCTCTTCGACACGCTCTTTTCGATGGGCGTGGGCTGGGCAATCAACTCGGCCATGGTCATCCTGGCCGCAACGACCTTCTTTGCGCACGGCATTGTCGTAGACGACCTCGCCGTCGCAGCGGCCACACTCTCCCCCATTCTGGGCCCGGCGAGCTCGACCATCTTTGCGGTAGCGCTGCTGTTCGCGGGACTATCGAGCAGCGTGACAGCGGGCATGGCGGCGGGAACCATCACCGCGGGCATGTTCGACGAGGAATACGACATCCACGACCGACATTCCTCGATCGGGGTGGCGGCCTGTTTCGTCGGTGCAGTGGCGGCGTGCCTGGTCGTCCCGAATCCTTTTGAGGGTCTCATTTGGAGCCAGGCGCTGCTGTCGCTTCAACTGCCGATTACGGTCTTTGTGCTCATACGACTCACCAGTTCGCCCAGCGTCATGGGCAAATATGCCAACTCGCGCCCACTTAACGCGTTGCTCGTAGGGATCAGTGCCGTCGTAACGGCGCTCGACATCGTGCTGTTGACCGGGATGTAATGGGATGGGGCACCTACCCAGACAAACGTCTCGATCTGTAACATCTAGACCCGCTTTTGATGTTTAGATGTTACAGATCGAGATCATTCCGAGGGACAGCTCCGTTTGTCTCAATCTGTAACAAGTGGACCCAATTTCCACTTCTAGATGTTACAGATCGAGACATTTCTTCGGCTCCAACCTTTTGTCTCAATCTGTAACAGATAGACCCGTTTTAAGCCGCCACATGTTACAGATTGAGACAAACGGTCGGCCGGGCTCACAACAGACAGAATCGGCTAACAGCAGCCGTGATCCCTTGGGGAGGGAGGAAAAAGGGCCCCGGCCGGGATGACCGACCGGGGCCCTTGGACAGAGCTATGTATTGCTGCAAGTCGTGTGTCTACGAGCTACTCCTCGACGAGCTCAAACTGATCGGGACCGACGCCGCACACCGGGCACACGTAATCCTCGGGCAGCTCGGGCGTGTCGACCTCAACCTCGTAACCGCAAACGACGCACACAAACTTATACGTCTTTTTCTCCTCAGCCATGATGTTCTCCTCTCGAACGCGACTGGTAATGTACTTCGCTTATTAGTATATGTTCTCAATAAAATAATGCAAGTATTTTTAAAACATTTCTAGCCTTGATACGAGGATGCCTTGGGAGGCGTCTTGCCCTTCAGGACCTTGTGGTAGTAATCGTAGGTGAGCGGCGTCTCGTCGCTCAGGCGCTCGGCATCCTCGACCTCGCCGATAAACAGTAGATGCGTGCCCACATCCACAGTGTCGATCAAACGGCAGCTAAACAGGGCCGCCGCGTGCTCGGGCACATAGGGCATGCCAAGGGCAGTCTCGCGAGTCTCATACTTGGCAAATTTGTCATAATCGCTGCTGGTGCGGAACCCAAAGTTACCGATGTAGAGCATATCGGCGGTCTGATCAATCACGGTTAGCGCGAACGCTTTGGCCGATGCGATGACGCCCGAGGTAACGTTGTCCTTGTTCACGGCAACCGAAATGCGCGGCGGTGCGGACGTCACCTGCACCGCCGTGTTGATGACGCAGCCGGCGTGCAGCCCGTCTGCCGCGGCGCCCACCACGTACAGACCGCTCGGCATGGTAAAGAACGCAGTTTTGTCCATAACGATCACTCCCCTAACCCGGGTTGGAACCTCATGGATGTATGTACCCACAAAAAAGGCGGCGCCCATAACGGACGCCGCCTTTGAGACATATGTGTCAAAACAGCAAGCAAGATGAGACGCCCGCAGTTGCGGTGAAATAGGGACTGAATAGCCCCTCAAACAGGCAAAACAGTCCGTATTCCACCGCAACTTACACAGAGCGCTTAGCGGTTACGCTCCTTGAGGGCGCGGTCAATCTCGCGCTGAACATCGCGCTTGGCCATATCCTCGCGCTTGTCGTAAAGCTTCTTACCGCGACCTAGGCCCAGCAGCAGCTTTACACGGCCGTCGGTATTAAAGTAGAGCTCCAACGGCACCAGCGCATAGCCGCGATTACGTAGCTTACCGTCGAGAAAGTCAATCTCCTTGCGGTGCAGCAGCAGACGACGACGGCGATCAGGGTCGCGGTTCCACACGCCACCATGGCTATAAGGGTGAATATGCAGGCCCACGAGCCAGCACTCGCCGCCACGAATCAGTGCAAAGGTGTCGGTGATCTGGCACGCGCGCTCGCGAATCGACTTGACCTCGGTGCCACTCAGCTCAATGCCGCACTCAAAGGTCTCATCGATAAAGTACTCGTGATGCGCCGAGCGATTCTTGGAGATGAGCTTGCGCTCGCGCTTACTGGGCATCGCCGGCCTCCTTGGCGTCATCGGCGTTTGAGCCCGCAGCGTCGCGCTTTGCCTTGCGCTCAGCATTGAGCTCGGCGTCGCTCTCGCGCACCAGTTTGATAATCGCCGCGCAGGCCTCCTCGCCCACCAAGTCGCGAGCACGCACCGTCAGACGCGTCGCCTCCTGCTTGTCGCCGTCGCTTGCAGCATCGGTCGCGCACATAATCAGGCAGATGGCAATCTCGGCCGAAGGCGAGGTCGGCACGCCTTGCAGGGCCAGTTCACCCATCACGTGGTCATCGCTCTCATCGGCGGCATCCGGATAGGCAGTATGGATCTTGTTGAGCAGGCGCGTCGTATGTGCATCGCCAGGGGCCAAGCGCAATGCCAGACGCGCGCAACCCACGGCCGCCGAGACGTTCTCGGTCTCGGGCTCAAGGAAATACTGGCCCAAGTTGGCGTAGGCGCGGGCGGCGCACTTGCCATCGCTTGCACGTTCCAGCACCGAGAACGAGAGCGATGCCCATTCCTGCTTGTCCTCGAGTGCGCGGAACAGCTCGGCCAAGTCCAAGCGATAGTTGCAGTTCATGGGGTCCCAACGCACAGCCTGCATCAGGGCATTACGAGCGCTCACATAATCCTGCTGGCGAATGTAGGCAAACGCCATGTCAGAGTACAGGCGGTCAAACGGCACCTCGACCTGCACGAGCTCGCGCGGATCCTTCTCCACGCGGCGATAGGCCAAGCGCTCAAACTTGCTATCAAAGCTAAAGTATTGGCGCTTCTCCTCCGTCTTGCACTCGGCGTCGATATACTCCTCGGCGAGCTCCACCAGACGCTCCAACAGCGGCGTCGCCGTAGCCAGGTCGCCCTGCGCCAGATAGTTCTCGGCATACGTGATGTCTTGCAAGCTGATGGGCAGATCCATGGCTACTCCTCGATCTGAGCGAAACACGGCAGACGCCGTATATACGGTCGATACACAAAACCCGGGTCTCTTGCGAGGCCCGGGCAATCATTTGTGGGTAGCCCGTACCAGATTCGAACTGGTGATCTCCGCCTTGAGAGGGCGGCGTCCTAAACCGCTAGACGAACGGGCCATATGTAGCAAATGCAATGGCTGGGATGGAGGGAGTCGAACCCCCATTGACGGAACCAGAATCCGCTGTCCTGCCATTAGACGACATCCCAATGACTGCATCGCTGCGCTCGGCTGTGCCTTTGCGCAAGAAAGAAATATACGGGAAGTCCCGCCATGACGCAAGCCCCAATTTTGACTTTTTTGAAATTCGGTCAAATTGGCCTAATTTCGTCCAACCCGTGAAGGACCTGTGAAGCCGACCGCTGTACACGAAGGGCAAAACGCCGCGAGCGGTAGCCGTCAACCGTTGGCAGATTCTACCGCGAAAACGATAGCACCAGGCAACACAATCGAAGTATCAATGATCGCGTAGATATCGAGGCGCCATGGACGAAGAGCTTGATTACCTATGGGAGACTCTGGGCCTCGAGATCACCGCTGACCTTTGGCCCGAACGGGACAAAATCCATCCCACACTGCGCCCCGCCATCACGGTGATGCGGGCAAACTACCGCCGCGCCTCATTTTTGATCATGCGGACGTCATGGCATGCGGCGCTCCCCGACCTCAAGCGCATCCAGGCAAGCCTCGTCGAGCTGTCCGGCATGCCGACCGTCATATCCGAGACGAACCTGGAGCGGCGGCAGCGCGAGCGCCTGCAGCGGCAGCGGATTCCGTTTATCTGCCCCGGCATTCAGGCATACCTGCCCTTTATGGACGAAGAGTACTGGAGCGACACGCCCGACAAGCACACAAAGATCTACGACCCACACGAATGGGCGCAGCTGGAGGACTGACTGGGGCAGGCCCGCCGGCGGAAAGTGCGTCCCAGATTTCAAGCTCAAACTGGTCCCCACTTTCCCGTAGAGCCCTCAACCGGAAACCGTGTCCCAGAATCAGCGCTCGAAACGGGATGTCATTTCCGATAGAGCGCTCAACCGGAAAGCACATCCCGGAATCAACGCTCGAAACGGGACGCACTTTCCGCAGACGCTACAGCAACGCCTCGGTCCAAGCCGCTTCCCTAAAGCCGGGAATCGCAAAGTCGTCGCCCACCAGCAGCGGGCGCTTAACCAGCATGCCGTCAGTCGCCAGCAGCTCGTAGCACTCCTGATCCGTCATCCCCGCGTCCAGGCGCGCCTTCAGGCCCAGCTCTCGATATTTCATGCCCGACGAGTTAAAGAAGCGTCGCACCGGCAGCCCCGAACGAGCGATCCAGGTCGCAAGTTCATCGGCCGCGGGATTGTCCGTAACGATATCGCGGTCGATATACTCAACCCCATGTTCGTCCAGCCACGCCTTGGCCTTTTTACAGGTCGAGCACTTGGGATATTCAACAAACAGCACGGTCATGGGAATCCTCCGAATGTAGATCGGCCAACGCAGGTACACACCATACGAGGCGCCTTCGCATGATGGGGCAATTGTAGCCCATGGGTCACACGCTAAACGAAGCGTACCCCGAATCCGCGTTTGATGAACGGCAACAGCTCCATTGCCTCGGGCGTGATATGGCCTGCAACGTTCATGCGCTCGTCACCGGGAAGATCGACCCGCGCAATCTCAAGCTCACCTTCGTAGCGTCCATAGCCGCTATTGCTCACAGCGATCGACCCCGTCTTTCGCGGCACGCCGGCACCGGTATCCGTCGGCACGGAATCCGGCTTAAGCGTCGTGCGCGACTCCTGAGACCTAAAGATGAGGGTGCTCGAGTCGGGCCGGTCGTGATGAATCTGCCCACGTACATAGGCATAGCCGGACTCAAGCTCACATTGCAAATCCACGTATCCGGCAGAAACTTGAGCAAACTGCGCCCAACCCGCTTCGGAAAGATCGGGGTCGCCGACCAAAACAATGTCGCAATCGGCGCCATGTGCGAGCTCAAGCATGTTGAGGGCAACCTTTGACGCGCGACCGCGCTGCGCCTCGACCGTCGGCAGTCCCTCGAATACCGGCCCGCGAACGTTGGCATCACCCGGCACAAAAGCCATGATTTCGAAGCCAAGCGCCGCAAGACGAAGATTCGTCCGAGCAATGTCCTCCAGAGCTAAACCGGTATAAGGCTTGGGATAAAAATTGTGGCAGGCGGCAAAACGAGTCACATCGGCACCGGCTTTTCGCCACGATGCGATTTCATCAGAACTCACCGTCGATGCATTAACCACAATGCGAAATACACCGGACAGCTCCGCGACCCGCTGGGCACTAAAGCCATAATCCAAGCGCAGGTACTCCAACCCCAAATCGCGCAGATCCTCGATGCGCTCAAGCCCGAGCAAATCGCACGTGCGAGGCCCCACATCGGCAATGAGCGCAATGCCGCGGGCGGAAAGCAGCGACAGCACATGACGGACCTTATCGGCATACGCCGCTCCCCCATCCTCGGGAATATGCAGCGAGGTAAACGCATAGCGTGCACCCGCCGCGGCACCACGCTCAATCGTCCGCTCAATATCCTGCAGAGGGCTGGAAAGATAAATCGAAATACCCGTTTTCACGCTTCAACGCTCCTTTAAAAAAGGCCGGCGGAGCAGTTAGCCCCGCCGGCACAACCATAGCATCAAGAAATCTTCCGTGCGCCGCGAGCCCTGAGCAACACGGCTCGCGATATCAAACTACTCGCCAAAGAACTCGTTGATCTTCTGCTCGTCGACGCCAAAGAACCACGTCAGGACAAAGCCGGCGGCATAAGCAAGCAGCATAGCGGCAACGTAGCCGAGCTGCTGACCAGGAACGACGATCAACAGGCCAAACAGACCGGAAACGCCCTGAGAAACCGTGCCGATGTGAAGCAGCGCCGCGAGCGCGCCGCCAAATCCAGCACCCAGGCAGGCCGTCACAAACGGACGAACGAGCGGCAGCGTAACGGCATACATCAGAGGCTCGCCCACACCCAGGATTCCAACGGGAATGGACTCTGCGACGTACTTCTTGAGCTTGGCGTTCTTGGTCTTAAAGTACAGCGCCAGACCGGCACCGACCTGGCCGCCGCCAGCCATCATAAGGATGGGCAGCAGGTAGTTGATGCCCTTGGTAGCCCCGTCGGGATCGTTGAGCATAGCGTGGATCGGCGTGAGCGCCTGATGCAGGCCGACGGACACCAGCGGCAAGAAGCCTGCCGACAGGATATAGCCGCCCAGGACGCCCAGCTTCTCGAAGATAAAGGTGAGGACGCTAAAGATGGCAGTCGTCAGCCATGCGCCAACCGGCTGGATGACGAGCATCAGAGCAAAGGCGCCGATGATGAGCACCAGCAGCGGGGACAGGAACGTATCGAGCGCGTTGGGCATAACCTTGCGAATCTGACGCTCCATCCAGGCAAAAAATGCGCCAGCGATGAGAGCCGCGATCATGCCGCCCGCTGCGGGGTTGTACTGCGCACTGGTGAGGGGCAGCAGAATGGCAGTGGCAGGATCAGCCGCGCCAGGCGCAAGCAGGGGCATGGCACTGTTGGCGATACACATCATGCCGGCGATGCCGCCCAGCGCAGCGGAGCCACCAAACTCACGTGCCGCGTTATAGCCCACCAAGATGGGCAGATAGGCAAACAGGGCCCAGCCCATGGAACGAATGCCCTGGTACCACCACTCGCCTGCAAGCGCGCCTGCCGTCGAGACGTTAATGACGTTGCAGATACCGTTGATGAGGCCAGCCGCAATGATGCCGGGGAGCAGGGCGACGAAGACATTGGAAATCTTCTTGAGGAAGGCCTGAACCGGCTTAGACTCGTACTTGGCCTTCTGCGCGGCCTTGTTTGTGGCCGCAGCGTCAACCACGCTCTCGTCAGCAACGCCTTTCGCGAGGCCGGTGAGCTTGGAGAACTCCTCGAGCACCTTATTCACCTTGCCCGGACCCAGCACGATCTGCATCGTGTCATCCTCAACCAGGCCCATCACGCCGTCGAGCGCCTTAATGCCCTCCGTGTCGACGTTGCCCGTGTCTTTGACGGTCACGCGCAGGCGCGTCATGCACGCCGCGTTTGCGAGCACGTTGTCTTTACCGCCCAAAAGGTCCAGCAGCTTTTGAGCCAGCTCTTTGTTCGTCATAACTCCTCCTTGTATTGGGTATCTCGTCTGGATGTCATATCAGCTCACGCCGTGCACCTATTGGACATCGGCATTGCTCTTCTCATGGCCACTCACCGCAGTACGGACATGGCCGTGCGCCCGTTCAAGAGCTACCGCAGCCTGCTCGGCATCGCAGTCCAACAGCACCGAGACAATAGCGGTTTTTACGTGGCCGCCGGCATCCGCAAGCGCCTGAACAGCGCGCTCGCGCGTGCAGTCGGTCGCTTCCATCACGATGTTCTGGCCGCGCACCACCAACTTCTCGTTCGTCTGCTGTACATCGACCATCAGGTTTTGGTACACCTTGCCAATCTTGACCATGGCACCGGTCGAAATCATGTTGAGAATGAGCTTTTGGACCGTTCCCGCCTTGAGCCTCGTTGAGCCGGTCAGCACCTCGGGACCGGGCACGGGCTCAATGGCAAGATCTGCGCTCTCCCCGATCTTCGACCCTTGGTTACAGGCAATTGCAATGGTCTTGCACCCAGTTGCCTTGGCGTACACAAGGCCGCCCACCACATAGGGAGTACGACCGCTTGCCGCCAGGCCAACGACAAGATCCTTGTCCGAGAGTCCACGCTCCCGCAGGTCGCTCGCGCCAAGCTCCTCGCTGTCTTCGGCACCTTCGACAGCCTTGATAAACGCCGTCTCGCCCCCGGCAATGAGCCCGACAACCAGATCGGGCGATACGCCAAACGTAGGCGGGCACTCCGAAGCGTCAAGCACGCCCAAACGACCACTAGTGCCCGCGCCCATGTAAAAGACGCGACCGCCGCGCTCAAGCGCCTCGGCAGCCCAGTCGATTGCCGTGGCAACCTGTGGCAACACTTTCGTAACCGACTGGACGGCGCGAAGATCCTCATCGTTCATCGTCGTGACGATTTGCAGCGATGTCATCGTATCGAGGTCCATTGACCTTTGATTACGCTGTTCAGTCGTGAATTTTGTTAAATCGAGCATTTCATTCACCTCATCTTTCCTGTTTCTCGATGTAGTTTTGCTTGATGGCATGCGTCGCCCGTTCGTAATCGCTCGCAACGTAAGCAGCGTAGAGGGCATCGACAACCATAAGCTGGGCCATACGCGAGGCCATGGCACCGCTGCGGACCAAGGGCTCGCTTGCAGCAACGCCGAGCACGGCATCGGCCACGGTGGCAAGCTTGGACGATCCGTCTACCTTGGTCACGGCCACAACGGGACAGTTGTGGCGTTGGGCCTCGGCAGTGCAGTCCAGCACTTCTTGCGTTAAGCCCGAGTAGCTAAAAGCAATGCCGATATCGCCTTCGTGCATGTTCTTGGCGCACAAGAGTTGGTCGTGCCAGTCATCGTACAGATGGCATTCCTTGTCGACACGCATGAGCTTTTGTGCCAGATCGTGAGCAACTAAGCGAGAAGCACCAATACCGAACAGATTGACCATGCGCGCCTGCTTAAGATAGGCTGCGCATCGTTCCAAAACGGTGTAATCGAGTGTTCGCGCCGTCGCCTCGATCGTACGCACGTTGCTTTTCATCACCTTCCCCACGATTCGCTCGACGCTGTCATCCATGGAGATGTCCTCGAGGGCAACGTCCTTTCTGTCGCCCAAGAGCGCAAGTTCGGCAATCAGTTCGCGCTGAAACTCCTTGTAGCCCGCAAAACCCAAACGCTTGCAAAAGCGCAAAATGCTCGAGGGCGAGGAGAACGTGGCATCGGCAAGACCGCGGACGGACAGCCCGACCACCTCATGCGGATGAGCGCTCACATATGCGATGACATTGCGCTCTGCCGGGCTCGCGCTGAGCTCACGCTCACGAAGCCTTAAAAGCAATCCGTTTGCCATCTCAAACACCTCCGTTGAGAAGAATTAAAGACCAAAGAATGATTCGTACCGGATATAAACAGCTTTTACGGTACATTGTGCCGCATCATGGCGCACAAGGGGCGAGCGTTCTACCGCTCGCCCCTCAAATCCGACCGCTCGGAAATACGCGCGACACAAAATGATTCATCGAGGTCGCATTATTCGTAACAGAGTTGTTAACGGCGTCTCGCATGGGCGCCAATGGGACA
This sequence comes from uncultured Collinsella sp., assembly GCA_900543595.1. GTDB lineage: Bacteria > Actinomycetota > Coriobacteriia > Coriobacteriales > Coriobacteriaceae > Collinsella. Next base: position 59,999 of record UQRX01000005.1, on the reverse strand, counting down.
GGTCGCGCACCGAGCCAGCGCGGCCGCGAGCAGCACCAACAGCATGGCGGTGACATAGCCCGCGGCATCGAAGCCCAGGTCGATCATGTCGAAATGACGACCAGGAACAAAGATCTTATGCACTTGGTCACCGACAGAGCAGACGGCGCAAAAGAGCAGAGCGAGTACGTACCGGAATCGCGCGCACGGCAGGCACTCGCCCAAGCACACCGCTGTCGCCGAAGCAAACAGCCCAACAAAGAAGAACTCAACGGTATGTGCGACGCGACGAATGTTGGCACCCATCCACAGACGAACGGGCGCAAGCGGGTCGGGATGAATGGCGCCAGTCGTTGAATCCGCGTCCCCGGCGGCATCTCCCGCCTGGGACTCCTGCGCGGCGTCGGGCCGCACGTCCGCGGCCTGTCCTTCCACCGCGCGCGCAGTGGACTCGCTGAGCGACGACGTCTGCTCCACGTTTTGCTCCGTCAGCATCCAAATACTTACCAGCGTCACGACCAGCAGGACAACCGAAATCCATCCGACTATATGCTTCACACGCGCCAAGGGCTAACCTCCGTCATTTTTTGAGCAGCAGCGAGTGTACCCCCAAATGCAGTTGTCACCGTAGCGAAATCCAAAATGTTCGATTCGGGACGCCGAAGGACCGTGGCGCCCCTACTCCATCTCGCGCATCCAGCGATCGAACGTCCCCACGCACACGCCTAGCCGCTTTGCCGCCTGACTCCGCGTGATATCACCCGCCTCGTAGGTATCGCGTACCAGCTCGAATTGCGGGGGACAGGGCTTGCGGGGCCGGCCAAAGCGCACGCCGCGCGCTCGCGCCGCCGCAATGCCCTCGGCTTGGCGCCGGTGGATGTTCTCGCGCTCCACCTGCGCCACATAGCTCAGCAGCTGCAAAACAATATCGGCAATCAACGCACTCGTCACGTCCGACCCACCACAGTCTCTGGCGCGCGTGTCGAGCAATGGCATGTCCAGTACCACGATGGCGGCGCCGAGCTCTTTGGTTATGCACCGCCATTCCTCGAGGATCTCGCTGTAGTTACGGCCCAGCCGATCAATGGAAAGTACCACCAGCACATCACCGGAATCCAACGCGCACAGCAGTTCGCGATACCGCGGCCGATCGAAGTCCTTGCCGCTCGCATGGTCGGCAAAGATATTCGCCGGTTCCACGCCATAGGCGCCCAGCGCATCCAGCTGCCGATTCAGATTTTGGTCACGCGAGCTCACCCGCGCATACCCGTACACCGTTGTCATCTCATCCCCGCTCTCTCGTAGACCTCCCAAAAAGGAACAGGTTTATTTTGGTAGGTTTTATCTCCCCTATAGCAGGCGGAAGACGCAAGCGCGCGGGCGGCAAGACGATTGATGCGCCACAAAAAAGGCGGCCCCAAAAGACCGCCCCGTTCTCTATCAATCACCAAATTCCGACTAATGAATAAGCCTGAAATCCAAGTGCCCGCGCGTGGTGTTGACGCGCGAGACCTCGACGATCACGCGCTGCCCCAGCTCATAGCGAGTCCCCGTGTCGGCACCCGTAAGCGTGAGCGCGTCCTCATCAAACTCGAACCACTCGTTGCCCAGACTCTTGATCGAAACCAAACCCTCAACCTGTGTCAGATCCAGGCGCACAAAGAGACCCATGCTGCTGACCCACGAAATCGTTCCGGCGTAGCGCTCACCCAGGCGGTCCTCGTAGTACTGGGCGATCTTGATCTTTTGCGTCGCATGGCTGGCGGCGTCGGCCGCACGCTCGGCATCGCTGCACGCGCGGCAGATTTGCGGCAGGATGCGCGGCAGGGACTCGCGACCCTTACCGATCAGCCGCGGCGTACGCACCAAGGCGTCCTTGCCGCCCAGCCGCTCGTAGGCCAACTGCAGCTTGAGCACGCGATGCACCACCAGGTCGGGATAGCGGCGAATGGGACTCGTAAAGTGGCAATAGCACGGCGCGGCAAGTGCAAAGTGGCCCTCGTTGCGCGGCTTGTACAGTGCGCGCTGCATACTGCGCAGCAGCAACGTGTTGACGAGCGGCGCGTTGGCCGTACCGGCTGCGGCATCAACCGCCGCCTGCAGCTCGTCGGGGCTTCCCAGGGCAATGCCTGCCGCGCGACGGTCATCGATGATGCCCAGCTGTGCCAGCGCCACGGCGGCACCGTGCAGGCTGTCGGGACTGGGGTCGTCGTGCACGCGATAGCACGCCTCGATATCGCGGTCGGCCAGCCACTCCGCCACGCACTCGTTGGCCAGCAGCATGGCTTCCTCAATCAGCGACGTGGCGCACGAGCGCTCACGGGCCACGATCTGCACGGGCACACCGTCCTCGTCCAACAGTGCACGGATCTCGGCCGTATCAAAGTCGACCGAACCGCGTGCGCGACGAATACGGCGGCGAAGCTCGGCGAGCTCGTTGGCAGCCACGAGGAAATCCCCCAAATCGACGTTATAGCCGCGAGCGGCTTTCTCGCACGCAAGCCCGCGCTCGAGCGCTTCCTCGCGCGACGCTTCAACCGCGGCAACATCCTCGGCGGCACCCTCCAGCACCGAATACTCCACCGCACCGGCACGTACCAGCAGCGCCTCGGCGCCGTCGTAGTCCATGCGCACGCGCGAGCGGATCACGCTGGGATAGGGATCGTAATGGCGCACGCGACCCTGCGCGTCGAGCTCAATGTCGACGGTAAACGCCAAGCGGTCCTCGTCGGGACGCAGCGAGCACAAATCGTTCGACAGGCGCTCGGGCAACATAGGCAGCACGCGATCGGCAAGATACACCGACGTCGTGCGATGGCGGGCTTCCAGATCGATATGTCCGTCCCAGGCAACATAGTGCGAAACGTCGGCAATATGGACACCCAGCTTGTAGCCACCCTCGGGCGTGCGCTCCAGCGAGATGGCATCGTCAAAGTCGCGCGCGTCGACCGGATCAATCGTAATGACAAAGCGGTCGCGCAGGTCTCGGCGGAGCGGGTCCTTGAGCGCCGAGGCCACATCGAGCGAAAGTGCCTCGGCCTCGGCTAGCGCGGCCTCGGGATACGTATCGGTATAGCCATAGCGCGCCATCACATACTGAACGCCCAAATCGGGCGCATCATCGCCGCCAATACGGCGCTCGATCGTCACGGTGCCCGATTCCAGGCGCGTCGGATACGTCAAAATGCGTGCGACGACCGCATCACCCGGATGAACGCCCAAGCGCTCCGCCGAAGTGTCCTCCGGCAGAATAAAGAAATCGGCCTTAAGGCGAGAATCAAGCGGCTCGATCACCCCGAGCGGGCCGGCGGTCTGGTACGTGCCCACCACACTAATGGCTGCACGCTCGACGACGCCCTCGATTACGGCGCGTCGCTCGCCATGCGGGCTGTTCTTAATGCTCACGGCAACGGTATCGCCGTCCATAATCTCGCGCTTGCCGCGGCCCATGACCTTGTAGTCGCCGTTTTCGGTTACAACATAGGCGCTATGCTCATGGAGCTGCACGCGTCCGGTCAGACTCGGGCGACGCTCGCTGCGCACCGGCCCGCGCTTATTGCGAGCTCCACGCTTATGCTTGTTATTGCGCCCCATGGCGCCTCCTTACTATCGATGGCCGTTTACACCCCAAGAGTCTACCCAAATGATCCCTAGGGGACAAAAAACGGGCCGCCCCAAAAGAGACGACCCGTTGAAGGAACGAATTCCAAGCACGCCTACACGCGCAGATAGCGGCGCATGGCGATGGCGGAACCAAAGAGACCGATAATGACGCCGACCAGAATCAGCGCGGCGTAGGTCACCAGGTAGTACTGCATCGGCAGCGCAAACGACATCCAGCCGATGCTCTCCTGCAGACGCGGAACCATCAGGTTACGCAGCAGCTCCAGCACGCCGATAGAAAGCAGCGAGCCCAAAATGGCCTGCAGCACGCCCTCGGTAATGAACGGCCCGCGAATAAAGCCGTTGCTTGCGCCCACCAGACGCATGATCGCAATCTCACGACGACGCGCCGTAATGGACAGGCGAATCGTGTTGTTGATAAAGATGAACGCGATAAAGGTCAGCAGGCCGACGAGCACCACGGCGGCGATACGGATGTAGTTCGTCACCTGGAACAGGCGGCTCACTTCCTCCTGGCCGTACAGAACGCTCGCGTTGACGTCGCCGTCGTCCGCGATCTTCTGAAAATCGGCGTTCTTCTTGAGCTTCTGGGCCGTGCTCTCGACCTTGGACGGATCGTCCATCTCGATGGCATAAGAAGCCGGCAGCGGGTTCTGACCGTCGAGCGCGCTCATGGTAGCGTCGGCGTTACCCGACATCTTGCTCGTGTACTCGGCCAGCGCGTCGTCCTTGTCCTTGTACGTCACGGACTTGACGTTGCTCCACGTCTTGAGCTCGGCCTCAAAGGCCTGAACATCTGCCTGGTCGGCGTCATCGCTAATAAAGGCGTTGATGACGACCTGATCCTCGACGGTGCCGATTACGGAGTTCAGCATCGCGGAACCCATGATGAACAGGCCGATGATAAACAGCGAAAGGAAAATCGTGATGACGGCGCCGAGCGAGGTGGTCCAGTTACGGAAGAAGTGGCTGATTGCCTCTTTGAGCGAGTAGCCCACGTTAGTTGGTGCCATAGTTGCCGTAACCTCCCCTCTCCTGGTCGCGGATTACGTGGCCGCCCTCGAGGGCGATCACGCGACGGTGCATGCTATCGACCATCTCGCGGTCGTGCGTAGCGACGATCACGGTGGTACCGGTGCGGTTAATGCGCTCGAGCAGCTTCATGATGCCCAGCGAAATCGCCGGGTCGAGGTTGCCCGTGGGCTCGTCGCAAATCAGCAGCGGCGGGCGGTTGACCATAGCGCGGGCAACGGCCACGCGCTGCTGCTCGCCACCGGAAAGCTGATCGGGCAGCGAGTCCATCTGGTCGGCCAGACCGACCAGACGCAGCACCTCGGGCACCTGGCTGCGAATGACGCCTTTGGGCTTGCCGATGCACTGCAAGGCAAACGCCACGTTTTCGTAAGCGGTCTTTTGCGGCAGGAGCTTAAAGTCCTGGAACACGGCGCCAATCTGACGACGCAGGAACGGAACCTTGCGGTTCTTGATCTTCATGAGATCCTGGCCGGCGACCAAAATGCGACCGCTTGTGGGCTTGACGTCGCGGTTGAGCGTCGACAGCAGCGTGGTCTTACCCGAGCCGGAGTGACCGACCAAAAAGACAAACTCGCCCGGATAGATCTCGATGTTGATGTCGTCGAGTGCGGGCTTGTTGGGCTGCGCCGGGTAGATCTTGGTGACGTGCTCCATAAGGATGACGGGCTCGACACCGGCCTGCTTGGCCATCTTTTTGCGGCTGGCCTGCGGGTCGATGGGCGCAAACACCGACGTGAAGTCGGGGTTGTTGAGCGCGTTGTCGAGGCTTGCGACCTCGGCGGCCTGATCGCGCTCGACCACGGGAGCTGCAGGCTGCGTGGGGTCGGGAATGCCGGCAAAAAGACCGGACTGCGCGGGCTGCGGCGCGGGAGCCGCAGGGGCCATGGGGTCGGGGATGCCGGCCATAGTAGGCTGCGGCGTGGCGGCGCTCATCTGAGGCTGAGCCACGCGAGCGGTCACCGTCTGAACGGGCTCAAAGCCAGCCGTGCCGGAAAGCGCAACATCGTTGTTGGGGTTGTAGGCAAAGGGATCTGCCGCCGGCTGTGCCTGATCTGCCGGCTGTGCGGGGATCGGGCTAAACAGCTGATCCTCTGAATCCGGAGTGGCGAAACGACTGCCCGCGACGCTCGGCTGCGTCTTGGGGGCATCATCGCCCGCACCGGAGGTACGGAAGTGGTTACCCACTGGTGCTCCTTATCGTCGTGCGTTTAAACTACATGAGCGCTTTGTATTTTAGCAGGATTGCCTTTGCTGCACATAAGAAGCATGGCGGGCTTTGGGAGCTGTCCGGCCGGGCGCAGGGTTACCCCCCAAATCGTCCTCGGACATGTCGGAGCCCCCGCTGCGCGCTTCGCGCTGCGGGGGCTCCTCCGTCCTGCGGAAAGATTTGGGAGGTAACCCTGTGCCCGGCCTGCGGCTACTATGGGGCCGGCGCATCTACCTTGTGATGCTGCGCATACAAAGTTGGGAGGGTCTGAATTGCACTTTGTTGTGCTGGGCCCTTATCCCAATAGAAACCCCGCTTGATAAGGTCTCTTTGAATGTTGCGCAACTTGGGTTGGGGATATCGCTTTACAGTTGAGTTAGATGGATGGTTCTAGGCTTGCTGGAGGTTGGTATGGTTTGTCCCTATTGTGGTGCTGAGCTTGCTGATGGTGCTCGGTTTTGCGTGGGATGTGGGGCTGCGCTTGACGGGACACAGGCTATGCCCGTAGCCGAACCTGCGGTTGCGACGGCACCTGTAGGTTCGCCCGCTCCCAGCAAGAAGCCCAAGAAGGGCATCGTGATCGCTATCGTCTGCGCGGCGATACTTGTTGTTGGCGGGGGCGGTGGGCTGGCGTATCACCTGTATCGGCAGCATGTCCAGGAGCAGGAACAGTATGAGTCGGCGCATTCCAAGCATGCGCTCGTGGTGAGTGTAAAGGCTGAAGGGTGGGACACCGATAACGGCGCTTCTCGTGTGCCGGTGCGCGTAAAGGGCAAGACGGTCGACGGAAAGAAGGTCGACAAGGTCGAATATGTCGCTTCCGACGGCTCGGGCATCAAGCTTATCCAGGGCAAGTACACGCTCAAGGCGGCAGGCTCCCCCATCGCCGCCGATGGCACTATCTACCAGGTGCCTTGCACAAAGGCCGAGCTCACGATCGACGACGCTTTTGCTAAGGGCGAGAAGATCGACTTGGCAGAACTCGCCGAGCAGGATTCGGTTTTGGACTTTACGCCCATCGACGCCGCCGAGGTAACCGACGACGAGATCAATGACGCCGTGACGCTCGCCATGGCATACAAGGGCAAGGACGCGCCCAACGTCGATGCGCTGCAACACGCCGCAACGAACCGCCGCGACACCGCCGTCGCGGCCAAGAAAGCCGCCGAAGAGGAAGCAGCGCGCCAGGCCGAGGAACAGCGCAAAGCCGCCGCACGCCACATCGAGGCCCAAACCTTTAGCGTCGACCTGCCCGAGTACTGGGATGGCAGGGTGACAGTGGAAGTCGACGGAGACACGATCACCGTCCGATCAAAGCTCTACCCCAGTAGAGTTGTCATCGCGCTCATCGGGTCTGCTAACCCCGATCGCAATATGGGGGACGTTGCCGGCGGCGCAATTAAGATAGTGCCGTTAAGTGACAACTTCTTCGTTCGACTCGGTCGAACTAGTTGGTCTTATGTCGCCGCAGATGAGGCTCACAGTAAAAAATATTTTGGCAGTAGCCATTATTCCGATAGCGTATCAGAAGAGGAGGCGACCGAGCTCACGGATCTACAGAGCCTTGGCACAGTCTCATACAGCAAAATCCTCTCGGACTTCCTCGCATCAGAAGATAGCCACTATAGCGATGGGTTGGCACAGCAGGACAAGGCCATGCAAGACGCGCTGACACCAAGTCTAAAGCTCCTCTAGCTTCCTCCCTGCCCCCCAAACACAAAGCCGGGGTGCCTCCACATGGAAGGCACCCCGGCTTATTTATTGCCCAATACGGGGACGGCTCTCAAGTTAAGGCCAACGCAAAACGCCTTAGGCCAAGAACTCCTTGGTGGTCGCCACGATGTTGGCGGCGTCCAGGCCGTACTTGTGCAGGAGCTCGGCACCCGGGCCGGACTCGCCGAAGGTGTCGTTGACGCCAATCTTCTTGAGCGGCGTCGGGCACTGCTCGCACAGGACATCGGCAACGGCGCTGCCCAGGCCACCGATCACGGAGTGCTCCTCGACGGTCACGACGTGGCCGGTCTTATTGGCGCTCTTGACGATCAGGTCGGCGTCGATGGGCTTGATGGTATGCATGTTGATGACCTCGGCATCGATGCCCTCGGCAGCGAGCTGCTCAGCGGCCTCGAGCGCCTCGCCGACCATCAGGCCGCAGGCGATGATGGTGACGTCGGTGCCCTCGCGCATGACGATGCCCTTGCCTACCTCGAACTTGTAGGTCTCGGGGTCGTTGATAACCGGCGAGGCCAGACGGGCGAAGCGCATGTACACGGGGCCGTCGCACTCGTAGGCGGCGCGCGTCACGGCGCGGGCCTCGACGTCGTCGGCGGGAACAATCACGGTCATGCCGGGGATGACGCGCATGAGGGCGATATCTTCGCAGCACTGGTGCGTGGCGCCGTCCTCGCCCACCGAGATGCCGGCGTGCGTGGCACCGATCTTAACGTTAAGGTGCGGATAGCCGATGGAGTTGCGGACCTGCTCAAAGGCGCGGCCGGCGGCAAACATGGCAAAGGTGCTCGCGAAGGCAACGCGACCGGTGGTTGCGATACCGGCGGCAACACCCATCAGGTTGCTCTCGGCAATGCCCACATCGAAGAAGCGATCGGGGCAGGCGGCCTTGAACTTACCGGTCTGCGTGGCGGCGGCCAGGTCGGCGTCGAGGACCACAAAGTCATCGTGCTCGTTGGCGAGCTCGACGAGGGCCTCGCCGTAGCTTACGCGCGTGGCGATTTTCTTGACGTCTGCCATCCTAGAGCTCCTCTCCGGCGGCCGTGAGCTCTGCCATGGCCTGCTCAAACTGTTCATCGTTGGGGGCCTTACCGTGCCAGCCCACCTGGTTCTCCATAAAGGAGACGCCCTTGCCCTTCATGGTCTCGGCGATAATGGCGGTCGGCTGACCCTTGGTAGCGCGGGCCTCGGCAAAGGCGGCGCGGATCTGATCGAAGTCGTTGCCGTCGGCAAGCTCCACCACATGGAACTTGAAGGCGCGGAACTTGTCGGCGAGCGGCATGGGGTCGTTGACCTCCTCGACGGGGCCGTCGATCTGTAGGCCGTTGTGGTCGACGATCACGCAGAGGTTATCGAGCTGCTGGTTGCCGGCAAACATGGCGGCCTCCCAGACCTGGCCCTCCTCACTCTCGCCATCGCCCAGCAGGGCGTAGGTGCGATAGTCATCGCCCCAGTGCTTGGCGGCAACGGCCATGCCCACAGCGGCGGAGATACCCTGGCCGAGCGAACCGGTGGACATGTCGACGCCCGGGGTGTCGTTCATGTTGGGGTGACCCTGCAGGTGGCTGCCGATGTGGCGCAGCGTCTCGAGATCCTCCTTGGGGAAGAATCCGCGCTCGGCGAGCACGGCGTACAGACCAGGCGCGCAGTGACCCTTGGAAAGCACGAAGCGATCGCGGTCGGCCTTGCGGGGGTCGGCCGGGTCGACGTTCATTTCCTCAAAGTACAGATAGGTCATGATGTCGGCAGCGCCGAGCGAACCGCCCGGATGGCCGGACTTGGCAGCGTGCACGCCGGTGACGATGCCCTTCCTTACCTCGTTGGCAACCTTTTTGAGCTCTTCGTCGCTCATTGTGCCTTCCTTTCATCCTCTTTAGACAAGATGCGCACGGCACAGAAGGTCGTCCCAACCCAGCCGCGATGCACGTACGTCATTCATTATGCTGGAAACTGGAAGCTTTACCAGAGTATTTATCATTATTTGAACAATTGAGCAGGCAGAACCGCTGATGAAACGGTTTATCAATGTGAACGTCTTTTGGATGGAACGCAGTCGGCCCTACGCGTTAATGTCCTTGAAGCCCTCGCCGAAGGTCTCTGTAACGTCGGCCACGGTCACGATGGCGCGCGGGTCGCGCTCGCGCACGATCGTCTTGAGCGTGTTGAGCTCGCGACGGCTCACGATGACCATGATCACCGGTTTCTCGGCGCCCGAGTACATACCGGTCGCCTTAAACTTGGTGCAGCCGCGGCCCAGGCCATACATGATGTCGGCCGCGATATCGGGAAACTTGTCCGAGATGATGAGTACCATACGGCGTCTGTTGCCGCCGTCGACCACAGCATCGATCACATAACCGCTAATGACCATCGAAAGGCCTGCATACAGCGCGTTTTCGACCGAGAAGACCGGAGCCGAGAGCGCGCACACGGCGACATCGATCGCCATGACGGTCGAGCCCACCGGTAGCGACGTATTGCGCGAGATGATCTGGCCGATCGTGTCGGAGCCGCCGGTGTTGGCACCGGCGCGCAGCACCATGCCGTAGCCGATGCCCGTGATAATGCCGCCCCACATAGCGGGCAGCATCAGATCGGCATGTGCCAGCGGCGCCACAAACGGAGCGAACAGGTCGGTGAAAAAGCCCAGCAGCACAAAACCCGTCGCCGTCTGCACCACGTAGAACATGCCACCCTCGCGCATAACGACCAGCAGCAGCAAGGCATTCATCACAATGGTTTGGATACCGACGGGAAGCGATATGCCATGCGAGGCGCCGACCGCCTGAATAATGGTGGCGAGGCCCGTAACGCCGCCGGCGGCAAGGCCGTTGGGGATCAAAAACAAGTCCGTTGCGATAGCTGCCAGGGCGCAGCCAAACATGATCTTGGGCAAGTCATGAAAGAAGTTCATCGAAAGAATGCGCTTGATGTCCAGACGATATGCCATGCTGCCTCCCTCAAAAAAGCGCACCCAAACGAGTGCGCTTTGAACTTCTTGCTGTATTCGATTCTACCGATTCACCGAGCAAATACCACCCCCTGCGAAGTGCTTGCATCGACCCAGAGCCAACCATGTGCCTAGGCGTCCGAGCCTTCCGCATCTGCGTTGCCGGTTGCCCAGCGATGGTAGCCGATCACAAACGGATCCAGATCGCCATCGTCGAGAACGGCCTCGACGTTGCTGGTCTCCACACCCGAGCGCAGGTCCTTGACCATCTGATACGGGTAGAGCACGTAGCTGCGAATCTGGTTACCAAAACCGATCGTGGTCTTGGGTCCACGAATCTCGTCGAGCGCCTCGGCACGCTTCTCGAGCTCGATCTCGTACAGACGGGCCTTGAGAATCTGCATGCACGCGGCCTTGTTCTGAATCTGGCTGCGCTCGTTTTGGCACGTGACCACGATACCGCTGGGAAAATGCGTCACGCGCACAGCGGAGTCGGTGGTGTTGACGCCCTGGCCGCCCGGGCCGCTCGCGTGATACACGTCCACGCGGATATCGTCGGGACTAATCTCGATGTCGATATCGTCAGGCAGCACGGGGATGACCTCAACGCCGGCAAACGTGGTCTGGCGGCGCTTCTTGTCGTCGGTGGGGCTAATGCGCACCAGGCGGTGAACACCGGCCTCGGCACGAAGCATGCCAAAGGCATCCTTGCCTTCGACGGTAAAGGTCGCGCGATCGATGCCGATAACCTCGGCCGCGGGGCAATCGTTGATGGTGACCTTCCAACCGCGGCGCTGGCAGTACTTCATGTACATCTTAAAGAGCATGAAGGTCCAGTCCTGGGCCTCCAAACCGCCCTGCCCGGGCTTGATGGTCACAATCGCGTCGCCATGGTCGAACTCCCCGGTAAACCAGCTCGCAAGCTCAAGCTCGTCGATGGCGCGGGAAAGCCGCTCCGCCGTGGCGGCAGCCTCCTCACGCAGCGCGGCAGCATCGGGGTCATCGCCCATTTCCTCGGCAAGCTCCAGCGCGGCGCGAGCATCGGAAAGCTCACCGCGCGCCGTATCCACGGCGGCGATGTCCTCCTTGGCGCGTGCAATCTCCTCCATCGTGGCGCGAGCGGCATCGGCATCGTCCCAAAAGCCTGGGGCGACGCTTTTGGCCTCGAGCTCCGCCACGCGGGTGCGCTTCTCGTCCAAATGGAGATACGACTCGACCTCGCCGAGTCGGTCCGCAAACGCGTCCAACTCGGCGGGAGTTACCTCTAGAGTCTCGGCCATTAACGATTCCTGCCGTGGCAGTACTTAAACTTCTTACCGCTACCGCAAGGGCACAGGTCGTTGCGGCCCACGTTGACATAGGGGTCATCGCTCTCGGACTTGCGGTAGGTCGTCACCTTGCCACCGTTGTTAACGGCAGCCGGACCACCCTGGACGGCGGTGCGGGCCTGCACCTGAGCCTGCTTGCGCAGTACCGAATCGCTGTTGTCGCCATCGACCTCGGCGGGACCAGAGAAGCGCGCACCCTTAAGGGCGGGGTCCTCCTTGTGCTCCACAGCCTGCGGGGCAGCTTTGAGCTCAATGCGCAGAACAGTGCGCAGGTAATCCTCGTACATGGTATCGACGAGCATCTGGAACGCGCCGTAGGCCTCGGTCTTGTACTCGACCAACGGGTCGCGCTGACCAAAGCCACGCAGGCCGATGCCGGTCTTGAGGTAATCCATCTCCTGCAGGTAGTTCATCCAACGGGTATCGATGACGCGCAGCATGACCTGGGTGTTGAGCTCGCGCATGAGGTCCTCGCCCAGGCGCTCGGCCTTCATGTTGTAGCACTTCTCAACGTAGGCCAGGACATCGGCAGCCAGGGCCTCAAAGTCCTCGTCGGGGAACTTAGGCGTATCGATATGTCCGGTGAGCTCCACAACCCATTTGCGCAGACCCTCAAGATCGCGCTCGCCCTCGTGGCTGTCCTTGGTGCAGAACTCCTGCACGCAGCGGTACACGGTGTCGTGCATGACCTCGGTGATGTGGTCGGTCAGGTCCTTGCCGTCCAGAATCTTGTTACGCTCGGCGTAGATGACCTGGCGCTGCTTGTTCATAACGTCATCGTACTCAAGGACGCTCTTGCGCATGGAGAAGTTGATGCTCTCGACCTTGTGCTGGGCGTTCTCGACGGCCTTGGAAATGATCTTGTGCTGGATGGGCATGTCGTCGCCCATGTCGGCCGTGACCATCATCTTGGAGACACGGTCCATCCTGTCGCCGCCGAACAGGCGCATGAGGTCGTCCTCGAGCGACAGGTAGAACTGGGTCTCGCCCGGGTCGCCCTGACGGCCGGAACGGCCACGCAGCTGGTTATCGATACGGCGGGACTCATGGCGCTCGGTGCCGATAACGGTCAGGCCGCCGGCGGCAAGCACGCGCTCGCGCTCGGCCTTGCAGGTCTCCTTGGCCTCGGCGTTAAACTGCTCGAGCTGCTCGGGCGTCACGTCCTCCATGGTCAGGCCCTCGTACTCCAGGCGCTCGCGCACCAGCTCGTCGGGGTTGCCGCCCAGCAGGATGTCGGTACCACGGCCGGCCATGTTGGTAGCGATGGTCACGGCGCCATAGCGACCAGCCTGGGCCACGATATGGGCCTCGCGCTCGTGGTGCTTGGCGTTGAGGACCTCGTGCGCGATACCGCGCTTAGTGAGGGCGGCGGACAGTTTCTCGGAGCTCTCGATGGAGACGGTGCCCACCAGGACCGGCTGGCCCTTGGCGTGGCGTCGCTCGACGTCGTCGGCAACGGCGTTGTACTTGGCCTGGATGGTGCGGTACACCAGGTCCTCGTGGTCAACACGCTGCACGGGCTTGTTGGGGGGGATAACCTCGACGGGTAGCTTGTAGATCTCGCGGAACTCGGCGTCCTCGGTGAGTGCCGTACCGGTCATGCCGGAGAGCTTGTCATAGAGACGGAAGTAGTTCTGCAGGGTGATGGTGGCCAGCGTCTGGTTCTCCTCGCGCACGAGCACGCCCTCTTTGGCCTCGATGGCCTGGTGCAGACCCTCGGAGTAGCGGCGGCCTTCCATAATGCGGCCGGTGAACTCGTCGACGATCTTGACCTCGCCGTTGGTGACCACGTACTGCTTATCGCGGTGGAACATGTACTGAGCCTTCAGCGCCTGCTGCAGGTGGTTGACCAGCTGGCCCGAAAGGTCGGCATAGATGTCCTCGATGCCCAGGCGGTGCTCGATCTTCTTAAGGCCGCGCTCGGTGGCGGCGATGGTGTGCTTGGCCTCGTCCATGACGAAGTCGCCCGTGGGCTCAACGTCCTCGGTGGCGGTGAGCATGTCGTGCGAGACGTCCTCGCCGCGCTCAAGGCCGCGCACGGCACGCGCGAAGTCCTTGTAGGTGCTGGCGGACTTGGTACCGGCACCCGAGATAATGAGCGGCGTTCTGGCCTCGTCGATCAGGATGGAGTCGACCTCGTCGACGATGGCGTAATGGTGGCCGCGCTGAACGCGCTGCTCGGGGCGGGTGACCATGTTGTCGCGCAGGTAATCGAAACCGAACTCGGAGTTGGTGCCGTAGGTGACGTCTGCCTGGTAGGCCGGACGCTTGAGCTCGAGCGGCATGTTGTTCTGGAGCAGACCGACGGTCATTCCCAGGTACTTGTAGATGCGGCCCATCCACTCGGAGTCGCGCTTTGCCAGGTAATCGTTGACGGTAACGACATGCACGCCCTTGCCGGCGATAGCGTTGAGGTAGCCGGCCAAGGTGGAGACGAGCGTCTTGCCTTCGCCGGTCTTCATCTCGGCAATATGACCCTCATGAAGCGCCATGGCGCCGATGAGCTGTACGTCAAAGTGACGCATGCCCGTAATGCGCTTGGAAGCCTCGCGCACGGTGGCAAAAGCCTCAGGAAGCATGTCGTCGAGCGACTCGCCGTTGGCGTAGCGCTCGCGGAACTTATCGGTCTGGGCGCGGAGCTCCTCCTCGGTCATCTTCTCAAACTGGGGCTCAAGACCGTTGATCTGATCGACGATCTTGTAGTAGCGCTTAAGGTCCTTATCGGATCCAAAGGACAGCAGCTTTGACATGAATCCCATGTGGTTTTCCTTTTTGGCCATCGCCCATGCCATGCAGCCTTGGGCGAGTTAAACACAGATAAATGTACTTTAGCCAAACAAGGTGCGGCCTATACGGTCGACCTCGACCGCCACGTAATAACTACGACCAACCTGCCAAAAAGGGACAGGTTTATTTTGGCAGGTTTTATCTGGGAAAACGCTGCCTCTCTGCCATTTGGTGCAAGCTAACCCGTCCCCTTCGCACCAATCTGGCGCAATGGGGACGGGTTAGCTTGCACCAATAAAAAGAAAAGGGCCGCGCACCCAAACGGATGCGCGGCCCTTTAGCCATGAATGCGAGCGATTCCGCGGCGAGCTATTTACTCAGCAGCCTCGGTGGTCTCGGCCTCGGCAGCGGCCTCCTCGACGGGAGCCTCTGCGGGAGCCTCGGCGGCCTGCTTGGCAGCCTCCTCGGCGAACTTAGCGGCACGCTTAGCCTTCTCGGCAGCCTTAGCCTCAGCGGCGGCCTTGCGAGCGGCCTCGGCCTCAGCAGCCTTGGCAGCCTTGGCAGCCTTGGCCTCCTCAGCCTTCTTGAGCTGGGCGGCAGCGGCGCCACCGAACTTGTCGGCGAAGCGCTGGACGCGTCCACCGGTGTCGACGAACTTCTGCTGGCCGGTGTAGAACGGGTGGCACTCGTTGCAAAGCTCGACCTTCATCTCGGACACGGTAGCGTGCGTCTTGAAGGTGTTGCCGCAGGAGCACGTCACCGTGCACTCGACATACTGGGGATGGATACCCTGCTTCATGGTAGGACTCCTTATTAGTCAGGCGCTGGTTACCGATCAGCGCATAAGGCGTCTTGGTTTCCGACCAAGACAACAAACTTGGCTATGGTACCACGACGCCGAACGTCCCACAAAAGGTTCACGGTCTTTGTGCAATGCGGCGTGGCCAACCGCAGCGAGCACGCACTCCATCGAGCCTTCATCCATGTTGCAGACGTGTAACGCCGCAGCAAGCACACTCCTTTTGGCGCCAGACAGGTACAATGATGAACACTGTACCGTAGCGGAGCGCCCCGCGCGCGCCGCAATCACGCGAAAGGGTTTCCCATGGCCGAGATCTCGTCCTCCCGTATCGTCATCACCGTCCTTGGCAAGAACCGCCCCGGCATCGTCGCCGGCGTCACCCGTGTCCTAGGCGAGGCCAACGTCGACATCCGCGACATCACGCAGTCCATTATCGAGGACATCTTCACCATGACCATGCTGGCCGATACCGCCGAGTCCAAGCTCGACTTCGCCGAGCTGCAGAAGGCGCTGGCCGAGGCCGGCGAGCTTTCGGGCGTCAACGTGTCCATCCAGCGCGAGGACGTCTTTAACTTTATGTACCGCCTGTAGCGAGCAAGCCGCTGGGGATAGCCCGACGCGCGCATGCCCATGCAAGTCACCCCGATGCGGCCCGGAGAGGAGCGCGCATGGCCTACGACGCCAAGAAAATCTATTACCGCTTCGATGACCACTTGAGCCGCCTGGTTCTGGATTACGAAGCAAGCCGCCAGATTTCGCCTGAGAGCGAAAACCTCTACCACGGCCTGCCGACCGACCCTTATGACGAGGGCCTGTTTGTCGAGCACAATGTCAAGCGCGGCCTGCGCAATGCCGACGGCTCGGGCGTGGTCGCGGGCCTTACCCGCATCTCGGACGTGCACGGCTACAACAAGGTCGACGGCAAAGTCGTGCCCGACCAGGGTAAGCTTACGCTGCGCGGCTACAGCATCGAGGACCTGGTCAACAACGCCCAGGCCGAGAATCGCTATGGCTACGAAGAGGTCGCCTACCTGCTCATCACGGGCTCTCTGCCCACCAAGGAAGAGCTTGACGGTTTTTGCGAACGTCTGGGTGCTTTTAGGCACCTGAGCGACGAATACGTCCGCGAGTTCCCCATGACCACGGTGTCGTCGAGCATCATGAATGTGCTTCAGCGCGCCGTGCTGCTGCTCTACGCCTTCGACGCCGAGCCCGACGCCATTACACCCGAGCACGAAATCGACGTCGCCATCTCCATGCTCGCCCGTCTCCCCCGCATCGCCGCCTTCGCGCATATGGCCTCGGTCGCCAAGCGCCGCGGCTCCGAGGTTCATGTACCGCACCCCACACCCGGTCTCTCCACCGCCGAGACCATCCTGCAGGTGTTGCGCGGCGGCATGGCATTCACCCGCGACGAAGCCATGCTGCTCGACGTGATGCTCATGCTGCATGCCGAGCACGGCGGCGGCAACAACTCCACGTTTGCCTGCCGCGTGCTGTCCTCCTCGGCCACCGACCCGTATTCCGCCTACGCCGCGGCCATTGGCTCGCTCAAGGGCCCGCGCCACGGCGGCGCCAACGCCAAGGTCGTGTCCATGCACGAGGACATCCGCGCGCATGTCTCCAATTGGGAGGACGAGGACGAGGTCGCAGCCTACCTGGGCAAGATTCTCGACAAGCAGGCCTTCGACGGCACGGGTCTCATCTACGGTATGGGCCACGCCGTCTACACGCTGAGCGACCCGCGCGCCGAGGTGTGCCGCCGTTACGCGCGCACGCTTGCCGCCAAGAAGGACCTGGGCGATGAGTTCGCGCTCATCGAGCGCATCGAGCGCCTGGCACCGCAGGTGATGCGCGACCACGGCATGACCAAGCCTATCTGCGCCAACATCGACCTGTACACAGGCTTTATCTACAAGATGCTCGGCGTGCCCGAGACGCTCTTTACGCCACTGTTCGCCGTCGCCCGTATGGCCGGCTGGTCGGCGCACCGCATGGAAGAGCTCTTCTGCGCGCATCGCATCATCCGTCCCGCGTATCGCCCAGTTATCGAGCCGCTGGAGTACAAGCCGCTCGCCGATCGCTAGGACGCGGACCGTTATAGAACCCGAGCGTGGCCAGGGCATCACCGCCCTCGGCCACGCTTTTTATGCCAGCAGAAAGGGCTGCATCGAATGATTGTTTTTTCCGATATGGATGGAACGCTGTTGACGAGTGACAAGCAGATGAGCGACGCCACCTGGGCGATGCTCGACGAGCTCGCACGTCGCGGCATTGAGTTTGTACCGTGCACGGGGCGTCCGCTGTCGGGCATCTTTGAGCCCATCCTCGCTCACCCCGCCGTACACTACGCGGTCTGCGCCAACGGTGCCAGCGTCTGGCAGCTCGACGACGGTACGCCCACCGATGCCTCACGCGCCACGTGCATCTTGAGCCGGCCACTCGACCGCGGCATCGCCCACCGCGTCCATAGCATTGCTGCCGGCCATGACGTCACCTTCGATATCTTCGCGGACGGACAGTGCTTCCTCCCCCGCTCGCTCTACACGCGCCTGGACGAATTCTGCGGCGGCGACCCCCACATCGCGGCTTCGCTCAAGCGCACACGAACACCGATCGACATGGATATCGACAGCAAGATCGACGAGGTCGAGACGCTCGAACGCATCGCCATGTACTGGCACGACCCGGCCGATCGCGACGCCATCGCGGCGGAGCTCGACACGCTCGGAGGCATTGAGGTCACGCGTTCGTACGCCATGAATATCGAGGTCATGGGCGAGGGTGCTACCAAGGGAACGGCCCTCACGTGGCTATGCGAGCACCTGGGCGAGCGTCTCGCCGACGCCTGGGCGTTCGGCGACAACATCAACGACATCCCCATGCTGCAGGCAGCGGGCCATGGCATGGCCATGATCAACGCCGAGCCCGAGGATCGCGACGCCGCCGACGCCATCACCGAATACGACAACGACCACGACGGCGTCGCCCGCACCATCATGGCCGCCCTCGCCTAGTCATTGGGGACGTTCTTAAACGACTAGTCACTGGGGACGTTCTTGAATGACCAGTCGTTAGGGACACTCTTCGCGAAAAGCTGCAAGGACTGTCCCCCACTGCCGGCAGAACGGGAACGTCCCCAGCTGTCGGATTAAGCGAGGCCCTCTAGCACGTGACGAAGCTCCTGTTGAACAGCGTGGTCGCGGTTGTAGCCTACGACGCGATCGGCAACCGCTTTGAGCGCGGGGCGCGCGTTTTCCATCGCGCAACCCGTGCCGACAAAGCGAATGATCTCGTAGTCGTTCATCGAGTCGCCAAACGCCATGACCTCGTCGCGCCCAATGCCATAATGCTCCGCAAGCTGTGCGATGCCCGAGGCCTTCGACACACCGGGCTGCATGGCATCAATCCACGCGTTGCCCGAAGGCGCAAAAGAGAACAGGTCTCCCAGCTCGCGCTGCAACACGTAGGCGTTGTCCATCACGTTGCCGTCATCGCAGATAATCGATGCCTTGATGATATTCACATGCGGATCGGGCAGTCCCCAAATGCGTTCGGCGTTGGGCAGATCTTTGTCAATCTCGCGGACAAATTTGTCCTCGTCGTCGAGCAAAAAGGACTTGGTGCGATCAAAGAGCGCCAGATGCATGTTAGGAAACATCTTGACCGTGCGCGCGAGCTTGCGGACGGCGAGATGAGAATATACCTCGCGATCGACCTCGACCCCTTCTGCATAGACCTGCGCACCATTCGCCGCGACAAAGTCCATTTTGTCGACCACGGGCGCAAAGAACTCGCATAGGCGGTCGTAACGGCGGCCCGAGGACGCAGCGAAGTACACGCCGCGCTCGCGCAGGGCCTCAATCAGCTCATATGTCTCGGGCGGTACCTGGCTATTCTCATCAAGCAACGTGCCGTCCATATCGGATGCAATCAGTTTAAACATAGAAAAGCTCCCTTCGGGCTTGTTGGAATCGAACGTGTATCCAATTCCAACGTACCCAAAGGGAGCTCAGGTAAGACTCCGCGGGCGCAAACGTTACAAGGACCTGGCAAATAGCTCACGCGCGTCAGAGGTCCCACAGTCGCAGCGCCTGGCAACACGTCAAAGAGTGTCCCCGACGACTAGCCGTTTAAGAACGTCCCCGATGACTAGCCCCCGATGACTAGTCGGCGTAGGTAAAGGTCGTGACGTCGAACATGCCCTCAGGGCGAATGCGGAGCGTCGGGATAACCGGCAGGGGCAGGAAGATGATGCCCATGATGGGGTCGAGCGGCGGCTCAATACCCATAGCGCGTGCCTTGACCATAAAGTCGTCGTGCTGCGCGGCAACGTCCTCGGCCGTGCCTTCGCTCATCAGACCGCCGAGCGCCAGCGGAATGCGCGCCACGACCTCGCCGTTGCGCACCAGCACGTGACCACCCTGGCCCACAGCCTCAACAGCAGCCATCATATCGGCAGCGTTATCACCCACGACGCACACGTTGTGCGAGTCGTGGCCGATCGTGGAGGCAATGGCGCCACCGGTGATGGTGAAGCCGCGCACCCAGCCGCGACCGATATGCTTGCCGACCAGGCCCAGGCCAGCGGGGCCGTCGCCGTCGGCGCCCTCGGCCTGCAGCGACACGCCGCGGCCATGGCGCTCAATCAGCATAATGCGGCGCAGGCCCTCGGCGCTCTCGGGGCGAGCCATACCCGTGATGGCCTTACCCGGCACCACGTCAATCACGGCCTCGCCCGGCTTAAAGGCATAGTCGAATACGTCGAGCGAAAGCTTCGGCAGCTTAACGGAGGCGCGCAGCTCATCGGCAAGGGCCGCAACCTCGGCCATCTCGGGCGCAACCTCGCCCACAAAGGTGCCGTCCTGCGCCACCAGAGCGCCGGCGGCATATACGCGATGCGGAGCCGTGGCAAACGTCAGGTCATTGAGCACCAGCAGGTCGGCACGCTTGCCCGGGGCAATCGCACCACGCAGTTCGTGCGAGTCGCGGCAGCCGTGATCCAGGCCAAACGCCTCGGCCGTGGAGAGAGACGCCATAGAGATAGCGACCACGGGGTCGATACCGGCCTCAATCGCCACGCGGCAGGCATTGTCGATCATGCCGGTCGCAAGAGCATCGGAAGGGGCGCGGTCGTCAGTCGCAAAGCAGCAGCGGCGGGCGCGCGCGGGATTCTCCAGCAGCATCGGCGACAGGTTGGCCAGGTCATGGCTGCACGTACCTTCGCGCAGCATCACATACATGCCGCGGGACAGCTTGTCGAGTGCCTCCTCGGGAATCGTCGACTCATGATCGGCGATAATGCCAGCCGCGGCATAGGCGTTGAGGTCCTTGCCGGCAACGAGTGGGGCGTGACCGTCAACCTGTTTGGACGGCGTCTGGTTGGCAGCGTCGATACGAGCACAGGCCTCGGGATCGGCCATAAAGACACCCGGCAGGTTCATCATTTCGCCCAGACCAAAGACATCACCCGGATATTCGGCAAAAAACGCCTGCATATCGGCAGCGGTGATGACGGCGCCGGCCTGCTCGTCGGGCAGTGCGGGCACACACGAGGGCATCATGTACTTAATGGAAATAGGAGCGCGACGACCGTCCTCGATCATAAAGCGCAGGCCATCGAGCCCCGCCACGTTGGCAATCTCGTGGCTGTCGGCAATAGCGGTGGTGGTACCGCGCGTCGCCGCCATGCGCGCATACTCGGCAGGGCGGATGTTCGAAGACTCGATATGCAAGTGTCCGTCAATAAAACCGGGGGCAAGATAGCGGCCCTGGCAATCGATGACCTCGGCAGCCTCATACGTACCGGCGGCATCGTCGCGACCATCGTAGAGCACACCGACGATCACGCCATCCTTGACGGCAACGCTACCGGGCGCCACGCGCTGGCCGTACACATCGACGATCTGCGCGTTGGCAAACAGCGTGTCGACGGGAACACGTCCCTCGGCGGCCTCGATCACAGACCTCATGACCTCAACGGACATACATACTCCTTTAACCGTAGAAAAAAGCTGCGGAGCGGCCAGGCCTTCACCGCAGCAAACCAATAGCCATTGTATGCCCAAAAGGAGGCCGCCGATAACACCCCTTCCGCTTAACGGCACCGTCACATGATCCCTTGGGGACGGAGGAAAACGGATCACCGGGCCAGACCGACCCCCTCGGTGATCCGTTTTCCTCCGTCCCCAAGGGATCATCCAAAAAGGGCCGCAGCCGGAATCGTTCCGGCTGCGGCCCTATTGCACATGTTAGGCTGACCTACTTGCTAGACCAGCTTGAAGCCCTTGCGCTTGCCAACGGAGAGGGTGTCGCCCAGCTTGAGGGCGCTGGGGTCGATGTTGTAGCTCTTGGGAGCCACGGCCTTGCCGTTGATCTTGACGCCGCCGCCGTCGATGTCGCGACGGGCCTGGCCGGCGCTGGCCGAAAGGCCCAGGTCCTTGAGCAGGCCGGCGAGGTAGATCTGCCCCTCGTCGTTAACAGTCAGCTCAACGTGCTTCTCGGGGAAGTCGGCGAGCTGGCCCTCCTTGAACACGCGGTCGAACTCGGCCTGAGCCTCGTCGCCGGCACCGGCGCCGTGGTAGGTGTCGCACAGGTCGCGGCCCAGAGCGCGCTTGAGCTCATAGGGATCGGCAGAGCCGTCGGCCAGAGCAGCGTCGATCTTGTCGACCTCGGCCGGGGTGAGCGAGCTCGCCAGGCGGTAGTACTTGCCAATCATCTCGTCGGGGATAGACATGGTCTTGCCGAACATATCCTTAGGCGCGTCGGTCAGGCCGATGTAGTTACCGTAGGACTTGGACATCTTGCGCACGCCATCGGTGCCCTCGAGCAGCGGCATGGTGAGCGCGATCTGGGGCTCCATGCCCATCTTCTCCATGAGCTCACGGCCGGCGAGCAGGTTGAAGAGCTGATCGGTGCCGCCCATCTCCACGTCAGCCTTGATCTGCACGGAGTCGTAAGCCTGCATCACGGGATACAGGAACTCATGCAGGGCGATCGGCGTCTGAGACTGGTAGCGCTTGGTAAAGTCGTCGCGCTCGAGAATACGGGCGACGGTGAACTTGGAGCATACCTGCAGCAGACCGGCCAGATCCATCGACAAGATCCAGTCGCCGTTGTGCACGATGGTGGTCTTCTCGGGATCCAGGATCTTCATGGCCTGGCTCACGTAGGTCTCGGCATTGGCCTCGATCTGCTCCTGCGAAAGCTGCGGGCGGGTGGAGTTCTTGCCCGAAGGATCGCCGATCAGTGCGGTGCCGTTACCGATGATGAGGGTGACGTTGTGGCCCAGGTCCTGGAACTGACGCATCTTGCGCAGCGGCACGGCGTGGCCCAGGTGCAGGTCGGGGCTGGTGGGATCGACGCCGAGCTTGATGTTGAGGGGCTCGCCCTTCTCAAGCTTCTTGCGAAGGTCGGCCTCGGGAACGATCTGCGCGGCGCCCGAGGTGATGATACGCATTTGCTCGTCAACAGACAGCATTGGGTATCCTCCTTTTGCTATAGCACCCTCGCCGAAAACGGCGGTGCTGGAAGTCCATAAACTCTCTTATGATAACAAACTGACGCGACGCGGCACCTACGACAGGAAAATCCTCGTCCTGCCGCATGCGTCG
Organism: uncultured Collinsella sp.; assembly: GCA_900543595.1. GTDB lineage: Bacteria > Actinomycetota > Coriobacteriia > Coriobacteriales > Coriobacteriaceae > Collinsella. The sequence goes on along the minus strand of UQRX01000005.1, from coordinate 37,003 downwards.
ATGGCAACTGGCAGACGCGTACCGTCACGCTCGACCAGATAGCGCACCTGCCGACGACGCAAGCAGTCGCGGCAACGGGCCTGCCCCGTCGCATCGGTGGCGCAGACGCCCTCGGCGGTCAGCAGGCAGTGCTCGCACACCATGAGCTCGGGACAGTCGGCGTCGACCGGACCCAAGACGCCGGGTTCAGCAGCCAGCTCGGCAATTCGCTCCCTATCATTGCCGAGCAATTCGGCAGGCAAGTATACCCACCCCGCGCCAAGCCCGCGCAGCCAGGCAAGCGTGGCCCGATTGGCACAGAACACCGGCGCCGCCACGTCAAACGCCGTGCCCAGCTCACGGGCCATCGCCACCTGTCCCAGATTGCGGCAGACGACGCGCCCAGCACGTTGCATAAGCGCTCGGGTCCGCTCGGCGTCGCCTGCGCGGCACACTTCGTCGAGCACCACCGTCGCATCGGACAGATCCCGCTCATCGCGCGGATCCACATCCATCAGCTCCCAGGCAAAGACCATACGAGCAAAAGCCTCATGCTTTGCCGGCTCCGCCGGTCCCGCCAACTCCGTCGGTACATCGCCATCTGCCAGAACGCCCTCAAACGGCAGCACCTCAACGGACTGCTCAGCAGGCGCGACCGCATCTGCCTCGACCCGCATGCGCTCCAACACCGTTGCCGTCTGCCCCAGCACGCCGGCACTGCGAATCAGATAGACCTCGCAGCCCGCGCCCACCTTGCGTTTGCAATGCACGACGATGCGCTCTCCCGCAGCGGCATCCACGGGGCAAGGCACCTGTGGCCAGCGCTTGGGCACATCGGGACGCGCGTCGGCACCCGGGTAAAATCGGATCTCGAGCGTATCGCCCGCCGCCACGGCGGCATCAAGCTCAACCGTCACCTCTTCGTGACCCACCGCCACCAAGTGGCCCACGCGCACGCCCTGGTTAATCGCACGCTCAAAGCTCATGAGCTCAGCACCCGATCGCCCCCGCAGATACGCATCGGTAAACCCACGGTTGAATGACCTGCCCAGCTCGTGCTCGAGCGCCGACACGGCAGCGGCATCCCACGCGCCATCGCGCAGCATATCGAGTGCACGACGCCACACCCGTACCACGTTGAACACGTAGTCGGGGTTTTTCATGCGCCCCTCGATCTTGAGCGACGCCACCCCGGCCCCAACAAGCTCGGGCAGGTGCGCAATGCCCAGATAGTCGCGCGGGCACAGCAGACGATCGCCCTCCACGGAAACGACGCTCTCCCCCGTCTCGTCCACCAGGTCGTACGCCAAGCGACACGGCTGCGTACAGTCGCCGCGCATCGCCGATCGTCCACGCCGCAGGGCCGAAAACTCGCAGGCGCCCGAATATCCAATGCAAATCGCACCGTGGCAGAACACCTCGATAGGCACGCCGGTAGCACACAGGGCGGCAATCTCGTCGACTGCCAGCTCGCGGGCAGTCGTCACGCGCTCGACGCCCAGTTCGTCGGCAGCCAGGCGCACGGCGCCTTCGCTATGTACGCCCGCCTGCGTGGACAGGTGAATCTCGACCCCGGGAATCGCCGCGCGCAACGCGCAGGCCAGACCGGCATCTGCCACGATCAAGGCATCGGCACCCAACTCATGCGCGTGCGCCCCCAGCGCCACCGCGTCGGCCAACTCGTCATCGAACACAAACACGTTGAGCGTCACGTATACACGCACGCCGTGCGCATGCGCCACGACGCAGCCGCGCAAAAACTCGTCGTCGGTAAAGCCGTGTGCGCTCACGCGGGCGTTAAACCCGCCCAGGCCAGCATAGACGGCATCGGCGCCCGCCGCGATGGCAGCGAGCATCTGATCGAGCCCGCCCGCAGGCGCCAACAGCTCGGGCAGCGCCGCCTCGGCAGCCCCCGGCTCGTTATCGCATTGTCCACTCGGCCCCATCGTCCGAATCGCCATCGGAAACTCCTTACCAACAAGGTATGCATTCACTCTGAAAAATGCCGTCATCCAGCATACACGAGGCCTCGCGCGCCTCGTTTGGTTTATCGTGTAATAACTTATGTCCATCCTGCCCCAGCGGCGCACCCGCCGCCCGGCACGACATACCTGGAGGTCAATATATGGGTCCTCGCCAACGACAGGGACGCAGTCGTTCCAAGACGCATGCCCTGCCCATGATCCTGCTCTCGTTCTTGGGCTTTTTGCTCATCGCGGGCGTAGCGTTTGGCATCGGCATGATCGGCAACGTCAACCGCTGGCTGTCCGATCTGCCTGACTATACCGACGCCAACGCCTATCTGGTGAGTGAACCCACCGAAATCGTCGATTGCAACGGCAACAAGATCGCAAGCTTCTACACGCAAAACCGCAAGTCCGTCACCAAGGACCAGGTCTCTCCGTACGTGCTGCAGGGCACCGTCGACGTCGAGGACGAACGCTTCTACGAGCACGGCGGTATCGACCTGTGGGGTATCGCGCGTGCTGCCGTGGCAACCGTCTCCGGTGGCCACGAGGGCGCATCGACCATCACCCAGCAGCTGGTACGCAACACCATCCTGCAGGAGGAGCAGTTCGATTCGACCATCGAGCGTAAGGTGCGCGAGGCCTACATCGCTATCAAGATGGAGGAGATGTACTCCAAGGACGAGATCCTTATGATGTACCTCAACACCATCTATTACGGCCACGGTGCCTACGGCATCGAGGCCGCAGCCGAGACCTATCTGTCCAAGAGCGCCGCCGACCTCACCCTGAGCGAGGCCGCGCTGCTCATCGGCCTTCCCAACTCGCCTTCGCAGTACGACCCCACGGTCAATCCCGATCTGGCACTCTCTCGCCGCAACAAGGTTCTCGACAACATGCTGCGCCTGGGCCACATCACCCAGGAGGAGCACGACGCCGCGCAGGCAGAGCCTATCACCCTCAACGTAACCGAGATTTCGGGCAGCGGCGTCGACGTGTATTCGCAGCCTTACTTTGTCGCCTATGTTAAGCAGCTGCTGGAGCAGGAGTTCTCCACCGACGTGCTGTTTAAGGGCGGCCTAACCGTCAAGACCACCATCGACCCCACGATGCAGCAGACTGCCGAGGAGGCCGTGCGTGCCCAGCTCGACACGCTTTCGCTCGACGGCCTGGACATGGGCATGGTCGTCGTCGACCCCAAGACCGGCTACATCAAGTGCATGGTGGGCGGCTACGACTATAACGCCGACGAGAACCACGTGAACCACGCCACGGCCAAGCGTCCCGTGGGTTCCACGTTTAAGGCCTTTACGCTGGCCACTGCCATCCAAAACGGCATGAACCCCAACGTCACCCTCAACTGCAACTCGCCGCTCAAGGCCAAGGGCACCACGACCGAGGTGCAGAACTACGCCAACCAAAGCTACGGTACCATCACGCTCAAGCAGGCGACGGCGTACTCCTCCAACACCGGCTATATCCAGGTTGCAGAGGCTATCGGCAATAACAAGATCATGTCGCTCGTCAAAAAGCTCGGCATCGATCCTTCTAAGGACAATATCGAGGACGTTCCCGTCATGACGCTCGGTACCGGCTCCATCTCGCCGCTCGAGATGGCCGCGGCCTATGCCACGTTTGCCAACGGCGGTTACTATCGCCAGCCGATCGCCATCACCGAGATTGATTCGCGAACTGGCTCGGTACTGTACCAGCACACCGATAACCCCTCGCAGGTGCTCTCCACCGGCGAGGCCGCGGCAGTGACCGACGTCCTGACCGGCGTCATGCAGGGCAGCGGCACGGGTGCCGCCGGCGCTCTGAGCGTGAACCAGCCCTATGCCGGCAAGACAGGTACCACCGACAACACCACTAACCTGTGGTTCTGCGGCTATACCCCGCAGCTGGCATGCGCCCTGTGGACCGGCTACTCCGCAGGTGAGATTCCCATCCAAAAGTACGGCACGGACCTGCTGGGTGACAGCACCAACCTGCCCGTCTTTAAGAAGTTCATGAACACCGTCCTTGCCGGCACCGACCGCGAGGAGTTCCCGACGGGCACTGCCCCCACGTATAAGAACAACAACGTCTGGAAGTTCTACGGCACCAACAACGCCAAGAAGGCGGAAAGCAGCGATAAGGAGGACGACGAGGAGGAAGAGACCACCACAACGACGACCACTACCACCACGACGACCGAGACCACAGGCGGCGAAACCTCCGGTGGCACCGGTACGACCGGCGGGTCGACCGGCGGCGACGGTAGCGGTGGCGAAGGTGGCGGCGAGGGCGGTTCCCCCACTCCAACGCCTACGCCTACGCCCACGCCCGATCCCTCTACGGGTCAGTAGGCACCCAGCCATAGCCAATCAAAGGCGCCCGAGCAGATCGATAGCTGCTCGGGCGCCTTTTTGTCACGAGAAACCTCGCACGCGCCTCAACACGATGCGACAATAAAAAAGGGCGCCGAACATCGTCGACGCCCCATAAAAGTCGCTATATGCGCTCGTACGGCGCTGTCCTCACGCGCCGCCTCGCCTACTTACGAGAGTTGCTCAGCTTGTTGATGAGGGCCTCCAGGCGCTCGCCGTCCTCGGCGGTCTGGGCGATAACCAAGATGGTGTCGTTACCGGCGAGCGAACCGAGCACGTCGGGCAGCTCAGCGGCATCGACCGCAGCGGCGATGCCCGAAGCGGTACCGGGCTGAGCCTTGATCATAACCAGGTTGTCGGTACGTAGAACGCCCGTTACCAGTTCGGAGACCATACGCTGCAGATGCAAGTCCTCGGCCAGAACATAGATGCCCTCGGGAAGCTTGCGCAGCCCCATATCGGCAATGTCGCGCGAAACGGTCGCCTGCGTGCAATCAAACCCCATGGCACGGAGCTCGTCCACCAGTACGCGCTGCGTGCGAACATCCTTGTTGCGCACGATATCTCTGATGGCATCCTGGCGCCCATTGCGTTTTTTAGCCATACTAAACCTCACTCCATAGATGGCGAGACAATCAATCAGTGATTGTATAGTTTAGCGCTATTTAAGGGTATTTGTGAATAAGAACGCATTTCGAAACAATTCCATGCAAGATTGTTTCGAACATAGCCGTCTTAAGCAGTTTTGACGCCCGTCCGGTTAAAAAAAGCGGCCAGGTGCGTATACATCACGCAACGCGCAGGCTTGGCACTGGCAATCGGTCCAAACAACAGTCCGAGCCCACGATGGTTATCCTTGAGTGCCGCGGCCATCTGACGAGTTCGAGATGCCTCGAGCATATCACGCATACGAGCGGAACGCTCAATTGAAGAAACCCCATGCGGGCTCAAGCACAAATTTTCGATGCAGGCGACCAGCCCGGCGAAGTAAAACATATGGCTCGCCACCTTTAGCTGCGCGTCACCGTTCGCCTCTGCAAGCGAATCAATAAGCTCGTCGAGCGCCCGGGCGTCATCGGTAAGCTTGGCAAACAATGTGGGGTCAAAAGCATCTGTAAGCCGTGGCGCCACCGCATGGAAACAGGCATCACCGCACCCGGATATGCATTGCGCCTGCGAAAGAGCGCATGTCATAAACCCAATCGAGCGAAACGCACGGTCGCGCGACAAACATGTCTCGAACAGCGAGCGGCTGTACATCACACCGGGAGTCTGGGCAATCAGGCCGCCGGAAATCATTTGAGACAGACCAGCCGCCAAAGAAGCACGGTCATCGATCGCAAGAGAAGTGGCATCCAGTACGCGCGAATGGCGCTCACGATGAGCATCGTAGCGGTCGAGCGATGCCGTGGGAATCACCATGTCTGCCGCAGCATCGCACGCAACATCGACCATCTTGGAAAGGGACTGTGGGGCAAACCACTCGTCGGCGTTCATGGCAACAATCTGCAATCCGCGCGAGGCGGCAAAACCGGCCTTGAGACATGCTCCGCGCGCCGAATCCTCGACGTCAATCAAATCGATGTGAATATCCCTGCCCGCGGCAACTTCGAGCGAATGGCGCACGCCCGGCGCAACGTCGCGACAAACCACGACAATTTGCAGGTCATAGAGGTCTTGGTTCTGGACGCTCTCGAGTGCGCGCATCGCATAGCTGGGCGAACCCTCAACAATAAGGATCACCGAAAGTCGCGGATGCGAACCACGTCGAACCAAGTTTTCCGTCCTCTCGACAGCGCCAAATCAAACCGTCGTTCATGGTACACCCGAGCTATAAAAGCAACGAGCCGCCTAACATGTTGCACGCCAAGAACAGATGTTGCACACGCGCAGCTCACACATAGTATGTGACAGGTACGGACGCGCCGAGCACTCCCCTAGTCGAGCACGACAAGCTCGGCGGGATCGTAATCCACGCCCATAAACGTAAGGCCACAGGCAGGCGCCGTGGGACCCGCAGCGGTACGGTCGCAGGCATCAATGACCTCGCGCATCCACTGGGGATCGCGACGATGCATGCCGATCTCCACGAGCGTGCCTACAATGGTTCGCACCATCGAATGCAAAAACGCATTGCCCTCGATGGTAAACGTGAGGATATCCTCGCCAAAAGCGACCTCGTGGCCAAACTCGGCACGCATCACGCAACGGTGCGTGGGTTTGCCCACGGCAGACGCCACCTTGCAAAAGCTCTTAAAGTCCTGCTCGCCCAAGAGCGCAGGGCACGCGGCAGACATAGCCTCGACGTCCAAGGGATAGCGATGCCACCACACAGCGCCGCGTGACAGCACGGGCCGCGCATCGCGATCGGCAATGCGGTACGTATACGTACGGGAGCGCGCATCAAAGCGCGCAGAAAAGCCCTTACGAGCCTTGTAGACCTCGTTTATGGCAATATCTTTAGGCAGGAGGGCATCCATAGCCCTCAGCCACCTACGGCGCGTCAGAGCCAGCTCAGCGTCCGTTACGGGCACGCTAATGTACTGGGCCACCGCATGCACGCCGGCATCGGTACGCCCCGCACACGTCAGATCGATCGGGCGGCGCAGCAGCGTCTCGATAGCGCGGCGCAACTCGCCCGCAACGGTCGTCTGACCCGGCTGCTCGGCAAATCCGCTATACGACGAGCCGTCATAGGCAACACGGAATACGAGCGTGGCATCGAGCTCTGGGGTCGAATTGAAATCAGACGGCGCGGTCATGGACGCTCCCAACAAACAATAAACGGTATCGCGACAAAAAAAGAGGGGTACGCGAACGTACCCCTCGAATATAGCCTATGCAGACGGATTGTCTACTCAGCGGTCTCCTCAGCAGGAGCCTCCTCGACGGCCTCGACCTTCTTGGGAGCAGCGGCCTTCTTGGGGGCCGGAGCAGCCTTCTTGGCCTTAGGCGTGCAAGGCTCGGTGACGAGCTCCATGATAACGATAGGAGCGTTGTCGCCCTTACGGTTACCGAGCTTCATGATGCGGGTGTAACCGCCGTTGCGGTCCTGCCACATGCCCTGGGCAGCCTTGTCGAAGATCTCGGCAACGAGCTGCTTATCGCCGAGCTTGGCGATGGCCAGACGACGAGAGTGCAGGTCGCCCTTCTTGGCCCAGGTGATGATCGGATCGACGACCGAACGCAGCGCCTTAGCGCGGGTCTCGGTGGTCTTGATGCGGTCGTTCTCGAAGAGGGCCTTGGCCAGGCTCTTCTTCATGGCCTTGGTGTGGCTCGCATCGGTGCCGAGCTTCAGGCCCTTCTTAACGTTGTGACGCATGGTCTAGTTTCTCCTCAAATATGCGAAGCATTAAGCCTTCAGGCTCAGGCCCATGGACTCAAGCTTGTCCTTCACTTCCTCGATCGACTTAACACCGAAGTTACGGATGTTGAGCAGATCGTTCTCCGAGAACTCAACGAGCTGACGGACCGAGTGAATGCTGGCGCGCTTAAGGCAGTTGTAGGAACGGACGGAAAGGTCCAGATCCTCAATCTGCTTGTCCAGCTCGGCGTTGTCGTTGGTGACCTCGGGAGCGAAGATCGAAGCCTCCTCCTCGACCTCGGGGGTCTCGGCAAGGTTCATAAAGGCAGCCATATGCTGGTTGATGATATTGGCGGCCTGGACCACGGCGTCGCGCGGAGCGATGGAGCCGTTGGTCTCGATCTCGAGGACAAGGCGGTCGTAGTCGGTGTGCTGACCGACACGGCAAGCCTCAACGAGCTTGGCGCAACGGGACACCGGCGAGTACAGCGAGTCGACGTGGATCACACCGATGGGATCGTTGTCGCGCTTGTTAGCCTCGCCAGAGACATAGCCGCGGCCATAGCCGATGCGCATGCTCATAGTGAGATGGCCACCCTCGGTGAGCGTAGCGATGTGCTGCTCGGGGTTGACCAGCTCAAACTCGGACGGAATAAAGAAGTCCGCACCGGTGACCTCGCAGGGGCCGTCAACCGAAATGGTGGCGGTCGCCTCGTCGGTCGTGCCGAGAGCCCTGAAGACAAGACCCTTGACATTCAGGACGATGTCGGTGACATCCTCGACCATGTTAGGGATGGTCATGAACTCGTGCTGCGCGCCATCGATCTGAATAGCCTCGACGGCGGCACCCTCGAGCGAGGACAGAAGAACGCGACGAAGGGAGTTACCCAGCGTATCGCCGTAGCCACGCTCGAGCGGCTCAACGGAGACACGAGCAGACGTCTCGTTAATCTCTTCGACCTGAACCTGAGGCCTAATGAATTCTGACATGTATTACCTCCAGCCTCAGCAGCCCGGATGGACTACTTAGAGTAGAGCTCGACGATGAGCTGCTCGTTGATATCACCGCTGATCTGCTCACGCGTCGGCAGAGCGAGCACGTTACCAGACAGCTTCTCGATATCGACCTCGAGCCAGCCAGGGACCTCGAAACGCTCGGAGGAAATCAGGGCCTCCTTGATGGGGAGGAGGTCACGGAACTTCTCGCCGACAGCGACGACGTCGCCGGCCTTGACGCGGTAGGACGGGATGTCCACGCGCTTGCCGTTCACGGTGAAGTGACCGTGACGGACGGACTGACGAGCCTCTTTGCGGGTGCGGGCGAAGCCAAGACGGAAGACGACGTTGTCGAGGCGAGACTCAAGGATGATCATGAGGTTCTCACCGGTGACGCCGTTCATCTTACGGGCCTTGTTGAAGTAGCCGTGGAACTGCTTCTCCAGAACGCCATAGATGAACTTGACCTTCTGCTTCTCGCGCAGCTGCATGCCGTACTCAGATTCCTTGCGACGGCGCTTGGGCTGACGGATAGATTCCTTCTTGCTGCTGTAACCGAGCTCAGCGGGATCGATCCCGAGCTGACGGCAGCGCTTAAGAACAGGAGTCCTGTCGATTGCCATATTGATACGATCCTTTCAGTTACACGCGGCGACGCTTCTTGGGGCGGCAGCCGTTGTGCGGGATGGGGGTCTTGTCCTGGATGCTCGAGACCTCGAGGCCAGCAGCCTGGAGGGAGCGGATGGCGGTCTCACGACCGGAGCCGGGGCCCTTGACGAAGACGGAAACCTTCTTCATACCGTGCTCCATGGCCTGCTTGGCAGCAGCCTCGGCAGCCATCTGGGCAGCGAACGGCGTGGACTTACGGGAGCCCTTGAAGCCCACCTGGCCAGCCGACTTCCAGGAAATGACGTTGCCCTGGGGATCGGTGATCGAAACGATCGTGTTGTTGAACGTAGAACGAATGTGAGCCTGGCCCACGGAAATGTTCTTACGGTCCGCGCGCTTCAGACGGGCAGCGCGAACGTTCTTCTTAGCAGTAGCCATCTATCTAGCGCTCCTTATTTCTTCTTCTTAGCACCGATCTGACGCTTCGGGCCCTTGCGGGTACGAGCGTTAGTGTGGGTGCGCTGGCCGCGGACCGGGAGGCCCTTGCGGTGACGAAGGCCGCGGTTGCAGCCGATGTCCATAAGGCGCTTGACGTTCTGGTTGCGCTCACGGCGGAGGTCGCCCTCAACCATGATCTGGTTCTTGTCGATATAATCGCGGATGGCGTTAACCTCATCCTCGGTGAGGTCCTTAACGCGCGTATCCACGTTAACGTTGCACTCGACGCAAATCTTCGTCGCAGTGGTGCGGCCGATGCCGTAAATGTAGGTCAGACCGATCTCAACGCGCTTCTCACGCGGGAGGTCGACACCATTAATACGGGCCAACGTAGTCTCCTCTCTTAACCCTGACGCTGCTTATGACGGGGGTTCTCGCAAATGACGAGGACCTTGCCATGGCGCCTAATGATTTTGCACTTATCGCACATCTTCTTGACCGAAGGACGTACCTTCATCGTTCTTCCTTTCGGTAGCGCTCAAACTACTTCCCTACTATCTACTCGCCCAGCCGCAGGCGTTTAAAACTATGGCTGGTCTTCACACACAATCCGACCGTAGGTTGAGCTAAGCCTGCAGTCGGAAAAGGAGTGCGTGTATGCGTGCCGCTATTTATAGCGATAGGTGATGCGGCCGCGGGTCAGGTCGTACGGGGAAAGCTCCACGACAACCCTGTCACCGGGGAGAATACGGATGTAATTCATTCGGATCTTGCCAGAAATGTTGCACAGAACCGAATGACCGTTCTCGAGCTCAACCTTAAACATGGCGTTGGGCAGCGGTTCCTTTACCGTACCCTCGAGCTCAATTGCGTCTTCCTTCTTCACAAGCAATCATCTTTCTCTAGAAAACGACAGCGATTGAGAATTCTACAATACGCGTGCACGTATCGTAATATCTTCGTAATGGCTCCACAACTAAGTGAAACTTGTTACTTTGAAATGTAAATGCCGACGAATTTGAACGCGGCCTCTACATCTCGCCGCCTTGCAAGGAGCACCAAGCGCCTTGCGCATCGGTGGTTAGAATCACCGGGCCGTCATCGGTAATGGCGACGGTGTTCTCGTAGTGCGCGGCGGGCAGGTGATCGTTGGTCGTAACGATCCAACCATCGGAGCCCGTGCTCACATGATTGGATCCCATCGTGACCATCGGCTCGATGGCAATGACCATACCGGCCTGGAGACGAACGCCCCTCCCCTTTTTTCCGTAATTCGGAACATTGGGGTCCTCGTGCATCACATGGCCAATGCCGTGCCCCACATAATCGCGAAGCACGCCATAGCCGTGAGACTCGGCGAGGGACTGGACGGCATAACCAATGTCCCCAATATGGTTACCGGGAACAGCCTGCTCGATTGCAGCCTTAAGGCAATCGAGCGTAACCTCGCACAGGGCCTTGGCCTCGGGCGTGGGGGTACCGACGAAAAACGTCCAAGCGTTATCGCCGACCCAACCGTCGACAACGGCACCCGTATCGATGGAGATGATATCGCCATCGCGCAGGATCATGTCGGGATTGGGAATACCGTGCACCACGGCATCGTTAATCGATGCGCAAATGGTACCGGGGAACCCGCCGTAGCCCTTAAAGGCCGGGGTGCCACCATGCATGCGGATAATCTGCTCCGCAAGCTGATCAAGCTCAAAGGTCGAAACACCAGGGCGAACCATGGCTCCAACGTGGCGGAGCGCCATCTTAGATAGCGCTCCTGCCTTCTTCATCTGCTCGATTTGCGTTGCAGACTTAATCTTGATCATAGACCGAGAGCCTCTTTGACATCCCCGTACACGGTCTCGCGAGCCTGGTCACCGTTGACCGACTTGAGCAGACCCTGGCCACGATAGTAGTCGACGAGCGGGCTCGTGGACTTCTCGTAGACGTCGAGACGGTTCTTGATGGTCTCGGGCTTGTCGTCGTCGCGCTGATACATCTCGCCACCGCACTTGGGGCAGGTAGCATCGGCAGCGGTGCCGGTGTAACCGCAGGCGCGGCAGGTGCGACGCGAAGACAGACGGTCGATAATGACCTCGGGGGCCACGTCGACCAGAAGGGCGCAGTCGATCTCACGACCCATGGCGGAGAGCTCGGAATCGAGCGTCACAGCCTGGGCAGTGTTGCGCGGAAAACCGTCGAGGATGAAGCCCTGCTGGGCGTCATCGGCGGCAAGGCGCTCCTTGACAAGGTCGATTACGAGCTGGTCGGGAACAAGCTCGCCGGCGTCCATGTACTTCTTAGCCTGAATACCAAGCTCGGTGCCACCCTTGACGGCAGCACGCAGCAGGTCGCCCGTGGAAATGTGAGCGACGCCGAACTCGGCGACGAGCTCCTGTGCGACGGTGCCCTTACCGGCACCCGGAGCTCCGAGCAATACGAGGTTCATGAGCAATCCTCCTCTAGCCTATTTAAAGAATCCATCATAATCATACATCTTGATCTGGCCTTCGAGCTTGTCGACCGTGTCGAGCACAACGCCGACCATGATGAGGATGGACGTGCCGCCAAATGCCTGGATCAGCTGGTTACCCGTGAAGGAGAAGATGATCGAAGGCACGATGGCGATGAGCGCCAAGAAGACAGCGCTGGGAAGCGTAATCTTGTTGAGCGCGTTCTTGATGTAGGCCGCGGTAGCCCTACCCGGACGGACGCCCGGAATAAAGCCACCCTGCTTCTTAAGGTTGTCGGCCGTGTCATCGGGGTTGAACACCATAGAGGTGTAGAAGTACGCGAAGAACACGATGAGGACAACGTTAAGCACCCAGTTGAGCCAACCGGTCGAAAGCGCAGAGGCAACTGCCTGAATCCAGCCGATGCCGGGGAAGAACACGGCAATCTGAGCCGGGAAGTACAGCAGCGCCGAAGCGAAGATGATCGGCACGACGCCCGCGGTGTTGACCTTGATGGGCAGGTAGGTGGTCTGGCCACCCATCATGCGACGGCCAACGACGCGCTTGGCGTAGGAGACCGGGATGCGGCGCTGGCCGCGCTCAAGGAAAACAATCAGCGGGATGACCAGCAGGATGATGGCGCAGATGATCACCATGGTGATGATGCCACCGGCGTTACCCTCGGTGCTGGAGAAGATCGCCTGCGGAAGACCGGCCATGATGTTCGCGAAGATGATCAGCGACATGCCATTGCCGATACCGCGCTGGGTGATGAGCTCACCAATCCACATGATCAGCATGGCGCCCGCGGTGAGCGTACCGACGATCATGAGGTCGAAGATGATCTCGGGAGCACCGGCACCGTTGAAGCTAATGCCGAAGCTCTTAAAGAGGAAGAGGTAACCCACGGAGTTGAGGATAGCCAGAGCCAAGGTGAGGTAACGCGAATACTGCGTAATCTTGGTCTGACCGACCTCGCCCTCGCGGGCAAGCTCATGCAGGGAAGGCACGACGGCCTGGAGCATCTGGAGGATAATCGAGCTCGTGATGTACGGCATGATGCCCAAAGAGAACACCGAGACATAGCTCAACGCGCCACCAGAGAAAAGATTCAGGAGGGCCATAGCACCTGCGGCGACCGAGTTGCTCCCGGTCGAGAAAAGGCCCAGCATCCCCTGGAAGGGAATGCCGGGCACAGGAACGTGCGCACCAATGCGGTACACGACGAGCATAGCTATGGTAAAAAGAATCTTTTCGCGCAGTTCTTTGATGCGGAAAGCATTCTTAAGACCATTTAGCACGGCAGCTCGACCTTTCCGCCGGCGGCCTCGATCTTGGCCTGCGCAGAAGCGCTGACCTTGTCGACCTTGACCGTGAACTTCTTGGTGAGCTCACCATTGCCGAGCACCTTGACGGGCTCGAACTCGCTCTTGGTGATGCGAGCGGCCTTAAGAGCGGCACCGTCGATCACAGCGCCGTCCTCGAACTTACGCTCGAGACGCTCGACGTTGACAGCGGTGTACTCGATACGACGGGGGTTGCGGAAGCCCGGAAGCTTGGGCAGGCGCATAGCCAGCGGAGTCTGGCCACCCTCGAAGCCGGCACCCTTGGTGCCGCCAGAGCGGGAACCCTGGCCCTTCTGGCCGCGGCCAGAAGTGGTGCCGTGACCCGAAGAATTGCCACGGCCGACGCGCTTGCGGTTCTTGGTGGAACCGGGCGCGGGAGTAAGATCGTGAAGCTGCATTTGCTACTCCTCTACAATCTCGACAAGGTGCTTGACCTTGAAGATCATGCCGCGGACGGACTCGTTGTCAGCAATCTCGCGAACCTCGCGGATCCTGTGGAGACCGAGGGCACGGACAGTACGGACCTGGTCCTGCTTGCAACCGTTGGTGCTGCGGACCTGCTTGATCTTGATGGTGTCAGCCATGCTTAGTTCTCCTTACCGACGAACATCTCGGAGACCGTCAGGCCACGGCGAGCCGCGACGTCCTCAGGGCTGGAGAGCTCCTTGAGGCCCTCGACGGCAGCCTTGATGATGTTAAGGCCGTTGTCGGTACCGAGGGACTTGGACAGGACGTTCTTGATGCCAGCAAGCTCGAAGAGGGGGCGCACAGCGCCGCCGGCGATAACGCCGGTACCCTCGACAGCGGGCTTGATGATGATGCGGCCGGCACCAAAGTGACCGAGAACCTCGTGCGGGATGGTGCCCTCTTCGGTCACCGGCACGTGGAACATGTTCTTCTTGGCATCGAGAGACGCCTTGGAGATGGCCAGGGGCACCTCAGCGGACTTGCCCATGCCAACGCCAACGTTGCCCTTGCCGTCGCCAACGACGACGAGAGCGACGAGGCTCATGCGACGACCACCCTTGACGGTCTTCGACACGCGGTTGATGTAAACGACGCGCTCCTCGAACTCGGAGGCCTCGCGCTGCTGCTTCTGATTACGAGCCATGTGCTACATACCTCCTAGAACTCGAGACCGGCGGCACGAGCACCGTCGGCGAGGGCCTTGACGCGGCCATGGTAGATACGGCCACCGCGATCGAAGGCGACCTTGGTGATGCCGGCCTCGATGGCGCGCTTGCCAACGAGCTGACCGACCTTCTCCGCAGCCTCCTTGTTCGAGGTGTGGGTGCCCTTGAACTCCGCCTCGAGGGTCGAGGCGGAGACGAGCGTCAGGCTGGAGCCCTTGCTGTCGTCGATGATCTGGGCATAGATGTTGGCGTTAGTACGGGTCACGCGAAGACGCGGACGCTCGGCGGTACCCGAGACCTTGCCGCGAACACGACGCTGACGACGCTTGAGGCCTTCCAGCTTCGCCTTATGCTTGTTCATACGTAAACTCCTAAAAAGGTTGATCTTGCCAGCACCTGACGGGGTGCTGGTCTTATGCGAGTGAGTCGGTTACGACTACTTGGCGGCCTTACCCAGCTTGCGGCGGATGTGCTCGCCAACGTAGTGGATACCCTTGCCCTTGTAAGGCTCGGGAGGACGATGGCCGCGGATCTCAGCGGCGATCTGACCGACCTGCTGCTTGTTGATACCCTTGACGTTCACGTGGGTGTTGTCGGGAACCTCGAAGGTGATGCCCTCGGGAGCCTCGACGATCACGGGGTGCGAGAAGCCCAGGGAGAACTCGAGGTTCTTGCCCTTCTGCTGCACGCGGTAACCGACACCGGCGAGCTCGAGCTTCTTCTCGAAGCCCTCGGAAACGCCAACAACCATGTTGTGGATGAGGGCGCGGGTGAGGCCGTGGCGGGCACGGGTCTCACGCTCGTCATCGGGACGGGAAACGGTGAGGACGTTGTCCTCGACGTTGATAGCGAGCTTCTCAAAGACATCGAGCTCGAGCTGGCCCTTGGGGCCCTTGACGACAACGTTGTTGCCGTTGACTGCCACTTCGACTCCGGCGGGAATCTGGACAGGCTTATTACCGATACGAGACACGGTGATCTCCTTTCCTTCTACCTACCGAGCGAATTACCAGACGTAAGCGATGATCTCGCCGCCGACGTTGTGCTTGCGAGCATCGCGGTCGGTCATGACGCCATGGCTGGTGGAAATAATGGCGGTACCAAGGCCACCGCGGACGCGGGGCATGTCGGCAACGCCGGTGTACTTACGCAGGCCCGGCTTGGAAATGCGGCGGATGCCGTTGATGACCTTAGCCTTCTTGGGACCATACTTAAGCGTGATGTGCAGAGTCTTCTGGGGAACGGTGTCCTCGACATCGTAGCCCTCGATGTAGCCCTCCTCGTGCAGAACACGAGCGATCTCGACGAGCTTCTTGCTGCTCGGCATGGAGACCGTGGCCTTGTTCACAGAGTTAGCGTTACGGATGCGCGTAAGCATATCTGCGATCGGGTCTGTAAGGTTCATACAGATTCTCCTTCGTTCTTGATGAACACGTGCTCTTGGTTCTTCGCCGCCCTTAACGGCAAAGCCTAACTAGCACGTTTTCCCTGTTCCAAACGGATGCTTGAAACGCTGGTAGTGACTTACCAGCTGGCCTTCTTAACGCCGGGAAGCTCGCCCTTGAGTGCAAGCTCGCGGAAGCAGACACGGCACAGGCCGAACTTGCGGTACACAGAGTGCGGACGGCCGCAGCGCTGGCAGCGCGTGTACTCACGAGTAGAGAACTTCTGCTTGCGATTGCACTTGACGATCATCGATGTCTTAGCCACTTATATCCTCCTCACATAGAGTATTGTTCGCCCCAAGCGCCGCCCCCTTGTGGGAACGGCGCTTATAGGGCAGGTGAACCTATTTCTTGAACGGGAAACCGAAGGCGTCCAGAAGGGCCTTGGCCTCCTCATCGGTGTTGGCGGTGGTCACGAAAGTGATGTCCATACCACGCTGGTGATCGACGGAGTCGAAGTCGATCTCGGGGAAGATGAGCTGCTCGGTGACGCCCATGGAGAAGTTACCACGGCCGTCGAAGCTCTTGGCGGAGATGCCGCGGAAGTCGCGGATACGGGGGATCGCGACGGAGGTCAGACGATCGAAGAACTCCCACATACGGTCGCCACGCAGGGTAACCTTGCAGCCGATCGGCATACCAGCGCGCAGGCGGAAGGTAGCGATGGACTTGCGGGCACGGGTGATCATCGGCTGCTGGCCGGTGATGGCGCGCAGGTCGCGCACGGCACCGTCGATGGCCTTGGAATCGGTAGCGGCCTCGCCGACACCCATGTTCACGACGATCTTCTCAAACTTGGGGATCATCATGACGTTCTCGTACTGGAACTTGTCCTGAAGCTGCTGCTTGACCTCGTTGTTGTACTTGGTCTTCAGACGCGGCACATACTTCTCTTCTGCCATTGTTCACTCCTTCTTGGGGTTTTAAGCACGGGGCGTGGCCACGATGGGTTGTCCTCGTGCCTCCTGGCTGCATCCGCGCCGCTCATGGCATTTCGCGGTTTGGACTCGACGCAGCAGGAGCCGACAAAACAATCGGTACTATACGCGCATTGGGTGCGTATTTCCAGAAAAACCTCGTCTGCCTGCACAACTCCACAACTCCCCCGCACAAATGGATCCCGAAAAGCAGTTGCGGTGAAATAGGGACTGTTTGGCGGCCTAACAGGCTTAAACAATCCGTATTTCACCGCAACTTAATTGGTGGGGATGCGATTAGCGTTTGCGGGGGACGAGTTTGGTGCGGCGCAGGTGGATCATCTCGGCGGCGATGGAGATGGCGATCTCCTCGGGGTCCTCGGCCTCGATGGCAACGCCGATCGGCAGGTGCAGCTCGTCGATCTGGTCCTGCGTAAAGCCCTCCTGCTCCAGGCGGGCGCGTACAAAGGCCGTCTTACGGCGCGAGCCCAAGCAGCCCAGATAGGCGGGTTTGGCGCGCATGGCTTGAATCACCACGTCGATATCGGACTTGTGACCCGCCGTGGCGACCACCACCAGGTCGCGCGGGCCGATGGGGCATTGCTCGCCCAGGTTCTTGTAATCGACCAGACGACGGTCATAGACCCCGGGCACCCATTCGGGGGTCAGCGTGCCGGGACGGTCGTCGCAAGCCACGACGGCAAAGCCCGCCGCCGTGAGCACCCGCGCCGTCGCAGCGCCCACGTGGCCGCAGCCAAAGATATAGGTCAGGCCCTCGGGGCAGAGCGTCTCGATGTGCGCCGCGGGAATCTCGGAGGCTGCGTTGGTGTAGGTGACCCTACTCCCCTCCTCCACCAGCGAAATCCCGGGGCAGCCCGCAATGGTGCGGCGCGATTCCTCGCCATGGTACTCGGCCACATCGCCTTCGAGCGCACTCGCGATAAACGACTCAAAGTCGATGACGAAGTCGCCGATGCGCCGATAGGCCAAGACGTCGGCAATTTCCTGGAACAACGGCGCCTGTGATACATCCAGGTGCAGATAGCACAGGCAGATGGCTCCGCCGCAGATCATGCCGGTATCGGAGTTCTCGCCGCCCATGGTGTAGCGGACCAGACGCGATTGACCTGCGGCCAGCAGCTCGCGCGCCTCATCCAGCGCAAAGAGCTCAATCTTGCCGCCGCCGATGGTGCCCGCTTGGCTGCCATCGGCAAAGACGGCCATCCAGGCGCCCACGCCGCGCGGCGATGACCCTGCCGTGCCGGCAACTACCACCAGCTCGCACGTCTTGCCAGCCTTCAGAGCGCCAAGCGCAGCATTCACCACATCGAGCTTTTCCATCGTCGCTTCCTATCCCCTAAAAACGTCGGTGAGCATGGCGAGTGCCTCGAGTACGCCGCCGCCGACCGACGTCGCCTTGTCCGAAATGTAGTTGATATAGCTGGCGTCGCCGCGCGGATCGACATCGGCGCATTTAAAGCCCTCAGTCACCTGAACGCCGTCGGCCAAAAGGCCGCGCAAGCAGCCGTCAATCTGCGTGACCATGGGAGTATCACCCGCATACCCGATCACATCGCCGGCACTCACGATGTCGCCGATCGCACGGTCGGACCGAAACACGCCGGCGGCGGGGCTGTGGATAACGCGCTCCTTGCCAAAGCCGGCGATAATGCCCGGCACGCCCGTGTTGGGCTGGGGCGAACCTTGGGTAATGACACGGCCCAGAAAATGCCCGCGCATGGTCTCGACCACGGCATCGCAATCGACCGGCGCGGTAAAGCCCGGCCCCACGGCGATGACGACAGGCGCCATATCGCGCGTGGTGCCCAAGTTGCGCTTGGCCAGAATCGCGTCGACCACGGCAGCGGGTTTCAGTTCGTCGAGCATCTTGGCCTGGGGGTCTACCACGACGGCGACGTCTCCGGCCTCGGTAATCGCAAGCGCCTCTGCCGGCGTCTGCGCCAAGCGAGCGCGAATGCCCTCGACCTGGACCTCGCCCAGGCGAATGGCCTCGCAAAAACTGATTGTGCGACGGATGCACGTGGGAACCGCGATATCGGCCATAACGACCGACACGCCGGCGCGCACCAAGCGAGCGGCGACGCCCGTGGCGATATCGCCGGCGCCGCGAACATAAACGAGCATTCCCGGGGCACCTCCCTGTGCTACGGTTTGAGCAGAGCAAAAGCGGTTCGACCGCACTCTGATGATTATTTATTATCACAGTATTATACGGCGGTGAACAGATGGAAACGGTTAGCGGCAATCTTGCCTCGGCGCTCAGGATCGAGCCGGGCATTACCGCGATTATCGGCAGCGGCGGCAAGTCGACATTGCTGAAGACGCTGGGTCTCGAGCTCATGCGCGCCGGCGGCAGGGTGCTTCTCTGTACCACCACGCACATGTTTCCCGTTGCCGGCGTGCCATGGGACGGGTCGAATCGTCGCCTGGACGCCGCGCCTTGGAGGCCGGGCGCCTCGCATGTCCCCGGTTGCACCTGCGAGGCATGCGCTGACATGAGCCGCGGAAGCATCTGCCAGGCAGGCGTCTTGGACCCGGAGACGGGCAAGCTCTCCGCCCCCGCCGATCCGCTCGGCGAGCTGGCACAGCGCTTTAACTACGTCTTAGCCGAGGCGGACGGTAGCAAGCGGCTCCCGCTCAAGGCCCACGCCGCCTGGGAGCCGGTGATTCCCTCTGGCACCGCCAACATCGTCTGGATCGTCGGCGCCTCGGGGCTGGGAAAGCCCGTCGCCGAGGTTGTCCACCGCCCCGAGCTCTTCTGCGAGCGTTGCGGCTGCGAGCTCACCGACATCGCCACGCCCGAGCGCGTCGCCCAGGTGCTCAATGCCGAGCTGCGGATGCTGAACCTCAGCAATGCCCGCATCATGCTCAACCAAGTCGACACGCTTGCCGACCCAACGATGGCAGATCGCTTCGAGACAGCCCTCGGCCGCTCCGTCGTCGCCACCAGCCTCAAGGGGTAGCTAATTTGGGACGGGGCTCTTTTAGCTACCCCATGTTGAGAGAAAAAGCATCAGGCAGGCAGGGGTAGCTAAAAGAGCCCCGTCCCAAATTAGCTACCCTGGCGGCCTTCCTGCTAGCGGGGGACGTAGCGGCCGGGTTGGGCTCCGGTGGGCTCGCCGTCGCGCGCAGCCAGCACGCCATTCACAAACACGGCCTTGGCGCGGCCATGTGCCTCAAAGCCCTCGAGCGGCGTGTAGTCCACGGCCTGATGCTGCGTCGCCGCGCGAATGGTCCAGCGTGCCTTGGGATCCCACACGCACACGTCGGCATCGGCGCCCTCGGCAAGACATCCCTTGCGCGGATACATGCCAAAGATGCGTGCCGGGTTCTCGCTCATCAAGCGGCAGAGATCCTCGGGGCCCAGCTGCCCCTCAAAGCTCGTGGCAATCGCGACGGGCCGATGCTCCACGCCGGACCCGCCGTTGGGAATCGCGCGGAAGTCGTCGCGCCCGCGGTCCTTTTGCCCATGCAGGTTAAAGCTGCAGTGGTCGGTCGCAATCGTATCGATTTCGCCGGCCACAAGCGCCTCGCGCAGTGCCGCACGGTCACCCGCATGGCGCAGCGGCGGGCTCATCACATACTTGGCACCCGCAAAGCCGTCCTCGCCCTGCTCCAAGTAGCAAGTATCGTCGAGCATCAGATATTGAGGGCAGGTCTCGACATAGATATTCTTCTGCCCGCGCGCCTTGGCGGCACGGATGGCCTCGAGCCCCAGCTTGGTCGAAAGGTGCACCACGTTGACCGGTGCGTCGCCGGCCAAGTGCGCCAGATACAGCAGACGGCTCACTGCCTCGGCCTCGCACACGTCCGGACGGCTGAGCGCGTGGCCCTCGGGCCCGTGGATACCCTGCTCAAACACGCGCTTCTGCAGCTCATTCACCAGCGTGCCGTTCTCGCAATGCACGCACAGGATACCGCCCAGGCGCTTGAGTTCCTCGAGCACCTCGAGCGTCTCGGCATCGTCCAGGCGCAGGTGGTCATAGGCAAAGTAGGTCTTGAACGACGATACGCCCGCCTCGCGCATGGCCGAAAGATCGGCGCGGTTGCGCTCGTTCCACTCGGCGAGTGCCATATGAAAGGCGTAGTTGGCCGTACAGGTTCCCTCGGCGCGGCGATGCCACTCGGCCAAGGCATCGGGCATGGTCACGCCGCGATCGGCCGTCGCGTAGTCCACAATGGTCGTCGTGCCGCCGCAGGCAGCCGCGCGCGTGCCGGTCTCAAAGCTATCGGCTGTCCAATCCATGCCGGTCCAGCACTGCATGTGCGTGTGGCCGTCGATAAAGCCGGGAAACACCCAGCAGCCCGCGGCGTCCTCGACGGTATCGCCCTCGGCCGGCTCGATCGCCGCGGCGATCCGCACGATCTTATCGCCATCCATGGCAAGATCGGCGCGGCGAAGCCCCTGGGGCGTCACGAGCGCGCCGTTTTTTATGATGATCATAATTGCTCCTTATTGATTGATGCAGTTGGCCACGCGATCAAAATACGAGCAGGCGGCGATATGCTCCGCTATGCGTCGCTGTCCCTTGGCGGTGTCGACGTCCCACAGCTCGTAGGCACGCGCCTCGACCAGCACCACATCGGTACGGCCTTCGAGGATCGAACCGCCGCCGTCCTTGCCCTCAAGACACATAAGTGCATCGAACAGTTCCGCCGGAAAGAGCACTGGGCTCGAAGGCTCACCGTTGCACGCAAGACGTACCGGACGCTTGCGGCCACGCTCGTCAAATGCACGAACCATAGCCTCAAAAGAATCCGCACTCACGAGCGGCTGGTCGCCCGGCAAAAAGAGGCAACCTTTCCAGTTGCGTTCGACTCCCCACGAAAGGCCCGCACGGGCGCTTTCGCTGCGCAGCTCGCCATCGTGCAGCACGCACGGGCAATGCTTGTCCTCGCAAATCTGAGCGACCTCGGGCCAACGCGTCGAAACCACGACGTCAAAGCCCCGGGGAACCGAATCGATGGTCCGGGCAATCAGCGGCTCGCCATAGATATCGGCAAGCATCTTGTTGGAGCCAAACCGCTTGCCCTCGCCCGAAGCCATAATGACGCAACCGAGTTTCATCTCCGCAAACCTCCCCTGGCTGCTTTGGACACCATAGTTGCTATACCCACCATACCAAGCTCACACTCCGTCGGAACAGGCACGCACTCGTTTTCCAGCGAACGACCCTTGGCTCTCCATAGCACAAAGGAGGGCACCCCGCGACGCAGGGCACCCTCCTCAATGGTGCAGATATGCCTACTCAGCGTCGCCGGTAAACGTGGTACCGGTCTTGCCGGCAAGACCGTCACGTGCCTTCTCGAGCAGCGTGATGAGCGCTGTGCGGCCCGGCTTGCTCTCGGCAAACGTCGAGGCGGCCTGGACCTTGGGCAGCATGGAGCCGCGACCGAACTCGTTGGCCTCGGACAGACGCTTTACGTCAGCCGCGGTCAGCGTGTCGAGCCACTGCTCGTGGTCGGTGCCAAAGCCAATGGCAACCTTCTCCACGGCCGTCAGGATAATCAGGGCATCGGCATCGAGCTGCTCGGCGAGCTTCTCGGCCGCAAAGTCCTTATCGATGACGGCGGCAGCGCCCTTAAGGTGGTTGCCTTGGGCCTTGGTGACGGGAATGCCGCCACCGCCGCAGGAGATCACCACGTGGTTGGACTCGACGAGCGACTTGATGGTGTCGAGCTCGACGATGTTCACGGGCTTGGGCGAGGCAACCACGCGACGGAAGCCCTGCTTCTCGTCGTGGATGAACTGATAGCCGCGGTCGGCCTCCAGCTCCTTGGCCTCGGCCTCGCTCATCCACGGACCGATCGGCTTGACCGGGTCGGCAAAGGCCGGGTCGTCTGCCGCAACCTCGACCTGGGTGAGCACGGTGGCGACGCCCTTGTCGATATTGCGGTCGAGCATTTCCTCGCGCAGGGCGTTTTGCAGGTCATAGCCAATGTAGCCTTGGCTCATGGCGCCGCAAACGGACAACGGGCAGGGAACGTACTTCTGAGGATTAGAACGCGTGAGCTCGGCCATCGCGTTGGCGATCATGCCCACCTGGGGTCCGTTGCCATGCACGACGACGACCTCGTTGCCTTCCTCGATCAGGTCGACAATGGCCTTGGAAGTCGTCTTGACAGCCTCCATCTGCTCGGGAAGGTTGGCGCCGAGGGCGTTTCCGCCCAGGGCGACAACGATACGCTTAGCCATTTCTCAGCCCAGCTTTAGGCCTGGAACCAACGGGCGGTGTTGCGCTCGTCGAGAGCCTTGAGGGTAGCGGCGGGATCGGCAACCTTCTGCAGGAACATCATGGCAGCGATGGCGTACGGCTTGTAGCTGGCCTCCTTGTACATGCCCACACGGTGCATGTCGAAGACGTCGGCGTTGACCTCGCCGTGCTCGCAAGAGACACCAGAGATGTCGGCGGGCAGCGGGTGCATAAAGATGGTGTCCTGGCCGTTGGCAGTCTTCTCCATGAGCTCGGTTGTGGAGCACCAGTCCTGATGGGTGGCGTTCTGGGCGAGCAGCTCCTTCTCGAGCGCTGCGATGCCGGCGTCGTCGCCCTCGGCGTACAGGTTGGTACGCTTCTCCATGGCGGCAAACGGAGCCCAGCTCTTGGGGATCACGATGTCGGCGCCCTCGAAGGCCTCGGCCATGGTGTTGACCTGCTTAAAGGTGGTGCCGGACTCGGCGGCATAGCCCTTAGCGCGCTCGACGACCTCGGGCATGAGGTCGTAGCCCTCGGGGTGAGCCAGGGTGACGTCCATACCAAAGCGGGGCAGCAGGCTGATCAGCGACTGCGGGCAGGACAGCGGCTTGCCGTAAGAGGGCGAATAGGCCCAGGTAACGGCAACCTTCTTGCCCTTGAGGTTCTCAAGACCGCCAAACTCGTTGATGAGGTAAAGCATGTCGGCAGAGGACTGCGTGGGGTGATCGGAGTCGGACTGCAGGGAGATGAGCGTGGGACGGTGATCCAGAACGCCGTCCTCGTAAGCCTGCTGGACAGACTCGGAGACCTCGGCCATGTAGGCGTCGCCCTTGCCGATGTACATGTCGTCGCGGATGCCAATGACGTCGGCCATGAAGGAGATCATGGTAGCGGTCTCGCGGACGGTCTCGCCGTGTGCAATCTGGGACTTCTTCTCGTCCAGGTCCTGCAGCTCAAGGCCGAGCAAGTTGGCGGCCTTAGAGAAGGAGAAGCGCGTACGGGTGGAGTTGTCGCGGAACAGCGAGACGGCCAGGCCCGAATCGAAGATCTTGGACGAAACGTTGTTCTCGCGCAGCTCGCGCAGAGCGTCGGCGACGATGTAGAGCGCCTTGAGCTCATCGGTGGTCTTATCCCAGGTGTGCAGGAAGTCGCTGCCGTACATACCCTTAAAATCGAGGCCGTTCAGCTGCTCGACGAGCTCGGTAAACTTGGCGTCCATGTAAATGTCCTTTCTAAAGGTGAAACGATCGCAATGAGTAGATGCGCTCCGGCATGCGCGTGTGGCTAGAACATGCAGAGCGCTATGACGAGGACCCGCTACCGTTGAGGAAGCATGGGAGATAACGACCGCGGGCCCCAAGTCAACAGGAGGCGCCGGGGGCATAAACTGCCCCCGGCTCAACAAGATCGAGGAATGGGACTAGTCGATCTTGTTGTTGGTCAGACCGGCGCGGAACACGGTGGCGTCGCCATCGGCCTGGCTCGGATCGTAGAGGTTCAGGGCAGCCACATACATGGCGGCAGCGGTGACCAGGTCGTCCTTGTAGGTGACCTCGTTGGGAGCGTGAGCCTGAGACTCGGCACCCGGGCCAAAGCCGACGCAGGGGATGCCATAGCGGCCCTGGATGGAAACGCAGTTCGTGGAGAAGGTCCACTTGTCGCACAGCGGACGACCGGTGCGCTTGTCCATGCTGGGCTCGCAGCCGATGCGCTCGTCACCGAACATGGCCTTGTGGGCGTCGACGAGGGCCTTGACGTGCGGAGCGGTCTCCTTGTTGATCCACGTGGGGAAGTAAGCCTCGGTCTCGTAGACCTCGCCGGTCCAGGACGGACGGTCGTACATGTACATGGAGACCTTCACGTCGTCGCCGTACTTCTTGGCGGCCGGCAGGTTGCGGATCTCGTCCAGGCAGGACTCCCAGGTCTCACCGGCGGTCATGCGACGGTCGATGGAGATGGCGCAGGAGTCAGCGACAGCGCAGCGGCTGGGGCTGGTGTAGAAGATCTGGCTGACGGTGCAGGTACCGCGGCCCAGGAAGCGGGCGTCCTCGAAGTGCTCGGGGTTGTACTTGGGGTCGAGCATCTTGACGAGGCCCTTGATGTCGGTCGACTCGTCGCAGCCGTTGTTGTTGAGGGCGCGGACGTCGGCGATGATGTCGGCCATCTTGTAGATGGCGTTGTCGCCGCGGTCGGGAGCGGAGCCGTGGCAGGAGGTGCCGTGAACGTCGACGCGGATCTCCATGCGGCCGCGGTGACCGCGATAGATGCCACCGTCGGTGGGCTCGGTGGAAATGACGAACTCGGGCTTAATGCCGTCCTTGTTGTAGATGTACTGCCAGCACATGCCGTCGCAGTCCTCTTCCTGGACGGTGCCGACGACCATGATCTTGTAGCCCTCGGGGATGAGGCCCATGTCCTTCATCATCTTGGCAGCGTAGGTGGCAGAAGCCATGCCACCCTCCTGGTCGGAGCCGCCGCGGCCATAGATGATCTCGTCGGTCTCGTAGCCCTCATAAGGATCGGCATCCCAGTTATCGATGTTGCCGATGCCAACGGTGTCGATGTGAGAGTCGATGGCGATAATCTTGTCGCCCTCGCCCATAAAGCCCATAACGTTGCCCAGGCCGTCGACCTTGACCTCGTCATAGCCGAGGTTCTCCATCTCAGCCTTGATGCAGGCGACAACCTCACCCTCCTCGCAAGACTCAGAGGGATGGGAGATCATAGCGCGCAGGAAGCGAGTCATATCAGCACGATGGGACTCAGCAGCAGCCTTGATAGCGTCGAAATCGAGTTCCTTAGTCATAACAGTCAACCTTTCTACAAGGGTTTACCTACAGATAAATATTTCAGATAGATCACTTGTGCCAAGCAGCGTGAGGTCGAGTACCCCACGAGCAAGTGGACGTAGGGTGGCGGAGCATATGTTTGCTCCGTCGCGAGTTCCGCACGCAAAGGAAAGCACTTAATGTGCTTTCCGTCTTGCGCAGGACTGTTCGAGCAGGGAGCAAACATATGCTCCGCCACCCGGACAGGTCAGACCCGCTAGCAGGTCGGATACTCGCCCTCCCAGACGATGCGACGGTACTGATCCGGATCCGTGTCGCCCTCGGTGGAGAAGCAGAGCACGGAGCTCGTCTTATCCAGGCCGATGAGCTCTTTGAGCTCGGCGTACTCGGGATCGAGCATGAGGGTCTCGACCAGGCCGGTGGTCACAGCGCCGGACTCGCCGGAGATGACGCGCGGGTCGCCCTTCTCGGGGGCGCCCAGGGTGCGCATGCCGCGAGCGGTGACCCAGTCGGGGCAGGACACGAAGGCGGTAGCGTGGTTGCGCAGGATATCCCAGCCCAGGATGTTGGGCTCGCCACAGCACAGGCCGGCCATGATGGAGGGCATGTCGCCGTCCACGATGCGCGGGTCGCCGTCGCCGGCGGCAGCGCCCTTGTACAGGCAGGCGGCCGGAGCGCACTCGACCACGACAAAGGTGGGCGGGTTATCGGGATACAGGTTAGTGAAGTAGCCCACCACGGCGCCGGCGAGCGAGCCTACGCCAGCCTGGACAAAGACATGCGTCGGGCGGTTGATGGCCATCTCGCGCAGCTGCTCGGCAGCCTCGGAAGCCATGGTGCCGTAGCCCTCCATGATCCAAGACGGAATCTTCTCGTAGCCCTCCCAGGCGGTGTCCTGAACGATAACGCCGCGCTCGCAGGCGTCGGCCTCGGCGGCGGCCATGCGCACGCACTCGTCGTAGTTGACCTCTTCGATGGTCACCGTGGCGCCCTCGGCGGCGATGTTGTCGAAGCGGGGCTTGGTGGAACCCTTGGGCATGTGCACGACGGCCTTCTGGCCCAGCTTATTGGCAGCCCATGCCACGCCGCGGCCATGGTTTCCGTCGGTGGCGGTAAAGAAGGTGGCCTGGCCAAAGTCCTTGGCAAGCTGATCGGAGGTCAGGTAATCGAAGGTGCACTCGGCAACGTCCTTGCCGGTCTCGTCGGCAATGTAGTTGGCCATGGCAAACGAACCGCCCAGGACCTTAAAGGCGTTGAGGCCAAAGCGATAGCTCTCGTCCTTAACGCACAGGTTGGACAGGCCCAGGCGTGCAGCCTGGCCATCCAGGCGGGCAAGCGGAGTGACGGTGTACTGGGGGAACGACTGGTGGAAGGCACGGGCCTTCTTCACGTGGTCGAGGCTCATGATTCCCAAGTGCTTGTCATCGCTCTTGGGCATCGTGTTGCCCGCCCACTGGATCTTATCGGCCATACGGTGAACTCCTTAAGTCCTCTCTTGCCGGCCCCCGCATACGCGTTTCAGCCCATTCCCATTCATGCGACTGAACTTTTATGTGGATGCCAAACAAAAAGTTTGTTAGCACTGTTCTATCACACTTTTTGATTGGCAAACCTAACAAATTGTTTGTTGCCGTAATCGGTACCTTTTCGCCGCCGAACGGTTACATAACGCAGCGACGTTTTCGTTATTTGCGAACAAGTGGGGTTTATGGCAAAGTGAGCCCAAACTAATTTTTAGGAAGGCACCCATGACCCCCGCACAGATAGAGTTTTACAAGCGCCTTGCACACGGCCTGGCGCTCCAGTTTGGCCCCAACTGCGAAGTCGTCGTCCACGACTTGGAGACCGAGGACGTGGACCACTCCATCGTAGTGATCGAAAACGGCCACGTCAGCGGACGCAAACTAGGTGACGGTCCCAGCCATATTGTGCTTGAGTCCATGCACGAGGGCACCGCCGATGTGCACGACCGCGAGCCATACCTCACCAAAACCGCCGATGGCAAGCTGCTCAAGTCCTCGACCATCTTTATCCGCAACGACGAGGGCAAGCCCGTCGGCATTTTGGGCATTAACTTTGACATTACGCTCATGAAGGCTTTTGAGCGCTCGCTCGACGCGCTCACCGGCACGGGCGACAAGGGATACACCGAGCCCGAGCCCATCACCAAAAACATCGGCGACCTGCTCGAAGATCTGCTGCGCGAGTGTGAGCAATACGTGGGCAAGCCCGCAGCCCTTATGACCAAAGATGAGCGCATTCGCGCCATTGGCTACCTCGACCGTCGCGGCGCCTTCCTTATCTCCAAATCGAGCGAGCGCGCCTGCGAGTTCTTTGGCATCTCAAAGTACAGCTTCTATAGCTACCTTAACGAGGCAAAGGCTGCCGCCGGCGACAAATAGTCAGCGTGCCTGCGCCCCCTCCCCTTTTGGGCGCGAGTTCTGGAATGCACGAATCTGAGAGTCGGCCGCTAGGCAAGTTCCATATAATCGATGAATGTGCGCATTTCGAAAGGATGGAACAAGATGGGGTCGAGCAACGCATCACGCAACGGCCGCGGAGGCACCGTTTCTGGCGCCAGGCATGCGAAACGCGCGTTTGACGAGGGCGAAGACGATCTGTTTGCGCTGAGCCTCGACGACGTGATGAGCGACCGCCCCTGGACCGCCGAGGAACTCATGGGCGGCGGAGCTCGCCCGACAAGTGCAAAGCCCGCACCTTCCGCCACGCCCGCGCCGGCATCCGTGCCCGCGGACGACTTTGCCACCCGTCCCATCGTGCAGACAAAGCGTAAAGCCGCCCCTGCGCCCCGTCCTGCTAGCGATCCGTCCGAGACGGCGGCGTTTCTCGCTGCAGCGGCACAGCGCCATGCGCCCAGCAGCGCGCCCGCGTATGCCACCCCGCAGCAGCCGACATACGCGGCTCCCGAACCCCAGCCCGAGCCCGAGCTCGAGCCGCCTGTCATGGATCTGGATGATCTTTCCAACCGCCAGTTTGCCTTTGATTCCTGGGCGGCTGCAGATCTGGACGAGACCTCGGGCGGCATGCCGGCGCTCGACATTCCGGTAAACCCCCTGTTTGCGGCTGCCGAGGAACGCGACTCCGCATACGACAACACCGCAGCATACGCCAACCGCCCGAGCGAACAGCCTCGCGCCAGCCGCATCGAAACCGAGGATTACGGCCAAGCGTCGCGCGGCTATTCTCGTGACCCGTTTGCTGCCACGCCCGCCCCCGATTACAACCAAGCGAGCGTAAAGGCAGCCTCGGCATCGTCGTATACCCACGGCACCGACGATAAGCGCGCCGCCGATTACCACACCGAAGAAGAACCACCGCGCTTTTCGGAGTTTTCGCATGCGGCAAAGGTTGTCTTTATCGCCATCATCATCGCTCTGCTCGGCGTGATCGCGTTTGAGGGATTCCAGCTGTTCCGCGGCCCCACCGCATCCGAATCGGCAACGCAGCAAAAAGAGGACGACAACCAGTACCTGGACATCAACAGCCTCAAGGGCGATCCCAACAGCTAGGTTGAAACATAGGCTATGCCGCACCCCTGTTTACGTGCAGTTTTACACTTTTCCGTAATTTGGGCGGCTCGAATTTAACACTTTTCCGTACTTTCATACGGCTGATTTCGACACTTTTCCGGATGTTTGCCGAATAATTGCCGCGTAATCAAGCGCCGTCTGCACATCATTTCGCAGGCGGCGCTTGATTTGTGTCCGCGCGCGTTGATAGACTTCCTCTTGCCCGCAAGGAGCGGGCGCGTTTTATCCAGAGTCGGAGTAGAGAGTTGGCTCCACGATCCCGACGCCAACCGGCCAAGAGGCACGGTGGCCCTGCCAACATCGATGAAAGGAGTCCGTATGGACAATTTCTCTGTGCGCAGCGAGCGCAACTTCCACAACCTGGTCGCCAAACCAAAGCGAATGCATCTTCTTGATAAGCCGAACGGCTATGCCTCGGCTTTGGTCAAGAGCAGCCTCTCCCACCAGATGCGCTTTACGATGCAGAAACTCGAGGAAGAGCTCTGCGCCGCCGGCGACCCGCACGTTTTGCAGATCAAGCTGCTCGGAGATGACTCGCGCGAGCCGTCGAGTTGGAAGCTCTTTGCCGACGGCAAGTGCGTTGCAGACGGATCCGGCGCCTTTACCCGTGAGTGCTTCTGCGAGGGAGCCGAGGTGTTCCTGGACCTGTGTCGCGATGCCGTCGATGCCGCTGAGCTGCACCAGTGGAGTCAGAGGGAGTACGAGCTGCTGAGCGCGGCACGCGGGATTGCGAGGGCGTAGGCAGACAGACCAGACAGCTCGTCATACTGGTTGACGCTTCGATTCAAACAGCAGGGCGAAGTCGCGCTTACAGTCCCGCCATGCCAAACCGAATGGCGTTCTCAAAAGGCCTACCTCCCCTCCGCCTTCAACTTCAGCAGCAGATCGCTCAGCTCGGGGCACTTGCTGGAAAGGCGCGTCTGGGCTCGCTCGCCCATCCCCCATCGCTGGCGGACTTCCTGGGCGTGCGGACTCACACGGTAGTTCCCGTCCATCATCTGCTTGAGCAGCTTGGCGGTCACGCGCGCATCGGCCAGGGCACTATGGGCGTGGCCCGTCGACTCGTCGAACTCGATGCCGAACCACGTCGCCGCGTCACTCAAAGAGACGCACCCGTGGCTGCCCACGTCCATAATCGAGGTGTAAAACGCCTGCAGGTCGGCCCAGTCCGTAGGAAATGCGGAAAGATCGATGCGCTTTGCCTGGCACTCGGTCAAAAGCTGTCGACGGTCCGTCCCGCTCCAACAGACCACCTGAGCGGAGTAGCGACCGATCCAATCGCTGAGCCTTTTGATCACCATGTAGAGCGGGTCGGCCATCGCGGTGTCCACGGCCGATATCCCTGTAAGCTCGCGGACGGGGAACGCAACGCCTTCGGTAAATTCCGTCTGCACAAACTGCGAGAACTCGCCCATAACGTTGCCGTGGTAATCGAGCTTGACGGCGCCGACCTCGATAATCTCGTTGCGCAGTCCACGGCGCTGGCGCTGCTTTGGCACCGGCGCAAACTCAAAGTCCAGCACAATCTGGCGCGCAAAGTTCGTCGTATCGATAGCCGAGATACACGGCGTCTTTTCAGCTGACACGGTTAGGGCCTTTCTCCGTTGCCTGCCGCTCGCTACATAGGCGGCTACATTGCCGTAAGGATAGGCGCCCGTGCGGACATGAAAGCGGGGCGCAATGCCACGCGCGCCAGGCACACGCCATGCAGTCGACCCCAAGAGCGCCGCCCACTCTATTCAAATGGATGAAAAAGATTTAGGCCCGGTGACTTGAATCAGCGGTCATCCCGGGCCCATCAGAGCTCGTAGAGCTCTTGGTTGCTTTGATCTCGCTCTTCACGGCGCTTATCGAACTTTCCGAGGCACTCAAGCAGCATTTGAAGCATAACAAGTCGCTGCCATTAAGGCACTGACCTCTTGACCAAGCAACGGCGCTGCCCAGCTCTCCAGAACTTGGGCTGCCGCCAACTTTATTCTATCCGCGAGCATCTGGTTTACCAAATGGATTTTCGGTAAAGGAAGCACGGCACGTCCGCAAAACCACTACGCCCCAAGTGCCGCCATGGGGATCACCGCCACGCCGTCGTCGCGTGTGTAGGCAATGCTCCCCTTTCCAACCACGACCGCCAAAAACGCCGGCGCGGCATTCTGGGCGGCAGGATTGGAGAGCACTTTCCTCTCCAGCGCCTTGAGATTTCTCGCTCCATCGTCTGCTTTCGCATCACTCAGCTTGACCTCGATGGCTCCCCAGCGCCCGTCGTGCTCAACGATCAGATCGACCTCAAGGCCCTTCTCATCTCGGAAATAATGGACATTGTTGTCGACACCGCCGTAGGTGGAAAGGAACACACGCACGTCGCGCAGAACGAGGTTCTCAAAGAGCATCCCCAACGTTTGCATATCGCCAAGCAGCCGCTCAGGGGTAGCCCCCAGCAACGCCACCGCAAGTGACGGGTCGCAGAAGTAGCGCTTGGGGCGCACGCGAACGCGGGCCTTCGAGCGCATGGGCGGCTCCCATCCGCACAGGTCCTCGGTCAGCTTGAGCCTGTTGAAGAGGTCCAAGTACGCAGCGATGGTCCTCTCGTCGGGGCCCGCCTCACCGTACGAGGCGTCCTTTATGAGCGTCTTGTACGTGACAGCCTGGCTCTCGTTCATGGCAAGAGCTCGCAAAAGGCCGTGTGCAAGCTCGGGCGACATGCCCTCGTCCAGCACGTTGACGTCGAGCACCGAGTGCACGTACTGGCTTGCCGTCTCTCGCGCAAGATCATCCGAAAGCCCAAGATTTGCAGGCCAACCGCCCCTGCAGCACCAGCGGGCGACGTCATCCACCGTGCTCTCGCGACGCTGAGGGGCAAAACCCTCGCCCTTAAAGAGGCTTGCCAGTGACACGAGAGGCTCGCCGTCGCCCGACTCACACAGGGCCATGGGACGCATTGACAGACGGGCGATCCTACCCGTGCCGGAATGACGAACATGGCTGCGCTCCTCGCTTTTGAGCGCGGTCGAGCCCGTGAGCAAAAGTGTCCCGCGTTCGTTGCCGCTCGCATCCACGAAGCGCCGGGCGGCATCCCAAACCTCGGGCACCTCCTGCCATTCATCGACCAGATGTGGCGCATCGCCGATGAGCGCCAGGCTTGGATCGACCTCTGCCGCCGCGCGCTGCGCAGGCTCATCGAGCCTGGAGACGCTCGCCGAGCGAGAGAGCGCCGTCCAGGTCTTGCCGCACCATTTTGGGCCGTTGATCTCCACACAGCCAAACGCCCGCATAAGGGTGTCGAGGCGCTCCTCTATGAGCCGGGGCCTATATCCCTTTTGGGTCAATCTCTTTGGTGCATCCATAGACGGCCGTCCCTCTCTATCACGCGATATGCGAAATTACGCCATTCTCAATGCTGATTTTACGCTACTTTCAATGTAGTTTTTACGCCATGACAGATGTATTTTTTACGCCATTTTCATTGAAGGTTTTACGCTTGGCATCCTTAGCGCGACGCTCGCTCAATCCCTGACCGCCGGATTGCCCGAATTCCGGGACGCAGTTTCCGCTCCAAACAAAAGGCCCCAGCTCGCGATGGAGCCGGGGCCAAAGGCACAGCATATGCAGTTGATGTTGAGCGCGAACGGCCCATCAGCAATGGCCGCCCACGCTCTACCCTACCCGCGGTGACGGGCGCGGCTGTAGGGCGTATCCACCATGGGCAGATTTGGACGCAGCTTGCCGTCAAATGCGCGGTAGGCGTTCTGCACGGCGGGTGCCGTGGGGATCGTTGCGATCTCGCCGATGCCCTTGCCGCCGTATGCCACGGGCAGCAGCTCGTCCTTCTCCACGTAAATGGCGTGGATATCCGGGATCTCGGGCGCACGGAACAGTCCGAGCGTGCCGTACCTTGCCTGGGGCACGCAGTCCTTGAGCGGCCAGTCCTCGGTAAGCGCATAGCCCATACCCATGAGCACGCCGCCTTCGATCTGACCCTGGATGGAGATGGGGTTGACCACCTTGCCGGAATCGTGCGCGGCATAGACCTCGCTCACGCGACCGTCATCATCCAAAATCACCACATGCGTGGCAAAGCCGTAGCAGATGTGGCTCTTGGGGTTGGGAACGTCGGCGCCCAGTTTGTTGGTCGGCTCTAGGTACACGTAGCCAAACTCGCATCCCTCGAGCGCCTTGATGGCGGCCGCGGGATCCTGAGGATGCATGCCCTGGCCGGCGACGAGCTCCTGCGTGCGCAGCTGATAGGCGTGGCCGTCGTCGTACTCGATCTTGACGCCGTCGCCATGCGCGCTCACCGGAGCGGCGGGCGCAGGCTTGCCGGCCTCGATGCCAAGCATGGCATCGCGCAGCAGGAAGGCGGCGCCGCGCACGGCCTCGCCGGTCACGACCGTCTGACGCGAGCCAGACGTGGTGCCGGAGTCGGGAGCGTTCTCGGTGGAGCACTCGCCGTTGGCGATGCAGCGAAGCGGCAGGCCGCATGCCTCGGCAACGTCCTGCAAAAAGACAGTGTTGCAGCCCTGGCCGATGTCGGACGTGGCGGCATAGACCACAGCCACGCCGTTCTCGACGCGAATCTTGCAGCGACCGGCATCGGGCAGGCCCACGCCCACGCCGGCGTTCTTCATGGCGCAGGCGATACCGGCGTGTCCGGGATGCGCATAGTAGGCATCCTTGACCTCGAGCAGCGTCTCCTTCAGCGCCGTGGAGCAGTCGGCAATCTGGCCGTTGGGCAAAACCTCGCCCGGCTCGATGGCATTACGGTAACGAATCTCCCACGGATCCAGGCCGACCTTCTCTGCCAGCAAGTCGATCAGGCTCTCGAGCGCAAACTCGGACTGACACACGCCAAAGCCACGATAGGCGCCAGCGGGCGGGTTGTTGGTGTAGTAGCCAAAGCCGCGAATGTCGGTATTCTGGTACTTGTAGGGGCCGACGGCATGCGTACAGGCGCGCTCGAGCACCGGACCGCACAGCGACGCGTAGGCGCCGGTATCAAAGTTGATTTCGCAATCCAGGCCGGTAAAGTTGCCCTCGGCGTCGCAACCCAGCGTAAAGGTGCCGTCCATGGCGTGGCGCTTGGGATGGAACGCGAGCGACTCGGCGCGCGTGAGCTTGCACTTCACAGGACGCTGGAACTTATAGGCAGCGAGCGCGGCCAGGTGCTGGATGGACACGTCCTCCTTGCCGCCAAAGCCGCCGCCCACGAGCATGGTCTCGACGACCACGCGCTCGGGCTCGTTGTCCCAGCCAAACATGTGGGCACACTCTTTGCGCGTATCGTAGGCACCCTGATCGGTCGACTGCACCTTGACGCCGTTCTTGTACGGGTAGGCGACGGCGCACTCGGGCTCCAAAAAGGCGTGCTCGGTAAAGGGCGTGGTAAAGCGCTGCGTCACGGTGAATGCGCTCTCCGCCAGCGCCTTGGCGGCGTCGCCACGCGTCACGTGACGGCTCTGGCATACGTTGTCCTTGAGCTCCACCGTGTTGCCAAAGGCAAAGAAGCTGTCGTGCAGGCGCGGGGCGTCGGCAGCCCTGGCCTCGGCGATGTTGCGCACGGGCTCCAGCGGCTCGTAATCAATCTTTACGAGCTTCTTGGCCTTCTCGAGCGTCGCTTCGTCCTCGGCAACCACCAGCACGATGGCATCGCCCACGCAGCGGGTGATATCGCCCTGAGCGATCATGACGTCCCAGTCCTGGATAAGGTGGCCGACCTGGTTGACCGGCACGTCCTCGGCGCGCAGGATGCCCACCACGCCGGGCAGGGCCTCGGCCTTGGAGGTATCGATGGAGAGCACGCGGGCGCGCGGATACTTGGAGCGCACGGCGCTGGCATAGGTCAGACCCGGCTGATCGAGCTCGTCGATGTCGTCGAGATACTTGCCCTCGCCGAGCACCTTCTTGCGCACGTCGATACGGAAGGCGCGCTTGCCCACGCCGTAGTCGTCGCCGCGCTCCAGGTCCTCGTCGATCTGCTTTTCGCCGCGGAGCACCGCAGCGGCCAGCGAAATGCCCTCGATGATCTTCTTGTAGCCGGTGCAGCGGCAGACATTGCCGCGAATGGCGTACTTAATCTGCTCCTCGGTGGGCTCGGGGTCCTCGGCGATGAGCGCCGCACCCGCCATGACCATACCGGGGATGCAAAAGCCGCACTGCACGGCGCCCACGGCGCCAAAGGCGTACACAAAGGCCTCGCGCACGTCCTCGGGCAGGCCCTCGACGGTCACGATGTTGCGGCCGGCGGCAAGAGCGGTGGTCAGTACGCAGGCCTTGACGGCCGCACCGTCCACGTGGATGGTGCAGGTACCGCACGCGCCCTCGGAGCAGCCGTCCTTGGCGGAGTGAATGTGCAGGTCGTCGCGCAGGTAGCGCAGCAGCGGTTTGTTTTGGGTCGTCGTGCGCTCGACGCCGTTAACGGTAAAAGTGAATTCCTGTGCCATGGTGATTCCCTTCTACACGCCGGCGGCGATGCCGGTGCGGTCGTGGATGGCGCCATGCGGGCACACAACCGCGCACATGCCGCACGACAGGCAGTCCGCGCCGTCGATATGGGCGCAGTTGTCCTCGATGCGGATAGCGCCGGCAGGGCACTTTTTGGCGCACATGCCGCAACCGATGCAGCTCGTGTCGCAGATCTTGCGCGCAATGGCGCCCTTATCGGTGTTGTTGCAGCGCACCAGGATGTTCTGGTAGCCGGGAACGAAGGCAATCACGCGCTGCGGGCACGCCATGCCGCACAGGCCACAGCCCGTGCACTTGGAGCGGTCCACGCGGGCGACGCCGTCGACCAGCGCGATGGCACCGTGGGGGCAGGCCGTAACGCAGGCGCCACAGCCAATGCAGCCTTCGCTGCAGCGGGCGTCGCCGCCTGCGGAGGCACAACCGCTTCCACAGGCAACGTAGGCCACGTGATGTTGAATAGCTTTGGCCATAAGAGACTCGCCTATTTCTTAAGAAGGTACGAATAGTTGTCGCGCACGGCCCTGATGGTCAGGCGGACGGCCTCGGGCAGACCGGTGTTGACGGCATCGACCGAGACGGTGCGGACCGTGCCGGCGACGCGGACCTTAAAGTGGTCCTCGTCCACGGCCAGGAAGCCCTCGTTCTCGGAGTTCTCCATGTCCTCCTCGCTCCAGAACAGGGTGAGCTTGTCCTTGTAGGGACGGCCCTCCTGGTAGGGGCAGAACACGGCGCAGTTGCCGCACTCGTTGCACATGCCGTCGACGTGGACGACCTGATGCTTGGCCAGGCCCGGCACCTTAATGGCCACGTTGGCGCGGTTGGGGCACACGTCGCAGCAGACCTCGCACACCGAGCCGCAGCCCAGGCAGCGGGTCTTGGTGCAGTTGCCCTTGTCGCGGCACAGCGACCCCTTGCGCTCGTAGCAGGTGTCCTCGCGGCCAGCCTGCTCGTTGCAATCGGCGTACTTGTTAAAGTCCACGCCGGCGATGGCGCGGGCGACTTCGCCGGCGGCGGCGATGGCCTCGACCACGGTAGCCGGACC
>UQRX01000004.1:0-79015 GCA_900543595.1 uncultured Collinsella sp. | reverse complement strand
TATGTGCGGCTGTTACTCGGCGTCGTGGTGACGGCGGGGCTTGCGGCCTCCGTTGTCGCCGGGACGGCGCGGACGGTCGTTGCGCTCGGAGCGCTCGCGACGCGGACGCTCACGACGCTGGAAGTGCTCGCCGTCGCCCTCGGAGGCACCCTCGGCGCGAGCCGGGGCCTCGGGCTTGTCGAGACGATCGAGCGAGATCTTGCCGCGATCGTCGACCTCGATGACGACGACCTTGACCTCGTCGCCCACGTTGAGGACGTCCTCAACCTTCTCCACGCGACCCTTGGCGACGCGGGAGATGTGCAACAGGCCGTCCTTACCGGGCAGCAGGTTCACGAAGGCGCCGAACGGCTGGATGGAGACCACGCGACCGGTGTACTCCTCGCCCGGCTCGGGAACCTTGATGATGAGCTTGATGCGCTCGACAGCCTGATCGACGGACTCGCCGGTGCCGCCGACAAAGACGGTACCGTCCTCCTGGATGTCGACCGAAGCGCCGGTCTCGTCCTGGATGCCGCGAATGACCTTGCCGCCGGAACCGATGACGTCGCGGATCTTATCGGTCGGAACCTGGATGGAGACGATGCGAGGAGCGGTGCTGCGCGTGGTATGACGCGGCTCGGGGATCACATCGAGCATCTTCTGCAGGATGAAGGCACGACCCTCCTTGGCCTGCTGCAGGGCGCGGGCCAAGATATCGAAGGTGAGGCCGGTGGCCTTGTTGTCCATCTGCAGGGCGGTGATGCCCTCGGTGGTGCCGGTGACCTTAAAGTCCATGTCACCCAGGAAGTCCTCGAGACCCTGGATGTCGGACAGGACCACGGTCTTGCCCTCCTCCTGGATCAAGCCCATGGCGATACCGGAGACCGGGCGCTTAATGGGCACGCCGCCGTCCATAAGGGCGAGCGTGGAGCCGCAGGTCGAAGCCATCGAAGAGGAGCCGTTGGACTCCATGACCTCGGAGACCACGCGGATAGCGTAGGGGAACTCGTTCTCGTCGGGAAGCACCGGGAGCAGAGCGCGCTCGGCCAGGTTGCCGTGACCAATCTCGCGGCGCTTGGGGCTGCCCATGCGGCCGGTCTCGCCGGTGCAGAACGGCGGGAAGTTGTAGTGGTGCATATAGCGCTTGCCCTCGGTGGGCTCGATGGTATCCAGACGCTGGCCCTCGTTGAGCATACCGAGCGACAGGACGGAGAGCACCTGGGTCTGACCGCGCTGGAACAGGCCAGAGCCGTGAACGAGCGGCAGGTAGTTGTCCTTCACCATGATGGGACGAATCTCGTCGGCGGCACGACCGTCGACGCGCTCGCCGGTCTCGACGACCATGGTGCGCATGGCCTTCTTCTCGAGCTTCTTGAGCGCCACGGGGATCTCGCGCTCCCAGGCGGCCTGCTCCTCGTCGGTGAACTCGGCGCGGATGGACTCCTTCAGAGCCTCGACCTTACCGATGCGGGAAAGCTTGTCGGCGTCGCGCAGGGCAGCGGCCATCTCGTCGTAGTGGGCGAAGATGCGCTCCTGGACCTCCTCGACGGGCTGGTCAAGCGGGTACTCCTTCTTGACGATAGCGCCGTTGACCTGCTCCCACTCGGCGACGAACTCGTCTTGGGCCTGGCAGAAGGCAGCGAGGGCCTCCTGGCCAAACTTCATAGCGGCGAGCATGTCGTCCTCGGAGATCTCCTCGGCGCCGGCCTCGACCATCGAGATAAAGTCGGCAGAGCCGCCCAGCTCCAGGTCCAGATCGGAGTTCTCGCGCTCCTCATAGGTGGGGTTGACGATAAACTCGCCGGTCTCCACGTTGCGGCCGATGCGCACGCAGGCAAGCGGACCCTCGAAGGGCACGCCGCCGAGCGTCATGGCCAGAGAGGCGCCCATGACGTTGATAACGTCGAAGGGGTTGACCTGGTCGGCGACGAGCGAGGTGGCGACGATGTGCACCTCGTTGCGGAAGCCGTCCGGGAAGCTCGGGCGGATCGGGCGGTCGATCATACGAGCCGTGAGCGTGGCCTTCTCGCTGGGACGGCCCTCGCGCTTGAGGTAGCCACCCGGAATTCGGCCGGCAGCGTACATCTTCTCATTGAAGTCGACGGTCAGCGGGAAGAAGTCGTAATTCTTGCGCTCCTTGGAGACGACCACGGTGTCGAGCATCGTGGTGTCGCCCTGCTTGACCAGACAAGCGCCGGTGGCCTGCTTGGCAAGCTCGCCGGACTCGAAGGTGTAGGTCTTGCCGTACAGCTCAAAGGTCTTGGATACGAGTGTCATTGTTCTCCTTTACCCCACAGGCCCCTTGCCTGCGGGCTTCTCATGTGACGCGGGCCCCCTGCCCCCGCCACGCTTCAGAGCGTGATTGTTCACGCCCCTACACAAAAAGAGCGCCCCGCTGCGCAGGACGCTCTTAGCATGTACAAATCCTTACTGGATGTTGTCGCGGATGCCCAGAGCCTTGATGAGCTCACGGTACTCGACGATGTCGTTCTTCTTGATGTAGGAGAGAAGACGACGACGACGGCCAACGAGCATGAGCAGGCCACGACGGGTGTGGAAGTCCTTCTGGTGGGACTTCATGTGCTCGGTCAGCTCCTTGATGCGCTCGGACAGGATGGCGACCTGAACCTTGGGGTTACCGGTATCGACCGGGGAGTTACCGAACTGGGCGGTCAGCTCCGCCTTGCGCTCTTTGGAAACAGTCATTGTTTCACCTTTCGTTTCGCGTCGCCCGTGGGCGACTCTATTCGCCTCGGACTGGGAAGCCGCCGGTGGAGCGAACATCCAAGGTCGAGGTACCAACAGGTCGGTATGTTACCACAAGCGGAGCGCGCCTGCGCATCATCACCGACCCAACATGAATTCCATCGCACGGAGCCGCTGATCGGTGTGCGTGGCGGCCCAAACATGCGAAAGCCCCAGCAAAAACGCAGCCGTATGCGGGTCGATTCGCTCGGCCATGAGCTCATCGAACGTCATGGACATCAGAGCGCGCAGCCATGCGACCTCGCCGGTCGACACCAGCTCGGCGCCAGGCACGCTCGAGGCGCACGACCCGCACAGAAGCCCGCCGGCTTGGGCCGAGAAATACGAGAGCATGGGATCGCCGCACGAGACGCATGCCGAGAAATCGGGACGGTAACCAACGTGCGACAGCAGCTTAAAGACAAAGGCCGCCGCAAGCAGGTCCATATGTGCCGAGTCGAGCCCGCTGCCGACAAGCGTGAGCGCACGCTGCGCAATGGCAAAGGTAAATGGATCCTCGGCATCCTCGAACGAGCACACACGCGCAACCTCGGCAATCGCGCTGGCGGCACAGGTCGTCTCGTAGTCAGGAGCAGCACCGAGCGGCGCCTCCATGAGCTCCGCCTGGGAAACCACGTCGAGCGAGCGACCATGCGCCAACAGCATATCAACGGTGCAGAAAAGCTCGCAGCGGGCCGCAAGGCGACCGCCAGGCTTACGCGCGCCCTTAGCCACGGCACGCACCTGCCGCCCCCGTTCGTCGAGCATCGTCAAAATCAGGTCGGTTTCCTTGAGCTTCGTCTTGTCGAGAACGAGCACCTTTGTGCGATATGTGCGAGAGCCTGCCATGAACGCCGAGGCTTAATCTTCGGCGTTATAGCCAAAGCGGCGGATCTGAGCCTCGTCATCGCGCCAGCCGGCCTTGACCTTCACGTCGAGCTCCAAAAAGACCTGGTTGCCAAAGATGCGCTCAAGATCGCGACGGGCATCGATGCCGATATGCTTGATCATCTCGCCGCCCTTGCCGATGATGATGCCCTTCTGCCCCTCGCGCTCGACGTAAATCGTGGCGTGCACGCGCAGGACCTTCTTAGTCTGCTCGAGCGCGTCACAGATGACGCCCACGGAGTGAGGGATCTCGTCGCGGGTGCGACGCAGGACCTTCTCGCGCACGAACTCGGCCACAAGGGTTTCGTCGGACGCGTCGGTGCCCATGTCCTCAGGGAACCAACGCGGGCCCTCGGGCAAGAAGTGAGCGACGGTCTCGATAAACGCATCGACGTTGAAGTTCTTGACCGACGACGTCACGATCTCATCATCGTATTCCATAAGCTCGTGAGCGGCCTTGAGCTGCTCCATGACCTGTGCGGGATCGGCCTCATCGGCCTTGGTAAGCACCAGGACCTTTTTGGAACGAGCGTTCTTGACGCGCTCGGCAACCCAGGCGTCTCCCCTGCCGATGGGTTTGGTGGCGTCGATCAGAAACGCGACGACATCGACATCGTTCAGTTCGTACAACGCGCTCTTGTTGAGCTCGGAACCTAAGCCATCCTTGGGCTTATGAATACCCGGGGTATCGACAAAAACCAGCTGATAACCGGGGCGGTTGACGACGGCGCGCATACGGCGGCGGGTCGTCTGGGCCACCGGAGAGGTGATGGCGACCTTCTTGCCGTAACAGGCGTTGAGCAGCGTGGACTTGCCGGCGTTGGGGCGACCGACCAGGGCCACAAAGCCACTGCGAAAACCGGGTTCCACGTCGCCAAAACCCGCGAGGCTCTCTTCCTCGTCACACAGGGCATCGAGCTCCTCGTCGCTCATGCCCTCAAACGGGTCGAACTCCTCGACCTCGTCAAACGAATCGGCACCTTCAGCCTCGTTCAGGGCCTCGTCATCCAAAACTTCATCGGTAGGCTGCATATTGTCGGACATGGGAATCCCTTTCTAAATAAAGTCGAGCGCGTGGGCAAAGACAAGCAAGCCCACGATCGCAGCGGTAATGGAAAGAACGTATACAGAGGCAGCGGCGATATCCTTCGCGCGCTTGGCCAGCGGATGCAGCTCCTGGGTCGCCAGGTCGACAATCGCCTCCATGGCGGTATTGCACAACTCGCCGTGAATCACCAGGCCGCAGCAGATGATGACCGTAGCCCACTCGGCAATATCGAGCCCCACGATGCAGCCGGCAATGACGGTGCACACGCCCGCCGCGAGCATGACCTTGATATTGCGCTCGGTCTTGACGGCAGTGACGAAGCCCTCCATGGCGTATGAGAACGACTTTAAAAAGGACGGATGGTCCTTGTTCGATCCGGGAATCATAAACGGCTCCTAGTCGTGGGCGTGGTTGGTGATGGGGCCAACGTGGACGAGCTTGGGGTCCTCGCCGCGCTCAAGCGCCAGGTCGCGCAGGATGGCATCCTCGCGTGCCTCCATGACCTCGGCCTCATCGTCCTCGATGTGGTCGTAACCCAGCAGGTGCAGCATTCCGTGCACGAGCATCAGTCGGCACTCATCGGCGGGACTGTTGCCAAAGCCGGGGGCCTGACGGGCAATAACCTGCGGCGCCAGGATAATATCGCCGAGCTCGAGCGTCTCGTCAGCGGGAATGTCCTCGTCAAAGGCCGAGTCGCATTCAAACGAGAGCACGTCGGTCGTGCGATCGATACCACGCCACTCGTGGTTGAGCTCGTGCATCTCGTCCTCATCGACATACGAAAGGGAAATCTCAACCTCACGTTCAACACCCTCGGCGGCAAGCACAACTCCGCAGATGTGCTCCACCTCCTGGGCATCGAGCAGCGTATCGAGCTCGGCATCGTTGCTGATCAATACACTCAACGGGACTCCTTTCGATCGTGTGCGCGCCGCTCACGCGCATCGTCGTATGCATCATAGGCCTCAACAATACGGCCCACCAGGGCATGGCGCACCACATCGGCGCGCTCCAGGTGAGAAAACGCCACATCGTCGACGCGACCCAAAATCCTTTCGACATCGGCAAGACCACCGCGACGACCCACCAGGTCACGCTGGCTCAGGTCGCCGGTAATCACGAACTTGGAATTAAAACCCAGACGCGTCAGGAACATCTTCATCTGCTCAGGCGTTGTGTTTTGTGCCTCATCGAGCACCACAAAGGCATCACTCAGCGTTCGACCGCGCATGTAGGCGAGCGGGGCGATCTCAATCACGCCACGCTCCATAAGCTCATCGATGCGTTCGCGATCCATCATGTCAAAGAGGGCATCATAGAGCGGGCGCATATACGGGTCGATCTTTTCCTCGAGGGTGCCGGGCAAAAAGCCCAGGTTCTCCCCCGCCTCGACAACCGGGCGCGTCAGGATCAGGCGGCCCACCTCATGGCGCTTGAGCGCGGCGACGGCGAGCGCCATGGCCAGATAGGTTTTACCGGTACCGGCGGGGCCGAGGCCAAACGTGACGGTAGAAGAGCGGATGGCATCCACATAGCGCTTTTGACCGAGAGTCTTGGGGCGGATGACGCGACCGCGATACGATAGCAGCACGTCATCGCGAAGCGACGAGGCATCATGCTCGCCGTCGCGCAGAACGGCCAAACAGCGCGAGACATCATCGGCAGAAAGCGTGCGCCCGGCAGCAGCCTCACGAAAGGCATGTTCGAAAAAACGCGCGACCAGCTCGACCTCGTCCGGATCGCCGCTCACGGCAACCCTGTCACCGCGGGCAACCACATGGGCGCGCACCAAGTTCTCGAGCGCACGAAGGACGCCGTCGCCGGCACCCAAAACGCGCGAGGGGTCGATACCCTCAGGAACGGTAAGTCTAATCTTCGAGGCTTCCATGAACCTCCCTGCGTGCATGGACCAAGCCGGAATCATCGACTCCGATGATAGCAACATCGAGCAGGCACGGGGCTGTGAGTCCACAGGTATCATCGAGACGGGCATGATGGAACGAGCCGAGCGTCAAATTGTCGCCATACTCGAGCACCGCACGCTCGACCGTGCCCACGCGGCGGCGGGCATCGGCGATCGCAAGCTCCTGTGCGGCGGCGCGCATGCGACGGCTGCGTTCGGCCATGACCTCAGGGGGTACCTGGTCGGGCATGTCGGCGGCGAGGGTGCCGGGGCGCTTGCTATAGCGGAACACGTGCATG
Source organism: uncultured Collinsella sp. (assembly GCA_900543595.1). Taxonomy (GTDB): domain Bacteria; phylum Actinomycetota; class Coriobacteriia; order Coriobacteriales; family Coriobacteriaceae; genus Collinsella. The sequence goes on along the minus strand of UQRX01000004.1, from coordinate 72,150 downwards.
CGCGAAAAGCCCACGCGACGGCACAGCGCCAGCGACTCCTCGAACTCCTCGTCCGTCTCGCCAGGAAAACCGACGATGACATCGCACGAAAGAGACGCCTGGGGCAGATTAGCGCGAATCATGCGCACCGTATCCTCAAAGGCCTCGGCACTATAGGGACGACCCATACGATGCAGCGTCGCCGTGCAGCCAGACTGCACGGGAAGGTGCAAAAACGGCGCGATACGCTTCGGATAGCGAGCCATCACCTTGAGCAAGCGCTCGGAAATATCCATGGGCTCCACCGAGGAGATACGCACATGGGCGATCTCGGTGCGCTCCATGATGGCTTGGAGCAGCTCATCGATCTCGACATGTTCATCGGTCGCGCTCTTGCCGTCATAGGCGCCCAGATTCACGCCGGTCAGCACGACCTCGGGCACGCCGGCCTCCTGGGCTTCACGCACCTGTTCGAGCACGGACTCGACGGGCACGGAACGCTCGGGGCCGCGGGCCTTCCACACGATGCAATAGGTACAGCGGTGGTTGCAGCCATCCTGGATCTTCACGCCCAGCCGCGAACGGCCGAGCGCATCGACCACGTCGCCATCGCTGCAGGCGGGCACGCTATCGGATTCGACACCCAGCACCTCGCAGACGCGCTCGGCGACGTCAATCTTGGATGGTTCGGCGATCACGCGGTCGGAGAGCTCCAACAGCTCCTCGGGATGCAGGTTGACGACGCAGCCGGTTACGACCACGTAAGGTTTGCCAGGATAGGCCAGGGCGTGACGGACGGCCTTGCGGGTCTTGGCCTCGGCCTCCCCCGTCACGGCACAGGTATTGATAACGATCAGTTCGGCGTCCCGGGGATCCACCATCGCAAAGCCCAGGCGCATAAGATCGGCAGTGATACGGTCGGACTCAACCCGGTTGACACGACAACCGAGGTTGACGACGGAAATATGGGGTGCGAGCACACGGGCTCCTTAATCGAGGATGTCGTCGAGGGCGCTCTTGATACGGTCGGTCACCGACTTCTTACCGGATGCGACGTCATCGCCCATCTCGTCGGCAAAAGCGCGAAGCAGCTCGCGCTGCTTATTGGAGAGATTGGTAGGAACGACCACGCGCAGCTGCACAATCAGACGACCGCGCGAGCCGCCACCGCCGATACGCGGCATGCCGTAGTTGTTGACGCTCACGGTGTCACCGTACTGTGTGCCGGCGGGAACCGTCACTTTAACGACCTCGTCAGGCATAATGCCCTCGACCTCAATCTCGCAACCGAGCGCGGCCTGCGCAATCGAGATATCGCTCACCAGATAGAGGTCATCGCCATTACGCTTAAAACGCTCGTGGTCGGCGACACGCACGTTGACGATCAGGTCGCCCGACGGCTCGCCACGAAGGCCGGCCTCGCCAAAACCACTCACGCGCAGCTGGCGACCGGTCGAAACACCGGCGGGAATATCGATGTCAATCTTTTCGTGTGAAGGCGTGCGGCCCTGGCCGTCACAGGTCTCGCAGGGATGATCGATGACCGTGCCTTCGCCGTGGCAGTCGGGACAGGGCGAAGAGGACTGAACCTGGCCCAGGAAAGAACGCTGGACCGTCGTCACATAGCCTGTGCCGTGACAGCGGCTGCACTGCTTTTCGGTCGCGCCCTCGGCCTTGCCGGTACCATTACAGTCATCGCAAGGGGCAAGGCGGTCGTAGCTGATCGTCTTTTTGCAGCCGAGCGCCGCCTCCTCGAGCGTCACCGAAAGGGAGATGGCCATATCGCGACCGCGACGGCGCTCGCGACGGCTGCGAGCGCCACCACCGGAGCCACCGCCAAAGAACGACGAGAACAGGTCGTCCATGCCCATGCCACCAAAGATATCGTTGATGTCGACATAGCCAGAGCCACCGGGGCCGTCAGCGGTGCCGTAACGGTCGTAGTTAGCACGCTTCTGCTCGTCGGAAAGAACGGAATAGGCCTCGTTGAGCTCTTTGAACTTGGCCTCGGCCTCGGGGTCGTCCGAAACATCCGGGTGTACCGTACGGGCTTTCTTTAGAAACGCGCGCTTAATCGTCCGCGCGTCGGCATCCTTGTCAACGCCAAGTACCTCGTAGTAATCCCTATTTTCCGACACGACCGAATCCTTCCAACTTTCATTATTGTCACAGTGCGTCCTATACCCAAGCTGGGCCGGGCGCAAACAGAGGGTTTGATGTTATTGCATTCCGTACGGCGAAAGCACGGCCCGCTGCGAGCAGCTCGCGAACCAAACCGACACGAGCGCGAACATAAAACCGTTGGCAAATCCATTGGCAAACTGCATCGCGCCGCGCTTCCACCACAGCAGACTGCGATGAAGCACTCCGTCCGACAGCACCATGAACAAGCCCATGGCAAACGGAATGAAGCACATCATGGCAAAGGCGGAGAACACGCCCGAGATGGCCGACAGCACCAAAAACGGAGCGATGATGCCCATAAGGTAGAAGCCGGTGCGAGCCTTACCCTCCAGGCGCTCGGCCTCAACGTGCGCACGACCGACCAGATCGCCGCCCGAAGCGCCGTTCGTGCCGGCGTGACCCATGTTGGGGATGCGCACCTCGTCGCCATCATGCGTGCCGGCGGGAAACTCAATCGTCTGCTCGGAGGTTACGCGGGTACGGCCGCTGCCACCGCAATCGGGGCACGGGTCGGCAACGACCTTGCCGGAACCGCCGCACTCGGGACAAACTGTCTGGAACGTGCCCGCACCAAACAGGAAGGACAGGTCGACATCGATATGGCCGCGACCACCGCAGCTCGGGCAGGTGTGGGCATGCTCTGACGAAACGGAGCCCGATCCGCCACAATGTCCGCAGGTGTCAAAGCGGGTGTAGCGAACGGTCTTGTGGGCACCGCCCTTGGCCTCCTTGGCGTCGAGCTTGATATCGACGACCACGTTGGCGCCACTCTCGGGGTTGTAGGCCGCCTGGCCGCGACGGGGCTGGCCCCAGGCGCCCCCGAAGGGGAAACCGCCGTCAAAGGGATTGCCGTAACCGGCGCTGCCGGCATAGCCACCGCCATAGGGCGAAGCCGTCGGTGCACCGGCAAAGGGATTGCCCGACCGCATGGCGTCGTAACGCGCACGCTTCTGCTCGTCCGAGAGCACGGCGTAGGCCTCGGAAACCTCTTTAAACTTCTCCTCGGCATCCGGTTCTTTGTTGACGTCCGGATGGAGCTTGCGGGCCTTTTGCTGGAAAGCCTTTTGAATATCACGCGAGGTGGCGTCCTTGGAGACACCCAAAATCTCGTAGTAATCTTTTTCGTTCATCGTCGCCATGCGCGGCAACCTCCTGCTCACAGCAGCGTATATATTTCGGTAATTCTACCCGAGCGGCCTAAGCTAGACCCCAAAACAGCTCGAACAGAACATTTCCATCGAGCCAACCCAGGTGGGTCGGCACCAGGCGGGCACAAGCTCGGCCAGCGATGACATCGGCAGAGGCGATAGGCCCCGCATGGGTATCACCGTACTCGGGCACCCAAGCGGCAAGCCCAAGCTCAAGAGCGCGGTCACAAGCCGCTGTCAGCTCATCAGCAGGGATGACACGAGCCGCGCGAACCAAAAGGTCGGATGCAACACCGCGCGTCATGCGACAAGCAAGCATCAGGTCCTCGGCTGCCGCCTCGCGATGCGTCAGGTACTCGGCCTCAAACGACGTCGCGCCATCGTTGTGCTGGACCAGACGCACGCGGTGAAAGTCGCCACGCGGGGCCACGCCGGGAAACAATCCAGCCAAGCGATCGAAATCCTCGGCATCGAGCATACCCGCGGCAGAACGACCCAAACACAGATAGCCCCGACCAGTCCAGTAGGCGATATTGTGAGCGCATTCATGCCCATCGAGCGCGTAGCTCGCCACCTCATACGGGTGATAGCCCGCCGAACTCAGCCGCTCGCGCGCAACGTCCATGCATGCGGCTTGGAAATCCTCATCGGGCTCAAGCGATTCGTCACGGCACGCCATGCGGTAAAGCGGCGTGCCCTCCTCGAGCGTGAGCGGATAGACCGACACATGGTGCGGGGCCACCGCAAGCACGCCATCGAGCGTGTGCTGCCAGCTCGCCATAGTCTGTCCGGGAAGCCCACACATAAGGTCGCACGACACATCGAGCCCAACATCCTTCACCGTCGCGATAGCCTCAAGCGCCCGTTCGGCATCATGGATACGGCCAATGACAGCCAACTCGGTATTGTCGAGGGTCTGCACGCCCAGAGAGATGCGCGTGACACCTGCCTCGTCAAGCGCGGTGGCGAGCCCAGCCGTCAGCGACTCTGGATTGGCTTCGCAAGTAAACTCAACGGGCTTGCACCACATGGAGATACGGCGGGCAAGTTTCACGAGGCGCTCCCCTGCCAGCGACGGCGTGCCGCCGCCTACGTAGACAGTGCGGATCTGCCTGAGTGCCCCAGCGTTGCCAAAGGCATCGAGCCGCGTATACAGGTGCTCAAAATAGGCATCGAGCGCAGCATCCAGGTCGCACGGGGCCACGCTTTGCGAGTCAAAGTCGCAATAGCGGCATTTTTGAGCGCAAAACGGCACGTGCGCATACAGCGCGGTAACGGCCACCGTTAGGCCTCCAGCGGATGAGCGGGCACCGATTCGCCGGCGGCAAGGGCGGCCTCGCAGGCCACCACGTCGCGCTCGATATCATCGACCAGCGCCATAAACTCCTCGTACGTGGAGCAGCGCACCACCCGAGCGCGCCAGGCGGCGGCATGGGGCATGCCCTTTAAGTACCAGCTTGCATACGTACGGGCGCGCGACATAAGCGGCAAAAGCTCGTGCGTCAACGTCAGGTGCTCACGCAGGGCCTCCAGGCGCTCGACCGAGGAGCGAGAAGGAACCGGCGTGCCATCGAGTGCAAGGGCTCGGGCATCGCCGAACACCCACGGATTGCCGTAGATGCCGCGCGCGATAAACACCGCGCTGGCGCCGGAGCTGCGCAGACGCTCCGCCGCGTCCTCGGCCGAGAACACATCGCCCGAACCAATCACGGGAATCTCGACGGCTTCGGCAACCTCATCGACGACAGACCAATCGGCCTGGCCCGTATAGAGCTGCGTGGCACAACGACCGTGCACGGCAACTGCAGAGGCGCCCGCCCCTTCGAGCATCTGGGCAAACGTTGCGGCATTGCGATCCTCGGCATAAAAACCCTTGCGAATCTTCACGGTCACGGGAACATGCGCCGCGCCCACCGCTGCCTCGACAATCTTCTCGGCCAGGTCGGGCGTGCGCATAAGCGCCGAGCCCTCGCCCTTGGTAACGACCTTGCGAGCCGGACAGGCCATGTTGATATCAATCAATGACAGGCGATCGCCCACGCGCTCCTCGACGGCAGTGACGGCACTCGCAAACTGATCGGGCTTGGAGCCAAAGAGCTGCACGCAAATCTGCTGCTCCTCGTCGGCCGGCAACACCAGTCGCCACGTCTTGTTGCTGGCATAGGCAAGGCCCGCAACGCTCACCATCTCGCTGTAGGCAAGCTTGGCACCGCGGCGGCGGCACATGATGCGATAGGCGGGGTCGGTTACGCCCGCCATGGGAGCCATAAGGAACGGCTGCTCGGCATAGGCGCTCAGCAGCCGATTGCTGTATTCAGAAAGCGCCATGGACCTACTCGTCCACCTTGAGAATCGCCATAAAGGCCTCCTGCGGAACCTCGACCGAGCCGATGGCCTTCATGCGCTTCTTGCCCTCTTTCTGCTTCTCGAGCAGCTTGCGCTTTCGCGAGATATCACCGCCGTAACACTTGGCCAGCACGTCCTTGCGGCGCGCCTTGACGGTGGAGCGGGCGATAATCTTGTTGCCGATAGCGCCCTGGATAGGCACCTCGAACAGCTGTCGCGGGATGATCTCCTTGAGCTTGTCGCACAGACCGCGGGCCAGGCCATAAGCCTTATCCTTGTGCACGATAAACGACAGCGCATCCACCTCGTCGCCCGAAAGCAGGATATCGAGCTTGACGAGCTCGGAGGGACGATACTCGTTGAACTCATAGTCGAGCGAGGCATAGCCCTTGGTGCGGCTCTTGAGCTGATCGAAGAAGTCCAAGATGAGCTCGGCGAGCGGCATATCAAAGCGCATCTCGACCGATTTGCTCGTCAGGTGGATCATATCGGTCGTGACGCCACGGTGCTCGATAGCGAGCTGCATGACGGCACCCGTATACTCGGGCGGGCAGATGATCTTTGCCTTGAGGTAGGGCTCTTCGATACGCTCGATGCGCGTGGCCTCGGGCAGATCCTGCGGGCTGCGGACATCGAGCATCTCGCCGTCAGTCTTGTACACGTGGTAGTCGACCGAGGGGCTCGTGGCGATCAGGTCCAGATTGAACTCGCGCTCCAGGCGCTCCTTGACGACCTCCATGTGCAGCAGGCCCAGGAAGCCCACGCGGAAGCCAAAGCCCAGCGCCACTGAGGTCTCGGGCTCCCACACCAACGACGGATCGTTGACGTGCAGCTTATCGAGCGCGTCGCGCAGGTTCTCGTAGTCCTTGTTGTCGATGGGGAACAGGCCCGTGTAGACCATGGGCTTGGCCTCGCGGTAGCCCGGCAGCGGCTCGGGGCAGGGGTTCGAAGCCCACGTAAGGGTATCGCCCACGCGCACGGCCTCGGGGTCCTTCAGACCCGTGACCACATAGCCAACCTCGCCGACGGTCAGAGCATCGACCAGCGTCTCGGCAGGGCGCTTGACGCCCACGCCGTCGACCAAGAAGTCGCCCTTAGCCTGCATCATGCGCAGGGTATCGCCCTTCTTGATGGAACCGTCAAAGACGCGCACCGTGGCGACGACGCCGCGGTACTCATCGAAGTACGAATCCAGAATTAGAGCCTTGAGAGAGGCATTTGCATCGCCCTTGGGAGGCGAGATCAAAAAGACGATGGACTCCAGCAGATCGTGGATGCCCTCGCCGGTCTTGCCCGACACGCACACGGCATCGTCGGCGGGAATGGCCAGATCGTCTTCGATCTCGGTCTTAACCTCGTCGGGGTGCGCCGAGGGAAGGTCAATCTTGTTGATGGCCGGAACAATGTCCAAGTTGGCGTTCATGGCGAGCGTCGCGTTGGAAACGGTCTGCGCCTCGACGCCCTGAGTGGCGTCCACGACGAGCACCGCACCCTCGCAAGCGGCAAGCGAACGCGAGACCTCGTAGGTGAAGTCCACGTGGCCCGGTGTATCGATCAGGTTGAACTGATACGTCTCGCCGTCGTCGGCGTCATAGGACACGCGGACGGCATTGGACTTGATCGTGATGCCGCGCTCGCGCTCGATGTCCATCGTGTCAAGCAGCTGCGACTCCATGTCGCGCTCATCGACGGTATGGGTGAGCTCGAGGATGCGGTCACTGATCGTGGACTTGCCATGGTCGATATGTGCAACGATCGAGAAGTTGCGGATGTGGGAAATGTCAATTGAAGTATTCATGTGGACTATCTTACCCGAGCGGTACAAAAAATGGAGCCTGTTCCATAAAACAGGCTCCATTTATGCGCGTAATCTATGTGGTGTGAAATTTACAACTTAGGCGTTGATGCTGTTCACGAGCTTGGCAAGACCGGACTTGCGGTTGGAAGCCTGGTTCTTGTGGATAACATGCTTGGCGGCAGCCATGTCGAGACGCTTGGTGACGGTCTTGAGGGCAGCCTGGGCCTTCTCGGCGTCGCCCTCGGCGACGGCGGACTGGACGTGCTTGGTCAGCGTCTTGAGCTCGGACTTGACAGCCTTGTTACGCATGCGAGCTGCCTCATTGGTGCGGATACGCTTCTTCTGAGACTTGATGTTTGCCACTTCTGGAGTTCCTTTCGAGTTCCTTGCAAAAAATGTATGACACCTCTGAGACACGGTGAGGTCATGCAAGCGCCTACTATAGCACGCTCCCCCTCAAAGGGATAGAACGAATTTGTCAAATAGGCAGGTATCATCACGATTTTCTCAAGATGTTCGTAATCCAGAGCAAAAGCGCGGTCTGAGAATCGGCCGAGCCCTTGAGCGCGAGCTCCACATCGACGGCGCCCTCGAGCGCGGCAACGAGCTCGGTCATCGAAAAACGGCGCGCCCAGGTAAGGTGATTCTTGACCTGCCAGGCCTGAAGCTTGAGCGTCGCGGCGAGCTCACGCCCCTGCCCACGCCCATCGAGCGCCTTGGCGACGATCAGCTCACGGATGCGACCGCATAGCAGCGTATAGGTCCATACGTAGCTCTTGGAGGGCAGAAGCTTAAAGAGTTCGAGCGAACGCCGCATATCGCGAGCCGAGACGGCGTTGAGGAAGTCCCAGGGCTGAACCTCGGCCGTACGCACGATCCAACGCTCAACGTCGGCAAGCTCAATCTGGGGCGCCTCGACCATCTGGGCGAGCTTTGCCAGGTCGTTATCGAGCATGCGCGTGTTTTCGCCCGAACGCGAGACGAGCTCCTCGGCAGCAGCCGTCGAGATGGACTTACCGTGCTGCGTCGCCATCTGCTGAACGCGGCGCGGCAGTTCCCAGCGCTTGGTACCCGAGCAATCGACGATAGCCTTCTTGTCGATCTTGGCGATTGCCTTATACAGGCGCGTATTCTTGGCAAGTGAGTCGGCGATAATGAGACAGACCGTCGTGGGGCTGGGACTTGCGAGATACTCGACGAGCGGTTCCGAGACCGCTTTGGCAAGCTTGGAGCAGCCGTCGAGGATCACCAGGCGAAACTCGCTACCCATGGGAAAGGTATTGAGCGAGCCGATGATCGACTCGATATCGGGATCTTTCGTCATGTCGCGTTCATCGAGGTTGAACTCAACCATACCCGACTTTTCCAAGCGAGCTTTCATACGCGAGACGGCGTGGTCGCGCTTGACCCCATCGGTACCGACAATCAGATATGCCGGCAGCAGACCGGTTTCGGACATTGCGCTCCCCTCTCGCACACTCTCGAATTCATACCGTGCCATTTTAGCCCAGGGGTCCACCGCGCGCCAACGATGTCGTCACGGCCGCTGGCATCGCATCGCAAAGCCCTTCGCAGTCGGCGCGACGGTAATGTCGCCGTGTTCGATGGTGCATGCGAACGCACCACCCGCTTCCTTAACGGCATCGATGCAGGCATCCGACGGATGGCCGTAACGATTCCCCTCGCCGGCGCTCGCGATAGAGAGCTCGGGCTTAAGCGTGCCCAGCAGGTCTGTGTCGACGGAAACTTTTGAGCCGTGATGCCCTAGCTTGAGCACATCGATATCACCCACCTCCCGTACAAACTCGCGCTCTTGATCGAGCTCGGCATCACCAGTGAGGAGCACGCGCAGGCTCTTGCCTTCCTGGGCATAGGAGAGCAGCAAGACAAGCGAGTCCTCATTGCCCTCGCCATCCACCGTGTCAAACGGCCACATCACACGTGTCCGAAACGCGCCGATATCGACCGTGTCTCCGCAAGCCACCTGCCGATACGTTACGCCCGGACGATTTAGAACCTCAGCAGGCGCACCGTCAAGCGCATCGGCCGCGACCACAATGGTTCCAACCGAAAGCTGATCGAGCACATCGGGAAGACCACCCCAATGGTCTTCGTCCCAATGTGTCACGAAGACGGCATCGATATGGTGGACGTTATTGCGAACCAACGCCGACACCACGCGCTCATCGAGCCCACAGTCCACGAGCGCCACGGCGCCACCCTGACGAACCAGGATCGCATCGGCCTGCCCCACATCGAGCACAGTCACCGAAGGCGGAGCGAATCGCTCCCAATAGACATACGGAACGGCCGCTGCAAGCATCAAACACAGCAGCCCCACCGCCATGGGACGTGCACGGGGACGCGGCCACCAGACCAGCAGAACCGCCAGCAAACACGGCACTAGATAAATCCACATGCTATCGGGCGGCACGCTCACGGATGCACCCGGCACGGCGGCAAACAGCTGCTCGAAGAACAACGCGCAACGGGCGGCAATCATGGGCACAACGAGTGCCCAAGCTTGCAACGGCTCCACGAGCGAAAAGGGAACCAGCACGATCGACACAGCAAGCAGGAGACTCACCACCGGACCGATGACCGCATTCGCCAGCGGAGCAATGAGCGAGAACGTACCAAAGGCAGGAATGGTAATGGGAAGTGTCGCCAGTTGCGAGCAAAGCGTGACCGAAAGCATGCTGGCAACGCCCGATGGCACACCCAGCTCACCCAAAGCGTAGGTCACATAGGGGCAAAAGCACAGAATGGCTAAGACGCTGGTACATGAAAGCTGAAAGCCCGTCTCGAACAGCACCGTCGGCCGCAGCAGCACAAAGATGGACATAGTTACGAAAAGTGCCGAAAGGCCGTGCCGGCGACGCCCCGCGCCGTTTACGACAAGCGTCGCGAACACCATGCAGCACGCGCGCACGGCAGAGGGAGACGCGCCCGTAAAGGCAGCGTAACCCACAAGCGTTATCGCCAATATCGCCCGTTGAAGACCGCGTGAACACCGAGTCTTTTGCAAGACGCCCTCGATTACAAACCCCACGATAGCCAAATGGCTGCCCGAGACGGCGATAAGATGCGCCGTTCCCGTCACCGAAAACCAGTCGCCCGCCGGCTGGGCGCGCAGCTCGGCCGAACGACCGCAGACGACACCGGCTATGAGCGAACGCGCCGGGTCGGTCGCAGGCGCGATGGACGCAAGCAGCCCATTTCGCAATCGAAGCAGCGGCCCCGAAGAGCCCTCATCGACCGACACAATCCGAACGGCTTTAACCTTGCGCACCTCGCCTCGGAGTACGCGCGAGCGCCCATACGCATCGTTCTCAAGGCGCGAAATTCGACCGATAGCACGTACATGCGAACCGACGCCGAGCTCGCGATCACACGACAGCCGCACCTGACCTAAACGCTTTTCGCCCGCATACGCATCGCAGGTATAGGAGTACGCACCGTCATTGATGGAAGGGTCACCGCGCACAACAAATTCAAGACTGCTCGCAGCCCGATTATCCAGCGCCCTCGAAGCACGCAGCGCCCCAATCGCCCAACCCGCGGACACGACCGACCCCGCCACGATGCCAAGGGCCGCGGCATACAGCCATCGTCTCCACCGCATAAGGCGCATACAGGACCGAGCCAATACGATGCAAGCCGCAGCAGCAACGGGAATGGCCATAAGCAATGTGACGGGTGTCGTCCGCTCACCCAGCAGCAAATCGGCCGCCATGTTAAGTACCAAGCCACAGCTCACACACAAGCCGGCACAAAGTGCCATCGTCCACGGCATCAATGGCCGTGGTGGCATCACTTGCTCGCGCTCGGTCGCACTCATACGCAAATGCAATCTTCGATTTTGGCGAGCTTCTTCTCACCGATTCCCGATACGCGCATCAGGTCATCGACTGAGGCAAAAGCACCGTTCTTTGTCCGCTCATCGATAATCGACTGAGCCATAGAAGGCCCAATGCCCGAGAGCGTCTGCAGTTCCGCCGCGCTCGCCGTATTGATGTTCACGAGCCCCGACGAAGACCCCGCGCCAGGAGTCGTGGCAGTACTACTTTCGGCCCCGCCGACCGCCGCAGCCGCTTGTTGCTCCCCCACCGTCGGTACATAAATCTTTTGGCCATCTGTGATCTTGGACGCACGGTTAAGCCCTGTCACGTCCGCCTCGGCCGTAAGCCCTCCGGCGGCATCGATCGCTTGGGACACCCGTGCTCCTTCTTTGAGCCGATACACGCCAGGCCTCACAACGGCGCCATCCACATCAACGTACACCTCGGCAGCAGAGGAGCTCTTGCCCGAAGACCCATCGGCATCATCAGGAGACGCATCCCCGGCCCCGCGCGCATCTGAGGCGCTTGCCTCATCACTATGCTCAAACGACACGCCGCCGGAGCGGCTACTAAAACTTGCCATCGCCAAGCCGCCCGCGGCGGCAATGACAACCAAAATCGCCACCACCACCGCCTTATGGCCGAGCAGCTTTTCTGCCCAGCGGTCCATACGTTTAACCCGTTCGTGATGTTCGCGCTGCGCCATAGCAAACACCTCCCAACACCATCGTGTCAGGAAACGAGCGCCGAAGCCTCCGCACGTCCACACTGGTTATCGCGGTCAAACCAAAATCTGACAAAAACCTTGCGGAAAAGTGTCCATTTATTCAGTCACACGTCAGCGAATGAACATCTTGGCATCATTTGCCCAGATAGCAAAAGACCGACGATACGGGCGCATCGTCGGTCTATGCAGGCAATTACTCGTGATCTTGGTAAATCTCACGCGGAGCAAGCTCCGAATGTTTGCGTTTTAAGGTCTTAGGGGCCTTATACGTGTTGCTGGAAAAGTCGATGTACTCGGTCTGCTTAAGCAAGCGCTCGATCATCTCCTCGTGGTCGAACAACTCCCAGGCCTCGTGCACGGCATCGAGTTTGGCGTGCGTCTCGGGACGACGCGGCATAAACAGCGTGCAGCAGTCGGGCGCCGCCTCGGTGGAAATATCGAACGTGCCGATCTCCTGAGCGCGCGCAATGATCTCCTGCTTGTCGGACCCGATGAGCGGACGGAACATGGGAATCTTCACGGCCTCGTTGACGGCCATGATGTTCTCGAGCGTCTGGGAGGCAACCTGACCGAGCGACTCGCCGGTCACGATGGCCTTGGCGCCCTCGATATGCGCAATGCGCTCGGCAACCGAATACATGATGCGGCGATACATGATCACGCGCAGGTTGCTGGGGCAGGTGACGGAAATCTCACGCTGGCAATCGCCAAACGGCACCACGTACAGGCGGCCGATCTGGACACCCGGCTCAAGCGCACGGATGATGTCCTGCACCAAATACTCGCTCGTATCAGGCGTCTGCGGACGACCGGAGAAATGTACCGGAACGCACACCGCGCCGCGTCGCGCGAGCATCCAGGTCGCCACCGGAGAATCGATGCCCGACGACAGAAGCGTCACGACCTTGCCGGCAGAACCCACCGGCAGACCGCCCACGCCGCGCTCGGAGCGCGCGTACACGTAAACGCTACCCTGGACCACCAGTACGTGCACCATCGCATCGGGGTCGTGCATTTGAACCTTTTTATCGGGGAAGGCCTCGCACAGCACCTCGCCCACCTGACGATTGATATCAATCGAGGTGAGCTCATAGTCGGTATTGGAGCGTTTGGCGTGAACCTTAAACGAATCGAAGGGGCCAAACTCTCGCAGCGCCTTGACGGCGGCGGCGCAGTACTCCTGCGGGTCGCGGTTGGTGTGGTACGCCAGGGACACACGGGCAACGCCGGGGACGGTGCGGATGACACGCGCCGCCTCGTCGGCCTGATGCTCGTTAAAGGTCACGAGGATATAACCGGAAATTCGAGACACGGCATTCACGGAAAAGGCGGCCAAAGCCGCCTTAATGTTATCCATGAGGATATGCTCAAAATGTGCGCGGTTCTTGCCCTTCAGTCCAACCTCGTGATAGTGGACCAGGCAGACGCGAGCCGCCATTTAGGCTTCAGCAACCTTATGGCCGAGCGCCTTCTCGTAACGGGCCTCGTCGTAGGAGATATCGCCGTCGACGATCTCGTCCATAGCCATCGAGATGGTATCGGCGCCAGAGAGCGCGATGGTGATGTCGTCGACATCCTGAACGGCAAGCACGCGGTTATGCTGGCCGCGCAGCATGCTATTGATGTCGCAGGCACGCTTGGAGGCAAGCGAAGCGAGCAGGAAGCGGTTGTGATCGGTCTTCTCCAGAAGATCGTCAATGCAAGGCTTTACAACGGACACGGACCTCAGATCCTTTCATGCATATCGAGAACGCGAACGAGCTCATCGGTCGCGCGGTCGAGATCGTCATTCACCACGACGTCGTCGTAGCGGTCGGCAAGGGCAAGCTCATGGGCGGCGTTTGCCATACGCAGCTCAATCGTCTCGGGCGTCTCGGTGCCGCGACCGACCAGACGCTCGCGGAGCACCTCGAGTGAGGGTGGCTTGATAAAAATCAGCACGGCCTCGGGGAAACGCTCCTTGACCTGCAGGGCACCCTGAACATCAATCTCCAAGATGAGAGACGAACCAGAGGCGAGCTTGGACTGGACCTCGCTCACCAACGTGCCGTAGCAGTTACCGTGGACCTCGGCCCACTCAACAAACTCACCGTTTGCCACGCGGCGGTCGAACTCCTCGCGCGTCAGGAAAAAGTAATTGACGCCATCGACCTCGCCTTTGCGTGGGGCTCGCGTGGTAGCCGAAACCGTCAGGCCCAGGTTAGAGCGACGCTCGCGCACACGAGTGACGAGCGTGCCCTTGCCCGCGCCTGACGGTCCAGAAATCACAAAGAGCTTTGACTCCTGAGCGCTCACTTATTTGGTCAGCTGCTCGAGGAGCTGCTCGCGCTGACGGACGCCAAGGCCCTGGACGCGACGGGTAGCGGAGATGCCGAGCTCCTCCATGATCTTGGCGGCCTTGGCCTTGCCATAGCCGGGAAGAGACTCGATGAGGGTGGAAACCTTCATGCGGGAAGCAATGGGGTCATCGGAGTTGAGCACGGACTCGAGGGACTTCTCGCCCTTCTTGATCTGCTCACGGAGCTCTGCGCGAGCATGACGCGCGGCGGCAGCCTTCTCAAGAGCCTGCTTGCGCTGCTCATCGGTAAGCTGAGGGAGTGCCATTCGTACCTCCAAATAGTTGGGTTATATCTGATTCAATATTTGGCATTTTAGCACGTAAAACGTACAAAATGCCCAATCGCGGCTCCATAGGTTAGACGATACCCGCAAAAAGTGCAATATATCGCGCTAAAAGATGAGCCCCCGACCTGCGATTCCACATAAAGGATGGGAAAGTTTTCGCAGGCACAGGGGCTAATTTGTGCTAATGAGACCCAAAAGTGGTGACTTGAGGGAATCTTTTAGGCGACGTTTTCGACCAGCTCGGCAACGATGGCGTCAAACGCGGCAACCGGATCATCGGCGCCGGTAATGGGGCGACCCACCACGATATGGCTCGCGCCGCGCTCGATGGCCAGGGAAGGCGTGGCCACGCGGGACTGATCGCCCAGCGCAGCACCAACCGGACGCACGCCCGGGGTCACGATCAGCGCATCGGGGCCCAGCAGCTCACGCATGTCATGAGCCTCCATCGGCGAGCACACGATACCGTCGATACCGTTGGCCTGAGCGAGTTTTGCCAAACGGGCGGCCTCCTCGGCAACGGGCGACTCGACACCGATCTCGTTCAGCGCATCCTGATTCATGCTCGTAAGCACGGTGATGGCGACGAGCTTGGCTCGATCCTCGCGTGCCTCCTCGGCACCCTCACGGCAGGCGGCGAGCATGGCACCCGAACCCAAGCCGTGGACCGAAAGCAAGTCGGCACCGGCAAGCGAGGCCGAACGAGCGGCACCGCGCACCTGATGCGGAATGTCATGGAACTTAAGGTCGAGGAAGACCTTGAAGCCCAGGTCCTTAAAGGTCTTGACGATCTCGGGGCCCTCGGCGTAATAGAGCGTCATGCCCACTTTAAGCCAGGCGGCATGGCCCGAAAGCTCATGGGCGAGCTCGAGCGCACGCTCACGGTCGCAGTCGAGGGCGACGATAACGCGGTCGCGGGCATCGGTCTCTAGCATTCGAAAGCACCTACCAACTCGTTGATGTCCTTCACGCCCTGGGACTCGGCCCAGGCCTCGAGCTCGCGCGCAGTCTTGAGCGAAGCGCACGGATCGACGAAGTTGGCCATACCGACCGATACGCAGGTAGCGCCAGCCAGGATAAACTCGGCCGCATCCTCACCGGTCATGACGCCGCCGACGCCGTTGATGGGGATATCGACGGCCTGGGCAACCTCCCAGACCATACGCACGGCGATGTGATGGCACAGCGGGCCCGAAAGACCGCCCTTGGGCTTGGCCACACGCGACTTGCGGGTGTGAACGTCGATGGCCATACCCTGGATGGAGTTGATGACCGAAAGGCCGTCGGCGCCGGCGGCCTCGAGGGCGCGGGCGATCTCGGCGACGTTGACCGGGGCCATCTTCACAAACAGCGGCTTGTCGGTCACCTTGCGGCAGGCGGCCATGACGGCAGAGGCGCCCTCGGGCGTGGAGCCCATGGCGGCACCGCCGGCGGCAATGTTGGGACAGCTCACGTTGATCTCATAGCCGGCAGCCCAGGGGCACAGCTCGACATACATCTCGAGCGCACGGACGAACTCGTCCACGGAATGACCGGCAACCTGACAGATGACCTGGCAGCCGTCCTTGGAGAGCTGCTCGAGCCACGGACCGGACTCGCGGGCGAAAGCGGCCACACCGGGGTTCTGCAGGCCCACGGAATTGATCATGCCGCCAGGGATCTCGGCCATGCGGGGTGCAGGATTGCCGGGCCAGGGCTCGGCAGCACAACCCTTGGTGGTGATGGCACCCAGCTGGGAGACATCGAAGAAGTTCTGGAACTGCCAACCGTAGCCAAAGGTACCGGCTGCGGTGTTGATGGGGTTCTGCATCTTGACGCCGCCGAAATCGACGGCCATGTTCACGGTACCCACTAGAAGACCACCACCTTGGAAGCATCGAACACGGGGCCGCACATGCAGGCGCCCTTCATACCGTCGACCGTCTCGACATTGCAGGTGTTGCAGGCACCAAAGCCGCAGCTCATCATGCGCTCGAGCGACACCTCGCAGTACGCGCCGGCCTCGGCGGCAGCGGCGGCGACCTTCTCCATCATGACGGCGGGACCACAGCTGGCGACGTAGTCGTAACCGCCCTCGCCGAGCAGCTCGGCGGCAGGATCGGTGCAGAAGCCGTGCGTGCCCAACGAGCCGTCGTCAGTGCACACGTTGACCGTGGCTCCCAGCGCGCGGAACTCATCGACGCCCACGGCCTTGGACGCGGTGCCAAAGCCCAGGCATACGTCAACGTCCACGCCCTGCACGGCAAGCATGTCGGCCAGGCAGAGCACGGGCGGAACGCCAATGCCGCCGGCGACGAGCAGTGCTTTCCTGGTACCCTCGGGCACGAACCAGCCGCGGCCACCAGGGCCCAGCAAGTTGGAGGTGGAGCCAGGGACCATCTGCGACAGACGACGGGTGTCATCGCCCACGACGGCGTACCACAACTCGACGGTACCGGCCTCGGCGTCGGCGCGATAGAAGCTCAGGGGCACGCGAAGCAGCGAGGAAGCATCGCCCGGCACGGCGATATTCACGAACTGACCGGGCTTGAGCGCACTTGCAAGCTTGGGGGCCGAGATAACGAGCGAGAAGATGCCGTCGGCGATCTCCTGGTTCGAGACGACCTCGAAGTCGTGCATGCGTGCAGTGGAAGGTGTGGGCATAGACGCTCCAATCCCCCATGCGGTTGCATGGTTCAGGCGAACAGAAAGCGCGGCACCGCAAGGGCGCCGCGCATAAAAGCGATAAAGCTATGCTAGCAGATGCAGCCGTCGGCAAGCGTCTGCTTACCGCCGACAAACACATCGGTGGCACGACCGGTGAGCGTGCGGCCGGCAAAACCGGAGTTCTCGGCGCGCGACTCGTAGCCGTCCTCGCCGACCGTCCAGGTGATGGCAGGATCGAAGACGGTCAGGTCGGCAACGGAGCCCGCCTTGACCTGAACCTGGTCCAGACCCAAGATCTCGCGCGGCTTGATGGCCATGAGCTCGACCATGCGACCCATGCCCATCTTGCCGGTGTTGACCAGCTCGGTAAGCACGAGAGCCAGCGAGGTCTCGAGACCGATCATGCCGAAGGGCGCAAGCTCGAACTCACGGGCCTTCTCCCACGGGGTGTGGGGAGCGTGGTCGGTGACGATGACGTCGACGGTGCCGTCGATGACGCCCTGACGGATAGCCTCGGCGTCCTCATCGGTACGTAGCGGCGGGTTGACCTTGAGCGAGGTGTTGTAGGTCTCGTCCAGGTCGTTCTCGGTCAGGAACATGTGGTGCGGGGTGGCCTCGCAGGTGACCTGCACGCCAGCTGCCTTACCGGCACGCACGAGCTCCAGGCCATGCGCGGTGGAGATGTGCTGGATGTGCAGCTTGGCACCGGTCAGCTTGGCGATCTCGATATCGCGAGCGATCTGCAGCTCCTCGCCTGCCGCCGGCCAGCCCTCGAGGGCCAGACGGGTCGAGACCTTGCCTTCGTTGATCTGGCCGTGACCGACCAGGTCCTCGTCCTGGCAATGGCTCATAAAGACCTTGCCGAACATCTTGCCGTAGTCCATGCAGCGACGGAGCATGCCTGCACCCTGCACGCCGCGACCGTCGTCGGTGAAGGCGACGGCGCCGTGGGCGACCATATCGCCCATCTCGGACATAGCCTCGCCCTTAAGACCACGGGTCATGGCGCCAGAAGGATAGACACGGCAGTGGCCGACCTCGGCAGCGCGGGACTTAACGAACTCAACGACGGTACCGTTATCGGTAACAGGGTCGGTGTTGGGCATGGCGCACACGCCGGTGAAGCCGCCCTTGGCAGCTGCGCGGGTGCCGCTCTCGATGTCCTCTTTGACCTCGTAGCCGGGCTCGCGCAGGTGGACGTGCATGTCCACCAGGCCAGGGACGAGGTACTTACCGGAAAGGTCGCGGACCTCGGCTCCCTCGGCGGCGAGGTTCTCGCCGACCTCGGCGATCTTGTCGCCGTCAATCAGGACGTCAACGACACCGTCAAGCTCGACGGACGGGTCGACGACGTGGGCATTCTTAAGAAGCAAGGCCATTATCGGCACCTCCAAGCAGCAGATACAGGATAGCCATACGCACGCAGATACCGGCGTAGACCTGCTCCAGGATGACGGAGCGTTGCGGGTGGTCGGCCATATAGGAGTCGAACTCGACGCCGCGGTTGATGGGGCCCGGGTGGCAGATAATCGCGTCGGGCTTCATAAGCTTCTCGCGGTCCTTGGTCAGACCGAAGAGCTTGTGGTACTCGCGAATCGTGGGGAACGGGGCACCCTCGAGGCGCTCCTGCTGTACGCGCAGCATGTAGACGACGTCCAGCTCGGGCAGGACGGAATCGAGGTCGCTCGTCACGTGGTCGCAGCCCAGAACCTCGGGCGCCGGCGGCAGCAGCGTGCCGGGGGCGACGGCGTAGGTCTCGCAGCCCATGATCTTAAGGGCGGGGATCAGCGAGCCGCAAACGCGGGAGTGGGAGATGTCGCCGACGACGGCGACCTTCAGACCGTGGAAGTCACCCTTGTGCTCCCAGATGGTGTACAGGTCAAGCAGAGCCTGCGTGGGGTGGTTATGCTTACCGTCACCGGCGCAGATAACGCTCGCGGGCGAATTCTGCGTGACGATGTAGGGAGCACCGGCATGCTTGTCGCGCACGACAATGCAGTCAATCTTGTAGGCGTTGAGGGTCTCGACGGTATCGACGAGGCTCTCGCCCTTGACCGTGGAGGTCGAAGAGCCGCCGAAATTGAGGCTGTCGGCCGAAAGACGCTTCTCGGCGAGCTCGAAGGAGCTGCGGGTACGCGTCGAGGGCTCGTTGAACATGTTGACGATGGTCTTGCCCTTGAGCGTGGGGACCTTCTTGATGGCACGCTCGTTGACCTCGGAGAACGCCTTGGCGGTCTCGAGGATGAGCTTGATGTCCTCTTCGGAGTACTCGGTAATGTCGATCAGGTGCTTATGATTGAACGCCACGGTACTACTCACCTCCCAGCGGCGCGGAGCCCACGTGGGAACCCGGCGCGACGTCGTTGATCTCGACAGCGGTACGGCCGTCGACTTCCTTCATATATAGGTGCACGTTCTCCTCGTGCGACGAGGGAACGTTCTTGCCGACAAAGTCCGGCGAGATAGGGAGCTCGCGGTGACCGCGGTCAACGAGAACTGCCAGCTCGACTCGGCTCGGACGGCCCAGGTCCATAACGGCGTCCAGAGCGGCGCGGATGGTACGACCCGTGTACAGGATGTCGTCCACCAGCACGACGCGCTTGCCGTCGACGCTGAAGGGAATGTTGGTAGCGTGGATCGCGGGAGCGAAATTGGTCGCATAGTCATCGCGATAGAAGCTGATGTCAAGGCTGCCGAGCGGAACGTCGACACCCTCGATCTCCTTGATCGCCTCGGCGAGCTTCTTTGCCAGAAGGTCGCCGCGCGTGACGATGCCGACCAGAGCGAGGTCTTCACAGCCCTCGTTGCGCTCGAGGATCTCGTGCGCGATGCGGGTCATCGCTCGGTTGACGGCGGTCTCGTCCATGATGACCGCCTTGGGGGAAGTCGTGCCCATCGATCTCCTTCCTCACATGTCTTGACTGCTGACACAGTCAAAAAAATAGATGCCCGACCGCTCAAAGCGGACCAGACACCCACAGGAAGTACTGCTCATTGACAGCTATGTAATTCCATGTGGGTATCTCGTACCCCTTTAATGGTCAAGGCATAGTGTAGCCAACCTCGGGCTCAAATGCGAGCATAAATACTAGTCAATCCGTAAACGGAGCCAATAGCTCCATAAACCTATATATATTTGTGGGACGCGCTTGAAAACCTTGTTGCGAGCTGGCATAATCCCCTCTGCCGCACGCAAATCGGATCTACGTCCAGGGCCGTGGCGTGGGCACTATCGCCAAAAGAGGAATATCTCTGTGTAGATTGCGCACAGAGACATGCTTCTGTGCTATAGTTCAGGCTTGTTTGTTAACGCGACATGTTCGTTTGTCGCCCAAGGAGGGTCAGTTATGTCCAAAGTTTGCGAAGTTTGCGGTAAGCACCCCGTTGCCGGTCGCTCCATCAGCCACTCTCACCGCGTCACCAACCGTAAGTTCCGCCCCAACATCCAGCGCGTCTACGTCGTCGTCGATGGTCACCGTCGCAAGATGAACGTTTGCTCCACCTGCCTCAAGTCCGGCAAGGTTGCGCGCTCCTAAATAAGGTCTTACCAACAAGTACCTCGGACTCTCCGGGTCAAAGACCTCGCGTTCACATAGAACTTACCAAAGGCGTCCTCCCCAACGGAGGGCGCCTTTTTGCACTCACACTCATTGGGGACAGACTTACATGAGTGTTTGCAGATGTCAAAGGGATCGTAGCCCAGCTGGTATGCCTTGTAGCTTGACCAACGATACGCCTCGAGCGAGTCGAGCGCGCCTTTCACAGGATTAAGATGGATATAATCGAGCAGCTGTCCCGCCTGCGTATCCGACTCAACCGCGACCCGCGAATAGCGATTGTCAAACAGATGGCCCGTTCTTCCCGTTTTCCCATTGAAATATTTAGCATATGCCGTCAATGCGCACTGCATTGCCTTTGAAAGGTTGTCATATGGGTAATCAACCATCAAATGGAAGTGGTTATCCATAAGGCACCAAGCCAACACCGCCACTTCATGGCGTGCAAACCTGTCCGCGATGTCCGATAAGAAACGATAGCGGTCGGAGTCATCTTCAAAAATAATCTGCTTGGAGTTGCCACGGTCAAAAACGTGGTAGTAGCCGGTGAGCGAAACGGCGCGGGCGCATCGAGGCATATTCTCTCCTTTCAAAACTGAACAGGCAACACCTAAAAGGAGAGAAGGAACGCGAAATGCTGAGCCTGTAACCTATTTATATCCAATGAGCGGCAAAAACAGGTCCAGAACGACAAAATGGCAAAACGATGTCTGTCCCAAATGAGTGAAAGCACTCATGTAAGTCTGTCCCCAATGAGCGGGGCGATGCAGCATTAGTTGAATCGCTTCATTTAGTTGAAGCGTTTTAGTGTGCCTTTTACGGGAATCTTACCGTTCGCCGAATAATTTCTTGCTATCATGCAAGGCGTAGGGTAAATCTCCGATCGCAAGGAGACACAAATGGTGAAAAAGTCACCGGAAAACACTACTCCCGCAATTGTGGACAACGTAGAGGCGCTTGAGGCTAAGCTCGCTCAGATGCGAGAGGCCCAGGCGCTTTTTGCTACGTACACGCAGGAGCAGGTCGACAAGATCTTCTATGAGGCCGCCATGGCCGCCAACAAGGCTCGTATCCCGTTGGCGAAGATGGCCATCGAGGAGACCGGCCGCGGCGTTCTTGAGGACAAGGTCATCAAGAACCACTACGCCGCAGAGTACATCTACAACGCTTACAAGAACACCAAGACCTGTGGTGTCCTGGAGCGCGACGAGGCTTACGGCATCACCAAGATCGCCGAGCCCATCGGCATCGTGGGTGCCGTCATCCCGACGACCAACCCCACCTCCACCGCGATCTTCAAGACGCTGATCTGCCTGAAGACCCGCAACGCCATCATCATCTCCCCGCACCCGGCTGCCGCCAAGTGCACCATCGCCGCCGCCAAGCTCGTGCTTGACGCCGCCGTCAAGGCCGGCGCCCCCGAGGGCATCATCGGCTGGGTCGATGTCCCCTCCATCGAGCTGACCAACATGGTCATGCGCGACGTCGACATCATCCTCGCCACCGGTGGCCCGGGCATGGTCAAGGCCGCCTACTCCTCGGGCAAGCCCGCCCTGGGCGTTGGCGCCGGTAACACCCCGGTCGTCATCGACGACACCGCCGACGTGCTGCTCGCCGTCAACTCCATCATCCACTCCAAGACCTTCGACAACGGCATGATCTGCGCTTCCGAGCAGTCCGTGACCGTCATCGACACCATCTACGACCAGGTCAAGGCCGAGTTCCAGAAGCGCGGCTGCTACTTCGTCAAGCAGGGTGCCGAGATGGAGGCCCTGCGTGCCGCCATGTTCAAGAACGGTGCTCTCGACCACCGCATCCCCGGCATGGCTGCCGCCAAGATCGCCGAGCTCGCCGGCATCGAGGTTCCCGCCAAGACCAAGATTCTGATCGCCGAGGTCACCTCCACCGACCCCGCCAAGGAGGAGTTCTCCCACGAGAAGCTCTCCCCGGTCCTGGCCATGTACCACGCCAAGGACTTCCAGGAGGCCGTCGACAAGGCCGAGCACCTGGTGCTCGCCGGTGGCCCGGGCCACACCGCCTCTCTGTACGTGCACCCCGCCCAGGCCGAGAAGATCAGCCTGTTCGAGCACGTCATGAAGGCCTGCCGTATCGTCATCAACACCCCGTCCTCGCACGGCGGCATCGGTGACCTGTACAACTTTGGCATGAAGCCGTCTCTGACCCTGGGCTGCGGCTCCTGGGGCGGCAACTCCGTCTCCGAGAACGTTGGGGTGAAGCACTTGATCAACGTTAAGACTGTGGCCGAGCGCCGTGAGAACATGCTGTGGTTCCGCGCTCCCGAGAAGGTCTACTTCAAGAAGGGTTCCACGCCCGTCGCCCTCGACGAGCTGGGCAACGTCATGGGCAAGAAGCGCGCCTTCATCGTCACCGACCAGTTCCTCTTCAAGAATGGCAACACCCGCGCCATCGAGGCCAAGCTCGACGAGATGGGCATCGCCCACGACTGCTTCTACGACGTTGAGCCCGATCCGTCGCTGCAGTGCGCACGTCGCGGTGCCAAGCAGATGGCTCTCTTTGAGCCGGACGTCATCATCGCCGTCGGCGGTGGCTCCGCTATGGACGCCGGCAAGATCATGTGGATGATGTACGAGCACCCCGAGTGCAAGTTTGAGGACATGGCCATGGACTTCATGGACATCCGCAAGCGTATCTTCACCTTCCCCGAGATGGGCAAGAAGGCCTACTTCGTCGCCGTCCCGACCTCCTCGGGTACCGGCTCCGAGTGCACGCCGTTCGCCATCATCACCGACAAGGAGACCGGCATCAAGTGGCCGCTCGCCGACTACGCGCTGCTCCCCAACATGGCTATCGTCGACGCCGACAACTGCATGACCGCCCCGCGCGGCCTGACCGCTGCCTCCGGCATCGACGTCATGACCCACGCCATCGAGTCCTACGTCTCCATCATGGCTTCCGACTACACCAAGGGCCTCTCCGAGCGCGCTGCTAAGCTCGTCTTTGAGAACCTGCCCTCCAGCTTCACGAACGGCGCCAAGGACCCGCACGCCCGCGAGGAGATGCACAACGCCTCCTGCATGGCCGGTATGGCCTTCGCCAACGCCTTCCTGGGCCTCAACCACTCCATGGCCCACAAGCTCGGCGCCTTCCATCACCTGCCCCACGGCCTCGCCAACGCCGTCATCCTGACTCGCGTCATGCGCTACAACGCCGCTGAGGCTCCCGTCAAGATGGGTACCTTCTCCCAGTATCCTTACCCCAACGCGCTGCACAACTACGCCGAGATGGCCAAGTACTGCGGCATCGAGGGCAAGGACGACAAGGAGGTCTTCGAGAACTTCATCACGAAGCTCGAGGAGCTCAAGGACTTCATCGGCGTCAAGAAGACCATCGCCGACTACGGTGTTGACGAGCAGTACTTCCTCGACACCCTCGACGAGATGACCGAGCAGGCATTCAACGACCAGTGCACCGGCGCTAACCCGCGCTACCCGCTCATGAGCGAGATCAAGGAGCTCTACCTGGACGCCTACTACGGCCGCGAGCCCCAGGACTACGCCGTCTGCTAGTTTTAGCACGGTTTTTAACGGCGGGGGTGCACGGGTGTTTCACACACCCCCGCCGTCGCTTCTATCGCATCGTTGAAAGGATGCAACCATGCTGCTACCCGATTCCAAGACCGAGCTCGTCCGCCGTGGCAACAAGGTCGTTTACGACCTGGGCGACAAGATCGTCAAGGTCTTTAACGAGACCAAGCCTGTCTCTGACGTGTTCAACGAGGCTTTGAATCTTGCCCGCATCAATGAGTGCGGCATCCGCAGCCCCAAGGCTCTCGAGGTTTCTCAGCTCGAGAACGCCAACGGCTGGGCGCTCGTGACCGAGAAGGTTCCGGGCACCACCCTTGCCGACAAGATGACTGCCGAGCCCCAGCGCTTTGGTGAGTACCTCGAGATGTTCGTCGACCTCCAGATCGAGATCCACGGCTACACCTCCCCGCTGCTCAACCGTCAGCGCGACAAGTTCGCCCGCATGATCGACAGCCTCGATCAGCTCAATGCCACCACGCGCTACAACCTTCAGGAGCGTCTGGACGGCATGACCAAGGAGTTCAAGGTCTGCCACGGCGACTTCAACCCCTCCAACGTCATCGTCGGCGACGACGGCCAGCTGTACGTCTGCGACTGGGCACACGCCACCCAAGGCTCCCCTGCTGCCGACGTTGCCACCACCTACCTGCTCTTTGCCCTCAACAGCAAGGATCAGGCCGAGGCCTACCTGGAGCTCTACTGCGACCGCGCCGACATGCCCATGCAGGTCGTGCGTCAGTGGACGAGCATCGTCGCCGCTTCCGAGCTCGCTCGTAAGCGCAACGTGAACGATGAGTTCCTTAAGAACTGGATCGACGTCGTCGATTATCAGTAATATCTGAGCGATTCATTTCGCATCGGAGGCACAAAGGAAACCCCGCAGCTCGAATGGGTTGCGGGGTTTCCTTTTAGCGATTGAGCACGCCGACAAGATAAAAGGACGGCCCCGCATCTCCCCGATCTGGAGAAATGCGGGGCCGTCCCGTATATCGAACTACATGCGAAATCGTAGATTAACGACGGGCCGCCTTCACAAGCTCGGCGACCTTGGCAACAACCTCGTCGATCGCCACATCCTCGCGCTCGCCCGTGGCACGGTCCTTGAGCTCGACGGTGCCGTTCTTAAGGCCACGCTTACCGAGTACCACCTGATACGGGAAGCCCATAAGGTCGTTGTCGGCAAACTTAAAGCCGGGACGCCCATCGCGATCGTCGACGACAACCTCGATACCCTCGGCGCACAGGCCATCAACGATCTGCTCGCAGACGGAAGCGCACTCCTCCTTCTTGGGGTCGAGCGGAATCACCGCAACCTCGTACGGGGCAACGGAGACCGGCCAGACAATGCCGTGCTCGTCGTTGTGCTGCTCCACGACGGCAGCGAGCGAGCGAGACACGCCCACGCCGTAGCAACCCATGATAAGCGGCTTCTCCTTGCCGTCCTCATCCATAAAGGTGGCCCCCATGGCCTCGGAGTACTTGGTGCCCAGCTGGAAGACCTGGGAAACCTCGATGCCGCGAGCAGCAGAGAGCGGCTTGCCGCAGTGAGGGCAGGGATCGCCGGCGACGACGGTGACCAGGTCGGCCCACTCGTCGACGGTAAAGTCGCGCTCGGGGCAGGCACCGGTAAAGTGATAATCGACCTCGTTGGCACCGCAGGCCCACTGCTTGGACTCACGCAGACTCTCATCGCACACCAGGCGGATGCCCTCGGGCAGGTTGACCGGTCCGATAAAGCCCTTGTGCAGTCCGTTCGCCTGGAGCTCCTCGTCGGTCATCATACGATAGCCCTTGCCGAAGACGTGCTCGGCCTTGCAGTCATTGAGCTCGTGGTCGCCCGGGACAATGGCCACAACCGGCTTGCCCTCAGCGTCGATGAGCGCCAACGACTTGCGGGTGCCGTTCTCGGGGAACCCAAAGAACTTGGCGACGGCCTCGATGGTGCCCATGCCCGGAGTCTCGACCTTGGTGAGCGTGCCGTCGCCGGGACCCTCGGTCACAACAACCTTGGTGCTTGCAGCCTCGTCATCGGCAGCAAAGCCGCAATCGTCGCAGTACACGAGCGAGGCCTCGCCGGCGTCGGCCAGAGCCATGTACTCGACGGAGGTGTCGCCGCCGATCTCGCCGGAGTCGGCGACAACGGGCAGAGCCTTGATGTAGCAGCGCTCGCAGATGTTGGCGTAAGCCTGCTTCATCTTGTCGTACTCCTCCTGCAGGCTCTCCTGCGTGGCAGAGAAGCTGTAGGCGTCCTTCATGATGAACTCACGGCCGCGCATCAGGCCAAAGCGGGGACGGAACTCATCGCGGAACTTATCCTGAATGTGGTACAGGTTGACGGGCAGCTGCTTATAGGAGCGCAGCTCATTGCGCACCAGGGCCGTGACGGTCTCCTCGTGCGTGGGGCCCAGCACAAACTCGCGACCATGACGGTCGTCAAAGCGCACGAGCTCCTTGCCATAGGCATCGATGCGGCCGGACTCACGCCACAGCTCCGCATCGACCATAATGGGCATCATGAGCTCCTGGGCGCCGGCGGCGTCCATCTCGTCGCGCACGATGTTCTCGATCTTGCGAATCGAGCGCCAAGCGAGCGGCAGATAGGAATACAGACCGGCGGCCTCCTTGCGGATCATACCGGCACGAAGCAGCAGACGATGGCTTGCAAGCTCGGCGTCGGCCGGATCCTCTTTGAGCGTCGGCGCATAGAGCTTAGACATATACATTGCTCGGGTCATTTATTTCTCCTCAATAAGCTTGTCGACCTCGGCCATAAGCGCGTCGACAATTTGGTCCTCAGCTACTTTACCAATGATCTGGCCATGCGAAAAGAGCAGGGCCTGACCACGTCCACAGGCAACGCCCAGATCGGCATCAGAAGCCTCACCGGGGCCATTAACGGCACATCCCATGACGGCAATCGAAAGCGGCGCGGCATAGTTCTTAAGCCGCTCGGTTACTTCCTCGGCGATTGCGATCAGGTTAACCTGGCAGCGGGCGCACGTGGGGCACGAGACAATCTCGGGACCACGGCGACGCAGGCCCAGCGACTGCAAAATTCCCCAGGCAACCGGGGGCTCCTCAACCGGATCGGCCGTGAGCGAGACGCGCATGGTGTCACCTATACCCTCAGACAGCAGGATACCAAGGCCCACCGAGCTTTTAATGGTGCCCTGCAGCTTGGTACCCGCCTCGGTTACGCCCAGGTGAAGCGGAACGTGGGGAATCTCGCGCGACAGGGCTCGATAGGTATCGAGCGTCGTTTGCACGCTATGGGCCTTGGCCGAAAGCACAATGTTCGTAAAGCCGCGGTCTTCAAAATGCTTGACGAAACGCTCGCTCGACATCACGAGCTTTTCGGGCTGCGTAAGGTCGTCGCGCTCGGCGATATCCTGCTCAAGCGAACCGGCATTGACGCCGATACGAATCGCACAGCCAGCGGCACCCGCAGCATCGATCACCGCGTCGACCTTGGCCCAATCGCCGATATTGCCGGGATTGATGCGCAGCTTGGCGGCACCGGCCTCAACGGCACCAATGGCGAGCTTATGGTTAAAGTGGATATCGGCGACAATAGGCACCGGAGACTCGGCACAGATGGTGCGGAAACCCTCAAGCGCGGCCTCGGTGGGCACGCTCACGCGCACGATATCGCAGCCAGCCTGCGCCAAAGCACGCACTTGCGCAAGCGTTGCCTGGGCATCAGCGGTATCGGTGCAGGTCATGGACTGGACCACCACCGGCGCGCCGCCACCGATCTGCACGCCGCCCACATGCACGGGACGCGTCAGCTCGCGAGGCAAAGGATGGGATAAAGACAATCCAACCACTCCCCTACAGAATAAATCGAAGGACGTCGGAACGAAGCATATAGACAAACAACAGCGCAAAGAGCGCGATGCCCACATAGCTCACAATCGTCTGGACCTTGAGCGGAAGCTCGCGGCCCGCAATCTTTTGAATGATCTCGATGACCAGCTTGCCGCCATCGAGTGGCGGGATGGGCAGCAGGTTCATAAAGCCAAGCGAGAACGAAATGAGGGCGGCAAACGAAAGGAACGTGGCAGGGCCGGCAGCAGCAGCCTGCGAGGACATAACGCTAATACCCACGATCGAAGAGGACTGATCGAGAATCTCCATCGTATGCTGCGGCTGGAGCAGGCGCATCACGCCCTCTGCTGTCTGCACGACATAGGAGAAGGACAGACGAGCCGACGTGATGAGGTCTAAACGGACCACCTGCGTAGAGGCATACACACCTAGGCGCTCGTCCTCTTTGAGTGCAACCGTGGTCGAATGCTGCTTGCCGTCACGCTCGTACTCGATGGCGATATCGTCCTTACCGGCAGCCTTGCCGATGGCGTCGTAAACGTCCATCCAGGTAGAACACGACACTCCGTCGACCGAAAGGATTGCGTCGCCGCCCTCGATTCCCGCCGCGGCGGCAATCGAGCCTTCGTCAACCTGGCCAATCACATTGGTATCCACCGGCACCGTGACACCTGCGATGGAATAGATGCTCATAAGGAGCAAAAAGCCCGTCAGGATATTGACGATAATGCCCGCAAGCAGCATAAAGGCACGCTTGACAAAGCCCTGGCCCAAATAGGTGTGCGAGCGCTCGCGTGCAAGGAATTCAGCCTCGCCGCACGGCAGTTCCCATACATCGCCCTCGGCAGTCGCATGCTCTCGATCGAACCGACGTCCGTCAAAGGTGGTATAACCCGCCGCGTCACGCGGCAGAGTCTGATACTTGGTGGGATAGTAACTGGGCGAAGGCTTTTCCCCTTCTTCATACCAGGGAGCGATGGAGCCCCAGCCCAACAGCAAAGCACAGGCCTCGAGAACATCCTCCTCGGACAGCTCGAGCTCGACGGCAAGATCGGCCACCGTCACACGGCCGTGGCGATAGATGGCCGCGAGCACGCGGTCGGCGCACGAGACATCGGTCGGATCCATGCCACAGATGGCAGCATACCCACCCAGCAGCAGCGGCGTCACGCCAAACTTGGTGCCGATGCGACGCGACGCGTGGTGAATATCAAAGCGACACGGCAGGCCCAAAAAGAACTCAGTCACCCGGACGCCACAGGCACGCGCCGCCAAAAAGTGGCCGCCCTCGTGCAAAAACACGAGGACGGAAAGCATCAGCAGGCCCCAAAAGACCGATGAGAGAATGCTCAGAACAGTATCCATAAAACGAAAAAGCAATCCTTGTGGGTTAAGAACGGGTTGCGGCGAGCACCTGCGCGGCCTTTTCACGAGCCCAGCCATCGATGTCGCGAAGCTGTTCAAACGAATCGACCGTCTGCGCATCGTGAGCATCCATGCAGGATTCAACAATGCGGTCGATATCGGTAAAGCTGCAGCCATCATGCAGGAAGGCATCGACGGCGACCTCGTTGGCGGCATTGAGCACGCACGGCATGGTGCCGCCCGTCTTGCCGGCACGTTCGGCCAGCGCAAGGCAGCGGAAGGTATCCATATCGGCCGCGTCAAAGGTAAGCTGTCCCAACTCGCGGAAGTCGATACGCGGAGCCGGCGTATCCCAACGCTCGGGATACGAGAAGGCAAACTGGATGGGAATGCGCATGTCGGAGGCACCGAGATGCGCCATCACAGAGCCGTCGGCAAACTCGACCATGGAGTGAATCTTAGACTGGCGCTGCACGACCACGT
This sequence comes from uncultured Collinsella sp., assembly GCA_900543595.1. Lineage (GTDB taxonomy): Bacteria > Actinomycetota > Coriobacteriia > Coriobacteriales > Coriobacteriaceae > Collinsella. The sequence goes on along the minus strand of UQRX01000004.1, from coordinate 42,056 downwards.
TAATGAAATCGAGATCACAGCCAAACAGATGCATGGCCTCGATACGCTCCAGACCTTTGTTCATGAGGGTGGCGGAGTCAATCGTGATCTTGGCACCCATAGCCCACGTAGGATGCGCCAGGGCATCGGCGCGCGTTACGCGATCGAGCTCGTCACGCGTGCGGCCAAAGAACGGGCCGCCCGAGCAGGTAAGCCAAATGCAGTGAGCCTCGCGCGGATTCTCGCCCAGATAGCACTGGTAGATGGCAGAATGCTCGGAGTCGACCGGGATAAGCTGGCCCGGCTGCGCCAACGGCATAAGCAGATCGCCACCGACAACGAGCGATTCCTTGTTGGCCAGGGCAAGACGCTTGTTCGAGGTCAGGGCAGCATGGCTCGCCTCGAGACCGGCAGCGCCCACGATGGCCACGAGCACGCAGTCGACATCATCGCGGCATGCGAGCTCGCACACGGCCTGCGCGCCAATTCCGAGCTCCGTGCCCTCGGGCAGTTCCTGCAGCACGGCGTCGGCGCCATGGGAGGCGTCCGCCACGGCAACCGCCGGAACCGAGAACTCACGGGCAGCGGCAACGAGCTCGGAGGTGCTGGAGTTTACGGACAGTGCCGTCACCTGCAGGCGATCGGCATGCTGGCGGCACACGTCAAGCGCCTGAGTGCCGATAGAACCCGTACAGCCCAGAACGGCAACACGAAGACGCCCGTCGGGACCGTAGGTGGTCTGATAAGCCATTACAGCACGCCTCCGATCATCAGCAGCAGCTGCGCGGTAATGCAGCCAAAGATGAGCGAATCGCTGCGGTCGAGCATGCCGCCGTGGCCCGGGATGAGATTGCCGGAATCTTTGACGCCCACGCCGCGCTTGATACGCGACTCGATGAGGTCGCCGATAACGCCCAGGATGGAGACGACCACGCCGCACAGCAGTGCATAGGGCAGGCTCAGCTTATAGAAGTGCGTTGCCCACAGGATGAGCCAGATCAAGACAGAGCCCAAGATGCCGCCGACAAAGCCTTCCCAGCTCTTTTTGGGAGAGATCTTGGGAACCATCTTATGCTTGCCGATGCGGCTGCCCACGATGTAGGCAAACGAGTCGGAGACCCAAAGGGACGCGCAAACGCCCACCGAAAGCAGGGCGCCGGCAAAACCGGGCACGGCATCGCGCAGCAACACGATAGCCGACAGCATAAAGCCAGTGTAGATAGGGCCCATGAGCGTCACGGCAACGTCAGAGATGCGAGTACGCGGAGACCAGACATACCAGATACCAACCGCAAGCATCAAAGCGAACAGCAGGGCGTTCAATAGCAGCGAATCGCCCAGTGCCGAGAGCGGAAAGAGCACGGCGGCAGCGATACCAAGACGCTCGTTGGCAACCTTGCCATCGAGCCTCGTCATGCGGAAGAACTCATAGCAGCACAGACCGCTCATGACAGACACGAAGATGGCCGTGGGCACAATACCCAAAACCAGGCACAGGATAAAGACAACGGCATAGACGATACCGGCGGCGGCACGGGTGATAAAGCCCGCCAGCCACGAACCGGAGCCGCTCTTCGCTGCAGGCGCCCCTGCAGCGGAAGCCTTACGCGCGGGCTTCGCGGAAGTAGACGCCTTGGGAGCGGATGCCTTGGGACGTTCGGACACGATTAAGCCTCCTCGGTCTTGCTCAGTCCACCAAACCTACGATCGCGACCCTGGTAGGCCAAAATGGCGTCGACAAGGCCCCAGCGGTCAAAGTCGGGCCAATAGGTATCGGTGACATAGAACTCAGAATAGGCAACCTGCCACAGCAGATAGTTCGAAAGACGAAGCTCGCCGGAGGTGCGAATCACAAGCTCCGGATCGGGCAGCCCAGCGGTGTACAGGTGCGAAGCCACCATATTGTCGTCAACCGCGGCGGGATCAATCTTGCCGGCAGCCGCATCAAGTGCGATCTGGCGGACAGCGCGGGTGATCTCAGCACGGGCACCATAGTTAACGGCCAGCGCCAGCGTCATACCGGTATGGTCGGCGCACTCGGCAAGGCCGCGCTCAAAGACGTCGCGGGTCTTCTTGGGCAGCGCGGAAATATCGCCCAAAAAGACAACGCGAACGTTCTCGCGCTTAAGCAGCGGTAGCTCATCGATAAACGTCTTGGCAAACAGGTGCATTAGAACGTTGACTTCGTGCTGCGGGCGATTCCAGTTTTCGGTCGAGAACGCATAGGCCGAAAGCACGTCGACGCCCAGGCGCACGCAGGCGGTAATGATCTCGCGCAGCGAGACGATGCCGGCCTTGTGGCCTTCGGTGCGGGCAAGACCGCGCGACGTGGCCCAACGGCCGTTGCCGTCCATGATGCACGAAATATGGTGCGGAATGTTATTAAGGTCAAGGTCGGAAAAACCGACGCCCGCAGGGGCGTCGGCAAAGTACTCGACCAGTTTATGCTCGTCGTATTGCACCTTAGATCTCCATGACCTCGGCTTCTTTTTCCTTCAGAAGCTCCTCGACCTTGGCAACATACTCGTCGGTATGCTTCTGAACCTTGGCCTGCTCGCGACGAACATCGTCCTCGGTGAGCTCCTCGTCGCGCTCGAGCTTGTTGTTAAAGTCGCGGCGGATGTTGCGGATGGAGACCTTGGCCTGCTCGGCGTACTCGCGGCACTCCTTAACGAGCTCGCGACGACGCTCCTCGGTGGGAGCCGGGAACGGCAGACGCACGACGGTACCATCGGAGTTGGGGGTAATGCCCAGGTCGGAGGCACTGATAGCCTTGACGATGGCATTGATGAGTGCCTTATCCCACGGCTCGATAAGCAGCATGTGGGCCTCGGGGGTCTTAACGGCGGCAACCTGCGTGACGGGCGTGGGAACACCGTAGTAGTCGACGGTGATGTCGGACAGAATGTTAGCGTTGGCGCGGCCAGTGCGGACCTTGGAGAAGTTATGCTTGAGGGACTCGAGTGACTTGTCCATGTGGGCGGTGATGTTCTCTGCCATGCTTAATCCTCCTGATAGACGAGCGTGCCGACGGGCTCACCCGCGAGCGCGCGCTTGACGGTGTCCTCGCCATCGATGTTGAGGACCAAAATGGGCATACGGTTGTCCTGGCAAAGAGCCGTAGCCGTGGAATCCATAACCTGCAGGCCGCGAACGAGCACCTCGTGATAGGTGATCTTGTCAAAGCGGACGGCGTCAGCGCACTTGACGGGATCCTTGTCGTAGATGCCATCAACCTTGGTGGCTTTAATCAGAATCTCGGCACCGATCTCACAGGCACGAAGGGCCGCGGCGGTGTCAGTCGTAAAGTACGGATTACCCGATCCAGCGGCAAAGATTACGACGTTGCCCTTGGACAGGTGGTTGATAGCGCGACGGCGAATATAGGGCTCGCAGATCTCGTTCATCTGGATAGCGCTCATCACGCGGCAGGGAACATCGTTGTGCTCGAAGGCATCCTGCAGGGCAAGCGCGTTCATAACGGTAGCGAGCATACCCATGTAATCGGCCTGGGCGCGCTCCATACCACCGGCGGCGCCGGCCATGCCGCGGAAAATGTTGCCGCCGCCAACAACGACGCCGACCTCATGACCAACGGCGAGCAGCTCCTTGACCTGCTTGGCAAGATGGTCGGTAACCTTGGGGTCGATGCCGTAGTTGCCATCGCCCATCAGCGCTTCACCGGAGAGCTTCAGAAGCACGCGTTTATATCGGATGTCGGACAAAGCGATCCTCCTTTAATTAGACTCATAACATAATATCAAAGGCTTAACGGGGAGCCATGAAAAAGCAGGCTGTGAGTAAAACCCACAGCCTGCTCATTACCAGCTACAAGAGCTTATTTACTCGCCACGGACCAGACGGTCAAAGGCAACGACGGTAATGGTGTCGCCGAGCTCCTTGGAGACCTGCTCAGCGTACTTCTTGATGGTGAGGGAGCTGTCCTTGATGAACTCCTGCTCGGTGAGCACGGACTGCTTGTAGAACTTCTCCAGACGGCCAACAGCCATCTTCTCCTGGATAGCCTCGGGCTTGCCGGACTCGGCAGCCTGAGCCATGTAGATCTGCTTCTCGTGCTCGACGGTCTCAGCCGGAACCTGATCGCGGGTAGCGCAGATCGGGGCGACGGCGGCAACCTGAAGCGCAACGTCGTGAGCAAAGGTCTTGAAGGACTCAGCCTGAGCGGTCTCGGCCTTCTCGAAAGCGAACTCGACGAGAACGCCAATCTTACCACCCATGTGGATGTAAGAAGCAAGAGCGCCGTTCTCGGCCTTGCGGGCGGCGAAACGGGAGATCTTCATGTTCTCGCCCATGATGTGAATCATCTCGGTGAGCTCGGAGGAAACGGTCTCCTCGCCCATCGGCTTCTCGAGCAGAGCGTCGACGTCAGCAGGCTCGGTGGTAGCGACAACCTCAGCGACCTTGGAAGCAAAGCCGGTGAACTTAGCATTGGAGCCGACGAAGTCGGTCTCGCAGGAGAGCTCGAGCAGAGCGCCGGTCTTGCCGTCCTCGGAGACGAACGCGGCGACAGCGCCCTCGTTGGTCTCACGGCCAGCTTTCTTGGCAGCCTTGGCGAGGCCGTTCTTGCGCAGAACGTCGACAGCGGCGTCCATGTCGCCGTCAGCCTCGACGAGAGCCTTCTTGCACTCCATCATCGGGGAGTCGGTCATCTCGCGGAGCTGCTTGACCATAGCGGCGGTAATCTGGGCCATTGTGGTTCCTTTCAAAGAGATGAAAAAGAATTAACTAAGACTGATTTACTCGGCCTTGGGCTCAGCGGCCATCTCGGCCTCGGAGACCTGCTCCTTGCCGGAGCCAGCGAGGCAGGCGTCAGCCATGAGCTCGCACATAAGGGTGACAGCGGAGATAGCGTCATCGTTGCAGGGGATGCCGTACTCGACCTCGTCGGGATCGGAGTTGGTGTCGATCAGAGCGACGACGGGGATGTTCAGGCGCTGGGCCTCCTTGATAGCGTTCTCCTCGCGCTTGGTGTCGATGACGAAGAGAGCCTGGGGCAGACCCTTCATGTCGCGGGCGCCACCGAGGTTGGTCTGGAGCTTGGTGAGCTCCTTACCGAGCACAGCCTGCTCCTTCTTGGGGAGCACTGCCATACGGCCGTCCTCGACCATGGCCTCGAGCTCCTCCATGCGGTTGATGCGGGAGCGGATGGTGACGAAGTTGGTCAGCATGCCGCCGAGCCAACGCTGGTTGATGTAAGGCATGTTGGCGCGCTCAGCGGCGTTCTTGACGGCCTCCTGAGCCTGCTTCTTGGTGCCGACGAACAGCACGTTGCCACCCTTGGCGACGTTCTTGACGAAGGTGTAGGCCTGGTCGGCGTCGAGGATGGTCTGCTTGAGGTCGAGGATGTAGATGCCGTTGCGCTCACCGAAGATGAACGGCTTCATCTTGGGGTTCCAGCGACGGGTCTGGTGACCGAAGTGGCAGCCGGCCTCGAGCAGGGTGCGGATATTAATCTTGGTAGCCATGTTAAACCTCCTGTGGTTTGCCTCCGCGCGGGGTCATCCTCCAAAACCAACCCGGACATGTGCTACCAAAGCCCGGGCACCACGGTATGAAGTAGCCGCGCGTGCGTGATAAAAACCTGTTGCCGTGAAGCAACCCGATGAATGATAGCAGGATTACCTCTTCCTGCCAACCCGCAATCAAAACCACACACCTAAGCGCAACGCGAGCCGCCCAGCCTACTCGCCCCGGGGATGGGCCTGGGTCACGGCGCGTTTAAGCCGATCGGGCGTTAGATGCGTGTAGATTTGAGTCGTGGACAGGCTCGCATGCCCCAGCAGCTCTTGAACCGAACGCAGATCCGCGCCGCCCTCAAGCAGATCGGTCGCAAACGTATGACGCATCGCATGAGGCGCGATGTCGGCCGGAATGCCGGCGCACGTCGCCAGCATATGGAACCGTCGCCTGAGCATAGCGGCACTCATGCGATTACCGCGCGCAGAAATAAACAGCGGATGCAGACCAGCTGCGGCGTCGCGGTGCTTTGCCTGGGCGAGCAGCTCCGGTCTCCCCTGCTCGACATAGCATCGAGCCGCCTCGAGTGCCCGGCGGTACAGAGGCACGATACGCTCCTTGCTGCCTTTGCCCCAAAGGCGAACCACGCGCTCCGACCAAGCGATTGATTCCACGTTAAGCGCGGCAAGCTCCGAGATACGGGCACCCGAGGCATAGAGCAGCTCGAGCATAGCCGCATCGCGCAGTCCCGCGGGAGTCGAGGTATCAGGCATCTTGAGAAGCGCCTCGACCTGCTGGGTCGTCAGCACACCGGGCAGGTCGCGCGGCAGCTTGGGCGACGCGATCGCGGAGACCGCATCACCCTCCACGATTCCCTCGGCAGCCATCCAGCGATAGAGCGACCGAATAGCCGACAAATGTGCCGCAAGGGTGCGAGGCGCCACCTGTTCGCGCGAAAGCTCGGCCAAATACGCGCGGACGGTACGCACGTCGGCCATACGTGCATCGACACCCGTGCGCTCGCACCAGGCAGCAAAGCGCTCCAGCCGCGATCCATAGGCAGTCACCGTATTGGGAGAGAGCCCCTCGACACGTGCGATGTAGGCGATAAACGAGTCGACGGTATCGTACAGGTCAAAGGCTATGACCGGTCGCCTCCAAACAAGTCGGAACGCGAGGCCAAGTAGGCATCGAGGGCCTCGAGGGCGCGGTCGGAATAAGCCTGGTAGCGGTCGCGCTTACTGCGGCGCTTGCCGTCCTCGAGCGGCGGCACCAAGCCAAAGTTAACGTGCATGGGCTGATAGCCCACGGTTGCCGGATCAGTCGCATAGCCAACGAGCGCACCCAGGGCGCCCACGCGAGGAAGCTCAACAGGCTCCGCCTCGATTGCCTCGGCATAGGTGTTGAGCGCAGCGAGCAGACCAGTCGCCACGGCCTCCATATAGCCTTCGGTGCCGGTGATCTGACCGGCGAGGCGCACACCCGTGCCGGGCACGGCAAAGGTGCCGTCAAGAACGTGCGGCGCATCGACAAAGGTGTTGCGGTGCATGACGCCATAACGGAAGAACTCGGCATTCTCCAGACCGGGAACCATATGAAAGACACGCTTTTGCTCGCCAAAAGTCAGGTTGGTCTGGAAGCCCACCAGGTTATAGGCGGTCTTTTCCTTGTTCTCGGCTCGCAGCTGAATCGCCGCCCAGGGGCGACGTCCGGTACGCGGGTCGGTGAGGCCGACGGGCTTCATGGCGCCAAAGCGAATAGCATCCTTGCCGGTACGGGCGACCTCCTCGGCGGGCTGACAGGCCTGGAAGAGGTCGCCGCCCTCAAAGTCCTTGAGCACCACGCGGTCGGCGGTGGTGAGTGCCTCGATAAAGGCTTCGTACTCCTCCTTGTTGAGCGGAGCGTTGAGATAGTCACCGCTCCCCTGCTCCTCGTAGCGCGACTGCGAAAACAGCACGTCCATATCGAGCGTGGAGGCATCGACGATCGGCGCGGCGGCATCAAAAAACGCCAGGGCATCGCCGCCGACGAGCTTCATGACCTCCTCGCTCAACGCGGGCGAGCATAGGGGGCCCGCGGCAATAACCACGTGGCCCTCGGGAATCTGCGTAACCTCGCCATGCACGACCTCGATATTGGGTCGAGCGGCAACCTCGGCCTCGACAAGCTCGGAAAACGTAACGCGGTCGACCGCCAGGGCACCGCCAGCGGGAACGGCCGCGCGATGGGCGCAATCGAGCAAGACCGAGCCCATACGCTCAAGCTCGGCCTTTAGCAGGCCAGCAGCGGAATCCGGACGGGTTGACTTAAACGAATTTGAGCAGACGAGCTCGGCCAGGTGGTCGGTATGGTGGGCCGGAGAGCTCACCTGGGGGCGCATCTCGCACAGCTTTACGGCAAACCCGCGATCTGCCAGCTGGATCGCACATTCCGAACCCGCCAGACCTCCACCGATAACCGTCACCTGATCGAACTGCATCTGCAAACACCTTTCTAATTGACACGCTTTCCATTGTGACCGAAGGGCGTCTGGGCGTGAAGCGCAAACTTTGAGGGCGCATACCTTCCATCCATCATGCGCTCGATAAGTCCCTCGAGCTCGAGCGAGCCCAAGAGCTTGAGCACGCCGACAGCATCAAGCGAGACGAGCGCGGCAATGTCTTCGACCTTGAGCGGCGAAGCGATAAGCGCGTGCATCACGGCCTGCTGCGTGGGGTCCAGATCGGCGATGCCAGGTGCATCGGGGCGCGAGTAGCGCAGCGTGCCGTAGATGCGCGAGATAGCCATCTCGATAGATTCCTCGTCGATGATGCAGCACGCTCCGTTAGCGATGAGATAGTTGGTCCCGCGCGACTCGGGCGAAAGGATGGAGCCCGGCACCGCAAGGAGCTCTCGTCCCAGGTCCATAGCGGCCTCCGCCGTGGAGAACGTACCCGAGGGCATGCCCGCCTCGGAAACAAAGAGTGCCTGCGACAAGGCGGCGATTACACGATTGCGCCGTGGAAAGGCGAACTTACGCGGTCCCATACCCCACGGCGAAATGGACACGACCGCGCCACCCGTCTCGAGTGTGCGCGTTATGAGGCCGGCGCTCGAGCGCGGATAGACAACATCGGCGCCGGTCCCCAGTACCACGATGTGTTTGCCCCCGGCGTTGACCGCAGCCCAACCCGACGCCTGGTCGCAGCCGACCGCACCGCCCGAGACCACCGTCACTCCCGCCTCGACCGCGACTTTCGCGGCCAGCTCTGCCACGGCAAGGCCGTACGGAGAGGCCTTGCGAGCACCGATGATGGAAAGCGCGGGCGTCGACAGTGCGGTGGGGTCGCCACGCACATATAAGGTATGGGGCACATCCGGGAGCTCCAAGACGGTCTTGGGATACAACGCATCACCGGGGTGCAATTGATAAGACTCCTCGCCCATTATTGGTCCCTCCTTCCCTGGTACATCGCCGCCTCGAGCACGTGATCCTGCGACACCCGTTCGCTTTCGGCAACATCGGCGATCGTGCGTGCGATGCGTACCAGGCGCACGATGCCGCGACCCGTCAGATGCGTGCGCTTCGACAAGCCGAGCACGCATTTCTCGGCAGCTTCATCAAGCTCAAAGGTCGAGACGACGCCGTCAATGGAGCGCGACTCATCTTCCTCGGCCTCGGTATCCGCATCGTCCATACGGGATTCACGCCAGGCGCGAAAGGCGCGCCCACGCACGACGTAATCGCGCAGCGCGGCTGATGACATACCCTCCGCGCCCTCAATGATCACCTGGGGATCGGGGCGGGTCACGTCGATCATCATGTCGATACGATCGGCCAAAGGACCGCGCAACTTGCCCCGATAGCGCTCGACCATCGTCGCGGAACAGCGACACGGCACTTCACGATCACCCAAAAACCCGCAGGGGCAGGGATTGCTCGCAGCCAGCAGCTGAAAGCGCGACGGGAACGTAAAGGCCCCGTCAACGCGAACGATCCTTACGTAACCGCGTTCGATGGGCTGACGCAGCGTCTGCAGCACGCCGGTGGGAAACTCGGCGAGCTCGTCCAAAAAGAGCACGCCGCCATGAGCAAGGCTAATTTCGCCCGGATGCACCGGACGCCCGCCGCCGATAAGTCCCGCGGTCGAAATACTGTGATGCGGACTGCGGAAGGGGCGATGCCCCGCAAGCAGTCCATCGATGTTCTCGCCCAAGACCGAATGGATGCACAGCGCCTCTTGCTGATCCTCGAGAGAAAGCTCGGGCAGGATGCCGGTCATGCGCCGCGCAAGCATGGTCTTGCCCGAACCGGGCGAACCGATCATGAGCAAGCCGAGCTCGCCGGCGGCCGCAAGCGCCATGCCACGTTTGGCGACCTCCTGCCCCAGCACGTCGGCATAATCGAGCTCGGGCTCAAAGGTCGCCTCGAGCACTTCAGAATCCAGGTAATGCCGTGCGGCATCCCCCATGCCATGGGCAAGCTGAGATAGGTGGTCGATAAACCCGCAGTCAACGCCCGCAAGCGGGACATGCTGATCGGACCTACCAGCGATAAAGGAAAGCCCCATATCGCGCGCCAACAGCTGAAACGCCACCTCGCCCTTGACGGGTAGCACCGTGCCGTCCAGGCCAAGCTCTCCTGCGATAAGGCAACGATCGAGGTTGTCACGGGGAATCTGCCCATCGGCCGCCAGAACCGCGATGGCAATTGGCAGGTCAAAACCGCTGCCGGTTTTGCGGATATCGCCAGGTGCCAGGTTGACGGTAATGCCAGACCGAGGAATCTCGAAGCCGGCCGAGCGCATGGCGCACCGGATACGCCCGCGCGACTCCATCACCTCCATACTCGGAATGCCGAGCATCTGGATGCCCGGAACGCCACCGGCAAGCGAGACCTCGACGGTGACGGGAATTGCCTCGACGCCGCGGATGCAGGCCGCGTGTACGGCAAACGTCTCGAACGCCATCACGACACCTGCCAATCGAACGCATTGTACTGATGCTCGATCTCGGCGACATGCCCGCCGCGGATGGTGACGCCCACGGCATCGAAGCGAATCGACCTAAGCGGATAGTGCTCCATGAGATAGCAACTTGCGATACGGCGATACCGACGCTGCTTTTGGGCGTCCACGGCCTCCTCGGGAAAGACCCGCGTGGTGCAATCCAGGGCGACGCGTCTCGTCTTGACCTCGGCCATCACAACGACATCGTCGAGCTCATCGAGCAGCACCAGATCGGCTTCACCCTCAATGCAACGATAGCCCTGCTCCAACAAGGTGTATCCACGCTCGTTAAAGTAATCGATGGTGATCAGCTCGCCCAGCATGCCGAGCTCGCGGGGACTGAGCCCCTTGATAAACTCGGGCGTAATCGCCCGCAGTCGAGCTCGCCGTCTTCCCAGCGCTCCTTGAGTTGCTGCGTCTTGCTCTTTTTGCTTGCGGCACACATGGGGTCTCCTTTCCCGCACACTGCATTGCCCCGATGATGAGGGCACCTTTCATGCGGGTAAGTACCGGAAGCAAACCAATAGCTGACCAAATGCCGACAAAAAACGGACCGTACGCAACAATCACGTTGCACACGGCCCGCTATCAGCAGGTTTATAAAACGCCAGAGGTCCCTGTCTCCACAATTGACCTAGAAGAGGCGCTCAGTCTGCAGAAAGTTTCCGCAAAAGCTCACACGATGCAGCGGACAAAGTCCATGTTTGCGAATCGCCTCGATGTGCTCGGGGCTTGCGTAGCCCTTCGACTCGGCCAAATGATACTCGGGGTACTCAGCGTCGTACTCGACCATCATCTCGTCACGCGTGACCTTGGCCATGATGGATGCCGCAGCGATACAGGCGATTTTGGCATCGCCCTTCACCACGTCGCGCTCGTTGGGAACGGCACCCAGGGGGTTACCGTCCATAAGCACGCAATCGGGCTCGAGTCCCGTATCGGCCACGGCGCCCGCGACGGCAGCGCGGATGGCGCGGGCCATGCCCATATCATCGATATCCGCAGGCGCGATATGGCAAAAACCAATCGCCGTCGCGACCTCGGCAATCTTCACCGAGAGCAGCTCGCGGCGCGCCGGCGTGAGCTTTTTGGAATCGTTGATGCCCCAGACGCGCGGCTCCATGGGAAGGCACACGGCGCACACCGTCAAAGGACCGGCCACCGAACCGCGACCCACCTCGTCGACACCCACGACCACGCCATCCCCACCGAGCTCGTGCATCAGCTCGTACATGCCGTTGACGCGCTCGCGCTCGGCAAGTTCCTTGGCATGGCGCTTAAGAGCGCGCTCGCAAGCCTTGATCACTTGCTGGCGCGGATCCTCACGATAATGCTCCACGAGGGCGGGGATCTCCTCAAACGTGGCGCTCGCCAGCTCGCCGGCAACCTGCGATGCCGAAACCGAACTCGTCATGTTGGCCATATCGGGGCCTCCTTGCATGCAAATCAGATAAAAAGAAGGGCCACCCGAAGGTGACCCTTTTGTCCAAACGAGTGGACAGACGCTGCGATCTTCTTAGCGCTTCTCGGGGATGCGAGCAGCCTTGCCCACCTTGTCGCGGAGGTAGTACAGCTTGGCGCGACGGACGCGACCATGACGGACGACCTCGAGCTTGGCGATCTTGGGGCTGTGAAGCGGGAAGGTACGCTCAACACCGACACCGAAGGAAATCTTGCGGACGGTGAAGGTCTCACGGGCACCGGCGCCGGCCATGCGGATGACGTCACCCTGGAAAACCTGGATGCGCTCGCGGTCGCCTTCCTTAATGCGGTAGTGGACCTTGACGTTGTCGGCAACGCGGACCTGCGGGATGTCCTCGCGGATCTGCTGACGCTCGATTGCGCGGATGTAATCCATGTGCAATTCCTTACTCTTCTAGAGGTGCCGTACCACCTTGGCCGGCACGTAGTTGAACAAACGTATTCGAGTATACACGCCACAACCTTGGCTGCAAGAACTATTTTGCCCGTGCGCAAAAAGACAAAAACACGCACTCTTTCTGCACTTATGCGCCGTCCGCAGCATCAGTCGTCGGCGTCGTCACGGTCGTTCCGGGCGCAATATAGCCGTATTCGAGCAACACCGAAAGCGCATGCTGCTTCCAGGTGGCAAGCTCTTCGTCATTATAGTTGTCATGGGCCCATTCGCTCATCGCGTCCTCGGCGTCTTGGGGCACCAGGTCCTGGCTGTCCGCCATCAGGTACAGGATGCCTAAGATGTCGAAGTCCTGCTTGGTCATCTCTTCCTTGTTTGATGTGCTGATGAGGCCGTGATCGATGCCGTAGCGGCAGATATCGGTCAAAACGGTAACGAGGCCCGTAGGAATCGGCGAGGCATCCTTCGCGGCGGTGGGCGCGGTGTCGCCAGTCACTGCAGCGGCATCGTCGCTCGCCGGAGCAGACTCGGCCGCGTTTGCATCGGAAACGGCCTGCTCTCCCTGGGCAGGGGGCGTGCTATCCGTCGTTGCCGAAGAATCCCCCGAAGAAACGGACGTAACGCTCACCGGTGTCTCGACCACGGTCGTCATCGGGTCGACCGGTGCGGGCGCGGCGACGACCTCGGCCCAATCGGAATACACGCCATCAATAAAGGCGCGAACATGGAAGGTGCCCGGTTGCGAGATGGTCATCGTGCCGTCTGTCGCGACCGAAATTCCCTTGCTCTCGAGCTCCTGGGCCTCCCAGCTGCAGACTCTATCGACTTCCTTGCCCGTCGTGTCATAGACCGTAGCCGTCAGGCCTTCGATGCCGTTGAGATTTTCCTCGACGCCGACGACGGCCTGTGCCGAGCCCTCGAGTTTGATACTGCCGTTAAACGGCTCGGGCGCCACGTCGCTTACCTTATATTTGTAGGCCGCGGCGTCGATCTCGTCATTGGTCGAGACATGCCCGTTCACGTCCACATAGGTGTCCTCGGGGATAAAGTACTTTACGTAGGCGGTGCCGGCCTTTTTACCCACCACGACTTGCTCGTGGGTGACAGGGTCGGTCTGGATCTCGATGACGTCGGACTTGCACTCCTTGCCCTTCTTGTCCACCACGCGCCAGTCGCCCGACGACTTCACAAAGCCGTAGTAGTCAACATCGTCCTCGTCCCTTGCACGCACGCGATAGGAAGAGATGGGGTCTTCCTCTCCCACCGTAAGCCTTCGGGTCTTATCGGTCTGCAGCGACACGAGAATCTTGGAGATGGGCTTAATGGGCTGCGGCGTGCCCAACTGCGTATCGACCGTCACCGACTCAAACGACAGATTGGAACCCGTAATGGACATGGGATAGGTCGCGGCCATGTCATTGAGCACGTTGCACGTGCGCGGGGCGCCACCGTTGCGCGAAGGCACCTCGCGATCGGCCAGGACCGAATTCCAATCGATGGCGCGCACCATGTGGTTGTTGGTGCGATGCGACCAGCTCGTGACGTTTCCGGCGGTGGTATCGTAGCCATCGTCGCCACGATGAGCGATTGAGCGCAGGAACAGGTTCTGCACGGCGTCGGTCGACTGATCACCAAAGGTGGTGTAGAACGAGCGCTGGTCATAACCGGCGGTATGGAACTCCTGCACGGCGGCGTTGTCGTCGTAGCACTCGCCGTTCATGTTAAAGATGATCACGTCGAACGTCACGCCCACCGGCTGGTCATAGTCCTCGGACAGCGTCGTGGTAGAACTCGTCTGCTTGCTATTGACCTGCGTGTGCGCCGGGATCGTCATGTTGACGGTAACCGACTGATTGTCCGTTGTGGTGATCGACTGTTCCTCGGTCTTGCTCGCCTCCCACAACTGGGACATCGTGGTTTCGGCCGAAAACGAAGTCTCGATCTCCTCGCTCGCTGTTGCGGGCACGCCCAGCGACTCCTTGAGGCTCACCGATGCGCCCCACGAGCCGCCTTTGGAATACGATGCGGATTCAGAAGTGCTCGTGCCGACCGTCTCTTCGGTACCGCGGGCGAGCGTGATGCTCTGCGAGGCGTCTTCATAGCCGACGTTAAGTGCCGAGGTAACGAGCTCCTGCTCAGTCTTAGAATCGACAAAGGAATAGCCCGGCGCGTCCTCGGGCGCACAGTTAAGCTTGTTCACGCTGTTGAGCTGCTGAACTCTAAAGTTATAGAACGCGATGCCAAAGCCATTGAAATCGTACTGATAGGTGCCGCCGAGCTTGTCGACACAAGCAATGGTGGCATAGATGACGTCCTGCTCAGTCGTGTCTTTCGACAGTCCGTCGAGCGGCACGTTTTTACGGAAATCGGAGCCCTTCAACTTGTGACCGATACAGCCGGCGATATCGTCGGTCAAGCGCTCGTAGACCGCATTGAGGCTTTTAGCAGATGTCAGGCCACTCTGCTTCGATTTATCGGCACCATCGGAATGCTCACCGTTGCCGCCCGAAAGCGCATCATAGAGATAGATGTAGTGACCCTTACCAAAGTCCTTCTCAAAGCCCTTACCGGCGTGGTCCCAGTACAAAAAGTCCTTGGAGTCGTCGCCTCCGCCATAGCCAAGGATGTTATAGGCAAGCGAAGCCCAGTTGGGCAGTACCTTTTTGACGGCCGCCGTGTAGAACGAAACGTTGTCGTACATCGAGGTACGGCCCTCGAGCTTGCCGTCATCGATATCTACAAACGTGCAGTCGCGATCGTTGACCGTAATGGTGAGCGGGTTGACCACGTCGCCATAGAGCTCGTCGCGCGAATCATCCTGAAGGGCAAAACCGGCTGTCGGCATCCCGCAAAGCGCCGTGACCGCAACGACCACCCAGCACAGGGTCATCCGTGCTCCCCGACGCGCTCGTTGCAAATACCTGGTGAGGTTTTTCATCGCAGTCCTCCCGTCAGTTGCCAATGTATTGAACCAACGTAAAACGCCGCCGCGCCCACAGGGGCGCGACGGCGCGAAGGGGGGCGTAAAAGGCGCAAATGGAACGCGACTCAGTTAAGCGGAACGCCTGGCCTCGAGCTTGGCCTGAGCGGCCGCCAGACGCGCGAGGGGCACGCGATAGGGCGAGCAGGACACGTAGTCCACGTCGGCCGCGTTAAACAGGGCCTTGATGGACTTAGGGTCGCCGCCGTGCTCACCGCACACGCCAAAGTGCATGTCGGGATTGGTGGCACGACCCTTCTCGACGGCCATGCGCACGAGCTCCAGCACCGCCGAGTCGATAGTCTCAAAGGGGTTATCCTTCAAGATCTTCTTGTGCATATACAGCGGAATGAACTTGGCCTCGGCGTCGTCACGGGAGAAGCCGAAGGTCGTCTGGGTAAGGTCGTTGGTGCCAAAGCAGAAGAAATCTGCGTGAAGGGCGATCTCGTCGGCGACCATGCAGGCGCGCGGCAGCTCGAGCATCGTGCCCACGGGAATGTTGAGCTCGACGCCCTCCTCGGCGGAAACCTCGGCGATCACGCGCTCGATGACCTCGCGGGTCTGGACATGCTCGGCCGTGATGGAAACGAGCGGAACCATGATCTCGGGGCGCGGGTCGACGCCTTCCTTGATAAGGCGAGCGGCAGCCGTTGCCACGGCACGGACCTGCATGAGTGGCAGGTCACCGAAGACGACTGACAGGCGCACACCGCGCAGGCCGAGCATCGGGTTGGACTCGACCATGCCGTCGATACGGCGCAGGCGGGCACGCAGGGCGGCAAGCTCTTCCTCGCTGGCGCCGGCGGCTTCCTTCTTGGTGATGGCGACCTCGAGCTCGCGAGGATTATCCAGGAACTCATGAAGCGGCGGATCGAGCAGGCGAACGACCACATCGCGACCGGACATGGTCTTGAACATCGCCAAGAAGTCCTCAGTCTGGACCTTGAGCAGATCGGCCAGGGCCTGCTGCTTCACAGCCTCGTCGTCGGACAGGATGAAGCTCTGGATAATGTTCTTGCGATCGCCCAGGAACATGTGCTCGGTACGGCACAGACCGATGGCCTCGGCGCCAAACTCGAGCGCGAGCTCGTCATCCTCGGGGTTGTCGGCGTTGACGCGCACGTGGTTGGCGTGACCGTCGGTCTCGTCCAGACGGATCTCGTCGGCCCAGGACAGGATGGTGTCCAGGTCGCCGGTGAGCTCAGCGGAGACCAAATCGACAGTGCCATCGACGACGATACCCTGAGTGCCGTCGATGGAGATGATGTCGCCCTCGTGCAGCACGCGATCGCTGCCCTCGATACGCACGGCCTTCTCGGCCGCGTCGATATGGAAACGCTCGACACCGCAGACGCAGGGCGTACCCATACCGCGGGCGATAACGGCGGCATGGCTCGTCTTGCCACCGTGACTCGTCAAGATGCCCTCGGCGGCGACCATACCCTTCAGGTCGTCGGGGTTGGTCTCCCAGCGGACCAGAATGACCTTATGGCCCTCGGCGGAACGCGCGACGGCGTCGTCGCTCGAGAACACGACCTCGCCCACGGCGGCACCGGGGCTGGCGTTAAGGCCGCATGCGAGCGCCTCGTACTTCTTGGAGGAGTCGAACTGCGGGTGCAGGAGCTGGTCGAGCTGCGCGGGGTCGATGCGGCTCACGGCCTCCTCGCGGGTAATGAGGCCTTCCTCGACCATCTCAATAGCAATGCGCAGAGCGGCGGTTGCGGTACGCTTGCCCACGCGGGTCTGGAGCATCCAGAGCTTGCCCTGCTCGATGGTGAACTCGATGTCGCACATATCGCGGTAGTGATCCTCAAGCGTCAGGAAGACACACTCAAGCTCCTCACCTGCGGACTCGAGACCCGGGGTGGTCTTGAGGTCGGCGATGGGCTCGGTGTTGCGGATGCCGGCAACGACGTCCTCGCCCTGGGCGTTGACCAGAAAGTCACCGTAGAACTCCTTGGTGCCGTCGGCCGGGTTGCGCGTAAAGGCGACACCGGTCGCCGAGGTCTCGCCCTTATTGCCAAAGGCCATAGCCTGGACGTTGACGGCGGTGCCAAGGTCGTCGGAAATGCCGTGCTGCTTGCGGTAGATGCAGGCGCGCTCGTTCATCCAGCTGCCAAAGACGGCCTGGATGGCAAGGCGCAGCTGGAGCTCCGGGTCGTGCGGGAAGACGGGCTTGCCGTCGGCGACTTCGAGCTCGGGATACAGGGCGGCCTCGACGTTGTCGGAGAAAATGCCCTTGAAGGTCACGACGAGCTCCTGCAGGTCCTCGGCCGAAAGCTCGGAGTCGACGCGAACGCCGGCGACCAGGCGGGCCCGGGTCAAGGCGTTCTCGAACAAGTCGGCATCGACACCCATGACGACGTTGGAGAACATCTGGATAAAGCGACGATAGCTGTCCCAGGCAAAGCGCGGGTTCTGCGTCTGGGCGATAAGGCCCTGGACGGAATCGTCGTTGAGGCCCAAGTTGAGGACCGTGTCCATCATGCCGGGCATGGAGAACGGAGCGCCCGAACGAACCGAGACGAGCAGCGGGTCACGGGCGTCGCCGAGCTTCTTGCCGCAACGGGCCTCGAGGTCGGCCTCGGCGGCAACGATCTCGTCGAGCGCACCCACGGGCCACACGTTGCCGGCACCGGAGTACTCAACGCAGGTCTGGCAGGTAATGGTAAAGCCACCGGGAACCGGCAGGCCGATACGACTCATCTCGGCAAGGTTAGCGCCTTTGCCGCCAAGCACGAAGTTCATGGACTTATCGCCCTCGGTGACACATGTGCCCTGGGCATCGGTTCCAAAACGGTAAACCCTCTTGCAATCGCTCACGATACTTCCCCTTCCACGCGCTCTCGCGCGCGACCGTGGTGACGAATCGACCCGCCGGATGCGGGCCGTGAGGGAACTATACGGCGGGATTTGAACGGGCTTGAGCAGAGGATACGCGGTTTGGTAAACGTGCTAAAACTAGCGGTAAACGGTAGGTAAAGGTGGTTACCTTATGAAGATACCACTACAGTGTAATTGCAGGTCAGAAGCGGTAGAAACTGCTAAAGCGCTTTACCATAAGTAGCTAATTTGGGACGGGGCTTTTTTAGCTGCCCCGTCGGCAATCGGCCAAAAAGCACGCGGCCTCAGCCGGAGTAGCTAAAAAAGCCCCGTCCCAAATTAGCTACTGCTGTTGAGCGCGGTGGGCAGCACGGCGGGCTCTTGCCTCTTGAATCTCTTCGAGGTGAGCGATGATCTCAGAGGCACTCTCCTCGATCGCCTTGCCGTCGGTACGCACCACAAAGCAACCCAGACGTTTCATGAGGGCACGAGCCTCCTCGAGCTCGCTGCGTACACTCTCGGGCTCGGCATAGGAGCCAGCAACGGCACGGGCATAGTCGTCGCCCAGACGGCTATCGCGAATCTCGGAAATCACATCGAAGGTCGAAATCAGACCGAAGAGACGCATCGGATCGACCTCGTAAATCGACTTGGGCGGCTCCATACCGTGCGCCAACGGAACGTTGGCGACCTTGTAGCCCTGATAGGCCAAATACATCGACAACGGCGTCTTGGACGTGCGGGATACGCCCAGCAGCACGATATCGGCCCCCGACAGATCGTCGCAACCACGTCCGTCATCGTGCTCGACAAAGTACTCCATGGCCTCGATGCGGTGGAAATACCGGCCATCGGTCTTATGGATCACACCCGGCACTCCTTTTGGCGGCACGCCGATAATCGACGACAGCACCGAAAGCGTCGGGCCGATCAGGTCGACCGAACGGATATGCAGCATACCCAGGTAATCGAGCACTCGAGCACGGAGCGCCGGATCGACAATAGTGTGGAACACGGCGATATCACGATGGTCGGCATCGACACGCGGTCCCACAAACGACTTAACCTGCTCCACTGAATTCACCTTGGGCAGGCGCAAGAGACGAAAAGCCCCTTCATCAAATTGCCCGGACGCCGCAAGCACCACCTCGCAAGCGGTATCACCGAGCGAGTCGGAGATAACGATAACGGTGGGACGAACGGTGACCGGGCAATCCATGCGGGGCTCCTTTTGCGCTTATGCGCAGGCTAGCTTACTTTTTGCGGGCAAGCTCACCGATGTTGGCGATGCCGGAGAACACGGCCTCGAAGCGGTTGAGCAGCTTAAGGCGATTATCGCGAAGCTGCTCGTCCTTGTCCATGACCATAACCTCGTCGAAGAAACGGTCGATGGGCGCGCGCAGGGCGGCCAGAGCAGCAAACGCGGCCGGATAATCCTCTGCGGCGAGAGCGGCATCGACGGCGGTCTGAGCGGCCTCGGAGGCGTCGGCAAGTGCAAGCTCGACCTCGCCCATCAGTGCGCGATCGTACTCCGCACCCAGCTCGGGCTTGGAGATGTGCGCCGCGCGGGCGTAGGCGGTTGCCAGGTTGTCGAAGGTCTCGGCGTCGTTCTTGCGGGCCTCATCGAGGGCGGCGCAGCGGGCGAAGAAGACCGACGGGGCAATGATGTGCACCGCGGAAACGGCGGCAACGGTGTCGGCCGGGATCTTCTCGTCGCGGGCCATGCTCACCAGGCGGCCGTGGAAGAAGTCACGGACCTGCTGGGCGACCTCAGCGGCGTCAAACTCAATGCCCTGCTCGCTATAGAGCTCGAGCGCAAAGTCGATCAGCGTCGTGGGGTCGATCGGCAGACGGTCGCGCAGGATGTTGATGATGCCGATGGCGGCACGACGCAGCGCGTACGGGTCGGAAGAGCCGGTCGGGGGCTCACCGATGGCAAAGATGCCGGCAATGGTATCGAGCTTGTCGGCGCAGGCCACGATGCAGCCAGCGGTGCCCTCGGGCAGCTCGTCGCCAGCAAAGCGGGGACGATAGTGATCGCGAATAGCATGTGCGACCTCGTCGTTCTCCCCCATCGCGCTGGCGTAGTAACCGCCCATCACGCCCTGCTGGCTCGTGAACTCGACGACGGCGTTGGAGACCAGGTCGGCCTTGCACAGGTGCGCGGCGCGGCCGGCGTCGGCGGCCAGGTGGGCACCCAGGTGAGCCTCGCGGGCAATAGCGAGCGCGAGCTGCTCAATACGCTCGGACTTGGCGAGCACGCTGCCGAGCTTCTCCTGGAAGGCGACCTTGGCCAGACGCTCACGGAACTCGTCGAGGGAGATCTTCAGATCCTCCTCGTAGAAGAACTTGGCGTCGTCCAGACGGGCGCGCACAACACGCTCGTTGCCGTCGATCACGCGCTCGGCATTCTCGGGCTTGCTGTTGGAGACGACCACGAACTCACGCGTCAGCTTGCCCTCGCCGTCATAAATCGGGAAGTAGCGCTGGTTGGTGAGCATAGACTCGCAGATGATCTCATGCGGGACCTTGAGGAACTCCTCATCGAAGGTGCCAACGAGCACCGTCGGCCACTCGCAGAGGTTGATGACCTCCTCAAAGACCTTCTTGGGCGTATCGACGTGGCAGCCGGGGCGCGCAGCCTCGACCTCGGCGATACCGGCAAGGATGGCCTCGCGACGGCGCTCGGCAGAGAGCACGCCGGCACCCTCGAGCACCTGCTCGTAAACAGCGGGGCTGGCGACCACATGGTCACCGGGACCAAGCACGCGATGGCCGCGCGTGGTATTGCCGCTCGTCACGTCGGCAAACGACACGGGCACGACGTCCTCGCCCAAAAGGCAGCAGATCCAGCGGACCGGACGCACGAACGTGGCGTGCTCGTGACCCCAGCGCTGGCTACGGTAATTGGGCCACTGCAGGCCGGCGATGGTCTTCTCACACAGGGCCGTCAGGATCGGGGTAGCCGGGGCAGAAGGGATGTTCTTCTCGGCAAAGACGTACTCACGGCCGTCGGTGTCCTCGCGACGGACCAGATCCACGGCAGCCACACCGCACTTGCGGGCGAAGCCCTGCGCGGCCTTGGTGGCGTTACCGTCGGCATCGAAGGCGATGTTGGCCGCGGGGCCGCGCTTGACCTCGTGAACCTCATCGGTCGCGGTGGCGACGTCGGCAACGAGCGCAGCCAGGCGGCGCGGGCTCGAGATCACGCGGACCTCGCCGTGGGCCAGACCGGCCTCGTCGAGACCCTTGGCAATCATGGTGCCAAGCTGCTTGACGGCATTGTTCAGCGGTGCAGAGGGCATTTCCTCCGTACCGATCTCAAACAGGAAATCCTTAGCGTCTGCCATGGCTTACGCCACCTCGCCTTCCTGATCGGCATTCTCGTTGATTCCGGCGACCTCGGCCATATAGGCCTCGCAGCACGCCTTGGCGACGGCGCGGACGCGCAGGATGTAGTTAGCGCGCTCGACTGCGGACAGCGCACCGCGGGCATCGAGCAGGTTGAAGGCATGGCTGCACTTCATGACGCAGTCATATGCCGGCAGCGGCAGCTTGCGCTCCAGGCAGGAGTGGCACTCGGCCTCGTAGTCGTCAAACTTCTGACGCATCATCTCGACGTTGGCCACCTCAAAGTTGTAAGCGCTGAACTCGCGCTCGTTCTCCAGGAATACGTCGCCGTAGGTCATGGGCGTGCCGTCGGGCAGGTAGCTCCACACCAGGTCGTAGACCGAGTTGACGCCCTGGGCGTACATGGCGATACGCTCCAGGCCATAGGTGATCTCGACGGGCACGGGGTCGACCTCGATGCCGCCCACCTGCTGGAAGTACGTAAACTGCGTGACCTCCATGCCATTGAGCCAGACCTCCCAGCCAAGGCCCCAGGCGCCGAGCGTCGGGCTCTCCCAGTCGTCCTCGACAAAGCGGACGTCATGGTCGTTGGGGTCCAGGCCAATGGCGGCCAGCGAACCCAGGTAGAGCTCCTGGGCATTGACCGGCGAGGGCTTGATGAGCACCTGGAACTGATAGTAGTGCTGCATGCGGTTGGGATTCTCGCCGTAGCGGCCGTCGGCGGGACGGCGGCAGGGCTGCGCATAGCAGGTGCGCCACTCGGCGGGACCGAGCGAGCGCAGCGTGGTCGCGGTATGGAAGGTACCGGCACCGACCTCGGAGTCATAGGGCTGCATAATGACGCAGCCCTGCTCGCCCCAGTACTGCTGGAGGCGCAGGATGATGTCTTGGAAGGAAAGCGATGAAGCGTTCATGCCTCTAATATCCCCTCGTCGAAACGATTACACGGTTAGGTACTGTACTATAGCGGTTTTTAGCCGATAGCGCCGATACGGTTGAGCGGCCAGTAGCGCACAAGCGCCACGGCAATCAATTCGGAGCGGTCGACCGGGCCAAAGTAGCGGGAGTCAGCAGAGTTCTCGCGGTTGTCGCCCATCACCCACACACAGTCGTCAGGGACGGTGTAGGGATAGCTCACCTGGGCAGCAGGCGCCTGAACGGAAAGCGGCCAGCTCATGCCGGTCGTATAGTCCTCATCGAGCGCCTGGCCGTCGACGACGACCTTGCCGTCCTGCAGGTCGACCGTCTGGCCGGCCGTGGCGATGACGCGCTTGACAAGAACATCGTGCTCAGAGGTGCCGTCGGGGTTGTGGAACACCACGATATCGCCCTGTTTGACAGGCTGGCCGAGCTCAAGGCTCACCTTCTGCGCCAGAATCTGGTCGCCAATCTCGATCGTGGACTCCATGGAACCGGTGGGTACCACAAAGGGTTCGACCACAAACGAGCGAATCAAGAAGGTGGCGAAGAGCGCAATCGCAACGATTACGATCCACTCAAAGGCGCCCCTCAGGGCAGATTGCTGCGATGGGACCATTCTCACTCCTCGCTCTGCGAATACGATGCGTCCAGAATCTCTTGCGCGTACGCGCGCTCCTCGGGCGTAAGGTGTGCCGTCTCGATAAGATCGGGACGCCAACGACAGGTACGCTCGATGGCGTTTTTGCGACGCCAAGCATCGACCTTGGCGTGGTCGCCGCTCACGAGCACTGGAGGCACGCCCTCGCCATTGAACTCGGCGGGGCGGGTGTACTGCGCGTACTCGAGCAGGCCACCGTCCTCGGCAGTCGAGAAGGACTCGTCCACATTGCTCATCTCGTCGCCCAAGGCACCGGGAATGAGTCGTACGACGGCGTCGGCTACGACCATAGCGGGCAGCTCGCCGCCCGTGAGCACGTAGTCGCCGATCGACAGGCGCTCGTCGGCATACGCATATGCGCGCTCGTCGACGCCCTCGTAACGGCTGCACACAAACAGAAGGCGCTCGCTTTTGAGCAGGCGATCGGCCACATGCTGCGTAAAGGGCTCGCCGCAGGGGGTGAAGAACACCACGGTGGGCTTGGGACCCTCGGAGCTAATAGCCTCGATTGCCTCAGCAATAGGCTCGACCTTCATGAGCATGCCCTGCCCGCCGCCGTATGGCTCGTCATCGACGGTGCGATGGCGGTCGTGCGTCCAGTCGCGCAGGTTATACGCCTTAAAATCAAAAAGGCCGGCCTTGCGGGCACGGCCCAAAATCGACGTGGACATGACGGGCTCAAACATCTCGGGAAAGACCGAAAGGGTCTCAATCAGCATGCTGTCCTCCCTACTTGTCCATATCGATCAAGCCGTCCATAACGTGGACGGAAATTGTTCCTGTGTCGGGAAGATCGAGCACAACCTGCTCGATCACGGGAATCAGCACCTCGCCGTACCGATCACCCTCGACAACCCAAACATCGTTGGCGGGCGTCGACATGATCTCGATAATCTTGCCGAGCGAGCCAAAACGCTCGTCGATCACCTCGCGACCCATGAGGTCGGTATAGGCGGCGTCGAGCGAATCGAGCTCGAAGTCGTCACGATTGGCCAGCACATAGCATCCGGTGATGCCCTCGGCGGCCGTCAAGTCGTCTATGCCCTCAAACGAGACCAGATCGCCATCGCCCGTATCGGTGACGGATACGACCGTGCAAAAACGGTCGCGCTTGAGCGCCGGCGGCGTCAAGGCGACACGCATACCCGGCTCCAATACAGAAGGAAGCCCCCGCAGCGGCTGCGCGAGGACCTCCCCCTTCCTTCCGTGCGGCTTGACCACACGGGCGATGTTTTTGCACTGGGACCTCAAGGTCCTAGCCCAGAACCTCTACCTCGACAGCAGTGTCGAGGCGAGCGGCCAGTGCACGGGCGAGCGTGCGAATGGCCTTGATGGTACGGCCACGACGGCCGATGACCTTAGCGACGTCATCCTCGGCAACCGAAACCTCAATCGTAGAGGCGTCGTCCCCATCGATGACCTCGAGGCTCACGGAATCCGGGTCGTCGACGATCTGAACAACGAGATATTCGACGAGATCGGCGATGCGATCTGAGAGCATTGCCTCACCCTCGAGCTGTGCAGCGTCAACCTCAGGCACGATTTACTCCTCGGCGCCCTCAGCGGCCTCAGCGGCAGCCTTAGCGGCCTCGGCCTCTTTGGCGAGCTGCTTCTTGGACTTCTTGACGACGGTCTCGGTCTTCTCGCCCTCGTTGGCGGCCTTGACCAGAGCGGCGACGGCGTCGGTGAGCTGAGCACCCTTGGACTGCCAGTCAGTAATCTTCTCGAGGTCGAGGTTGATGGTCTTGGGGGCGGTCATCGGGTTGTAGCGGCCAACCTCCTCGATGATACGACCGTCACGCGGGGCGCGGGAATCGGCGACGACGACACGGTAGTACGGACGCTTCTTAGCGCCGTGACGAGCAAGGCGAATCTTGACTGCCAAAGGAAACTCCTCCAACCAAGCAGCTTTAGGCTGCAACTACAAACAAACAGTTGAACATAATACGCCATCGACGCGGGCAGGTGAAGTCCGTGAGACCAACTTCTTCGGTGTAGTCGAAGGCAAATCCATATCTTAGACAAGAATTCGCGATTTGCAAGCACATCCACGCACCCCACATGAGCTGCGCGGTATACTCATGACATGGAAAGACGCGAACATACATACGGTTATGAAGATGCTGCAGGCGTCACGCCGCCGCCCTGGACGGGTCCAGCGGTGGGCCTGATGGACCTCGATGCATTTTTTGCGAGTGTGGAGATGCTCGATCATCCCGAATGGCGCGGAAAGCCGCTCATCGTGGGTGGAGACGCCGAGTCACGCGGCGTCGTGTCCACATGTTCGTACGAGGCACGTCGCTTTGGCGTGCATTCTGCCATGGCCTCGGCCGAGGCGCGGCGCCTGTGCCCGCAGGCCATTTGGACGCACGGACACTTTGATCGCTACCGTGAGGTGAGCGCGCAGGTCATGGCGATTCTCGCCGACGAGACCCCGCGCGTTGAACGCGTATCCATCGACGAGGCCTTTATCGATATCACGCCAGGCCGCTTTGCACCCGAAGACCCGCTGCTGGTTGCGCGGCGTATAAGCGACCGCGTTGCGGCGCTGGGGGTGACGTGCTCCATCGGCGTTGGGTGCAACAAGACCGTGGCAAAAATCGCAAGCGAGCGCGACAAACCGTTTGGTCTGACCATTGTGCGCCCCGGAACCGAGCAGCGCTTTTTGGCTGCGCTGCCGGTATCTGCCATGAGCGGAATCGGGCGTACGGCCGAGGAGCGACTGCGTCGCATGCGCATCTATACGCTCGGCGAGCTTTCACGCGCGCCAGAGTCCACCCTGACTGCAATCTTTGGCGTGAATGGCGAGCGCATGCGTCAACGTGCTTTGGGGCTCGAAGTATCCGAGGTCACCAGCCTGGATGACGAACGTGAAGTTAAATCGGTGAGCAATGAGCGCACCTTTGCGAAGGATTTGACTGAGCGTGAGGATATCGAGGCGGCGATTGCGCTGCTGGGCGAGTCGGTTGGGCGCCGCCTGCGCCGTCAGGGACTGACGGGCGGAACCGTAACACTCAAGCTCAAATACTCTTACGGCAGCGGACGCACGGCACAGCGACGCTTGCCACACCCCACTGACGACGAGAATATCTTTGTGGCCGTAGCGCTCGAGCTGCTCGACAATATCTGGCAAGAAGGCATGCACGTGCGTCTGGCGGGTATCGGCATGAGCGACTTCAACCACCAAGGCGGTATCCAAACCGACCTGTTCTGCGAGATCGATGACCGCGGAGCCCAATCCAGCGACCGCCGCGACCTCTCCGTCGCCATCGACGCCGTCCGAGACAAATTCGGCGACACCGCCCTATCCTTCGGCCGCCAATCCCGCTTCAAAAACTAATCTTTCTGGGACGGCATTTTTTGCTTCCTTCGGTCCGACGCGACATAGGTAGTCAATTTGGGACGGGGCTATTTTAGCTACCCCTATATATCGGTTGAGGTTCATTCCGGCCCTAAATCATTCACCCTCAGCCAAAGGGTAGCTAAAATAGCCCCGTCCCAAATTGACTACCCCGCATGCCCGGTTTGGCGGCCACAGCAAAAATACCCCACCAGAAATGAGCTACTTATCAACTTTGACTTTTTGAATCGTGCAGTGGCCGATGCCCGTGAGGCGCACGATCTGCTTGATCGAAAAGCCCTCGCTTTTGAGCTTACGGATACAGTCATCACGCACGCCCTTGGGCAGAGCTTTGAGATGGTGAGGCTCGTAAGGTTTGAGCAACGCCTGCGCAAACTCAAGCGCGTCAGTATCACTCACATGAGCGCCATAACGGAAGCAATAGCCATTGGGCTCGCCCGAGGTGCTAAATGCAAAAAACCTCTGGGAATTCCCGAGCAACCCGAGCACGCAATCAGTCTTACAAATACCCGGATAGCCCATATACTCGCTAAAGCTGCTCCAACGATAGAGCGAAGCAGTGTCAATTCTGGCTTTCGCAGGGTTATCGTGAATGTAACGAACGCAGTTGAGCAGCTGATCATCATCGAGGATCGGCACGCTCTTAAATCTATCCTGGAAGACTGGACCCTTTCTGCCTGTCTTAGAATTGAAATACATGGCATACGCCGTCGTAATCGAATGCATGCAATCACTCAGATGAGCATGCTCGTCGTCAAGCAGAAGATGAATATGGTTATCCATAAGGCACCACGCGATGACATCAACTTTGAACTTCTGGCATTTCGAAGCAATCAGCCGAATCAAATAGAGTCGGTCATCCTCATCCTCAAATATGAGTTGTCCAGCACACCCCTTTTGGACGACATGGTAAAAGCCATATTCAGAGATTTCTCGCGCAGTCCGAGTCATACGCACTCCCTCCTCTACAGATAACAATTACGTTACCCGAGCCAGAGCAGAAAAAACGTACTGGGAACGACAAATCGCGTTGTTCGGCGAACGGTAGGTAGTAGTTAAAAAAGCCCCGTCCCAAATTAGCTGCTTTTGGGGCAAAAAGAAACCGGGCGGCCGCAAATGGTGCAACTGCCCGGCGAACGGTAGAGGGTAGCTAAAAAGCCCCGTCCCAAATGAGCTACTAGAGGAGGTTGAGGGGGAGCTGGGGGGCGTCGCCCCAGAGCTTCTCGAGACGGTAGAAGTCGCGGGCCTCGGGGGTGAAAACGTGGACGACGACCGAGCCGTAGTCCATGAGCATCCAAGTCTTCTGCTCGCGGCCCTCGATGGAGAACGGGTGCTCACCGCAAGCCTCGGCGACCTTCTCCTCGATCTCGTCGACGATCGAATCGACCTGACGGTTATTGGCACCGGTGGCGAGCACAAAGTAGTCGCACACGTCGGAGAGCTCAGTCAGGTCGAGCACCTGAACGTCCTCGCCCTTCTTGTCGTAGGCGGCCTGCGCGGCGGCGCGGGCGACATCCTCGGCGGCGACACCGCTCGCGGACAGCGAGGCGGCGGTGCGGTCGGACGTCGCAACGAAACTCTTGTGCTCCACACCTTCAAGAATCTGCTCGTCGGTCATGGTCTCGTCGGCCATGGAATACCTCTTTCTAGACGCACCCGAGCTAGCGCAGCTGGGCGTAATGGTTGTAAATCGTAATAGCCGTGGGATAAAGATAACGCCCGGACTGGATCACATAGACCAGACCCTGCGCAAAACAGGAGAAGAACAACTCGTCAAGCGTCGACTCCCCCACCATCTTGCGCAGCGCGTGGGCATAATCACCATGGCGGTTGGGTTCGATGGCATCGGCCACAAAGACCACCATATCGAGCGGCGTCATGTCGCAAGCGCCCACGGTGTGACGGTCGACAGCCTGAAAGACCGCCGGCGACAGCTCGGGAAAGAGCTGCGGAAGCTCATAGGCGGCAACCGGGCCATGCAAAAGCGGCGTCGCGGCGGACGGAGAGCCGGCAATCTTAATGCTGTAATGCAGAGCGCGCGTGACCAACTCGTCGTCGGAGAGCACTTTGTCCCAGTCGTGAATCAGGCCGGCGGCGGCGGCATCAAAGCGGTCGACGCCATACACCTCGGCCAGATGGAGCGCGGTCTCGGCAACACCCAGCGAATGCATGTAGCGCTTGCGCTTATCCTTCATACGCACATCGAGCAGCTCTTGAATGCGCTTGAGCAGCGCGCGCTCATCGCCCTCAAACTGATCCTCTACCGACAACGTAGACCCCCATCACTCAAAATCTTCTTGACCCAGATCTGTATACAGCCCGCGTTTGCGAATATAGCCGAGCACGGACTCGCTCGTAAGATAGCGCACGCTCATGCCACGGGCAACTCGCTTACGAATGTTGGTCGAGCTAATCGCCAGCGCCGGAATCTGGATATACCGCACGTCAAACGGCAGGCCCGACTCTTTGATTCGCGCCCGGGCCGTATCGATATCAAAGCCCGGTCGCGTCGCCGCAATAAACGTGGCAAGCTCGGCGATTCGGTCGGCATCATGCCAGGTAACAATATCGATAATCGCGTCAGCGCCCGTAATAAAGTAGAGCTTTACCTGAGGCGGGTAAAAGTCGCGAAGGGCATGAAGCGTATCGGCCGTATAGGTCACGCCCGGACGGTCGATCTCGAAACGGCTCGCCAAAAAAGCCGGATTCGCAGCGGTGGCGAGGACCGTCATGGCATAACGGTCCTCGGCAGGCGTCACCGGTTTATCGAGCTTAAAGGCGGGAGAGCCAGCCGGCATAAAGAGCACGGCGTCCAAGTCGAGCGACTCGCGCGCCTGCTCGGCGGTAACCAAGTGCCCGTAATGAATCGGGTCAAAGGTACCACCCATAATGCCGAGCCTAAACTCCTGCCCGTCTTCTAGAGGAAGCTCGGGCAGACCGATTCCACCGCGCAGCGACATGGCTTACTCGCCCTCCGGGGTCTCGACATCGTCCGCAGCTTCTGCCGCATCGACAACCTCGACGCCCTCGTCCGCAGCATCGGCTACGTCAAAGACCTCAACGGCAACGTCCTCGCCTGCGCCCTCAAGCTCCTCCTCGTACTCCGAGAAGTCCTCGGCGCCCTCAAAGTCAAAGGCGCGCTGGCAAATGCGGACCTCGTCGCCCGCACGGCAGCCGGCCTTCTCGAGCGCGTCGTCAACACCCATGCGCGCAAACTTGTGCTGCAGGTAGATGACGGCTTCCTCGTTTTCCCAGTCGGTCTGGATAACCATGCGCTCGATGGCGCGACCGACCACGCGGAAGGCATGGGGCTCTTCCTGAACAATACGGAAACGCTTCTCACGCTGCAGGCGACGGCGCTCCCACTCATCGTCGCGCAGATCGGCCGGCTCATCGGAGACGGCCAGCTCGGCGCGCAGCTTAGCCACCTGCTCGCCCACGGCAAGCATCAGCGTGTTGAGACCGGCGCCCGTCACAGCAGACACGGCAAAGAACATATGTCCATCGTCGAGCGCGGCGCGTTTGAGGTCGGCAATCTTGTCAGCCGTGCCCGGCGCATCGCACTTGTTAGCGACGACAATCTGCGGGCGCTCCGAAAGTTCGGCGCCATACTGCTCGAGCTCGCGGTTGATGATGCGATAGTCCTCGACAGGGTCGCGATCCTCAAAACCGCCCGTCATATCGACGACATGCATGATGAGTGCCGTGCGCTCGATGTGGCGCAGGAACTGATGACCCAGGCCACGGCCCTCGCTCGCACCCTCGATAAGGCCGGGGACGTCGGCAACGACATAGGAGTACTCGCCGGCACGCACCATACCCAGGTTGGGCACGAGCGTGGTAAACGGATAGTCGGCGATCTTGGGTCGGGCGGCACTCATGCGCGCGATAAGCGAGGATTTGCCCACCGAGGGAAAGCCCACGAGCGCGGCATCGGCCATGAGTTTCATCTCGAGCTCAATCCAGTGCTCCTCGGCCGGCTCGCCCAGCTGGGCGAACGCGGGCGCGCGGCGCACCGACGTCACAAAGTGCGTGTTGCCCAGGCCACCGGCGCCACCGGGCGCCACGACGACGCGCTCGCCATCGTGCACCAGATCGGCAATCTCGAACATCGGGGTCTGCGTCTCAGGGTCGAGCTCGCGCACCACGGTGCCCATGGGAACCTTAAGAATCAGATCCTCGCCGCTCTTTCCGTTGCGGCGGGCGCCCTGACCGTGCGTACCGCGCTCGGCACGAAAGTGATGCTTAAATCGGTAATCGATCAGTGAAGACAGCTGAGCATCGGCCTGGATGACGACGTTGCCGCCACGACCGCCGTCGCCGCCATCGGGGCCGCCCTTGGGGACAAATGCCTCGCGCCTAAACGACATGCATCCGGCTCCGCCGTCGCCGCCGCAAACGTTAATGCGGCTGATATCGGTGAACTGTGACAACAGAATCGCCTCCTACAAAAAAGAGGGAGACCCTTGAATCCTAAAACTCAAGTGCCTCCCACATATGTGCTCTATGAAGGGTGAATTACGCGTTCGCGAGCGGGCGTACGCTGACCCTGTGCTTGATACCCTTGTGGAACTCAACGGTACCGTCGACCAGCGCGAACAGCGTGTCGTCCTTGCCACGGCCAACGTTCTCACCCGGGTGGATGTGCGTGCCGTGCTGACGGACGAGAATCGTGCCCGTGGTTACCGTCTGGCCGGCGAAGCGCTTCGTGCCAAGGCGCTGACCGCGGGAGTCACGGCCATTACGGGAGGAACCGAGTCCTTTTTTGTGTGCCATTGTGTATACCTACTCTTTCGTTACGAGTGTAATCTACTCGGCGACGGGAGCCTCGGCAACAGCCTCGGCCTCTGCCTTGACAGCCTTCTTGGCGCGGGACGTAGCCTGGACCTTCACGATCTTCAGCTTGGTGAGCTGCTGACGGTGACCCTTCAGACGACGATAGCGCTTACGCTTGTGGAACTTGAAGACCAGCTGCTTCTCGCCCTTGAACTGCTCAACGATCTGAGCGGTAACCTTGGCCTTGGCCAGCTTGTCGGAATCGGTGACGATCTTCTTACCATCGTTGAGGAAGATGACCGGCAGGGTGACCTTGTCGCCCTCATTGCCCTCGATCTTCTCGACGGTGATGACATCGTCGGTGGCGACCTTGTACTGCTTGCCGCCCGTGTTAACGATTGCGTACATGTTTACTTGCCCTTCATGCATCAGTTAGTGCAACAGCCGAATATAGTAGCAGGCGATAATACCCCCGTCAACGAGTATGTGGAGCAAATCCACAAGTTCGCACAGGTATGGGGCTGACGAGTCGGCCCTCGTCGTCCTCGCATGCTTGATTCTGACGCTCGACATCGTAGGAGCAGATGGTCACGAGGTCTTGCATACCGGTGGAAACAATAGGTGCATCGACGCCCGGGGTCAAGCCCTGCAACAAAACATCAGCTGCAGAAAGCAAAATCTCCGGACGCATGGAGCCCTCGTTGTCGGCATGGGTGTCGAGCATAAGCACCAGATGGTCCTCACACTCCCCCGCCGCGAGCTCATAGCCAACGAGCGTATGGTCCAGATCAAGACGCTTGCTCTTTTTGCCACGCGCATAGTCAATGCCATGACCCGCGCGCAGCGTGTCGATCGCAGCGCGCACCTCGTCGGCGCTCACGGGGGCCTCGGGGTCCAGGTGCAAGTCGATGCGGTACGACAGACGCGTAAGCTGAGCCGTCAGCGCCGGCGTGCGCACGTCGATGTAGGCGGCCTCGATAGGCGCCAGATCGGCCGGGGACGCCGCGGCCAGGCGCTCAAAGGCCTCGTCGAGCGCGACGAACTCGGTCATAAACAGGTCATACCACTCGCAGGTCGACGACGTGCCCACGGGCAGCGCCGACGAAAAGCCCACGCGCATATGCGGCGAGAAACCCTGCGTCACGGCATAGGGCAGGCCCGCACGGCGCACGATGCGCTCAATGGTATGGATTAGTTCCAGATGGCCCAGGTACTTAAGGCGATCACGCTTGCCGTAGCGAACGCGTAGCCTAAAGAGCGTGGGATTGTCGGTCAAACGCTCACTCATGCGCGATCACCCATCAATACGTTCTTGGCGTGGAGCGTGGGGCAGATTCCGCAGCCGGTGCACGACGTGCGGGTGCAGTCGGGGGTCGTGACGCCCTCGAGCGAACGGCGGTACTCGCGCTCGAGGAAGCCGCGCGTGCAGCCGGGGCTCACGTGCTCCCAAGGCAGGCGCCAGTCCAGCTCGTAGGGCAGGTGCACCAGCTCGTTGAGGTCGATGCCGTTTTTGGCAGCGGCCTCCTTCCAGTTGTCGAGTGAGAAGTGCTCCACCCAGGCGTCGAAGCGCGAGCCCGCACGCCAGGCATCGATGATGACCGGCGTCATATCGCGGCCGGCACGGGAAAGCGCAGCCTCGACAAGCGAGGTCTCCGCGTCGTGGTAGTGCACGCGAACGGCACGGTTGCGCACGCTCGTGATGAGTAGCTTCTGGCGGCGCTTGACGTCATCGTAATCGAGCTGCGGGCACCACTGGAAGGGTGTTGCCGCCTTGGGGATGAACACCGAAACAGAGATGGACACCGAGATAGACCCACGGCGCGCCTTGGGCACCACGGAGCGACCAAGCTCCAGCACGTGATCGGCCAGGTTGGCGATAGCCACGATGTCCTCGTCGCGCTCGCCGGGAAGGCCCATCATGAAGTAGAGCTTCATGCGGTTCCAGCCGGCCTCGAAGGCTGCTTTGGCCGCGCGATCCAAATCCTCCTCGGTCACGTTCTTGTTGATGATGTCGCGCATACGCTGGCTGCCCGCCTCGGGCGCAAACGTCAGGCCGCCCTTCTTTTCGCCGGCGACCGACTCGGCCATGTCAACGCCAAACGAATCCAGGCGCTGCGAGGGAATGGACACGCGAATGCCCGTATCTTCCAGACGGCGGTTAAGGCGACCGAGCACGTCGCGGATACAGGAGTGGTCGGTCGTCGAAAGCGAGGTAAGCGACACCTCGTCATAGCCAGTCTTTTCCAAGCCCTGGATCACCGATGACACGATCTGGTCGGCCGAGCGCTCGCGTACCGGACGATATGTCATGCCGGCCTGGCAAAAACGGCAGCCGCGGGCGCAGCCACGCAGGATCTCGATAGACAGGCGATCGTGGACGAGCTGCGCATACGGCACGCACGACTGAGAAAGCGGATTGGTTGCACCAAAGTCCTCGACGACGCGCTTGTAGACTACCGGCGGGACGTCCTTGCCCTCGCGCGGCACGGTGTAGCCATGCGGCGAGCAGGGCTCGTCATGACGCACCTCATACAGGGACGGCACATAGGTACCGGCGACCGTCGCGAGCTGCTCGACAATCTGAGCGCGCGAGACGCCCTCATCGCGCAAGCGGCGATGCAGCTGGCAAATCTCGAGCAGCGACTCCTCGCCCTCGCCAATGAGGATGGCATCGAAGAATGCCGCGTACGGCTCGGGGTTATACACCGAGGGACCACCGGCGACGATGATGGGATCGTCCTCGGTACGGTCGGCGGCCAACAGCGGAATGCCGGCAAGATCGAGCGCTTCGAGGAAGTTCGTCACAGCCATCTCATGCGGCACGTGCATGCCGACGATGTCGAACGAGGCCACGGGTGCTGCACCCTCGAGCGACAGCAGCGGAATCCCCGCCTCGCGCATGGCATCGCCCATATCGGGCCACGGCACGTAGCCGCGCTCGCAGGAGATGCCCTCGGCCTGATTAAGGATGTTGTAGAGAATGGCGATACCCTGGTTGGGCAGACCGACCTCATACACGTCCGGATAGATCATGCAGCAGCGATAGTCGGCATCGGCCTTTGAGAGCGTGCCCCACTCGTGGTCGATATAGCGACTCGGCTTTTCGACCTTGGCGAGCAGCGGCTCGATCAGATGAAAACAGTCTTGGTATGGAACGCGCAAAAGAAACCCCTAAGCAGCGAGATCGGATGCATCCTCGAAAGGACTCATGGGACGGGTGGCACCGGCGACCGTGGTCACCAGGTCGCGAACGCGCGAAAACGTGGCAGCAGCGACCTCGTTGGCGCGGCTGTAGTCCACATCGCGCTCGTAGAGTGACACGAGCGCGCGGCCCATGCCATAGGTACCCGCGGCGGCGGTAAGCGCCTTTACGACAAAGCCAATGTGCGGCGTCTGCTTCACCAATGCGCGGGTGACGGCACGAATCACCAAACCGCCGGCGAGCACGCCCGCGACCTCGTAGCCACGCTCGGGCTTTATGCCGCGTCCAAAGATGGCCGCCAGCTCAAAGAGCATGCCCACCTGCGCCAGAGCCATCACGGGATAGTCGGCACCCGGCAAAAACACCAGGGCGCCCGTCGCCATGTTGGTGAGCGCGCACGAGGTAATGATGCGATTTGCCGCCGCGATGCGCATAAAGGCAAAGTTGGCGGCAAAAGCCGTCTCCTTGTCCGTACGATCGAGAATCCAGCGGGCAAGCGTCTCGAGAAGATAGGTCTTATCAGTCGCTGACACCACGCCGAGCATGGGAGTAGATTCCTCAACGAACGGCACCTCGACGGCAGACTCGGCAAGCACGCACACGGGCGCGCCGGCAATCACGAGCTCCTGCACAGCACTCTCCAGACGGTCGGAACCACACGAGAGGACCAGCACCACGTCGGTATCGGCCTTGGGAACGATACGGTCCTCCCCTAGGCGATCAACACGCACAATGCCCGAAGTCGTCTGCGGCACAAAGGCATCGCGCACCGTCTCGACCAAAAAGCGAGACGCAGTCGAATCAAGGTAAACCGAAACACGAACCGGCGTATCGGAATCCTTCTTAACAGACGCGCCCATCTTAAAAGCGCTGGTCAACTTATCTACGGGAATCTTCATGGCAAACCCCTCCAGCGGTTACGCGGCGCCCGAACGATGCCGCCATATGGATTGTACGATACCCACCGTCAGCAGCTGAATCATCATCGACGACGAACCAAAACTAATAAACGGCAGCGGAATACCGGTAATCGGCATCATGCCAATGCACATGCCGATGTTCTCGAAGGTTTGGAACGCCCACATGCCAACGATACCCACGCACGATAGGCGCAAGAACAGTGACTCGCACTTAAAGGCAACGCGGATCGTCGAGAAAATCAGCAGCACGTAGAGGCACAGAAGCAAAAAGGAACCGCAGAAGCCGAACGTCTCGGACAGGAAGGCGAAGACGAAGTCTGTGTGGAACTCGGGCAGAAAGCCGCCGGCCGACTGCGTCGCGTGGCCCAAGCCCTTACCAAAGAAGCCACCCGAGCCGACGGCAATGAGCGACTGTTGCAGGTTGTAGGCATCATCCGAATCGGCTTTGTCGGGGTCGATGAAGACGGTCAGACGGTTCATCTGATACTGCTTGATAAGCACATCGTGGCCAAGGAGCGAATCAAAGACCGAGTCGAGCGCCAAGATGAGCGCAATCAAACCAACCAGCAGGGCCAAGGTCGACAGCACCCATTCGCGGCGCGCACCGCTCATGCAGATGACGATTGCGCCCGACACCAGCACGACCAGACCCGAGCCCAGGTCGCCCATGGCGACGACGGCCAAAAACGGAATGGACAGCATGCCGCAGAGCTTAATGTAGTCGCGGACGGTATCGATACGCCCGTTGTACTGCGAGCCAAGCGTGGCCATAAAGAAGATGGTGATGAGCTTGGCGAGCTCAACGGGCTGGAAGGTCAGGCCGATACCGGGGATCTTGATCCAGCCCGTCATGCCCAGACCGCCCGTATAGGACAGGCCCGGAATCTTGGGCGAGAAGATCACAATAAGGTCAATGACGAGCAGCGCCGTCGAGAAATTGGAAATTCCACGCAGGTCGGTGCGCCAGACGAGCACCGCCAGCACCGCGCCAATGCCAATGCCCAGCAGGTGGCGCGAAAACGAGGCATCGGCCTTAAACTGCGAAGCCGACCAAATGATGATGGCGCCATAGGCAACGAGCGCGACGGTAGCCAGCAGCACACCGATATGCACCTTTTGGCGAAACGTGCTACGCGAGGCCGAAAGTTGCTTGTTGACGCGGTCCAGGCTGCTGCGAGAACCGGTTTTGGTTGAGCGGAACAGGCCCGCCGGCGAAAAGTCCATCGCAACCTCCTATCGAACCGAGGAATCGCCCGAGGCCGAAGAGGTATCGGGCTCGTCATAAATCACGCCGAGTACATCGCGCACAACATGCATCGCGGTATCTGAGCCGCCACCGCCTTGCTCCAAGATGGTGGCAATCACGTACTTAGGATCGTCAGCAGGGGCATAGGCGCAGAACCACGCGTATTCGTCCTCGCCGCTTTTCTCGCCCGTGCCCGACTTGCCGTATACCTGCGGCGTCAGGGTTCCAAAGTGAGCCGCCAGGGACGTCGATGCCGTGTAAATCACATCGTGCATGCCGTTGCGAACAAGAGCCAAATCCGAATCGCTGCTGATCTTGGCCTCCAGGCGCTTCTTCTTGCCCTTACCGTTGTACTTATAGGCATCGCCGTCGCCATCGCGCGACACGGCAGACAAAAACACGTGAGGCACGTACTGTTTGCCGCCGTTGGCAAGGCCCATGTAGGCGCAGGCCATCTGCAGCGGCGTCACCAAAATGTCGCCCTGCCCGATGGCGATGTTCGTCATATCGCCAGCGTTCCATTTGCGGTCTTCGGCAGAGGCATCGGTAAAGTACGACTCTTTCCACTCGGCATCGGGAATGCGGCCGGCACCCTCACTCGGAAGGTCGATACCACAGGTCTTGCCTAGGCCCCAGCGACGAAAGACCTCTTGCAGGCCCTCGGGGTGCTGGTCGTTGTAGAAAAACGCCTTGCCCATATCGTAGAACACGGGGTCGCAGGAATTGGCGATACCGGACTGCAGCGTCATCGTGCCGTGGCCGGAGTGCAGCCAGCAGTATTTTCCCCAAGATTTGCCCAAGCCGGTCCAATATCCCGTGCAGTTGGTCGTCTGACCCGAGGTATAGGTTCCAAACTCAAGGCCCGCCAGCGCCGAGAGCGGCTTAATGGTCGAAGCCGACATGTACTGGCCGCTAATGGCGCGGTTGAGCAGCGGATGCGAACCCTCGTCATCGTTGAGCTCGGTCCAAACATCGTTGGAGACGCCGCCGATAAACACCGAAGGATCGAACTTGGGCTCGCTGGCCATGCCCAGAATCTCGCCGTTATTGGGGTCGAGGCACACCACGGCGCCGTTGCCGGCATTGCTGTAGCCCGTGGTCTTGGCGAGTTCGATAGCACTCGCAAGCGCCGTCTCGCAGGCTTGCTGAATCTTGAGGTCAAGCGTGAGCTTGATGTCGGAGCCGGCCTTGGCAGGCACGGCGCCGGCCTGTCCGGTCACGTTGCCCGAGGCATCGACCTTCACCGTCTGCTCGCCGCGAATACCCTGCAGCAAGTTCTCGTAGTAGCTCTCGACACCCGCCTGGCCCACGATATCGCCCGACTGGTACGTAATATGACCGGCAACGCTATCGTTATCGCCCGAAGCCTTCTTGTTCTGCGCCTCGAGCTGCTCGGAGGTAATGGTGCCGGTATAGCCCAAAATGTGACAGGCTGTCTCGCCGTACGGGTACTGGCGCTCGGTGCGCTCGGCAATCTTCACGCCCGGGAACTCGCCGGCATGCTCCTGAATATAGGCAACCGTGGAGCGGCGCACGTCCGTCGCGATGGTATGCAGGCTCTGAGCGCCCTCGGAATTGTCCTGGATATTGCGCAGCACC
Source organism: uncultured Collinsella sp. (assembly GCA_900543595.1). Classification (GTDB taxonomy): domain Bacteria; phylum Actinomycetota; class Coriobacteriia; order Coriobacteriales; family Coriobacteriaceae; genus Collinsella. The sequence continues at coordinate 3,898 of UQRX01000004.1, read as the reverse complement.
GCGACGTAGGGCATACCGAGCACGTTGGCAAGATGGCGCACCAGCACGGTGTCATCGGCCAGGTCGCGATAAGCGACGACGGCAAGTGAGGGACGGTTTTGCACAAGTGCCACGCCATTGCGATCAAGGATTCGCCCGCGCACGGCCGGCGTGGTGACGGTACGGGTCTGGTTGCTCTTGGCCTGCTTGTCGTAGTAGTCCGACGAAACCATCTGCATACCCCACAGCTTGACGGCGAGCGCGGCAAACATCGCACCCACGCCGGCGGTGAGGATGGAGAAGCGACCCTTGAAGGCGGTCGCGGCGGTATTGCCCTCGCCCTCGGTGGCGCGCGGGGCCGTTCCATGCTGCGTGTCGTAGGTAAAACGGGAATCGCCGCGGCGCATGATGACCAGCGCGACCACAATGGCCACGACCAGCACGATACCGGCGATGATAACCGTCAACTGGGAAGACATCTATGAGCCTCCCCTATTTGAGTTTGCGGGTCTTGGGCTTGAAGCGCATGCCCGTCTGATGACCACCGCGTGCGGAGAATCCGTAACCAGACTGCGGCACGACACCGGACATCAAAAACGGAATGGCAACCAGACCCGTCAGGATCGAAGACGGCAGGGCGTGTCCAAAAACAGCCACCACAAAGCTCGTCTCCAGACCCATAAACAGCAAGATGATGCTGTAGACCACGTTGATGGCAAGCGCGAAGGCGCCCACGGTAATACCGCGCGCGCTCGGGGAGCCGCTCGTCTGACCGGCAGCGCTGTGCACCAGGGCAAAACTGCCCACCGTCAACAGCAGCGACATAACGCCCACCGGAACGGCGGCGGAAAGATCATAGAACAGGCCGCTGCAAAAACCGCAGACGACAGCCCGCGTGGGATCGCCCGAGAACACGCTCAGGCATACCAGGATAATCATAAAGTTGACGCGACCGCCCGCAATGGAGATCTGCGGCGCCAGGCCTGCCTGCAGCAACACGCACACAATGGCGGCGATTACAAACGTGCGGGAGCTCGCCCCCTGCTCGTGTAGATCCATGGACATGCCCCCTATTCGCTCGAGCCGGAATCGGTCGTCTCGGACGTGTCGGAACTGTCATCCGAGCTCTCGTCCTTCGTCTTGGTCGCAGCATCGCGCGACGTTCCCTGCGGCGTGCTGTTGGCCGTGCTCACGTCCTCGTCCGAGGCCGACTGCTCGTCGGTCAGCGAGGTGATGACCAGCACTTCCTCGTTGTTCTCGGCCGTGGTCTGAGCGCGCACCACGATGGTGTAATACACATCGTTGGCCGACTTCTCCACCGAGGAAACAGTGCCGAGCGGCAGGCCCTTGGGGAACACGCCGCCAATGCCAGAGGTCACGATGATGTCGCCCACTTTGACGTCGGAGTCGACGCTCACGTACTCAAGGCGCAGGGTGCCATCGGGCTGGCCCTGCAGCATACCCTGGGCACGCGTGTCCTGCACCATAGCCGACACGCCCGAGTTCTCGTCACCAATCAGGCGCACGGTAGAGGTCTTGGCCGATACCTCGATAATCTGGCCGATAACACCGGCAGAACTCGTCACGGGCATGTTGATGGTCAGGCCGTCGGCAGATCCCTTGTCGATGGTAACGGTCGAGGTCCAGGCATCGCCCGACGCACCGACGATACGAGCAGCGGTCGACTTAAGGTTGTAGGTCGATTGCAGCCCAACTAGGCCCTCCAGGCGCTCGGCAGTCTTTTGAGCCTCGGAAAGCTCGGCGACCTTAGAGGTCAGCACCTCGTTTTGCTTCTTGAGGTCGTCGAGCGACTCCTGCGAAGCCGTGAGGTTGGAAAACACGTTGCCGATCGCGTTGAAGGGAGCCGCCACGGCCGAGCCCAAAAAGCGCACCGGCGAGGTAATCGTCGTCACACCCGAGCGCACGGCATGAATCGGCCCGGCCTCGCCCTCACGGATATAAAACGTGAGCAACAACACCGAAATCAGGCTGAAAACAATCAACGGGCGCATACCCGTTGATTGTCGCTTGGTATTCAGATTTGGAGAGAAACCCGAAGATCGTGCCAAATGGAATCCACCTTTTGGAAATTAAGCATTGGTTTGGACGAAGCCACCGTCAAAGGCGTTGGCCTCGAGCACGCGGGCGCAGCCGTTTACGACGTTATCGAGCGCCGTGGGGCTGACGTTGACCGAAACGCCGGTCTCGTCGCGCAGGCGCACGTCGAGGCCGCGCAGCAGCGCACCGCCGCCGGTCAGCAGAATGCCGTAGTACATAAGGTCCGAGGCAAGATCGGGCGGCGTGGCGTCCAGAGCGTCCTTAACGGCCTTGGCCATCTCGTCGAGCGGCTTGTTGAGCGCGCGACGAATCTCCTCGCTCTCGATACGCACGGTTTTGGGCAGGCCCGTGATAACGTCGCGTCCGTTGACCTCGACGTCGAGCTCATCCTTGAGCGGCACGGCGGAGCCGACCTTAATCTTGATGTCCTCGGCCGTACGCTCGCCGATAGCCAGGTTGTAGGCATCGCGAACATGGGTGAGGATAGCCTGGTCGAACTCGTCGCCGGCAATGCGGATAGACTGCGACACGACAATACCGCCCATAGCGATAACGGCGACCTCGGTGGTGCCGCCGCCGATATCGATGACCATGGAGCCCGTGGGCTCCTCGACGGGCAGGTCGGCACCGATGGCAGCCGCCATGGGCTCCTCGATCAGATAGGCCTGGCGAGCGCCTGCCTGGATCGTGGCCTCAAAAACGGCGCGCTTCTCGACTGACGTGACGCCGGAGGGAACGCACACGACGACGCGCGGACGCGGAGTCCACGGATAGCGCTTCTCGGAGGCCTTGTCGATAAAGTAGCGAAGCATGGCCTCGGTGACATCGAAGTCGGCGATGACGCCGTCCTTAAGAGGACGAACGGCCACGATGTTGCCGGGCGTACGGCCGAGCATACGCTTGGCCTCGATGCCGACTGCCAGGATGCGCTCGTCGTTCTTGTCGATAGCGACAACGGAGGGCTCGCGGATGACGATGCCCTTGCCGCGCACGGAGACGAGCGTATTGGCGGTGCCGAGGTCGATGGCGAGATCGCCCGCATAGCTACCGAAGAACATATCCATCAAAGAAAACAACGCAACTCCTGATGTGTTGGATGATTGCTGGAAAACTACTAGCCCATCATACTAGCGCAAGCCCGGCACCTCACTTGCGGTGAAGCGCCGGGCAGAGCCAAATCTCATAAGGTCACTACTGGTTGTCAGCGGCCGAGAAATCGATATCGAAGGAGGAAACAGCCCAACCGATATGGTTGTCGGAGCGCACGAACTTAACGGTGTACTCCTGCTCGCCGCCCTTGGACAGCGAAGCCTTCACCTTGGCGGTGGTCTCGGTCATGGACTGATCCATACCCTCGATGGAGACGGTGGCGCCCTGCGGGATCGAGGAGATGATCATCGCCTTGGCGTCCTCGGACAGGCTCGAGGCCAGGCAGGACTCGGCCTTGGCGGTATCGCCGTCACCGGCAGCCTGGAACAGGTCGGTGATGACGGACTCCTGCGAGGGGTAGCCCATGCCGCGCGTATAAGCATAGCCAAGACCGCCGGCCGCGATCACGATGAGCAGAAGCAGTACCAGGAAGATCTTGAGACCCGTGTGGCGGTGGCGACGACGAACCTTGGCCTGTTTGCGGTCCTGCTGGACCATCTCGGACTCGGACAGCGTAAAGAAGCCGGTGTCAGAGGGGTCGGGCATAAACTGGCCGGTCGCGCCCGTGGGATCGAGCGGGTCGACAGCGGGAGCGTCCATCGCGGGAGCCGGGGCCGTGGACATGGCCGTCTGGGCCGAAAGCGCGGCGAGCGAGTCGTGCACGCGGGCAAGCTCGTCGGCCTGCTCGGGCGTGAGCTGGTAGATGCCGTCG
>UQRX01000003.1:0-82571 GCA_900543595.1 uncultured Collinsella sp. | reverse complement strand
TGAGCCGGGCACGGGCGACGTGGTCCAGGCCGTGCGCCACATGCGCAAGATCCAAAAGCAGATCCGCGACGTTGTCGCCCTGCGCGACGACGAGCTCTTTGAGGCAGCCAAGCAGCTGCAGGTTCCGGTCGAGCTGGTGCGCGAGGTCCATGCCACGGGCAAGCTTCCCGTCGTGAACTTTGCCGCCGGCGGCGTAGCGACCCCTGCCGACGCCGCGCTGATGATGCAGCTGGGCGCCGAAGGCGTCTTTGTCGGATCGGGCATCTTTAAGAGCGGCGACCCGGCCAAGCGCGCCGCCGCCATCGTCAAGGCCGTGGCCAACTTCACCGACGCCAAGCTCATCGCTGAGCTTTCGGAGGACCTGGGCGAGGCCATGGTCGGCATCAACGCCGACGAGATCGAGATCATCATGGAGGAGCGCGGGCGCTAGTCCGGCAGAAAGGATCGCACATGAGCGATTACGCAGACCAGACGGTCGCCGTGTTGGCGGTCCAAGGCGCTTTTGCCGAGCACGAGGCGAGGCTGTCCGAGCTGGGCGCACGTTGTATTGAGCTGAGGCAGGCGGCTGATTTGAAGCAGGACTTTGACCGTCTGGTACTTCCCGGCGGCGAGTCTACCGTTCAAGGGAAGCTGCTTGATGAGTTGAGCATGCTCGAGGAGCTTCGTGCCCGCATCGCTGAAGGCATGCCCGTCCTGGGCACCTGCGCCGGCCTGATTCTGCTAGCTCACGACCTTGCCGCCCATGACGATAAGGGCACGCCGCGTTTGGCAACCATGGATGTACTTGTCGAGCGCAATGCCTATGGAAGACAGCTCGGCAGTTTTCGCACCAAGGGACAGGTAGACGGCATCGACGGTGAAGTGCCGCTAACGTTTATCCGCGCGCCCCGCATCGTCAAGGTCCACGGCGGCGCCAAGGCCTTAGCGAAAGTCGACGAGCGCATCGTCGCCGCCCGCCAGGGCAACCAGCTCGGCGTAACCTTCCACCCCGAACTCGATGAAGACACCCGCCTCCACGAACTGTTCCTACAAATGTAGGCGGAATAGAAACGAGCGTGGATTTTCGGACACACAACAAATGAGAGTGGATAATCTCCCACTTTGAGCTTGAATGCAGGCTAAAACCGGGAGATTATCCACTCTCGTTCTATGTAGTCGTTTAAGAACGTCCCCAATGACTACTTTTTGGCAGGCTTGGATTAAGGCAACGCCGATGTCTTGGTACCGACAGCGAAAACCCGCCAGAGCGAGCAAGGTGCCTTGAAACGAGGCGGCATTGACCTTTTGGTCATGCCGCCGAAGTTGAAAGGCAGATTGCCGCTCTGGCGGGTATGCAGCGTCAACTAGTTACGCGGTTCGTAGAACCGCGTAACCCCTAGAAACGATTGCCGCGGAAGCCGCCACCGTTGCGGCCGCCACGGTCGCCACCGCGACCGCCGCGATCGTTACCACGGTTGCCGCCGAAGCCGCCACGACCGCCACGGTCGCCGCCACGACCACCGCGATCGTCACGGCCGCCGCGAGGACCGCGGTCCTCGTCCAGGCCCATGGCGACGAGCGGAGCGATAACCTTATCGAGAGCGGCCATCAGCTCGGTGGCCTCCTCGTAAGAAAGCTCGGGCAGGAGCTTCTCCTTCTTGTTGGCAAGCTCGACCAGGCCCTCAGCGGCATCCTCGGCAGCGAAGACGACGATCTTGCGCATATCGCCCTCGGCGTCGTCGATGCGGCCGACCAGATCGGCAGCCTCGGCCTCGGCCATCAGACCATCGAGCTCACGGAGGCGCATGCCCAGCAGGTCGGACATTTCCTTCTGCTCCATCTTGGGCTTGAGGTCAAGAAGCTTGATGGCGCGCTCGATGTTCGCCATGCGCTCGGCCTTGGCCTCCTCCTCCTTGGAAATAGCAAAGCGACGGCTACGCAGCAGGCGGGCGGCCTTCTGCATCTTGTCCATCAGCTCTTCGTCATCGTAATCAACGGCGGCCTCGACAACCTCGGCCTCCTCCTCGGCGGAAACCTCGTCAGCAGCCTCAACCTCGGCAGCTTCGGTCTCCACGGTCTCGACTGCCTCAACCTCGGCAGCCATGGTCTCGTTCTCGGTCTCGTTCATGATCTCTTCGTTCTCGGACATGAGACTCCTTCTTGGCCCTCTCGGGCATCATCGCCCCATTCGCGGGGCCCGTCGCGCACTCTTTGCGCTTTAAACATTCATGCCTCTCGGCAAAACGTCCATTAGTTTATGGTCTCACCCGCCAATCTAGCTGCAGAATCTATGTGCACACATTAATGCGACATGTCGCGGTATCATGGCCTGAACCAAACGTGTCCACCTTAAGGAGCCCGCCATGATTAAGCCCATCATGAAATCCGAGTTCTTTTTGCGCCTCCCCTCCGAAGACGCCGGCCCAGAAGATGCCGCGACCGGACAGGATCTTCTGGACACGCTCCACGAACATGAGCACGAGTGCGTGGGCCTCGCCGCCAACATGATCGGCGTGCGCAAACGCATCATCTGCGTAAAGGACGGCAACAGGGCGCTGTTGATGTACAACCCTCAAATTCTTGAGCAGGTCAATGCCTATCAGACGAGCGAAGGGTGTCTTTCGCTCATCGGCGAGCGTCCCTGTACCCGCTATCGTCGCATTAAGGTTGAGTATTTTGACGAGAACTTCGTCCACCGCATCAAGAGCTTCTCGGGCTACACCGCCGAGATCATCCAACACGAAATCGACCACTGCAACGGGATTGTTATTTAGTCCCGCCGATTCAAGAAAGCTCCCTGCAGCAAAACAACTGCAGGGAGCTTTTCATTGTGCGGAGTTTCTATCCCCTACGATTGGCGGTAATGGTCAAAGAAGTCAGCCAGGTCCTCGAGCGACTCTTTGAGCACTTCCATGCGCGGCAGGTACACGATGCGGAAGTGATCGGGCTCGGCCCAGTTAAAGCCGCCGCCGCGCGTGATGAGGATCTTCTTCTCGTGCAGCAGGTCAAGGGCGAACTGCTCGTCATCGGTGATGTTGAACTTTTTAACATCCATCTTGGGGAAGATGTAGAACGCTGCACGCGGCTTGACCACCGAGATGCCGTCAATCTTGTTAAGCGCCTCATACACAAAGTTGCGCTGCTCGTAGACACGACCGCCGGGGCGGATGTAATCGTTGACGGACTGGTGTCCGCCGAGCGCCGTCTGAACGATCGACTGGGCCGGCACGTTGGAGCACAGGCGCATGTTGGAGAGCATGTTGATGCCCATGATGAAGTCGCTCATGCAGCGCTGGTTGCCCGAAAGCACCATCCAGCCAATGCGATAGCCCGCAATCATGTGCGACTTGGACAGGCCGCTAAAGGTAACGCAGGGCAGATCGGGGGCGAGCGAGGCAATCGAGACGTGCTCGTAGCCATCCATGCACAGGCGGTCGTAGATCTCGTCGGCAAAAATCATGAGTTGGTGCCTGCGGGCAATCTCGACAATGCCCTCGAGCACCTCGCGCGGGTAGACAGAGCCCGTGGGGTTGTTGGGGTTGATGATGACGAGGGCCTTGGTCGCGCTCGTGATCTTGGACTCCATATCCTCCAGGTCGGGATACCAATCCGCCTGCTCATCGCACAGATAGTGCACGGGATGGCCGCCGGCAAGGGTTGCGCACGCCGTCCAAAGCGGATAGTCGGGGCTGGGGATCAGAATCTCGTCGCCATTGTCGAGCAGCGCGTTCATCGAAAGCTGAATGAGCTCGGACACGCCGTTGCCCGTGTAGATATGCTCCATCTGAACGTTGGGCAGGCCCTTGATCTGCGAATACTGCATGATCGCCTTGCGCGCGGAGAACAGGCCACGCGAGTTGGAATAGCCTTCGCAGTCGGGCAGCTGCTGGCGCATGTCCTTGATGACCTCATCGGGCGTGCGGAAACCGAAGGGCGCCGGATTGCCGATATTGAGCTTGAGGATGCGCTCGCCCTCGTCCTCCATGCGGGCAGCCTCGTCGACGACGGGACCGCGCACGTCATACAGGACGTTATCAAGCTTGGTGGATTTAGAAAAAGTACGCATGGTGGTGCTCCTTGGAATTTGAGCTGAGGGATGGGGTTCGGGCTTGGAATCGTTGCGAGGCGATGATGTCTCGCCTTGATCGGCGTCACCGGCAAGCAGCCAGGAAACATCGACCTCCAAAATGCGGGCGAGCAGCTCTGCCACATCGCGCCGCGGAATCGTCTTGCCACTCACATATTGGCTCATCTGACTCTTGCCGAGTTTTTTGCCGAGCATCTCCGATGCGCGGATTACGTCCGACTGGCGAACGTCTCGATCGGACATGGTCTGTCGCAGGCGATCGCTAAACGTCTCTTGGGCCACAGGAACCTCCTTGCCGGCAAAGTTCAATTTATAGAACACGAATTGAACCAAGGTTCAATTTAGCAAGCAGTATAGCGCGGCGCATTATCTGGAAGTTCAATTTCACAAGAAAATGTACCGAACCCCGAGAATCGTCCCGAGGTGGACAACGGGCACGCGCTTTTAGAGATATTCGAGGAAACGAGCCGCCGCGAGCGAAACGTCGGCGGTGCGGTATATGGCGTTGATCTGCCGATGAGGATGTCCCTCGAGCGGGCGCACGGCAACATCGAACTGGCAGCGGCGCAAGATGAGCGCGGGAAGAATGCTCACGCCCAGGCCGTCCTCGACCATGGCCATAATCGCATAGTCATCCCAGGTCGACAGCTTGGAGCGCACCGTCAGCCCCGCCCGACGGAACAGCGGCGTAATCTCGTCGTCGCTACCGCGTTCCAGCAGAATAAACTGCTCGTTGGCCAAATCGGCAAGGGAAACGACCTCCGCGGTGGCAAGCGAGGAGCCCGCTGGCACCACGGCCATCAGCTCGTCTTGTACCAACGGCCGCGACGCCATGCCGGCGCCGCGTGGCTCGCGCGGAATAAAGCCCAGGTCGCAGCGGCCTTCCGCCACCCATTGCTCAATCTCGGAGTAATCGCCCATCAGCAACTCATAATCGACGTCCGGATGATCGGCGCGAAACCGCGCGATCACCGGCGGCAACACATGGGTCGCCACACTCGAAAACGTACCGATACAGATCTTGCCACGCATGAGCCCTCGCATCTCGTCCACGCGTCGCTGCAGACGGCCAAACTCTTCGCATAACGCCTCGACTGCCGGCATGACCTGCCGCCCGTCGGCAGAAAGCACCACGCCCTCGCGGCTGCGATCAAGCACCTTAAAACCCCAGTCTGCCTCAAGGTCGCCCACCATGCGGCTTACGCCCGACTGTGAATAGCTTAACCGCTCTGCAGCACGCGTAAAGCTGCCGGCACGCACCGTCTCGAGCAGCACTTGCATCTTTTGGATATTGGTCTCCACGGCACGTCCCCACCTTTGCATGAGTTTTTGTCATGTTTGCCATGCATTATATTCGCTTTTCTTCTAAAGCCAGTTCACCCATAGTGAACATGCTCGGATATAGAGGGGATGTCAGCGCATGAACAACGGACTGTTTACGTACTTAGCAGCATTGCTATTGTTTGGCTCCAACGGCATCATTGCCGCTGCCATCGCGCTGCCGAGCTCCGATATCGTGCTCCTGCGCACGTTTTTGGGCGCACTTTCGCTTGTCACCGTCCTCGCCATCACCCAACGCCATAAGTTGCAGGCGCCATCTCGCCCCCGCGAAGCCGCAGCCCTCCTCCTTTCGGGAGCCGCGCTGGGCGCTAGCTGGATTTTTCTGTTCCGCGCCTACCAGACGATCGGCGTCGGCATATCCTCGCTGCTGTACTACTGCGGCCCTATCATTGTCATGGCGCTCTCCCCGCTCATCTTTGGCGAAAAGCTGACCGGCGGCAAAATCGCCGGGTTTATCGCCGTCGCCTGCGGCGCTTTTCTCATTGCAGCGCAAGGTTTAGGCGGCAACATGCCCATTGCGGGCATCGTCTGCGGCATCGCCTCGGCATTTTGCTATACGCTGATGGTCATCGCCAGCAAGGGTGCGCCACACATCGAAGGCCTCGAAAACTCCACGCTCCAGGTGAGCGCCGCCTTTGTGACCGCGCTGGTCCTCACGCTCATCACGCAGGGCGCCCCCTCGTTCTTCTCCCCCAGCATCGCCGCAGGCATCGATTGGCGCGCCGTCGCTATGCTCGGCGCCGTCAACACCGGTATCGGTTGCCTGCTCTACTTTAGTGCCGTCGCCAAGTTGCCCGTCCAGACCGTCGCCGTCGTCGGCTACCTCGAGCCGCTTTCGGCCGTCGTGTTCTCGGCCGTCCTTTTAGGCGAAGCCATAACACCGGTCCGTCTGATGGGTGCCGCACTTATCATCGGCGGCGCGATTTTTTGCGAACTCGCCGGCAAACGCGCAAACGCCAAGGCTGGCGTCGCCCAGCCAGCACGTGCTTAATAGCCCCTGCTTTGAAATGCCACCTGCGTACGTGAATAATCCCCAGATGGGGATTATTGTCTAAAACACCCCGATGTGCCAAACTGCTCTTATATGTATAAAGATGGCATAAAGGTCTACTGCTCTTGTCAGAGGCCAGATGTCTAAGGGAGTCCACGTGGCACACAACAAGCTGGAGGCAAGCCTCCAAGACCAGCGTAGTCAAGGCGGGCATGGAGCCATTCCCCTCTCCGCTGGCATGCTGCTCGTAACGCTCGGCGTTGTCTATGGCGACATCGGCACGAGCCCCATGTACACCATGAAATCAATCGTCGCCAACAACGGCGGCATCGGTACCGTCAGCGAGGACATGATCTTAGGAGCGCTTTCGCTCGTCATCTGGACCATGACGCTCGTGACCACGGTCAAGTACGTGGTAATCGCCATGAAGGCCGACAACCACAACGAGGGCGGCATCTTCGCCCTGTTTAGCTTGGTGCGTAAAGTGGCGCCGTGGCTGATCCTTCCCGCCATGATCGGCGGCGCGGCACTGCTCGCCGACGGCATCCTCACCCCCGCCGTCACGGTTACCACGGCCATCGAGGGCTTGCGCACTATCGAGTGGGGCCACGCGCTTTTGGGCGACGGGCAAACCAACGTCATCATTATTACCATCATCATTATCTGCGGGCTGTTTGCCATGCAGCGCGCCGGCACCTCGTCAATCGGCAAGCTCTTCGGTCCGCTCATGACACTATGGTTCCTTTTCCTGGCGGGCGCCGGCTTGTTCAACATGCTCGGCAACCTGTCCATCTTGCGCGCGCTCAACCCCATCCGTGGCATCATGTTCCTGTTCTCGCCCATCAACCATTCGGGCATCATGGTGCTCGGCTTCGTCTTTCTGTCGACGACCGGCGCCGAGGCCCTCTACTCGGATATGGGTCATGTGGGCAAGGCCAACATCTACGCATCCTGGCCGTTTGTTAAGGCGGCCCTCATCCTTAACTATCTGGGCCAAGGAGCTTGGCTGCTCGCCAACAACTCCAATCCCCAGATGCTCGCAATGGATATCGTCAACCCGTTCTACATGATGCTTCCCGAGCCCCTGCGCCCCTTTGCCATCGTGCTTTCGGCCGTGGCGGCCATCATCGCCTCGCAGGCGCTCATCACCGGCTCGTTCTCGCTGGTATCCGAGGCCACGCGCCTCAACCTTATGCCGCATCTGCGCATCCACTACCCCAGCGACACCAAGGGCCAGCTCTATATTCCGCTCGTCAACAACATCATGTGGGTCGGCTGCATCTTCATCGTGCTGCTGTTCCAAAACTCCGAGCGCATGGAGAGCGCCTACGGCCTCGCCATTACCGTGACCATGCTCATGACCACGACGCTTTTGACGAGCTACATCGCCGGCATCCTCAAGCACAAGCTGGGTGCCTGCGTCTTCGCCCTGCTCTTCGGTGCCATTGAGCTGTGCTTCTTCGCCTCGTGCCTCACCATGTTCTTTGACGGCGGCTACGTCATGATCTTCTTGGCCTCGCTGCTGTTTGGCCTTATGTATGTGTGGCGCCGCGGCACCGCCATCGAGCGCACGCAAACGATCCTGCTGCCCGTCTCCAAGTACATCGATCAGCTCAACCGCCTGCGCAATGACGAGACGTATCCCGTGCTCGCTGACAATCTGGTATTTCTCACCAACAGCCCCGACCCGCTCACGCTCGACCGCGACGTGCTTTATTCCATCCTGGACAAGCACCCCAAGCGCGCCAAGGCATATTGGTTCATCAACGTGCACGTTACCGACGAGCCCTATACGCACGAATATTCCGTTGAGACCTTTGGCACGGACTTCCTGTTCCGGGTGCGCTTGGACCTGGGCTTTAAGGTCAATCAGCGCATCAACGCCTACCTGCGCCAGATCGTTGGCGACCTGATGGCATCGGGTGAGTTGCCGCCGCAGCATCACACCTACTCTATCTACGAGACACGCGGCAACGTGGGCGACTTCCGTTTTTGCATGCTGCGCAAGATGCTTGCCCCCGAAACGGACATCAACCGCAACGACCACCGTGTGATGGCCATCAAGTACGCCGTCCGCCGCGCCTGCGGAAGCCCGGCACGTTGGTATGGTCTCGAGAACTCGGCCATCATCATTGAGTACGTACCGCTCTTTGCCCGCATGCGTCCGGCAGTCAAACTCATTCGCACCCAGGTGCCGCTCGAGATCCTGATCGAAGAGGCCGAGGAAATGGAAGTCGACATCTTCTCGGACGACCTGGTCAACGGCAACGAAGCCGGTAAGGACATGAACGTCGATCCCACCGAGCTGCTCGAGAGCGTCGCCGATACGCCCGAACAGCAACAGCTCGACGGCCTCGAGAGCGAACAACTCAACGACGCCAACTTCTAGCGACGTCACAAATCGACGACAACGGCCCTGCATCTCACGGGAGACGCAGGGCCGCTTTGCATTGCAGTAAAGCTAACGGCTACGAACGACGCGGCTCGGGCACCACGAGCCTATCGGGGCTCGCGCCCTCGGCATCCATCAGGCTCACGTAGCGAATCGACGGATCCCCATACATCGCGTAGTAATAATTGCCCGTGCGCGCGCTAAAGCATCCGGTATAGATAGTCTTCTCGAACTTGCCATCGCCCATCCTGGACGCCCCCTCAATCATCACCACGCCCTCGAGTGAACGGAACATGCGGACGACGTTTTCGGTCTCGCTCTCCTTTTGCGGGTAATTGGCATTGAGGTACGCCGCCTTTACAAAACGGCTCGGCGAATAGCAGTCACCCGGAATACCGCGCATGCCGGCACCCGCGCCATAGGGCTTGAGCTCGGCGCCACGCCATGTCGCCGTCTGCGGAAAATCGCTTGTGGCCGTGATATAGGTGCGCAGGTTTTCCATGTGCCACGGGAAGGTGGGCTGATTGGCAAGGGTGTCGACCGGATCGTCGTATACATGCAGGCCGTCAGCCATCATCTCGACCACGATGCTACGCTGGCTGTCGCCGATAATCCAATGGAGCAGCGACACGCCCAGCCCCTCTCCGGCAGATTTGGCGACAATCACCGTATCGCGCAGCGCAGCCTCGACCTCGTCGACCGTCGAGAACGTCGCTGCCACCCACAGGGGAAACTCATAGGCCGCGATATTGGTCTTTCCATCAACCGGTCCCTCGGCATACTCGGCATAACCCGGGAAATTGAGGCCCGCCACGGCGAGGCCCGCATCGTTGCCGCAATCGAAGAACATAGGGTAGTTCTTGTAATCGATGCACATACCGATCACCGCGTGTGCCGCTGTCGCGTCGTCGATAAACGAATACGGAATGTGAAACCCGCGCGGCATCACGCGAACCTGTTGGCCGTAGTCAAAGCTCCAGTCGAGGTTGCGTCCCAGATACATGTGGCCGGAATCATCGGTAAATCGAATGCTCGTGCACATAGCGCCTCCTAGCTTTACGTTCTTACTAAGTTCATTGTCACCAAACAAAGAGGCGCTAAACAAAAAAGCCCGGACATGACAACAATGTCACGCCCGGACTATTCAAGCAGGATAAACTCAACCAAGTTAACCCCGCAGGTCGTCTAAGGGGTCAAAGTGCCGCAGATTGCCACGAAAGAGGAGCGAAGCGTACTTAAGGTACGCGAGCGACGATTGAGCGGCAAGGTGCGGTGCTTTGGTCCCCTTAGACCAACTTTCCTAGACAGTGGTCAATCATGTGTTGAATCATCTGCGCCTCGAAGCCCACAAAGTCCTGCTTGCGCTCGCGCATCTTGCCGTCGACGATCTGGTCAAAGGCAACCTTGCACTTGATGTAGCGCGTGGACTTGGTGACCTCCTCGTGCGTCAGGCAGCTCTCCTCCATCTTGCTGGCGCCCAGACCAAACACCAGACGGGGGTTGTAGAGCACATGGGGCTCGCCGGCATCGTCCAGGTAGACGCAGACCTTCTTGGTGACGCCAATCTGGTTGGCGGCAAGGCAGCCGGCATCGTCGAGCGACTTGATGGTATCGATCAGGTCCTGTGCCAGCGACTCGTCCTCGACGGTCGCGACCTCGCAACGCTGGGACAGAATAGCCTCGTCGTGGCAGAGCTCTTTAATCATACGTTCCTCCATAGGGGTCGTTGTAACTGCTTAAGTATACGGTACCCACACATTTTCATACGGAAAATACCGCCCGTCCGCTACAAAGCGCCGAACATCAACATGTGAGGAACAGCAAGGTTGTAAAGGCGATATAGTGAATGAGTTCGTGTCAATCGGCCTAAACTCGGGGCCGAACAAGGAAAGGGTATGCATGGACGAACTTTTTCACGTCAGTGAGCGCAAGTCCACAATCGGGACCGAACTTCGCGCTGGACTGACAACATTCCTGGCGATGGCCTACATCATCGCCGTCAACCCCGCAGTGCTCTCGGGCGCCGGCATCGATGCGGGAGCACTCGCCTGCGCCACTTGCCTGGGCGCCGGCATCATGACCATCTGCATGGGCATCTTCGCCAACCGCCCGCTCGCCTGCGCGTCGGGCCTGGGCATCAACGCCATGATCGCGGGCATCGCCACCACCATGTGCGGCGGTGACTGGCACGTGGCCATGAGCGTTATCTTCCTCGAAGGCATCGTCATCTTGCTGCTCGTCCTTTGCGGCCTGCGCGAGGCCATCATGGACGCCATCCCCGTGGTCCTGCGCCACGCCATCTCGGTGGGTCTGGGCCTGTTTATCGCCATGATCGGCCTGTGCGACGCCGGCATCATCACCGCTGGCGCCGGTACGCTCGTCGGCCTGGGCGACATCGCCTCCCCCACCTTTATCGTCGGCATCATCTCCATCGTCGTGACGGTTGCCCTGGCTTCCCGCAACGTGCCGGGCTCGCTGCTCATCGGCATCATCGTCGCCGTTATCGCCGGTATCCCGCTGGGCGTCACCCATGCGCCCGAGGGCCTTATCGCCCCGCTCAACTTCTCGACCTTTGGCGCCCCGTTTGCCAGCACCGCCGACGGCAACATGGCCATCGTGAAGGTTCTGACCGACCCGATGCTGCTCGTCGTTGCCTTCTCGTTGCTCATGAGCGACTTCTTTGACACCATGGGCACCGCGATGGCCGTCGCCAAGCAGGGCGAGTTCCTGACCGAGGACGGCAATGTCGAGGACATCCGTCCCATCCTGGTCGTCGACTCCGTGGCCGCTGCTGCCGGTGGCTTTATGGGCGTCTCCTCCATCACCACCTTCGTCGAGTCCACTTCCGGCGCCGCCGACGGTGGCCGCACGGGCCTCACCTCCGTCACCACCGGCGTGCTGTTCATTCTCGCCGCGTTCTTCTCCCCCATCGTCACCATCGTTTCCAGCGCCGCCACCTGCGGCGCTCTGGTCTACGTCGGCTACCTCATGATGAGCGAGGCCTCCGAGATCGACTGGTCCGACGTGTCGCAGGGTTTCCCGGCGTTCATGATTGTCGCCGGCGTGCCCTTCACCTACTCCATCTCTGCCGGCATTGGTCTGGGCTTTATCGCCTACGTGATCGTCGCGCTCTTTAAGGGCGAGGCCTCCAAGATCAAGCCGCTCATGTGGATCGCAGCCCTCGCCTTCCTCGTCTACTTCTTTGTAGCGTAACGGCAAAGCTGCCAAAGCAGAACACTAAAGCGCGGAGTCGCATCGAGCGGCTCCGCGCTTTTCTTTTAAAGCCAGGCAACGCACGGACGCGCGATGTATTGCTTCCCAAGTTTTGGACATTTTGCCCTCCAAACGGCACTACCGCCGGCTACATCCTGCAGATATGCTGGGCGTAATCGCATAGGCCCTATGAGGATGGGAGTAACCATGGCCGCCTTGTTCACGACCCCCAAGCGCAATGACAAAACCTCTGGAGCCCATTTTGTCGAGCCCGACGTGCGCCGTCGCACGCTGCTCGCACACGGCAGCTGGCGCCGCGTGACACGCCGCATCGTTGTAGGCGCCGTATGCGCGCTTACGGTGAGCTCGTTGCTCATGCCGAGCATCTCGCTTGCCGCCGAATGGATCGACGTTGGCGGCACCCAGTACAACGCCGGCACTGCAGCGGGCGACGAGGCCGGCACCTGGGCCTGGGACGGCGCCGACGACATGAAGCTCAACGGCTATAACGGCGGCGCGATCGAGGCAGCGGGCAAGCTCAACGTGAGCTACGAGGGCAACAACACCGTCACTAACGACGACGGCCGCGGCATCAAGGTTAAGGATGGCGCGAACGAGAACGCCGAGCTTAATATTCAGGGCGACGCGTCCAGCACGCTCAACGTGACATCTTCTCGTGACGCCATCACTTCCGTCGGCAACATCAACATCGACGGCGCTGGCACTGTCAACGCCACGAGCACCGAGCACGATGCCATCGATGCCGGGGGCGATGTCACCATCAAGGGCTCGGGAAACGTTAACGCCACGGGCGATTCGGATGGCATCAGGGCCGACGGCAACATCACGATCGACAGCAGCGGAACCGTCACCGCCAAGGCCACCGAGGATCAGGGTATCGATGCTAACGAGAACCTCATCATAAAGGGCGGCGGCAAGGTAGAGGCAAGCTCTATCAAAGACAATGCGATTTGGGCCGACGGCAACATCGAGATCTCGGGTGGCAGCCAGGTCAAGGCAAGCTCCGAGGAAGACGCCGCCATCGACGGTAAAAACAGCCTCACGGTCACGAACGCTTCCCTCAACGCAAGTGGCGTTGGGTATGGCATCTATGTCTACAAGGGCATCACGCTCGATGGCGCGACCGTGACGGTCCGCGCAAGCTCAGATGGCGGGGAAGTCAGCGCACTCTTCACCGATGAGGACGACATCGTCATCAAGAACGGCTCGACTGTGGATGCGCTCGCAGAAGGCAGGTTCTCGGTTGCAATCTCCACCAGTAATTTCTACTCCGGCGAAGCGGGTGGCCATATCTACATCAGCGACTCCGTTGTCAAGGCCATAGCCCGCTATGCCGAGACCGGCGGCGACGGCCCCGACCACTACAGTGGAGACCAAAACGACGAAATCATCCCTGAGTCCGAGGGCCTGAACATCGGCATCTTCGCGCAGACCAGCGAGGGCATCACGCCCGCGACCATCTCGATCGCCCGCAGCAGGGTCACGGCCGAGG
This sequence comes from uncultured Collinsella sp., assembly GCA_900543595.1. Lineage (GTDB taxonomy): Bacteria > Actinomycetota > Coriobacteriia > Coriobacteriales > Coriobacteriaceae > Collinsella. Next base: position 69,055 of record UQRX01000003.1, on the reverse strand, counting down.
GAGACACGGCGGCAATCTTCGCCCTTGCCATGAGCGCGGACGGCAAGGCGATCGGCACCATCGAAATCAAGGACGCCATCATCCAGGCGCCTGCAGGCGGCAAAGTCATTGACCATCGCAACAAGGAAGAGCTCAGCGACGGCATCGTCTACGAGGCGGGGCAGACCATCGGCACGGGCGACGCCACGGTCGACTCCCCCTACGATGAAGCTGTCGCCAAGAGCACGGTCATCGCGCCTCCCGAGGAGATCAAACCCGAGGAGAAGCCAGGCGAGACCAAGCCCGAGGGTTCCAAGTCCGAGGGCACGAAGACGACCAAGACCGTTGCAGTTGCAGCCACGGGAGCCAAGACCACCGGCAAGCTCGCGGCAACCGGCGACGCCTCGAACGCAGCCATCGTGGCAGCCGCCCTTGCAGGAACAGCCGCCATCGCCGCGGGCGCCGTGGTGAGCCGCAAGCGCTCGTAAACACTTTTTCGCACGGGACGGGTGGATCGCGACCCTTGCCTTCCTCGTCTACTTCTTCGTAGCGTAAGGGCAAGGCTGCAAAAGCTGAACAATAAAGCGCGGAGTCGCCATGCGGCCCCGCGCTTTTCTTTTAGCGCCGGTCCCTGCGCCGGCGTGCGGCCTATTTCTCCCCCATTTTGGCCATTTTGCCCTCCAAACGGCACTACCGCCGGCAACATCCAGCAGATACGCTGAATCTAGTCGTATAGGCCCTATGAGAACGGGAGCAACCATGGCAGCCTTGTTCACGACCCCCAAACGCAATGACACTACCGCCGGAACCCATGTTGCCGAACCCGACGTTCGCCGTCGCATAGGACTCGCGCACGGCAGCTGGCGCCGCGTGACGCGCCGCATCGTTGCGGGCGCCGTGTGCGCGCTCACGGTGAGCTCGCTGCTCATGCCGAGCGTCTCGCTCGCAGCGGAATGGGTCAAGGTCGGCGGCAACAAGTACAACACCGCGGCGAGCGACGAGGCCGGTACCTGGTCGTGGGACGGCGCCGACGACTTGAAGCTCAACAACTATAACGGCGGCGAGATCCAGGCCGCAGGCAAGCTCAACGTGAATTACTCGGGAACCAACATCGTCACTGCCGAATGGATCGAAAGCATCAACGTTTCTCATGGCACTAACGAGAATGCCGAGCTCAATATCCAAGGCGACGAGGGCGGCACGCTCAGCGTGACATCTACTGAGGACGCTATCCTCTCCACGGGTAATATCAACATCGACGGAGCCGGATCCGTCAACGCCACGAGCACTGGGTTTGATGCCATCAATGCCGGAGGTGATCTCGCTATCAAAGGTTCGGGCAACGTCAACGCCACGGGTGCATCGGATGGCATCAGGGCAAACGGCAATATCACGATTGACGACAGCGGAGCCGTCACCGCCAGGGCTACCAAGGACAAGGGTATTGGAGCCGACAAGAACCTCACCATCAAGGGTGGCGGGACGGTCGAGGCAAGCTCAGCCGATGGTGAGGCCCTTTGGAGCGGCGGCAATATCAACATCTCGGACGGCAGCCAGGTCAAGGCAAGCTCCGAGAAAGACGCTGCCGTCGAGGCCAAGGGCAGCCTCGCAGCCACAAACGCCTCCCTCAACGTAAACGGTGTTGAATATGGCGTCTATGCCCACAAGGGCATCACCCTCGATCATGCAAACGTGACGGTCCGTGCAAGTAAAGGCAGATACGGTGGCGCCAACGCCCTCTTCACCTACCAGGACGACATCGTCGTCAAGAACGGCTCCACCGTGGACGCGTTTGCGGAAGGCGAGGTTTCGGCTGCATTCTCCACCAGAAACGATCGACCCAACGAGAAGGGCGGCCACATCTACATCAGCGACTCCGTTGTCAAGGCCATAGCCCGCTATGTCGAAAACGGCGACGGCCCCATCCCCTACAGCGAAAACCAAGATGGCGAGACGAGGCGCGAACCCCAAGGCGAGAACATCGGCATCATCGCCCAGACCAGCGAGGGCGTCACACCCGCAGTCATCTCGATCATCCGCAGCAAGGTAACGGCCGAAGGAGATACAGCGGCAATCTTTGCCCGTGCCATGAGCGCTGACGGCAAGACAATCGGCACCATCAAGATTGAGAACGCCGCCATCCAGACGCCCGAAGGCGGCAAGGTCATTGACTATCGCAAGCTCCGTGACGGCATCTACGAGGCAGGCCAAGCCATCGGCACGGGCGACGCCACGGTCGACTCCCTCTATATCAAAGCAGTCGCCAAAAGTACGACCATCGCACCTCCCGAGGTAGCCAAGCCGGAAGACCCCAAGCCCGACGAGACCAAGCCCGCAGAAAGCAAGCCCGCGGAGTCCAAGCAGAACCCCAAGCCTGAGGGCTCAAAGCCGACCAAGGCCGTTGCGGCTTCAACCACGAAAGCCAAGACTACCGGCAAGCTCGCGGCAACCGGCGACGCCTCGAGCGCAGCCATCGTGGCAGCCGCCCTTGCGGGAACAGCCGCCATCGCCGCAGGCGCCGTGGTGAGCCGCAAGCGCTCATAGACGTCTTTGGCCTTTAACGCACGGGACGGCGCCCACAGAAGTGCTAGCCTGTACACCGTTTAGCAACGCCACCGCCGAGCTCCCCTCCGGCGGTGGCGTTTTCTGTTTGCGCCCGCACGACGCGCGCGAATGTTCTTGATGCTGTCCAACCGGCATACGCTGGCGTGCGACAATTGGGGCTGCCGATATCACACCACCGAGAGAAGCCTGCCTTGGAATCGCAAAAGCAGATAACCGTTCATTCAGAGCATGCGGAAGGTGTGCCCGTCATCTACCTTCCCGTGGTCATGGGCAACGGCAGCGAGGTTTACGGGCGCTGCCGAGAGCTCGACTGCCCGCCTTTTACTCTTGTCGCCATTGGCGGGCTCGATTGGAATCGCGAGCTGAGCCCCTGGGCATGCGACGGGACCGTACGCGATGCCGAACCTTTCGGCGGCCAAGCCGCCGGTTTTCTTGATGAGCTGCTGAATCAGATAATCCCCCAGGTGGAGTCGTCGCTTCCTCAGCCACCTGTTTGGCGTGGCATTGCCGGTTATTCGCTGGCGGGCCTCTTTTCGCTTTGGGCCCTCTGGCAAACCGATGTCTTTGGCCGCGCGGCGAGCGCATCGGGGTCGCTATGGTTTCCCGACTTTGTCGATCGCGCCAGCACGGCCCCTTTTGCCGGCAGCCCGCAAGCCGTCTATCTGTCACTCGGCAAAAAGGAAACCAAGACACCCAACCGCATGATGAGGCACGTACTCGACGACACGCGCGCAATGGAAGAGCTACTCATCGAGCGCGGCATTCCAACAACGATGGAGCTCAACCCCGGCAATCACTTTGCCCAAACCGACTTGCGCATGGCCCGCGGCATACACTGGATACTGACGCATTAAAAATGGCGCCCACGCGTACGCATGGGCGCCATATTTTTGATTTAGCTGAACACAACTACTACTCGACAGTCTCCTCAAGCTCAGAAACGTCGAACTCGAAGTCGTTACCCGGCAGAATCGCGTTGAGCACGATGCCAACCAGCGAGCCCACGGCAATGCCGGACAGCGAAATGGTCACGCCGCCCAGCTCCAACACGATAGCTCCGGCGGTGCTATAGGCAATGCCGAGCGAAAGCACGAGCACCAGCGCGGCCACCAGCACGTTGCGGTTGTTCTGGAAATCGACCTGGTTCTCGATGAGGTTGCGAACACCCACAGCGCTGATCATGCCGTAGAGCACGAGCGACACGCCGCCGATAACGCATGCCGGCATGGCGGCGATGGCCGCGGCGAACTTGGGGCAGAACGAAAGCACGATGGCGCAACACGCGGCAATGCGGATTACGCGCGGGTCGAACACGCGCGTCAGGGCGAGCACACCGGTATTCTCGCCATACGTGGTGTTGGCCGGAGCGCCAAAGAGAGAAGCCAGAATCGTGGCGAGACCATCGCCGAGCAGCGTGCGATGCAGACCAGGATCGGCAATGTAGTTGCGCTCGCAGGTGGAGCCGATAGCGGAGATATCACCGATATGCTCGATCATGGTCGCAAAGGCCAGCGGCATGATGGTGATGATGGCCGTCGTGGCAAGACTGCTATCGAGCTGCGCCCCAAAGAGCGCAAACACGGTGTTATCCCACACGATGGGCAAACCAACCCAGGGAGCAGCTGCGACGCCCGAAAAATCGACCTCGCCCAGCGCAGTCGCAACGGCATAGCTCACCACAACGCCCAGCAAAATCGGCACAATCTTGACCATGCCGCGGCCCCAAATGTTGCAGATGACGATAACGGCCACAGCGATAACGGCCACAAGCCAATTGGTCTGGCAGTTGGCGATGGCAGAGCTTGCCAAGATCAGGCCGATGGAAATGACGATGGGGCCGGTCACCACCGGCGGAAAGAAGCGCATAACGCGCTTGGCGCCAAACGCGCGGAAGAGCGCCGCCAGCACCGGATAGAGCAGGCCGGCGCAGGCAACGCCCAGGCACGCATAGGGCAAAAGCTCGGCCTCACCGTTAGGCGCGATGGCGGCATAGCCCGCGATGAAGGCAAACGAAGAACCTAGAAATGCGGGCACCTTGCCACGCGACAGGAAGTGGAAGAGCAGCGTGCCCAAGCCGGCAAACAATAGCGTTGCCGAAACCGAGAGACCAGTGAGCACAGGCACCAGCACCGTGGCGCCAAACATGGCAAACAGATGCTGCAGACCGAGCAAAAACATGCGCGGGCGGCCGAGCGACGATGCGTCGTAGATGGCATCGGCGACAGCGGGCGTCGAGGACTGGGACATGAGAGTCCTTTCAAAATGGAAGGGCGCTCGAGCATAGCGGATTACCTGCCCGAACGATACGATCCGAACCATTGTACGTGATATATGTCGCCCCGCACGCACCGTCCCCGCAAACGGTACTGCTACTTCCAAACGCGCTCGGCAATGCGCCTAACCAGCGCAATCTTTGCCCACTGCTCGTCCTCGGTCAGCTTGTTGCCAATCTCACAGCTGGCAAAGCCACACTGGGGCGACAGATATAGGTTCTCGAGCGGAACATACTTTGCAGCCTCGTGAATACGCTCGACGATGGCATCCTCGTCCTCAAGCTCAGCGGCCTTGGTGGTCACCAGGCCCAACACGACCTTCTTGCCGGGGGCAACATACTTCAGCGGCTCAAAACCACCGGCGCGCGGCGTATCGAACTCCAGGTAAAATGCGTCAACATCCTCGTTTGCAAACAGGTACGGCGCGATGGGGTCGTAGCCGCCCTCAAAAGCGTAGGTGGAGTGGTAGTTGCCGCGGCATACATGCGTGTTAATGACCAGGTCGTCGGGCTTGCCCTCGATGGCTGCGTTGTTGAGCGCCACGCCCAGCTCGCTTACCTTTTGCAGGTCGACCGGGCTCATGCCGGTTTTGGCGACAAAATCGGTATCGCAGTAGATACCCCAGGTGCAGTCATCAAACTGGATGTTGCGGCAGCCTGCAGCGTACAGGTCGGCAATCACCGTGCGATAAGCAGCTGCAATGGCGTCGGCAAGTTCCCCATCGGTCTTATAGACAGCGTGCAGGCTCTCCTGCTGGCCGTCGCAGCGATCGAGCGTGACCTCAGAGAACGTCTGGATAGGCGCCGGGATGGTCTGGCGTGCAACGTGGCCCTCGCCCTCAAGTGCCTTGACAAACTTAAAGTGCTCGACGAAGGGGTGGTTCTCGCCGCTGATGGGGCCGGTCACCACGGCGGTATCGGCCGTGGTCTCCTCGTCGTGGAACATATAGCCCGTACGCGAGGTACGGCGTTCAATGCCGTTGAGTCCCCACATAAAGTCGAGGTGCCAGTAACTGCGGCGAAACTCGCCATCAGTAATCACCTGCAGGCCAGCGGCCTTTTGCTTTGCCACCAAATCGCGAATGGCCTCGTCCTCGACGGCCTTAAGCCCCTCGGCGTCAAGCGTGCCTGCCGCATAGGCAGCGCGGGCGTCCCTTACGGCCTGCGGACGAAGAAAACTGCCGACGATATCGGCGCGAAACGGCGCGTTCAGCGTGGTTAAAGCACTCATAGATGTCTCCCTTGCAATTGATTGCTTTATTGAGAGAGAGTATGAGCGCTCTTACCGCCATCGTAAAATATGCGTTTGTATTGGTTTGATATAGGAAACTTCTATATGCACACCAACGGACCCGCGAGCCAAACTATCCCATATCCGCCAGTTCAAATAGCCATTTTCGTGTCCATATGGCACTAGCAGCTTTGCCCTATCGACCATACGCTTAGTGGTGACCGCACAAGGCCACGCGAGAGATAGGAGCGACCATGACCACGTTCACGACCCCACGCGCCGCACCGATCGCACTACAGGGCTCCATTACGCCGAGACCCCCGTGCGCCAGCGCGCCGTTCTCACCTGTGGCAGCTGGCGCCGCGTGACCCGCCGCATTGTTTGCGGCCTGACCTGCGCACTTACCCTGAGCTCGCTGCTCATGCCGAGCATCTCGTTTGCGGCAGAGTGGGTCGAGGTCGACGGCAACACCTATACCGCCGGCGCCACAGCCGGCGACGGCAGCACGTGGGCCTGGGACGGCGCCGACGACATGACACTCAATGGTTATAACGGCGGAGGCATCGCTGCCGGTGGTAAGCTCAACGTGAGCTACGAGGGCACCAATACGGTTGCCAATGACGAAGGCGACGGCATTTCCGTTATAGACGGTGCCAATGAGAGCGCCGAGCTCAACATCTCCGGAACGGGCACCCTGACGGCAACAGCAGAAGGCGACGCCTTGTATTCCCAGGGCGATATGACGATCAGCGGAACAGGCACTGTCAACGCTTCGGGCGACGCCAGCGGCATCCACGCCGATAATGGCCTCTCAATCAATACGAGCGGAACCGTTACCGCCAAGGGCGCACGTGCCGAAAGCATCCTTGCCGACGGCGACATAACCATAGCCGGTGGCGGCACAGTCGACACGCGCTCCGAACAGGATTTCGGTATCGTCGCCGAAGAAACCCTCACGGTATCCAACAGCACGCTGACCGCTCAGGGATTCGGCAGCGGCATACATGCCTTCGACGGCTTGACCATTGATGCGGCGACTGTACGAGCGTATGCATACCCAGCACGCGAAGGCAACCCAGCCGCCATCTTCACCGACGAGGGTGACATCACCATTAAAAACGGTTCATTTGTCCACGCCTATGCCGAAGGCGAAAACGCCACAGGAATCTACTCGTACAATTACGACACCGGCGGACCTGGCGGGCGCATCTTCATCAGCGACTCGACCGTCGAGGCCATTGCCCACTACATCAACCACGATGGAGGCAACCAGCCCCTACCGCCCATCACCAATGGCGACATTGTCGTAGTAGACCCAGACGTGAATGCCCGCACATTCGGCATCTTAGCCTTCACCGAGCACGGTTTAACGCCCGCGACCATCTCCATCACACACAGTCGCGTAACGGCAGAAGGCGACACTGCCGCCATTATGGCCGTCGTGAATAGTGCAGACGGCAGCATTGCCGGAACAATCAATATCGTCGATAGCATTATCGAAACACCCAATGGTGGACGCATTTGCGACGTGCGCTTCGTTGGCACCGAACCCGCCGATGCCCCCTACCAGCGCGGCCAGACGATCGGCACCGCCAATGATGTCATCACTAATCTGGATAGCAACGCCATCGCCAAGCGCGCCGTCATCGTTCCGGTGGAGACGCCCCCGGCAAAGCCCGAGTCGAAGCCTAAGGTAACGACCGCCGCCGCGACCATTAAGCATGTCAACACCAAGGACACGCTCGCGGCCACGGGTGACGCTTCCATTATGGGTGCCGTCGCTGCCGCCATTACGGGCATGGCAGCCGTCGTCGCTGGCATCTTTACCAGCCGCAAGCGCTCGTAACTCCAAGCCTCGTGACGCTCGATCAATGCGGGCGCGCACCGTCCCATGGCAAGCGGCCGCCGGACCTCCCACCGGCGGCCGCGCCGCGTTTGAACGACCCCGATTCAATTATTCGTCCAAAACAGGCGCACCCGCCCAGCCGCCTACAGCAATACAAACTGTTTCAGCGCGGCGCGACTCGTTATGCCCAGCTTGGCATAGGTGTTCGACAGGCGATTCTTAACCGTGCCACGCGAGATACCCATGTGGGCGGCAATCTCATCGTTGGTCCAGCCGCGACAGGCCAGCATAGCGATGGCGAACTCCGTCGTGGTCAGGCTTTCGGCAACAGTGGCGCCCGCACCCGGATTATGCACGCGACGCCAGCCGCGGCTAAACCGCTCGGTAACTTTGATGATCTCCGCGAACTCCTGCGGATGCTCTTTCTTAAGGCATGACTCCAACACGCCTTGCAAAAGCCCGTGATGCTCGCCGACGATTTCAATCAAGCCATCGGGCTGCGCAATCTGCCAGGCACGCATAAAATGAGCGTTCGCGCGGTCAGCTTCGCGCTGGTTAATCCACCCAACGGCGGCAATCAGGTGCAAGAAGGCCTCAGGAACGGGATAGCTTTCTTGCTTCATCGACAAGGCGTTCTCCGCCATACCCACGCAGCGTCCGTAATCGCCGTCGAGGTAGGTACGGTGCGCCAGCGCATAGGTTGCAAACAGGCGCAGCCCCTCGGGCAGCAGCGATGCATATAAATCGAATTCGCCGCGTGACACCGGCGAGGGAAAATGCAGCAGCACGCAGGCGCTCGCCGCAAGCAGCATATATGAGACCCGGGCGCGTGGATCCTTTGCCGCCCTTTGGCCCTTCCCCGTCTCCTCGAGGTACGCAAGGCAGCGGCGCGCCGCCAATGCGCGATTCAGCGACAGATTTGCATAGGCGCACAACAGGCATGCCGAAAGACGGAGCGAAAGGTCATCCGATAGCAAGTACGGCTCCGCCAGGCGTCGGGCCTCATCGGGGCAACCGCGATAGTAGTGCGCCTCGGCACGCGCGATCACGCCATAGTCATCTTTATGCATGACGTCGAGCGTTTTGTCGAGCGTTCCTGGCTCAAACGCCGTACACATAAGCGGCATGGGAAAGCGCCAGCTATCGGTATATATCCGATCCATGGCGACCTCCCCTCGCATAGCGGCTCACTTTGATGGTAATGCGAGGGGGCGCCGGTTAATGGGACATGTGGCTCGAAATACAGCCTCATCCTGGGACGTTCGCGGTAAATCGAACGGTGCCAAGTTTAAATGCGGCACCGCTCAAAAGGCTAAATATGCTGACGGATTGCGTCGATATAAGCTTGGCCGTAGCGCGTGAGCGTCGTATTTTTGCGCGTAATGATGCCGATCTCCATGTACTCGTCCACATCGAGCGGAATCGAGATGATGCCGGGGCCGTTGAGCTCGTGACTGATCACGCCCGAACACACCGTGTAGCCGTTAAGGCCCATAGCCAGGTTGAACAGCGTCGCACGGTCGCGCACGCGGATGTTCTTGCGGCGCTCAAACGTCGAGGTCAGTTCCTCGGAATAGTAGAACGAGTTATAGCTGCCCTGCTCATAGGACAAGAACGGGTAGTCTTCCAAGTCCTCGAGCGTCACGCTGGAGCGGCCCGCCAGCGGATGGTCGGCGCATACAAAGACATGCGGCGTGGCGCAGAAGAGCCCTTCGAACACGAGCTCGTTAGCGGCGAGCATGCGCTCGATGACCTCGCGATTGTGCTCGGACAGGTACAGGATGCCGAGTTCGCTTTTCATATGCGCGACGTCCTCGATAATCTCGTGAGTCTGCTCCTCGCGCAGGGTAAAGTCGTAGCGCGCGGCATCGAACTCACGGATCACGTCGACAAACGCGTTAACGGCAAAGGAATAATGCTGACAGCTCACACTAAAATGCGGCACCTGCTCGGATGCGCCCTTGTACTTGCCCTCGAGCAGGTCGGCCTGGTCGAGCACCTGGCGCGCGTAGCCCAAGAAGGTCTCGCCCTCCTCGGACACAATGACGCCTTTGTTGGTACGCTCAAAGATATGCACACCCATCTCGTTTTCGAGATCGCGAATCGATGCGGTAATCGAAGGCTGCGACACAAAGAGCCGGCGCGAGGCCTCGGTGATGCTGCCGCATTCGGCAACTTTGACGACATACCTGAGCTGCTGAAGCTTCATAGCCTTCTCCCTAGACGTTCGTGACGTCGAAACCCATCGTATCCATCTGACACATAAACGGCGGCATCTCCCCCGTCGCGGCACAGGCGGCAATCTGATGCAGAGCCCCGGCGACCGCATCATCTGCCGCGGCGCCGATATGCCAGCGTGCGGCAGCCGTGACGGCCTCGTTGGCATTGGCGACTGCAACGGAGTTGGGAACGGCATCGATCATGGGCAAATCGTTATCGGAATCGCCAAATACGGCCACCTCGTCGGGCGTCAGGCCCAAAGCGCGTGCCAACTCCAGCGCAGCGCAACCCTTGTCCCAACCTGCTGGAAGGATGTCAAACAGGCGCACTCGGTTGTTGGGAAACACAAGCGAGAGTTCCGGCACCTCAGCGGCAACGCGCTCGCGTAGCTCCGCGAGCTCCTCACGCGAACGGGCACTCCAGATATTCGCCTTGAACACCGGCACTTCATCGACGACGGGACGGCACGGGGCCTCTTCGCCTTTGAGCCATGTGTTGCCGCCCGACCCCATGGCGCGACGAACGCGCTCGGGATCACTCGTCACGCAATAGGCATCGTTGCCCCAAAAGTCATCGCCCAGGCCATAGACTTTTAAAAATGTATCGTCGGTCTCTTGCTCCAGATAGTCGGCCAAACGCATCAGAGCATCGTTGTCGATTGCGCGCGAGGCGACTACTTCGCCGCCGACAAACATCACCTGGCCGTTACAGAACGCGCCAGTCGAAAAACACTCGGAACGATTTTTGAACATCCAGCCCATAGCGGACGGCTGGCGACCCGAAACCGGGCCAAAGTGCAGACCCGCTGCCTGCATGGCATGAATGCCCTCGATGGCGTAGTCGCTGGCGCCGTCATGCCCGGCCGGAATCAGCGTATCGTCCATATCGGTCAGCACAAGTTTGATCATGAGGTCCCCATTCATATCGGTCCTACCTATTGTAACGACCTGCCAAAATAAACCTGTCCCTTTTTGGCAGGTGCGTTAGTATAGGGAACAACAGATTCGATGCGGGAGTGCCGGCGGTGCAAACCACAAGGCTGAGAGGGCATGGGGCCCAATCCTTTGAACCTGTCAGTTAATGCTGGCGTAGGGAGCATGCCGCCTTTACAGGGGCGCTGTCTATGCACAGCGCCCCTTTTCTATGCCAAGGAGGCATGTGCAGTGATTGATTCGGAACAGCTTAAGCAACATGTGGTCAAGGCCGTGGAGGAGATTCGCGCCACAAATCCGATGGCCGGCTCCATCACCAACACGGTGACGATCGACTTTGTCGCCAACGCGCAGCTCGCCGTGGGCGGATCGGCCGCCATGGTCTATCTGCCCGACGAGGGCGAGGCACTCGTTGCCGGCGGCGGCGCCATCTATCTCAACATGGGCACGCTCTTCCCCATCTACGAGCAGACAATTCCCCGCGCGGCCAAGGCGGCACACGACGCCGGCAAGCCCTGGGTGCTCGATCCGGTGGGCCTGGGCATCGGTAGCCTGCGCACCCAGTTGGTAAACGAGCTCAAGCAGTACAAGCCCGCCATCGTGCGCGGCAACGCCTCCGAGATCATCGCGCTCGCCGGCCTGTGGGGTCTTGAGGGCGAAGCAGCTGATCTGAGCCGCGTGCGCGGTGTCGATACCACCGACACGGTCGATGCCGCCCGCGATGCCGCCGTGGCGCTCGCTCGCTACACCGGCGGCGCCGTTGTGGTCTCGGGTGAGGTCGACCTGATCACCGACGGCACGACCGTGGCCAAGTCCCACGGCGGCAGCCCGCTCATGTCCAAGATCACCGGCTGCGGCTGCTCGCAGGGCGGTGTGCTGGCCGTGTACGCCTGCGCTACCGATCCGTTTACGGCAGCCATCTGCGGCACCGCCGTCTACAACGTTGCCGGCACGCGTGCCGCCGCTGTCGCCGATGCCCCGGCAAGCTTTAAGGTCGCCTTTATCGACGAGCTCTACCGCGCGACCGCCCAAGACATCGCCGATAACCGACTCGAGCTCGAGGAGGCATAAGCCATGTCCGAGCCCGCAACCAATACCGGCATGAACACACTCGTCGCCGTGGCCATCGCCCCATGCGGCACCGGCGATGAGCTGTCCGCCGAGGTCGCCGAGGTCGTGCGCGTCATTCGCGAGAGCGGCCTTCCCAACCGCACCACCTCGATGTTCACCGAAATCGAGGGCGACTGGGACGAGGTCATGCAGGTCGTGCGCGACGCAACCTTTGTGTTGGCAAGCAAGGGCATCCGCACCGAAGTCGTGCTCAAGGCCGATATTCGACCCGGATTTACCGACACCATGACCGGCAAACTCGAGCGCATGGAAGCACAGATCAAGAAGCAGGAGGAAGCACAATGAGCATCCGCGACAACCTTGATATCTCGGCCTATCTGGTACTCGGCCCCGAAAACACCCTCGGACGCCCCGTGGGCGATGTGGTGGCCCAGGCGCTGGATGCCGGCTTCACTTGCATCCAGGTGCGCTCCAAGGTGGCAAGCGCCCGCGAGATCATCGCACTGACCGGCGACGCCGCACAGGCAATCGCACAGGTCGGCAAGACCGGTCAGGTCGCCCTGTTAATCGACGACCGCCTGGACTGCGTGCTCGCCGCGCGCGAGCAGGGCATTGCCGTCGACGGCGTGCACGTGGGTCAGAGCGACATCCCCGTCGAGGTCTGCCGCAAGCTGCTGGGCCCCGATGCCATCGTGGGCCTTTCCGCCCGCTGCGAGGAGATGCTCGAGTACGTCAAGACCGCCGACATGAGCCTGGTCGACTACCTGGGCATCGGCCCGCTCCACGAGACCGAGACCAAGCGCGATTGCGGACGCGCGGCCGATGGCTCCATCATCACCAAAAGCTTTGAGGACCTGGCCGCGCTCCATGCGGCAAGCCCCGTGCCCATCGTGGTGGGCGGAGGCGTCAAGACAGCCGACCTGCCGCAGCTCAAGGACACCGGCGTCGATGGCTTCTTTGTGGTGAGCGCCGTCTGCAGTGCCGACGACCCCTACGCCGCGGCCAAGGAGCTCGTCGACACCTGGCAGCAGGCATAGGCCGAGCAGCTGATTCGCAGCCTCATATCTTCAAGAGCGGAAAGCGCATCCCAGAATGGACGTCCAAACTGGGATGCGCTTTCCGTATAGAGAGCCAGTGGGAAACTGTATCCCAGTCTGAACGCATATTCCGGGATGAACTTTCCGCCACGGGCCTCTCGCGGAAACCGCATCCCATTCCAAACGCCCATTCCGGGATGCGCTTTCCGCTGCAGCCTCTACCCCGCCAGATACGCTTCCAACGCCGGCAAAGTCGCCTCCGCATCGCGACGGCCGATCTGATAGATGCGCTCGAGCTCATCAGGCTCGCGGCACAGCGACGGCACCTTTACCGATTCACTCGGCCGCACCACAAAGACCTCGCCAGCGGCCTCGCGACGCGCCAGGTCATCGAGCGTGGCATTGTAGACCTCATGCCGATGCTCAAGCGCTGCGACAAACTCCGGGTAGTGACGGAACACACGCTGCAACATGGGCATTACGCTGTTGGGCTGCTTTACAAAGCCCGCCGGTTGCGTCAGCACCACCACGTTGCGGTCATAGCCCTGCGCAAACAGCCATGCGCTGGGAATAGAATCAGCCACGCCACCATCCAAATACTTACGCCCCTCAATGGCGACAGGACGCGTTGCCACGGGAATCGCCGACGAGGCGCGGATCCACTCGATATCGCGCTCGTCGCCATAAGGCAGATCATGGTAGACCGCCTCGCCCGTCTCGATATCGGTACACACGCACGTAAACCGCATGGGGCAGGCGCGATATGCCTCCAGGTCAATGGGGTCGCGCTCGATGGGCACCTCGTGATAGGCAAACTCGGCATTGTACATATCGCCGGTCCGCAGCCAGCTTGCTACACCCGCATAGCGCTTGTCGGCACAATAGGCCTTGTTATAGCGAATGGCGCGGCCGATCTGGCGCGATTTAAAATTGTAGCCAAACGCCGCGCCCGCCGAGACACCCACCATATGGTCGCAGGTCAAACCGTGCTCCATCCAAACGTCGAGCACGCCCGCCGTATACATACCGCGGTAGCCGCCTCCCTCGAGCGCGAGCCCCACCGTGCGCGTCGTATCCGGCTGTGCCATGCGACCATCTCCGTTCCTGCGTTTAAAACCGGGACAAGTATACCCGTCAACATATATCGTCCCAGTCGCATTTTTATCGGACATCGCATCGTCGCGCCACCGCTTGTCGAATAATAGCCGCCCACAGTATGTGCACCCATATCCCCGCACTCGAGGAAAGCGGCTTTGTAGTAACGCTCGACAAGTACATTTGGCAGATTGTACCCACCGACCGCGATCAAGGCCGCAGCACGCAAATCATTTCATCGATGCTCGAAATGGCGCAGTCGCTCCATCTGCCCGTCGAGGTCGAAGGCGTCGAGACAAATGAGCAGGCGAACATGCTACGACAAATGGGCGCCCGCTACGCTCAGGGCTTCCTCTACTACCGCCCCATGCCGGCAAAGGATTTTGAGGCATTGCTCGATGGTGGCAATAACAACTGATGCGCTCGCGCGCAAAACGCCACCGCCGAAGGAAGCATTTGTCCCCATTGGCTAACTTATATCCCCAATTCAAACCGAATTGGGGATATGATACAAACCGTTGTTCTGCCCAAGGAGGTTATCCATCATGAACGAGTCGTACCGCGTGGGCGAGCAATCGATTATTGCCTATCTTCAGCGACTTGCGAATGGCATCTCGACCGCCGAACTCGATGTTGCCGCGCTGCCTGCTGAGCTACGCGCCGTTGGCGAGCAACTGCAAAAGACGCATGCCATCCTGCAACAAGAGCGCCGGCTGCTTGAGAGCAACGCCTATATCGACCCGCTCACCAACTTGGGCAACCGCGGCGGACTCGACCGTCACGTCGAGCAACTCTGGCGCAAAGGCGACCCCTTCACCTGCGCCTATATTGACATCGACCATCTCAAGCATTGCAATGATAGGTTTGGCCACGCCGAAGGCAATCGCTATATTCTGAGCATCTGCCGCACGCTCTCCGAAACCATGGAGCACGATGAGATGCTGTTCCGTATCGGTGGAGACGAGTTTGTGCTTATCTCGCTCTCCGCAAACGAGACTGAACTCGAGCAGCGCTTGGAGCAGGTACGTGCCGGGCTGATCGAGGCGAGCTCAGATGGCAAGGCGCCCATGATCGCCAGCTTTAGCTTTGGCAGCTCGCGCGTCGATCCTCTTGCCGGCGACACGCGTCGCCAGATGACGATGGATGCCGATCGCAAGATGTATCGCTATAAGCTTATGCATCGTGTACAGCAACCGGAAAACAATGACGCGCCGCAACGCCCAATCGTCGATCAACTTCCGTGCAACGACCGGGTGTTCCAGGCGATCTCCATGAGCTCCGAGACGCGCTATCCGTTCATCCTTAACCTCGATACGGGCGAATCGCAATGGTCGGTTAACGCCGTGCGCGATTTTGATCTGCCCTCCCAGCACCCTTTTAACTCGGTCGACATGTGGCTTGCCCGCGTACACCCCGAGG
Organism: uncultured Collinsella sp.; assembly: GCA_900543595.1. Lineage (GTDB taxonomy): Bacteria > Actinomycetota > Coriobacteriia > Coriobacteriales > Coriobacteriaceae > Collinsella. Next base: position 53,388 of record UQRX01000003.1, on the reverse strand, counting down.
ACCGCGACAACGTACGCGCCGAGCTCGACATGGTGATAAACGGCACGTGGCACTTCCACTACATGCAGTATCGCGTAATGGATGCCACCGGAGCGTACGCGCTTTGCGACTGCACGGGCTACCGCTTGGACGGCACCGATACCGAGCCCAGCATGTATGTGGGCATTATCATCAACCGAAGCCTAGCGGATACGACCGACTCGGTAACGGGCCTGGGCGATGTCCACGCGCTGGTCAACGCTATTGGAGAGATGCGCCGCGTGGCGCGCGAGGCAGGCTTTATTGCCATTAAGGTCGACGATATCGTCGAGGTCAATGCCCGCTTTGGATTCGATGCAGGCGACCGTGTGCTCGCCGAAAGCGCCGCCTGCCTCATGGATTGTTCGCGCGGCAAGGGCCGCCTGTTCCGCTCGACGGGGCCAACGTTCGTGGCACTCTTCGATGAGCTCGGCCCCGAGGCAATCAATGAGATCGCAGGCGACATCGAACGGTTCTTGGGTTCTCCCGTGCTCATCGGCTCGCTTGAATATCAGCCGCCCATTCGCGTGGCCACGCTCCATCTGGACGGCGTCGACCGTCAGCCTGTTTCGATTTTAAACGAGCTCAAAGCGTTGCTCAAAGAGGCACCGCAAGTACCGGGCACCAAACTGAACTAGCGTCGTGGGGCGCGATGTGAAACACAAGCCGTTTCACATCGCGCCCTACGCCATCTACCCTCTCGTGCGATAATCCTCCGCAGAAGTCACCGACAGCAGAGGGAGTTTGTGATGAAGGTTCTTTTGGTCAATGGCAGTCCCAAGGCAAACGGCAACACCGCCCGCGCACTCGCCGAGGTCGCCGAGCAACTTAATGCAGAAGGCATTGATACCGAGGTGTTTCAGCTGGGCGCCAAGCCCATTCGCGATTGCATCGGTTGTGGCCTGTGCGGCAAGCTTGGCGGTCGCTGCACCTTTGACGACGACGTGGTGAACGAGCTCATCGCTGCCGCCGAGCAGGCAGATGGTTTTGTCTTTGGCTCACCCGTCTACTATGCGCACCCCAGCGGACGCATCCTTTCGGCCCTCGATCGCGCCTTCTATGCAGGCGGGCATGCCTTTGAGCACAAACCCGGCGCCGCGGTCGCCGTCGCCCGTCGCGGCGGCACCTCGACCACCTTCGATGTGCTCAACAAGTACTTCACCATTAAGCAAATGCCCGTAGTTGCCTCCACCTACTGGAACAACGTGTTTGGCCGCGTGCCCGGCGACGCCGATGGGGATGCCGAGGGCCTTGCCACCATGCGAAACATCGGCAAAAACATGGCCTGGCTCCTGCGCTGTATCGAGGCAGGACAGGCCGCCGGTATCAACGCACCCGAGGCAGATCGAGCAACGACCAACTTCATCAGGTAGAACGGCGGAGCATGAATATCCAGATTTTTGGCACCAAAAAGTCCTTCGATACCAAGAAGGCCCAGCGTTATTTTAAGGAGCGCCGCATTAAGGTGCAGTTTATCGACCTTAAGGAAAAGGAGATGAGCAAGGGCGAGCTCACGAGCGTGATGCAGGCGGTCGGCGGCATCGACAAGCTACTCAACCCCAAGGCCAAGGACGAGGAGACGCTCGCGCTCATCCAGCACCTCACCCCCAGCCAGCGCTTTGACAAGCTGCTCGAGAACCAGCAGGTTCTCGCCGAACCCATCGTGCGCAACGGCAAAAAGGCCACCGTCGGTTATTGCCCCGATGTATGGGGAGCCTGGGAGTAGCTTGTGTTATTTGCCGGCTCGTGGGTATAAGAGCAGGCGTTTGGCATAAGATTCAACTGTAAGCCAAGTCTAACAAAGGAGGGCACATGCCCAACAAACCCGTGAAGATCATCATGCTTACCGGATACCTCGGTGCCGGCAAGACCACGCTGCTCAACCACATCCTCGCTAACGACGGCGGCATCCGCGCCGCCGTGATCGTCAACGATATCGGCGAGATCAACGTCGACGCCAGCCTCATCGCCGACGGCGGCCTTTCCGAGACCGATGACCTCATCCCGCTCACCAACGGCTGCATCTGCTGCACGCTTTCGGACGACCTGGCCAACCAGCTGCAGGGCATCGCCGATTCGGGCAACTTCGATTACATCATCATCGAGGCCTCGGGCATTTGCGAGCCTATCCCCATCGCCTACACCATCTCGAGCTTCTGCGACGAGGCCAAGGTGGGCGGCGAGCCCAAGCTTGCGCTCGACAACATCGTGGCTGTGGTCGATTGCGCCCGCATGTACGACGAGTTCAACGGCGGCCGCGACCTGCTGGCCGAGGATATCGACGAGGACGACATCGAGAGCCTGCTCATCCAGCAGATTGAATTCTGCTCCACGCTCATCCTCAACAAGACCGATACCGTAACGCCCGAGCAGATCGCCGAGCTCAAGGCCATCGTGCGCAGTCTTCAGAAGGACGCCGTGATCGTCGAGGCCCAAAACGGCGAGGTTCCCATGGAGGAACTGCTCGACACCGACCGCTTCGACTTTATGCGCGCCTACAACTCCGCCGCTTGGATCGAGGCCATGGAGCATCCCGAAGAGCACGACGATCCCGAGGTGCTCGAGTACGACATCGAGACCTTTGTGTACTCGCGCCGCAAGCCGTTTGACCTGCAGAAGTTCACCGATTTTGTTGAGCAGGAGTGGCCCGACGAGGTCATCCGCGTCAAGGGTCCGCTGTGGCAGGCCAGCAATCCGGACATGTGCTACATGTTTGAGCAGGCCGGCCACCAGATGCGCCTGATGGAGAACGGCCTGTTTGTCGACTCGGCGCCCGAGGACGAGAAGCAGAAGATCATCGACGAGAACCCCGAGATCATGCAAATTTGGGACGACGAGACGGGCGACCGCATGACGAGTCTGTGCATCATCGGCCGTCACATGGACAAAGATGCGCTCATCGCCTCCCTCGATGCTTGCCTGACCGACTGGCACCGCGCCTAGGTTTATCCAAGCGGGCATTTGTCCGCCTACGTAACCGCCAAACCACCACGAAGGTGCCCTTCGTGGTGGTTTTTCGTTCTGAGCCAAGGAGATTCATGTTCAACATTGTGCTGTATGCGCCCGAGATTCCGGCCAATACGGGCAATATCGGCCGCACCTGCGTGGTCACCGGCGCCCGCCTGCATCTGGTGGAGCCGCTGGGGTTTTCGCTCGACGACAAGACGGTGCGTCGCGCCGGCCTGGGCTACTGGCAAAACTTGGACGTGACGACCTATGCCAGCTGGGAGGATTTCCTTGCGCGCAACGGTCTCTCTCCTGCCGACGAGCGCCTGCATCTGCTGACCAAAAAGGCGCGCCGCACCTATGCACAAAGCACCTACCGCGACGGTGACTATTTGGTCTTTGGCAGCGAGAGCTCGGGCATTCCCGAGCCACTGCTTGCCGCGGCGCCCGAGCGCTGCGAGCGTATCCCGATGCTGCGCGATTGCGACTCACTCGATAACGCCGAGGCTTGGGAAGCCCACGAGGAATCGCTGGGGCATACCCAGGACAGCCATGAGGCCATCCTTCAGCAGGATATCTGCGGCAACTTCGTCAATCCGGACGACTACCGCATCAGTGCACTCAACCTCTCCAACAGCGCCGCCATCGTCCTCTACGAAGCCCTGCGCCAAACAGGCTTTCCGGGAATGTGACAAAGGAACTGTCCCTTTGTCACATTCGGTTATAGGTAGCGGCCAGTGATGCTTGCAGAGCAGGCTGCGATGTCGCCCGGCGTACCGGCGCAGACGATTTGCCCGCCGGCGTCGCCACCGCCCGGGCCCATGTCGATCACGTAATCGGCGTTACGGATAAGGTCGAGATCGTGTTCGATCACGATAACCGTGGCGCCTTTGGCAACAAGGCCGTCGAACACATTCAGCAACACCTGAACATCGAGCGGATGCAGGCCGATCGTGGGCTCGTCGAACACAAATACGGCATCGTCCTGCACGCGGCCCATCTCGCTCGCGAGCTTAAGACGCTGCGCCTCGCCGCCCGAGAGCGCCGGCGTGGGCTCACCGAGCGTGAGATAGCCCAAGCCAAGGTCGTGCAAGGTCTGCAAGCGCGTCTGAACTTTCTTGAGCCCCACCGTGGCGTCGATGGCCTCGTCCACACTCATGTCCATGAGCTGCGGCAACGTAAGCAGACTCCCGTCCTTGCCCTCGCGATGGATATGCGAAGCCGCGTCCGCATAACGTGAGCCGTGACATGCCGGGCAGACGATTTCGACATCGGGCAAAAACTGCACGTCGAGCGATATCGAGCCCGTGCCATCACACGTAGGGCAGCGCAAGGCGCCGGTATTGTAGCTAAAGGCGCCCGCCTTGTAGCCGACTGCCTTGGCCTCGGGCGTACGGGCGAAGGCGCGGCGCAGCTCATCATGGATGTCGGCATAGGTTGCCACCGTCGAGCGCACGTTGGCACCGATGGGCGTGGCGTCAATCAGGTTGGCACGCGCAATGCCCTCGGCATCGATCCAGCGCACGTGGCGTGGCAAGCGCTCGCCAGCTGCCTGCGCCTTAAGCGCCGGGATGAGCGTCTCGAGCACCAACGTCGTCTTGCCCGAACCCGAAACACCCGTCACCGCGACAAGGCGGCCGCGCGGGATATCGACTTCGAGCGGCTTGACGGTATGGATGGTATCGGTCGCCATGCGGATGTGGCCCCGGTCGAACATCTCGTCGTCAGCCACCTGCGGACGCAAGCGCTTGGGCTCGGCGCGCAAAAACGGCGCGATACGGCTGTCCTGCGATTGCTCGACCTCGTCTACCGTACCAGCGGCGATTACGTTGCCGCCGCCTGCTCCGGCAACGGGGCCCATCTCGACCAGATAATCAGCCTCCGCCAGCACACGTGTATCGTGGTCGACAACAACCACGGTATTGCCGTCATCCACCAGGTCGCGCATTACGCCCACCAAGCCGTCGACATTGGCAGGATGCAAGCCAATTGAGGGCTCGTCCAGCACATAGAGCACGCCTGTCGATCGGTTGCGCACCACGCGGGCGAGTTGCACGCGCTGGCGCTCACCCGTGGAGAGCGTGGCACCGGCGCGATCGAGCGAAAGGTAATCGAGACCCAGGTCGACCAGACGACGAGCCGTGCTCAAAAACGAATCGCAGATATCCGTCGCCATGGGCCGCATCTCGGCCGGCAAGGATGCGGGCACCCCGCGCACCCACTCGATCGCATCACCAAGCGTCATGGCCGCGGCCTGAGCCAGATTGATACCGCGCACCTGGGGCTGGCGCGCAGCCTCGGAGAGACGCGTGCCGGCGCAGTCACGGCATGGTCCCTCGCGCAAAAAGCGAGCCACACGCTTAAGCCCCTTATCGTCCTTAACCTTGGCGAGCGCATTCTCAACGGTATAGACGGCGTTGTAATAGGTAAAGTCGAGCGGCGTGGCGCCCTCGCCGTTTTTGGGAACGTAGAGAATATGCTTCTTAACCGCCGGGCCGTGAAACACGATGTCGCGCTCTTGAGGCGTGAGCTGGTTAAACGGCACGTCGGTGCGCACGCCCATCTCGCCGGCCACCTGCTTCATCAGGTCCCACATGAGCGTGCCCCAGGGAAGCACCGCACCCTCGTTGATGGTCTTTGACTCGTCGGGCACCAGGCTCGCCTCGTCTACCTCGCGCATGACACCGGTGCCGCCGCAGGTAGGGCACGCACCGCCGCTATTGAAAGCCAAATCCTCGGCACTCGGCGCGTAGAACTCGCGGCCGCATGTCGGACACGTGAGCGACAGGCCCGCAGCCACGTTAAGGCTCGGCTCCACACGCGCCCCGCAATGCGGGCACACGTGATGGGCGCAACGGCTAAAGAGTAGACGCAGGCTATTGTTGAGCTCGGTCATGGTACCAAAGGTCGAGCGCACGCCCGGTACGCTGGGGCGCTGATGTAATGCGAGCGCCGCTGGCACGTGCAGCACCTCGTCCACCTGGGCGTGCTCGGCCTGCGTCAGACGACGGCGGGTATAGGTGCTGAGCGCCTCCAGATAGCGGCGCGAGCCCTCGGCATAAAGAACCCCGAGTGCCAGCGAACTCTTGCCCGAGCCCGACACGCCGGCAATACCCACGAGCCTTCCCAGCGGGATATCAATATCGATGTCCTTGAGGTTATGGACACGTGCGCCACGCACCTCGATAGCCTGCGGGCTCATCTTCTGTTCCGTCACCCTTATCACCCTACTCATGCCATAAAATGCGGTCGCGGATGTACGCGCCCAGCATGGGCACGGTAAACCGGACGAGGCCGTATCCGGCAGCCTCGATGACGCGCTCGCGAATCAGACTTGCACGATATTTACTCGCCCAGCTCTGGGTGCGATCGCAACGCTCAATGATATCCGCCATGCGCGTCGGTTTGCCCTCGTCAGCCGCCATGGCCTCGATAAAGAGACGCTGCGGACTGCGCAACCCGTAATACAAGGGAGCGTCGACCGCTTCATAGAACTCAGAGACGGCATCGGCGTAGCCAGCCTCGACATCGCACACTTCAATGACCTGCGAGCCACGCCGGACAGTAGAGCGCCACATGTAATATCCCACCAGCTGAACCATATAGGGATGCCCCATGCTCTTGCGCGCCGCAAGGTCCGCCGTCTCCGCATCAACGTAAAGACCAGCGTCTTTGACCGTCTGGATATACGAATCGCGCACTTTGGGCAAAGAAATCGCCCCCAGCGTACGCTGCTGAGCACGCCGCAAAAACGTCACGCTCGGCTCTTCGAGCAAGTCATCAACCATACTGGGTAAGCCGGCGAACACCAGCGCAAGACCGCGCTGGTCGCTATCGGACAAGCCCGTAGCATCTTGATCTCCGGGCACTTGCTGATAGAGAACGGCCAGCGCCGCCAGTTCCTCGATAGACGCAGATTGGGCCTCGTCAATCGCAAACAGTATGCCCTTGCCTGGACCGAGCTTCTTGAGGCGCTCGTTGACCAGCCCTCGCAACGTTTCGCCCTTTGCTCGCGCCGCCTCGACCGACATCCGGCCAAACGACGGACCGAGCTCCATTGACGTCACAACGGGTTTATTCGAGCGAAGCGCGTCGGCCAAGCGGTCGCATAAGCCAAGCGAAGCGAAATCGGAGACAACCGCCCATCCGCGCGCGCTGGCTAGACGCTGCAGCTCCCGTAGGAGAACCGTTTTGCCACAGCCGCGGTTTCCCGTAATGAGCATGAGCCTTCCGGGGGCACCGGCGCCGTTATCGAGCCCTTCCTCGAAATCTTCGATGACCGACTCACGACCGATGAGTATCGGAGGCCGCTTGCCTGCCGTTGGCTTAAAGGGATTCTGGTTCATGTCGGCCTCCTCGGATTGGCAAACCCTGGTAATAGTTATACCAACTTGTACCGAGTTATACCAATAGCATGTAACAAAGGAACTGCCCCTTTGTCACATGTGGCCGAAAAACTCCGCGTCTGCTGCTCGCCAGGGGCGGAAGGTGGCAGGGTCGATCTTTACGTGCGCCGCGGCGGGCACGTCGTACCATTTGACCGTGTAGCCGGCGCCGTGAGAGCAAAAGACCGAGTCGGGCGTGTTGGGCAGATCGGCCTCGGGCTCATAGGCGGCCGCCTCGATTACGCGCTCGGCATCATGGCAAGCCGCATAGCCGGCGAACTCTAGGTACAGATGCCCGCGACCACTCGTGTAGGCAGCCACCCCCAGCGCGTAATCCTGCACCTCAGATGCCGGCACGCGACCCACAAGCTTCGCCCGGTCTCCCGCCATCGTCGGCGGCTCGTACTCGGCACCCATGCGCGTGGCATCCGAGAGTGCCCGGCCCACGCACTCCCCCGGCACCTCGAGCTCAAAGCGATACCACGGCTCCAGCAGCACCGCAGCATCCGCCTCACGCGCCTGCATGAGTCCCTGTCGAATCGCACGGTACGTGGCCTGGCGAAAATCGCCACCCTCGGTGTGTTTGGCATGCGCGCGGCCGCCCGTGAGCGTAATGCGCACATCGGTGATGGGAGAACCGGTCAGCACGCCCAGGTGATCGCGCTCCATGGCGTTGGTGAGCGCCAGACGTTGCCAGTTAAGATCGAGCTCGTCAGTCGAGGTCACGGTGCCAAACTGCACGCCCGAACCCGCTGGCAACGGCTCCAGGCGCAGATGCACCTCGGCATAGTGGCGCAGTGGCTCAAAGTGGCCCACGCCCTCGACCGGCTGCGAAATGGTCTCCTTATAGAGAATGCCGCCAGACTCAAACGCAACCGAAAGGCCAAAGCGATCGGCCAACACCCGCTGCACGACCTCGAGTTGCACGGCGCCCATCAACTGCAAATGAATCTGCTCAAGATGAGTGTTCCAGCTTACGCCGAGCATGGGATCTTCGTCCGCCAACTCAGTCAGTGCTTTGAACACCGCATGGACATCGTGTTCGCCCGGAAGCACCGTATAGGTGAGGACCGGCGCAATGACAGGCGCATCGCCCGCGGGCTCCGCGCCCAGGGCGTCCCCCGGGCGAACGTGCGCAAGACCCGTCACGGCACAAATACCGCCAGCAGCAACTTCTTGGGCAAGCTCATACTTTTCGCCGTTATAGATGCGTACCTGATCGACCTTCTGCTCCCATGCCTCGGCACCGGAACGTCCACCAATCATCTGTTTTGCGTGCAGCGTACCGCCGGTCACTTTAACCCATGCCAAGCGCTCGCCGCGAACACCTTGGCTGACACGATAGACGCGCGCGGCAAACTCCGGGAGCCATGTCTGTTCACGCATCAGCGCACATATGCCATCCAGCAGCTCGTCCACGCCTTGATCCCTGAGCGCCGAGCCGGCAAAACAGGGAAAGAGCTTGCGCTCGGCAACCATGCGCGACAGCGTTGCGACAGAAAGCTCACCCGCCTCAAGAAACTCCTCGAGCGCTTCTTCGTCTAACGCGGCAGCGTCTTCCTGAACGCCACCACCCGTCAGCAGTTCGTTGGCATCCAGGCAGCCCTCGGAAAGACGTTGCCCAAGTTGTGCCAGCAAAACATCGCGGCCGGGATTCTCCAAATCGATTTTGTTGATATAGATGAACGTCGGGATGTCATAGCGTGCAAGCAGGCGCCACAGGGTTTCGGTGTGCCCCTGCACGCCGTCGTTGGCGCCCACAACTAAAATCGCGTAGTCCAGCGCGCGCAATGTGCGCTCCGCCTCGGCCGAAAAATCGACATGCCCCGGTGCATCCACGAGCATGACGTGGGTATCGCCATGGTCGAGTACGGCCTGCGACGAGAAAATCGTGATGCCGCGCTCGCGCTCGATCGCGTCAGTGTCCAGATGCGAATCACCATCGTCCACGCGGCCGCGCTTGCGAATGCGACCCGCGTTGAACAGCATGGCCTCGGCCAGCGTGGTCTTGCCGGCATCGACATGCGCCAAGATTCCAACGACCGCTTGCTTCGACATGGCTCTCCTCTTATTGCAAGCCCATCGCACGCGGCAACGGGCGTCCTCGTTCCACACTGGATGATACAATTTACGGGCCGGCGGGCGAAGCGGGCCCTATCCCCCGACCGAGCTCATCGCCCCGCGTTGCCGCGCGGCGATTTTCGTAGGTTCGCGCCTTGCGAAAGCCGGCTTGCAAAACAGCGCAGCGAACGAAAATGGCCCCGGGTGGGACCATTTTCGTTCGCGCGAATTATTGATATGAGGCGTCGCTCTTACGCCTCGCGCAGCCAATCAAACGCGACGCGCGGCGTACCGTCCGACACATATACGATACCGGCGCGCTTAAACCCGGCCTTGGCGATGGCTCCCTGCATGGGCAGGTTGTCCTGATGCGTGTCGATGCGCAGGTGATCGGCACGCTCCTTGGCAAAGGCAAACATCGCAGCCGCGATACCGTGCACGGTGCCATCGGACGCCACGCGATGCAGCACGGCGTACGGAGCGTCGCTGCGCCATTGACCATCCTCAATGACGTCATAGCACTCGTCCGGGCCCGGCAAAAAGGCAAACGTCGCCACCACGCGGCCGTCGACTTCGCGCACATAGCTGCCATCGGCGGCGATATCGGCAGCCAGCTGCTCGGCAGAAGGCGTGCCCTCGGGCCACTGCGTGGCGTTGCCATGCGCGCGCATAAAGGCGCGGGCTGCGTCATAGATAGCCATGACGGCGGGAATGTCGGTATCGAGGGTTTTTCTGATCATCACGCGGCGACCTCACGTTTATTGGTATCACTTTGGTTGAGCAATGATACCAGCGTTTGGAGAGAGGCGCTAAGCAGATGGGAAGCAAAAAGCGAGCCGCCTGGTCAAAGGCCAAAAGCGAGTTTTTGGGCGCTGCTACCGGCGGCGATATGAGCGACCTGTTTGCGCGCGAGGACGAGCGCCGCGACGCCCTAGACGCCGAGCGCGATGAAGCCTGGCGTTACAAGTCGTGCGAACGCAAAAACCGTTACGACACACGCGCCGAGGCCGAGGCAGTTATGGCCGACTGCGAAAACCGCGGGCGGCGTGGTTTGGCCTGCTACAAATGTGAATACTGCGGCGGCTGGCACCTGACGTCGCACCCTTGGAAATAGGGACCGCATCGGCACGGCACTAGCGATGCCCCGGTAATCGCACGCAAGCTACGGGCGCGGCGGCACCAAAACATCGTAACGAACGGCCTTGCCCGCAAGTTGATAGCTCGGCTTAACGCCGGCAAGCAGCGGGCCCTTCACCGGCCGCTTGATAACGACCTTGCGCGGGTGCACCGCAAGCGCGGCTTCGACCAGCGTCTCCTCATCGGTACATGGCCGTTCCAGATGGTGCAAGAGTTGGAACTTCTTTTTGACCGCCGCACTTTTGGTGCGCTCGGGAAACATGGGGTCCAGATACACCACGTCGGGAGCCGCGAGCTCGCCCTGCTCGATCAGCTCAGCTGTATGGCGAAGGCCGGCAATGCTGTCCTCGCCCGCATGAAGGCGCATGCGAGCCACGGCAGCCGCAAGCGCCGGATCATCTGCCGCGCGCTCCAGGGCATCCTTGAGGAGCGCCGCGATCACGCAATCCTGCTCATACAGATCGACGGTAAAGCCCGCGGCCGCCAGCAGCAGCGAATCCTCGCCAAAGCCCGCCGTGGCATCAATCGCCCATGGCCGCTCGATGCCTTTTGCGCGCGCAGCCTTTACCAGCAACTCTTGTTGCAGACGGCCCTGTTTAAGCCGCGGAAGCATGCGGGTGAAATCGGCGCGCAGCTCCATCGTGCCGTCGGTGAGCGTGAGGCCCTCGGACTTCCCGATCAGCTCAAGCCCCGCGGCCCGAGCAACAGAAAAGGGATCGACGACGCCCATGGATACTCCTTAACAAGCAAAACGAATACGTGAGTGCCGTTTATGTCGGCACCCAACCGTCCGCTATTGTCCCACATGCGACATGGCCCACAGCATCGCAATGCAAAGCACCGCCATCAATCCCGTGCACACGGCAGCGATCACAGAATCACCCATGCGCCTTCCCAGCGACCGCGGCTCACGCACTTGCCCTGCTCCGTACATCATGACTCCTCCTTGAGACCAGCTCCTTGTTACGGCCTCATCATCGCAGCGCCGCACATGGGCTGCCATCGATTTGGCTTACGTCCAGCTTTCCTTTTTGAAAGGTTGGACCGTACAGGCAAGAGACGCTTTCAAACGCATGCATCGCCCCGTTGAACTACAATGTGCTTCACGATATGTGCCGCAACCTGGGTGCGACAGATTCTCCGCGCCCGCATCGAAAGGACCAGCTATGAGCGCCGCTCGCAAGACACTCAAAATCCTTGCCCTGATTTATTTTGTTCTGGGCATCGCCAGTCTCGTCATTGGAATCGCCGGCATCGCGACCGGCAACCTCGATTCCATGTACGGGTCGAACGCCATGCTCGCCGCGGTCGTGCTGGTCGCCAAGGGTCTCATCGATCTCGGTGCGGGCGTTGCGGGCATCAAGGGCGCCAACAAGCCTTCGCAGGTGGATGGCGCGTTTAAGCTCGGCATCGTCGCCGCAATCGCCACGCTCGTCCAGGCCGCGCTCACGCTTCCCGCGCTCGGCGGCAGCTCCGTCAATATCGTCGCCTTTGTCATCGTGGTGTACGACCTGTTCTTTGTTCAGCAGGCGCACGCCGTTAAGGCCGAGAACAAGGACCGCCTGTAAGCGCTCGCTTCTCATAACCTCTGCAGCCAAGCAACTAAAAAGGGCCGATCGCGCATCTCCGCGGTCGGCCCTTTACGTTTGCCCAGATAAAACCTACCAAAATAAACCTGTCCCTTTTTGGTAGGTTAGTGGCGGTACTCGGCGATGATGAAGTCGATGTCGGTTTGAAGGGTGTCCAAGTTTGCCAGGCGCTCTTTGTCGGCAGGGCGCGTGCGGTAGTAGTACGGCGTCATCTGGAACACCGCCTCGATGTCTGCCTGGGTCTGGAGCGTAATGTTCGCAGACACCCGCTGCGTTCCGACCAACTCGAGCTCGGTGGTCTTCGGCAGCTTCTCATCGTTAAGGTACGGCGTATCGTAGAGCACCTCCTTGAGCCCAAAGAGATGACGGGCACCCGGCACCACGGTATAGAGTGAGCCCTCTGGAGCCAGCACGCGGGCAAATTCGCGCTCGTTAAAGGGAGCGAAGAGCTCGGTCACCATATCGAAGGCGCCATCGGCCACGGGGATGTCCTTCATGTTGGCCACGAAGTAGGTCGCATCGCCGCGCTTGGCGGCAAGGCGCACCATCTCTTTGCCCAGGTCGAAACCGTAAGCATCCACGCCCGGCACCGCGCCCATGGCGCTGGTGTAATAGCCCTCGCCGCAGCAAATATCGAGCAGCGTCATGGGTCCGTTCGCAGACGTGGCGCGCCCAGACACCCGTTCGCGCGCCAGCTCAACCATCGCATCGCGCAACGGCGCATAGTAACCGCGGTTCAGAAAGTCGCGACGGCTGCGTGCCTGCGACTTAGGATCACCCATGGAGTCGCCGCTCTTGGATGAGCGCAGTAGATATAGATAGCCCTCGCGCGCACGGTCAAACCGGTGTCCTCCCGCGCATGCAGCACCGCGCTCATTGTCCACCAACGGCTCATGGCAAACGGGACACAACAACATGGCAACTCCTTAGCGCGAACAACACAACGCCCACCATTGTCGCACGCCTTCCCAACCTAGTCATTGGGGACGTTCTTGAATGACTAGTCGTTTAAGAACGTCCCCAACGACTAGTCGATTAGGAGTATCATCGTCTGCGCAAATAAGCACGAAAGAGCATGTTAGAGATTGAGAGCGTATGGCTGATACGGCATCTAAGCACATTGACATGACCACCGGCTCGCTGTGGCGCAATATTCCCCTGTTCGCCTTCCCCGTAGCCGCCACGAGCATCTTGGAGCAGCTGTCGAACCTCATCGCCACGGTCATCATCGGCAACTTCTCGGGCGACCAGGGAACCCTTGCCATGGCCGCCGTCGGCTCCAACGTGCCGCTCACCAGCCTTATGATTAACCTGTTTATTGGTCTGTCGTTGGGTTCCAACGTCGTCATCGCCAACGCTATCGGCCGCAACGATCAGAACATGGTCAAACGCGCCGTCCATACCTCGATTTTAATGGCGCTCGTGGGCTTTGTCGTCATCGCTCTGGGCGAGATCTTTGCCGAGCCCATGCTCGCCGCGCTCAACGTTCCCGCCGAAACCATGCCGCTCGCTTCGCTCTACCTACGCGTCTTTTTGCTCAGCCTGCCCTCGATCTTGCTTTACAACTTTGAGGCCGCGATCTTCCGCTCCGTCGGCATCACCCGCATGCCGCTGCAGGCGCTTGCCGTGTCCACCGTCCTCAACATTGGCCTGGACCTCATCTTTGTCCCCGTACTCCACTGGGGCGTCGCGGGCGTCGCCATCGCCACCGCCATCGCCTATACCGTTAGCGCCGCTACGCTCTTTATCCGCCTGCTCAAGACCGACTCCGTCGTCCGCGTCACCCCACGCGACTTGGCTATCGACCCCGTCGCCCTCAAGCGCATCGTCAAGATCGGCCTGCCCGCCGGCATCCAAAGCGCCGTCTTTGCCGTCGCCAACATCATCATCCAGTCTGCCATCAACAGTCTGGGCACCGAGGTCATGGCGGCCTCGAGCGCCGCCATGAGCCTGGAGTACGTGTGCTACAACCTGCTCAACAGCTTTAGCCAGGCTTGCACCACCTTTGTGGGACAAAACCACGGTGCCCGCCAGATCGACCGTTGCACCAAGACGCTCAAGGTCTGCCTGGTCGAAGGCGGCATCGTCGCACTCACCACGATTATCGTTATTGTCGGTCTGGGGCGCGAGATCTTGTCGCTGTTCAACAGCGATCCCAACATCGTCTCGATCGGCTATATCCGCGTGTGCTCGATCTTCCCGGCGTACGCCTTTAGTATGTTCTACGAAAACATGTCCGGCTACCTGCGCGGCTTTGGTATCTCACTCATGCCCGCCCTCATCACCATGATCTGTGTCTGCGGCATCCGCTTCTATTGGGTGTTCTGCGTGTTCCCGCACTTCCGCACCTTTGCGAACATCATGATGGTCTACCCCATCAGCCTGGGCACCACGGCGTTCTTTATGGTCGTGGCGGTATTACTCTGCCACCCGGCACGCACCTATCGCGCCGCCCAAGCCAAAGCGACAGCCCGCTAAACACCGCACTCAACGCCACGCCAGTCATTAATTGACAATATGCGAGCTCATATAGTCGATAAAGCGCCTCGTGGCGATGGGCATGGTGTCCCAGCTGCGCCAGGCGGCCACCACGTCGCGCGAGGGGGCATGCACGATAGGCCGCACACGGATATCGGCTTGCACGCCCTCAACGGTACGGCGATAAAGCATACTCACGCCTAGGCCCTCCTCGACCATCGCCATGATGGTGTAGTCGTCGGTCACCTCGCTCGTCACGTGCGGCGACAGCCCATGCGCCGCGAATGCATCGAGCACCAGGCTCTGTTCGCCTTCATCCAGCAGCACAAACGGCTCGGACGCTAGGTCAGCGAGTGTCACCTTTTCCTTTGCCGTCAGAGGATGCGCCGCCGGCAACAATGCCACCAACTCGTCGTGATAGACCACACGCTTCTCGAGCCCAGCGGTAAATCCGCGTGCCGTAAAACAAAAATCAACCACGCCATCGTGCACCCACTGGGCGTTGCGCGTGTAATCGCCCTGCTTGAGGGTAAAGTGTACGCCCGGGTGCAGGGCCCCAAAGTCGCGGATCACGCGCGGCAACACGGTTCGACTCACGTTGGTAAACGTCGCAATACGAATATCAGTCGAGGAAAGTCCCAGCAGCTCCTGGCGCTTGCCCTCGAGCTCGGCCTCGGCAGTTACGATCTGTCGCAGATACGGCAGATACTGCTTGCCATCGCGCGTAAGCGACACACCCTGTTTTCCGCGCTCGATAAGCGTGGTACCCAGCTCGCGTTCAAGCGCCTTGACGGCCTGGCTCACCGCACTTTGCGTATAGCCCAGCTCGTCCGCCGCGCCCTTAAGACTTCCGCAGTCGACCACCATACAAACGATCTGATATCGCGATGCCATTGTGCCTCCACATCAATGCAGCCGTAAAACGTTTTGCCAGGGCTTTTTCTACCTACATTAGCATTTCTTAATCATACTGAAGATACATTCGCTTTACTACATCCACATCTGGGAGCAGAATCCTTTTTACGAAACCGTTCTGTAACAAAAGGAGTCCCATGGATCGCAAAAAAGCAATCGCGCTCTCATTTTCCGTTCCCGTAGCATGGGGCTTTTCGTACCCCCTTATGAAGATCGGCATGGACAGCATGAACGCCACGAGCATCGTTGCGCTACGCTGCATCATCGCCTTTGTTGCCTGCCTGCTGCTCTTCCACAAGCGCGCTTTCCGTATCAACCGCGACCTTATGGTTCGCGCCGCCATCATCGGCGCCATCATGGCAACCGAGCTCACCTGCATGTGCCTGGGCTCCAGCCTCACCTCTGCCTCCACTGCCGGCTTTTTGCAGAGCCTGACGGTCGTGATCGTGCCGTTTGCCAACGCCGCCCTGCTGCGCCGCGCCCCCGAGCGCAAGGTGCTCGTCGGCACCACCATCGTCACCTGCGGCATGCTACTGCTCTCGGGCGCCGACTTCACCAGCCTGAACCCGGGCGCGCTCATCATGCTGCTCTCCGCCTTTGTCTATGCCGGACACATCATTGTCGCCAAGCGCTTTGTCGAAGATGTCGACCCGCTGGCTTTGGGCGTTTGGCAGCTGGGCTTTGGCGGCTTGTTCTCGGGTATCGCCGCATTCACCTTTGGCGGTTTCACGCTTCCCGGCACGCCGAGCGAGATCGTGGTCGTCGTCGCGCTCGCACTCATCTGCTCTGCCTATGGCTTTATCACCCAGACGCTCGTGCAGCCCCACGTGCCTGCCGAGACCACCGGCTTCGCTTTCTCGCTCGAACCGGTCTGCTCCGCCGTCTTTTCGTTCTTCCTGGTCGGCGAGGTCCTGAGCTCCATCGCCTTCTTTGGCGCCGCCCTTATCCTCACCGGCGTCATGGTGGCAACCGTCGAGCTTCCGCGCCTCCGCGCACATGGACAGGCTCGCATGGCAGGAGCGCCCGAGCACGTCTCGTAGACCCCACTCTTCATACAGCCGCGGCATAAAGGCAACCGGTGCGCCTTTACAATAGATGCCAACAGAGCATCTGCCATAAAGGAGCCCCATGGACACCGCAACTCGCGATCGCAACATAGCAACTTGGTTGGGCGATGCGCCGCAGCCGGTACGTGACACTACGAACCAGCTGCTCGAGCACATCGCCCTTTTGCGTGCCGAGCAGACTATCTACCCGGCACAAGACGACATCCTCAATGCCCTCGTCTATACGCCGGCCGACCAGGTCAAGGTTGTCATTTTGGGTCAGGACCCCTATCACGGACCCAACCAGGCAATGGGACTGTCGTTCTCGGTCCCCGCGACGCAAACCAAGTTGCCGCCGAGCCTGCGCAACATCTATAAGGAACTCAAAGCCGATCTGGATTGCCCTATTCCCGCCACGGGAGACCTAACCCCATGGGCACAGCAGGGCGTCCTGCTCCTCAACACCACGCTCACCGTGCGCGAGCATGCCGCGAACTCGCACGCCAAACTGGGCTGGAGTACGCTCACCGACTACGTTATCGAACGCTGCTGTCAGCTGCCCCAACCGGTAGTCTTTTTGGCATGGGGCCGCTTTGCCCAGCAGATGGTCGAAGGCAAGCTCGCCACGACCGGCGCGGGCAAGGCAACCGACAAGTTCTGCCTAGCCTCTACGCATCCCTCGCCGCTTTCGGCCAACCGTGCCACGGCAGAACTCCCCGCCTTTATGGGGTCGCGCCCCTTCTCGGCAGCCAATCGGCTACTCGAACAGCACGGCTCGACCCCCGTCAACTGGACTTGCCTCGACTAAAAATCGATACATCAAAAACGCGCCCGACGGCTTTCCATCGGGCGCGTTTCCTACTCGGGCCAAATAAATTGCGTGCGGCCGGCCTCGCCGCCATCGATCAGCAGGCTCTGCCCGGTCATAAACCGGTTGGTCACGCCCACAAAGTAGATCCACTCGGCGATCTCTTGGGCGGTGGCCCAGCGCTTAAGCGGTGTGAGCTCCATAATCTGGTTCCACAGGTGTTCGTCTTCCATCACGCAACGGTTGAGCGGCGTGATAACGCCGCCCGGGTCCACACTGTTGGCGACGGCCTGCGGTGCCAGCCGGTTTGCAAGGTTCTTGGTGTAGGCGATAATGCCGCCCTTGCTGGCAGCATAGGCGGGAAACTCCGATCCCGTATGCCCGCTCGCCGACCCCACATTGACCACGGATTTAATAGCCGGCGCCGGCTTGGCGGCAAGCCCCTCCCCCACAAAGGCGTAGCGCTCGGTCACGTTGATGGTGCCACACAGGTTAGCAGCGATGTCGTCGGCCGAATCCTGCGTACCGGCAACATTCACGATTACCTGGGGTTCAAGGTCGCTTGGAAACGAGTCCGGCTCGCGGACATCAACGATCAGATGGCGGTAGCGCTCGTGTTCGATCGCCGCCGGCAGCAGATCAAAGCCCACGACCTCGTGGCCCTCGTCCAAAAAGCGCTGCACGCACGCGGCTCCGATACCACCCGAAGCGCCCGTGATCAAAACCCGCATACTTGCTCCTTAGGCGGTTGCGTGGCGCTCGAGGTACTCGGAGCCCACATTCTCGCGCTCCCAGCCGCGCACGACCTTGTAGCCCACGGGGCTCAGGAAGACCTCGCACAGCAGCTCGGCAACAGCGCCGGTCAGCGAGCACATAAGGACCTGTACCCAGGTCCAACCAAAGAACGTGTGGCTTACCACAATGGCAAAGACCAGGTTGTCGATAAACTGGCCAACGCCCGTGGACACATAGGAACGGAAGGCGAAGCTCGCAAAGTTATTCTTTTTGAGCATACGGCCGAGCGACTGGTTGAGCGTGGAGTTAACCACGGCAGAAACGAGCATTGCCAGCGAAGAGCCCAGCACCACGTACCAGGTGCCACCGATGGTGGCGTTAAGGGCAGTGTTGACCTCGATCATGCCGGTGTCGTAGTAGGCACCCCACATACCGGGCGTGAGCGAGCATGCCCAAAAGCACAGGCTCACGGCCAGGTTAACCAGCAGCGCGAGGATAGAGATTTTAATGGATGCCTTGGCGCCGAAGCGCTTGCAGATCATGTCCTGGCACAAAAACGAAACCCAGCTCACCACAAAGCCACAGTCGAGCGCCAGATACGGCAGGCTGATGAGCTCTTTGTTGGCCAGTAGGTTCATCATGATGACGCTCACGAAAAACAGCGAAACCGTTGCCGCGGGAATGCTCCGCAACAGGACCTTGTAGTCCTCCATGACCTTCTTGATCATTATGTACTCCTTTGGTTTTAGGTTTAACGAGCAGGATATCGGACCCGAACTGCTCGGACGCCCCGGTCTTGAGACGACGGTGGGTATGATAGCCGCTCACACGGCATCAGGCAAGCAAACGGCGCGGCAGCCCCGCAGGGCCACCGCGCCGATGCACTAAAACGCTACGTTGCCAAACTCCGACAGGATAAGGTCGGGATTGTGGTCGGTAGCCCAATCCACGTTCCACGGGCTCGTGAACAGCAGCAACTTGCCGCCGCGCATGTCCTCGACGCGCAGCGTGTCGCGCGTGAGCGAAAGGCCCGGGATATCGATGGTGTCGGGGTCGTTCTGGATCCAGCGGATGTCCGTATAGGGCAGCGGCTGGCGACGAACCTCAACACGGTACTCGGCCTTGAGGCGGCGCTCGAGCACCTCAAACTGCAGGACGCCGACCACGCCCACGATGACGCTCTCCATGCCGGCACCCAGCTCGCGGAAGATCTGGATGGCACCCTCCTGGGCAAGCTCCTCCATACCCTTGACGAACTGCTTGCGCTTGAGCGTGTCGACCTGCGTAATGCGAGCGAACATCTCGGGGGCAAACGTCGGGATCTGCGGATACTGCACGTGGCGCTTGCCGGAGCACACGGTGTCGCCGATGCTAAAGATACCCGGATCGAACAGGCCCACGATATCGCCCGCGTACGCCTCGTCCACGATGGCGCGGTCATCGGCCATCATCGACGTGCCCGTGGCAAGCTTGAGCTTGCGGTTGCCCTGCACGTGGAAGGCGTCCATGCCGCGCTCGAACTTGCCCGAGCAAATGCGCACAAAGGCGATGCGGTCACGGTGGTTCTTGTCCATATTGGCCTGGATCTTAAACACAAAGCCGCTAAAGTCGTCGCGGCAGGGATCGACCGGCTCGCTGGTGAGCGTATCGGTATAGGCGCGCGGCGTCGGGGCCAGACGCAGGAACTCCTTGAGGAAGGGCTCCACGCCAAAGTTGGTGAGCGCCGAGCCAAAGAACGCCGGGCTCAGCTTGCCGCAGGCCACGGCATCCAAGTCGAGCTCGTCGCCGGCACCATCGAGCAGCTCGATGTCGTCCATCAGGTTCTTATGGTTCTCTTCGCCAATAAGCTCGTCCATGGAAGGATCGCCCAGCTCGGCCTCGACCTCGGCGACCTTCTTGGTGGCGTTGGCGTGACCGTCGCCCTCAAAGGCAATGACGCGACGGGTCTGACGATCGAACACGCCGCGGAAGTTGCGACCGCTGCCGATTGGCCAGTTCATGGGATACGTGTTGATGCCCAGGACGTTCTCGATCTCTTCCATGAGCTCAAACGGATCGCGAGCCTCGTGGTCGAGCTTGTTCACAAAGGTGAAGATGGGAATGTGGCGCAGCGTACAGACCTTAAACAGCTTTTTGGTCTGGGCCTCGACACCCTTGGCGCCGTCGATGACCATGACCGCAGCATCGGCGGCCATAAGGGTACGGTAGGTATCCTCCGAGAAGTCCTGGTGGCCGGGGGTATCGAGGATGTTGACGCAGGCGCCGTTATAGGTGAACTGCAGGACCGAGGAGGTAACGGAGATACCGCGCTCCTTCTCGATGTCCATCCAGTCCGAGACGGCATGCTTGGCCGAGCTCTTGCCCTTGACCGAGCCGGCAGTCTGGATGCTGCCGGTATAGAGCAGCAACTTCTCGGTAAGCGTGGTCTTACCGGCGTCCGGGTGGCTGATGATCGCGAATGTGCGGCGCGACGAGATTTCATCCGACAGGCTTGCCATGCGGATCCTTTCTTGCATTGAGTGCATTACGTCGTTGTAACCGCACTATTGTAGCCGCGAAATGCTGCAGCAGGGCACCTATCAGGACAAATTCATCAGTTGGGGCCTAGGGTATCAGTCGATGGCGACACTCCGCAGCAGTTTGTCTCGATCTGTAACATCTAGCCACTCAAAACGGGTCCATCTGTTACAGATTGAGATATAAGGATAGACAGGTGGCCAATGTCTCGATCTATAACATCTAGCAGCCAAAATCTTCTCCAGTTGTTACAGATTTAGACAAACAGGTGGGGCCCGCCAGCAAAATCTCAATCTGTAACAGGTAGCCGTCCAAATCGGTTCCAGATGTTACAGATTGAGATGAACGAACGAGCGGACAATCCGCATTTGCCCCTTGCGTAACTGTGCATAGTGTATATATACTGTGTTTACCGGTTATATACACGTGTAGCCCATCCGCTAAGGAGCCGCTGTGGACATCATCCTATCCAATTCGAGCGACAAGCCCATCTACGAACAGATATCCTCGCAGGTCAAAGCTCAGATCCTTTCGGGCACGCTCGCTGCGGGAGCCAAACTCCCCAGCATCCGTGCACTCGCGAGCGACCTTGGCGTGAGCGTCATCACCACCAAGCGCGCCTACGCCGACCTGGAGCAGCTCGGGTTTATCTGCACCGTGCAGGGCAAGGGCTGTTTTGTCGCCGATGGCAACCAGGAGCTCTTGCGCGAAAACCAGCTCTGCCATATCGAAGATCTGCTTGCGAAAGCGGCAAGCCAAGCCGAAACCCTGGGTGTCACGCGCGACAAACTGCACGAGATGCTCGACCTGGTAGCCCCCGAAACCATGCAGTAGCCATCTGCAAGAAAGGCTATACCATGAAAAACTTGCTAGAACTTAAAGGTGCATCGCGCCGTGTGAGCGACCGTTTTTCGCTGCGTGATGTCACGCTCGCTGTGGAGCCCGGCCAGATTGTCGGCTTTGTGGGTGCCAACGGTGCCGGCAAAACAACGACGATTCGAGCCGCGCTTGGGCTTATCAAACTCGATGCCGGCGAGGTGCACCTGTTTGGGCAACGCTGTGGCGCCGACGCGCCCGATGAAGCGCAGCGTTGTCTGCGCACTCGTGTCGGCCTTGTCCTGGACACGTGCCCCTTCCCCTCCACGCTCAAGGTGGGCCAGATCGAGTCGCTCGTAGGCCCGGCGTACCCCACGTGGGACCGCGAAACGTTCGCCGGATTCATCAGCCAATTTGGCCTCGATCCCAAGACAAAGGTCAAGGACCTCTCCCGCGGCATGGGCATGAAGCTGCAGCTTGCCTGCGCGCTCAGCCACGAGGCCAAGCTGCTCGTTTTGGACGAAGCCACCGCGGGCCTCGATCCCATGGCACGCGAGGAACTGCTTGATGAGCTGCTTGCCTTTGTCGCCGACGGCCAGCACAGCGTGTTACTCTCGAGCCACATTACGTCCGACCTCGATCGCACCGCTGATCGCGTCATCTGCATCGATAATGGCTCGATTATTTTTAACCTGCCGCGCGAGGACATTACCGACCGCGCCGGCATCGCCCACTGCACTCAGGCACAGGCCACCGAGCTTATGGCTTGCGTCGAAGGCGCCCGTGCCGTCCACCACGCCTATAGCGTGGACGTGCTCGTGCCCAACCGTTGCGAAACGCTCGAGGCCTTCCCCGAGATTCCCTGCGATCGGGCAACCATTGATGACTACCTGCGCCTCACGCTGAAAGGGGCTTCGAAATGAAACGCGCCTTTATGTCCGAGCTCGCCATCGCTCGCTCGCTTATTCCGAGCATTGCAGGCGTCGGCCTGTTCATCTTCGTCGTGCTGACGCTCGCCAACGCGTCGGATGGCGATTCCGGTATGAGCGCCGGCGCCTGCGCCGTCAGTGCCATGTCACCCATCATATTCATGAACTCACTGGCCGGTTTCGACAATCAAAACGGTTGGGAGCGCTATCGCGCAACGCTGCCTCTTTCTCGTAAAGACATCATCTGCGCACGCTACCTGAGCATCATTGTCTTTTCGGCTGTCATGGCGTGCGCCGCCGCGCTTCTGAGCGTCGTCTCCTTCCCGCTCTTCAACAGCGCGGGTATTCCGTTGACGGGACAGATCGTCTTTGAGATTGCAATAGCCTCGGCAGCATCGATGCTCATCTCCCTCATGATGGTGTTTTTGGCACAGCCGCTGTTCTTTCGATTTGGACACATGGAGGCGCTGCGCCTATCCGTTGGCCTGTTTGCCCTGCTCGGGTGCCTTGCCATGGCCACGCTGAGCTCCTCCAACCCCATTAGCAACTGGCTCATGTCCATTGCCGGAGCGAATCCCGATCCCGCCGTCCTTGGCTGCCTGTGTGCAGGAATTGCCGTACTGGCGCTCGCACTATGCGCAATCAGCTGCACCGTCAGCACCAAGGTCTACCGGGCACGCAACCTATAGGCAAGCGCGGTATCATTGGACATGCGCCATAGATCTGGCGTGGTCTTTTTTGAGGAGGCGCTCAACCCGTGTCGTGGGTCGCAGCAGCATTTGTGTCGGCTTTCTTTGCCGGCGTCACATCTGTCCTGGCCAAATGCGGCATCAAGCAGACCGACTCCGATGTCGCGACGGCCATTCGCACCTGCGTGGTGCTCGTTTTCGCCTGGGCAATGGCGGGCATTTCTGGATCCATTGGAACCATCGGCAGCATCGAACCCAGATCTTGGCTCTTTCTCGTCCTCTCGGGACTCGCTACCGGCGCTTCGTGGATCTGTTACTTTAAGGCGTTGGGCATCGGAGACGTCAATAAGGTCGTACCGGTCGACAAGATGAGCACCGTACTCGCTGCACTGATTGCCATCGTGCTTTTTGGCGAGACGAGCAACCTTGCGGTTAAGCTCGTGGGAACCGCTGTCATCACCCTCGGCACGTTTTTAATGATCGAGAAGAAGCAGTCTGCCGGACCCGAGCGGCAGCAAGACCGGACCTGGCTCGCTTACGCCCTCGGCGCCGCCGCGTTCGCGGCGCTCACGTCCATCCTTGCCAAGGTTGGCATCGAAGGCGTCGAGTCCAACCTGGCCACGGCAATCCGTACCTGTGTGGTACTGGTTATGGCATGGGCAATCGTGGCAGCTAAAGGCAAGATGGGCCAAGCCGTGCACGTAGACCGCTACGAACTCGTATTTCTCGCGGCATCGGGCATTGCGACTGGCGCATCGTGGCTGCTGTGCTACTACGCCATCGCCACAGGCCAGGTGAGCGTCGTGGTGCAGATCGACAAACTATCGATTGTCGTATCAGTACTATTTGCGCGCCTGGCATTCAACGAAAAGCTCTCACGACGCAGCGCCATCGGTCTCGCCCTCATCGTACTGGGCACCGCCGCGCTCGCAGTTTGGAAGTAGCGCGGCCAGCAGCCGCTACATCCTCACACCTGGCTTGGGATGCCTGTACTGACCGTGGGATGCCGTGCGCTTACCGTGCGAGATGGCAAATTTGGGACAACAGTGCAGGCAACGAAGGCAGGCGGCGCACTCCGGCTTTGTCCAGACGGGAAGGCCGTCGCGCATCTCAATCGCCGCCATGGGGCAGCGCTTGGCACACAGGCCGCAGCCGATGCAGCGATCGGCATCGACGGCAAACTTGCTCGTCTGTTGCATGCGCGGCAGCCCAATTGCGTGATACGCGCACGATGCAAACAAAGGCACGCGATGGCGCATCATGTTGCCCGTGCGGCGTGCCCGCACCGCCTCGATCACGGCATCAATCTGCGCCTCGGCAGCTCTATTGATACCCTCAACCTTTTGAGGGTCAGACAGGTCGAAAACAGGCGTCCAGGTATCGGGCATCTTGACGCTCATCGCCGCATCTAACTCGAGCCCACGCTCGTGTAGCAGATCGCGGGCAAACTTGGCCGATTGGCCGGTCGTCGAACCGTACGTCGAAACATAGAACGTATAGGGGCGCTCGCCGCCCTTTGTACCGGCAACAATCGACAGGTCGGCAGTCTTCAAAAACTCGATCATCGGTGTCGGCAGACCCCAGGCATACACCGGAGCAACAAATCCCAGTTGGCGGGGACCTTCCGCCAAGGCAAGGCGAAAGGCCTCGGCATCAAAACGCTCAATCGACATAACCCTGTCGTCCGTCGCCGCCGCAATGCGACGCGCCACATGCTCGCTGTTCCCTGTCGCGCTAAAGTACAGGATCATCTCGTACCCCTGGAGTTGACTCGCGATTAACCGCGCTATTTGCGCAGCGGCTTGGGCAGTGGAATGCCGGCGGCGATGACGGCGGCGATGATCATGCAGACGATACCCTTGAGTGGGAAGCACATGAGCAGCAGGCCCACGACCATGACCGGCTGACGCATGACCGCACCCATCGTCGATGCCGTGCAGACGGCGACGCAAAAGACCGGATCTGCGCCGGTGAGGATGGCAAGGCCATAGCCCAAGCTTACGCCTGAGAAGATAACCGGGAAGAAGTGGCCGCCGCGCCAACCAAGGTTGATGAGGGCGGGCGTCAGCATGGCCTTAACAAGACCGGTCGCGATAAGCACGCCAGCGGGAATGGTCAGGTAGGTTTCCATGAGCACGTCGGCCTGAGTCTCGCCGGCAAACATGGTGTAGGGCAGGACCGTGCCGCAGATGGCGAGCGCCAGACCGGCTAGCATGGCCTTGACGACAGGACGCTCCCCTATGGCATGGGCAAGCGCTTCGCTCGCGTGCTCAGAGACAAAGTACAGCCAGCCGCAGATTGTTCCGATCAACGACAGAGGGACGAGCCAGGTAAGCTCCAAGTTGCCCACCACGGCAGCCTCGAACCTGGGCATGCCCATGCCGCCGCCCATGAGCTGGCCGAGCAGCAGGTAGGTGCCCAGGCCGCCGGCAATCGCGATGCCGTAAACCACGGTCTTTTGCGCCTTGGGCAGCCTGATGGTGATCTCGTCGGACGCAGAGCCCTCGTCGCCGTCGGCGCTACCGGCAAGCGGTGCCACAAAGCCAAAGACGGGCGCGGTAAAGAGCGCCGTCAACGCGGCCTGGGTACCCAGCAGCGTAAGCTCCCTAAATTCGGCGCCAAAGCGGCGCATGCGGTCGCCAACCCAGCTGCACAGACCCGCGATAACGCCGGTCAGGCCGGCCTCCGGTCCAATACTTCCGCCAAACAGCAGCGGCAGCAATGCCGCGAGCGAAAGCTTGCCCAGGTTGTCGTACGGGTAGTGCCCGTCTTGCTTAACCTTAGCCATCACCTGGTTGAGGTCATCGGTCTTGGTGCCTGTCATCTTTTCGTACAGACCAATTAACAGACCGCCCAGCAAGCAGACAAAAAACGGGTACGGCAAAAAGCCAAACGGGCCGCTGGCAAGCTCGGGCGAAGCGACGCCCAGCGCGTGCGGAATCTCGGTCCACAGATAGTCGATACCGTGCTCCATCGCAAAAAAGAACAGCCAGACCGCGGCACCTGCGAACGCACCGGTCACGGCAACGCTAACTAAAAACAGCGCGCGGTTTGTGGGTTTGGCAAGGTTATCCATCGGGTCCTCCCGCGGTCAAAGTCGACATAGTTATGTTTTATTGTAGAGCGAGCGTTGCCCGAACGAGCTAACCGTCTGCGCCGCAAACGGCACCATTGGGAGCCATGGTGGGACAGGCTCAAGACTTATCCGTTGATAATCGAGGCAATCTCGCGCAAATCGTCGGCAAAGTAAATGCCTTGCTGGCGCTGCGGGCTCGATAAACCCTTATCGATCATGTGCCCGAGCAGCGCCTTGAGGTCGTTGTAGTAACCGTCCAGGTTATACAGGATGCACGGAGCACTCAGGTGCCCCAACGACACCGCGGACATGACCTCGGCAATCTCCTCGAGCGTGCCCGTCCCACCGGGAAAGGCGATGAACGCATCGCCGAGCTCAATCATCTTGGCCTTGCGCTCCGCCATATCGCTCGTCACGATGAGGTCGTCGATACCGTCATGCTGAAACTCGGCCTCGATAAAAAAGCTCGGCTCCACACCCGTCACGTGTCCGCCAGCATCGAGCACGCTATCGGCGAGCGCACCCATCAGGCCCGATTTGGACCCGCCGTATACCAGCGCGTGTCCGTTGGCGCCAATCCAGTTGCCCAGCTCCTGCACCGCGGGCAGAAATGCCGGGTCATTGCCAGTGTTGGCACCCAGGTACACGGTGATATTCATATTCAGTCCCCCTCATCGTGACGCACGGCGCCCGTTCTAGCGCTGGCGTCGACGATACTCGCGCACGCGACGCGAAAGATCGGCAAGCTCGTCGCGATCGAGCTCTTCCAAATGCTCCAGATCATCCATAAAGCGCGCCATGGTGTCCTTTTGGCGCATCTTGATAAGCGTATTGCAGTAGTTCACCGCCACGCCCGTGAGCATGGCGATGTAGAAGATGCTGATAACGCTCAAGACGACGGTAATGGCGCGGGCAACCGGTGTTTCGGCCGGAATGTCGCCAAAGCCGATGGTCGAGACCGTCTCAAAGCTAAACCACAGGCCATCGCCAAACGTGAGGGTCGTGGGCTCGGACAGCCAGACGGCCGTCGAGCACAGCAGGTAGAAAACGAGGAACAGCTCCGTAATGCGCACGAAGCCCGCCTGGCGCAACACGTCAGCAAGCGTCCTGAGCTTTTTCATCGCGACCCTTTCCACGGACAACCAATCACGTTCGCTCGGTATTGTCCCACAACCGTCAGTTAGGGACGTTCCTTTTGTGCCGGCAGAAAGGGACTGTCCCCAACTGCCGGGCGGAACCGTTTAGCGGTGCCGCTGCCGGCTGGGCAGGCTGAGCTGGTATCCTTATGCGGTAATGTCTCGATTCGTTAGGATTGCATGTGAGAGCTGCCACTGTCCTTCGTTCAGTTATATTTCGCACCCTGGCCGCCGCGCTTACCGCGCTCGCCGTACTGAGCGCCGTCGCGCCCGCCCCTGTCTTTGCCGCCGACTCCGATCAGCAGGCCAAAACGGTCCGCGTCGGCTGGCTCGTCAACAACGAGGGCTTCCAGGACGGCACCCCCGGCGAGCGTCTCTCGGGATGGGGTTACGAGTACCTCCAGACTCTGTCGTACTACACGCCCGGCTGGCGGTACGAATACGTCTCCGGCACCTTCACCGAGCTTATGGACATGCTCGAGGCGGGCGAGATCGACCTCATGCCCAACATCTCCTACTCCGAGGAACGCGCCCAAAAGCTGCTCTTTTCCTCGAACCCCGAGGGCACCGAGCGCTACTTCATCTACGCCAAGCCCGATCGCGACGATCTGGCCAAGGGCGACCCCCGAGCGCTCCAAGGCCTTACCATCGGCTGCAACCCCGGCGTTATGCAAACCTTCGTTGGCCAGCAGTGGCTCGCCAACGAAGGCATTACCTGCACCTATAAAGAAATCGACACTGGCGGTGCCCTCTTTGACGCGCTCGCAAACAACGAGGTCGATGCCATCATCATGAACGACACGACCTCGTCGCCCAGCGCCTCCCCCATGTTCTACATTGGTTCGAGCGACTACTTTTTTGCCGTCCCCAAAAGCCGCTCCGACCTGATGGACGACATCAATGCCGCCATGTCGGCAATCGCCCGCGTCAACCCACGCTATATCGACGAAGTCAAATCTACCTACTCGGCCCAAAACAGCGGTTCATCATCGCTCAACGGCCCCGAACGTTCCTGGCTCAAAGCAAATGACAACACCATCACGCTCGGCTACATTACGGGCAAACTCCCCTACTGCAACGAAGACGAAGACGGCAAAATGGAAGGCTCGCTCGCATCGCTTGCGACGACGCTGCACGATAAATTTGGCATTACGGTCAAAACCGTCCCCTTTGATAGCTATAAGATGATGTCAAAGGCCCTGTCAAAGGGAAGCATAGACGTTGCGCTGCCGGTATACCGAGATTACTGGTTTGCCGAGCAAACAGGCGTTGCGCAGTCGGTATCGTTGGGGACCATATCCCTCACCGCCATCCACACCGGCAGCGACCTGAACAAAGACCTTCAGAACATCGCCTGTACCAAATCATCATTTGTCAACAAAAATGCACTTGAAAATCTGTTCCCAACAGCGACCGTGACCGAATACCAATCCGACAATGAAGTGTTCGACGCTCTCAGGAAGGGAACGGCGCGCTGCATCCTCGCTCCCAGTTCACGTGTAAAAACTATCGGCGACCGTCATGATCTCAAGGACTACGAGACGGTCGAGCTCCCTGACACCTGCGAGCTCTCGTGCTGGATTTCGCGCGGAAAGCCCGAGCTGCTGGGAATCATCAACAAGGGCATCATCAATGCCGGAGAATCGCTCTCCGCAAGCAATTACTCCTCCACGTCGTACACGACCCAGGAATCAGACACGCTTCAATTCCTTTTTCGCAACCGCACCGCCATTGCCGCTACCCTCATCGGTATGTTGTCGGTCGGCATCGTGCTGCTCATCTGGGCGCTCGTGCGCGCTCGAACCGAGCGCAAAAAAGCCGACGCTGCCAACGCCGCTAAGACGGCATTCCTCACGCGCATGAGCCACGACATCCGTACGCCGCTCAACGGCATCCTGGGCCTTATCGAGATCGAGGAATTGAAGGAAGGCGATATCAAGGTCGCCCGCGAGAGCCGTGCCAAGGCGCGCGTTGCCGCCAATCACCTGCTCTCGCTGATCAACGACATCCTCGAGATGGGCAAAATCGAAGACCGCAAGCTAACACTGGAGCATGCGCCTTTTAACCTCAAAGAGCTCTGTGACAATACGCTGGTTCTGTGCAAGCTCCGCGCGACCAGTAACGGCATCACCATGCAGGACAATAGTCTGCCGTACGCCACGGGGCCATACATGATCGGCAGTCCCACCCATATCCGACAGATCATGATCAACCTGTTAGACAACAGCATTAAGTACAACAAGCACGGCGGCTCCGTCACCTTTAGTTCAAAGACCAAGCCACTCGATAACAGGCGCGCGCTCTTTTGCTTTAGCGTTTCGGATACCGGCATTGGCATGACTCCCAAGTTTTTAAAGCATATCTATGAGCCGTTTGCCCAAGAAGGTGACGATGCGCGCAGCAAGTTCCAAGGAACCGGCATGGGCATGCCAATCGTCAAGTCGCTTATTGAACTGATGGGCGGCACCATCGAAGTCACCAGTGAGCTCCATGTGGGCACCTCGTTCTACGTGGAGATTCCGCTCGATATCGACGAGAATCCCCAGGCGCGGGCGAATACGGTTGAGAGTGCGCCCGACTGCTCGCTCGCCGACATGAACGTGCTGCTCGCCGAAGACAACGAATTGAATGCCGAGATTGCCCAGACGCTGCTAGAATCCGAGGGCGTCGTGGTCACCCGCGCCGCCAACGGCAACGAGGTCGTCGATCTGTACCTGTCGCATCCCGCCGGCAGCTTCGATGCGATCCTGATGGACATTATGATGCCGGGCATGGACGGCTATGAGGCAACCCGCACGATTCGTCTGAGCGAGAAGGTCGATGCAGCCGATATCCCCATCATCGCGCTCACCGCCAATGCCTTTGCCGAGGACGCCAAGGCGGCACACGATGCCGGCATGAACGCCCATCTGTCCAAACCACTCGACTTTAACAAGCTCAAAAACATACTCGCCCGCATCAAGAAAAACGGATCCGTTTCGCTATAGTTTTTGCAGCAACCACGCACGACCAGAAAGGAAGCCAACGATGTTTAGGCCCTTACGTCGAAAGAAACGCGCCATCACCGGCGAGGAAGCGCGCGAACTGCTCGCCACCTGCAAGCGCGGCGTCTTTGCCGTCAACGGCGACGATGGCTACCCGTACGCCATTCCCGTCAACTACTTCTTTGACGCCGAGCGCGACAAGATTTATTTCCATGGCGCCAAGGCTGGCCACAAGGTCGACGCACTCAAACGCGATGACAAGGTCTGCTTTACCGTTTACGGCAACGAGTGGTACCGGGACGGCGACTGGGCTCCCTACGTTATGAGTACCGTGGTCTTTGGCCGTTGTCGCCTGGCAAATGACACCCCCGCGTTTATCGAGGACAAAGTCCGCCAGCTCGCGCTTAAGTACTACCCTTCCGCCGAGGAAGTCGAAGAGGAAATCGCCAAGGACATTAAGGGCGTCCAGCTTTACGAGATTACGATTGAGCATCTCTGCGGTAAGCAGATTCAGGAAAAGTAAGCCTCAAGAGCAGACGTCACAAATAGCAATATGGCCCGGCTCCAACCCACCTTGGAACCGGGCCATATGCTTATGAAGCGTCGGCGGCTATGTGTGCAAGCGCCTCGACGAGCTCTTGCGAGCTCACAGGCTTACTCAGGTGCGCGTTCATGCCCGCCTCGCGCGAAAGCCTGCGGTCGTCGGCAAAGGCGTTGGCACTCACGGCGATAACCGGCGTGGTCGCGGCGTCCTCGCGATCGAGCGCTCGAATCTGACGCGTGGCCTCAAGGCCATCGATGCCAGGCATCATGATGTCCATCAACACCACGTCGTACTCGTGCGGTGCGCTCGCGGCAAACGCCTCAACGGCAGACTCGCCATCCTTAGCATGCGTCACGACGGCACCGGCACGGCTGAGCGTAAACTGCGCGATCTCAGCATTCAGATCGTTATCCTCTACGAGCAAAACGCGCAAGCCCTGGAGCGCATCGCCATCGCCCGCATCCGCGCGAACTGCCTGAGGAATCTCGGAGCGCTTGCATTTCTCGAACGGCAGGCGGATGGTAAACGTCGTCCCCTGTCCCAAGACGCTCGTAAAGCTCATGGTTCCGCCCATAAGCTCGACCAACTGTTTTGCGATAGGCGCGCCCAGGCCAGTTCCCGATGAGGCGCCTTCCACCTGTTGCTCCTCGCGGCAAAACGGCTCGTAGAGGTGCTGCTGGAACTCCTCGCTCATGCCAATACCGTTGTCGGCGATCGTGTATTCATAGACGGGAACGCCATCCGCTGGCTCCACCTCGCGGCACACCAGGCGAACATAGCCGCCCTGGCGGTTGTACTTGACGGCATTGCCGGCAATATTGAGCAACAAGCGCTTGAGGTGCGTCACGCTCACCCGTGCATAGGGATGATCAAGCGTCTGCTGGTCGCAGATAATTGTCACCAAACGCTCCTCGGCCTGGCGCTCCAGAATATCGCGCACTTCACAGTTGAGTGCCACCAAATTTGTGGGTACGAGGTTCAGGTCGACCTGGCCGCTCTCCAGGCGACTCATATCGAGTGCCTCGTTGGCAAGGTCGAGCAGCAGCCCCGACGCCGTCCAGATCTTTGAGCGGCACTCGGTCTGCTTTTGCAAATCGTCCGCATTGGCATCGCCGACCTCGACCATGCCGCGAATGCCGTTGATGGGCGTGCGCAGATCGTGGCTCATGCGACGCAGAAACTCCGTCTTTGCCGAGTTGGCAGACGAGGCCTCACGCGCCGCCTTTGCCAGCTTGTCGCCATAGTCGCGCTCCTGCTGCAGCAAGTCCGTCAAACGTCGGCGATCAGCGCGGCGACGCACCGTCACAACAACGGCTATAACACCGCTGTAGAGCGCCAGCACGCCGGCAGCAACAGCCGCGACAACCTCAAAGAAGCGCTGCGCCGAGGCATAGGTGTACACATAGAATTTGTGCGCTTTTCCAAATGTACCCAAATACCACTCGCCGTCGGCGTTAATCAATTTGACCTTACCAGCCAGGCATCGATCCTTGATACCGTCGACAATGAAGACGTCCGTCGCAGGCAGATTGAATACGCCCAATACGGTGGGTTCAACGGCATTGGTCGCAACGACCTTGCCGTCGCTTTCGATCACGATATTGCCGCTATCGATGGTTTCATAGCCATCAAGCAAGCTCTGCAGTTTGAGTGTATTACTTGCAACCGCCTTCGCGCTCTGATGCCTTACCGCGATAACGATGCCCTCGCCATCCCGCCGAGTCACGCAGCCAATGTCTGCGACCGAATCATCCGCAAGCGTGATGCGGGCGGTATAAGACTTAAGCGGATGAGTTGCCACCTCCAGCACGGGTGATTCTTTGAGATACGTAGCGAGCGACTCGTAGCCCACATCGCCCGTCGAGGACTCGGACACCAAATTGCCCGATGCGTCCGTCACGATCAGCGCGCTCACGTTGAACTGGTCGGCATATTGCTCCAGCATGGCGCTATCCACCGAACCGTCGCGCTCCATATCGCGGGCGGCCTCTCCGGCGATCTCCATAACGCGAATCAGGTTTTTGGTCGTATAGGCGCTGTTGAATGCATCGTAGGAAAGGCTCTGCGTCGCCACGTAATCGACAACGTCGGCAAAGCGCTGCTCGGCTTGGGCCGTCATGTAACCGTAGCTCATCATGCCGGCAGCAACCGAGAGCGCTATCCCCAGCAGAGCGACAAGGAGCCATGCCCCTGCCGAACGATTGTCCCGCTCCTGAGCGGCGTGGTCGGGCGCATCGATCATGACAGGCCCTCCACATTCAAAAATGGTGAAGGGTCATCAAAGTACTTTGACACCAGGCGTTCCATGGTGCCATCGGCAAGCATTTCTTGGTAGGCATGAGTGAGCTTGACGTCGATGCCGCGCGTATCGTTGATATCGAAAGCGGTGCCCAAACCAACCTCTAGCAGCGGCTCATCCAAAATGCGATACGTTACGCCATAGTCTTTTTCGTAGGTGAGCAGCAAGGACTCATGCGCGGCGATGGCGTCGACCAGGCCCTCGACGAGCGCCGGGTTCAGGCATGAACGGTCCGAAAAGCAGTAGAGCTCCTTGATCTGCGGAACGTTTTCATTTGTGCGATTGAGCAAAATGCCCTCAGGCTTGGTGGTGGACTGAACCGCCACGATCTTATCCTCAAGATCGGCAAGCGTATAGATATCGCTCTCGGGATCGACCGCGACCACCTGGCGGCTCGCAAGGTACGGACCGGCCCAACGATACTCGTTTTCGCGACCCGTCATGCTAAAGCTGCCCATGACACAATCGAGTTCGCCGCTCGCCAGCAGCTCTTTCTTCTTTTCCCAATCGATCAGCTGGTATTTTGGCTTGTAACCAATGCGGGCCAAAGCCTCGGTTAATATCTCGACATCCAGGCCAACAATATCGCCGTACTCGTCGGTATACACAAACGGTGGATAGAGGTCGCTGCCGACGTTGAGCGTCTTAAGGTCGTCGTCCTTGACTTGCGAGGCGTCCAGTTCTTCTAATGCAAACGTCGAGGCCCTGCTATTCGACTCGGAGCAGCCGGCTATCGCTACGACAAAGGCACACGCTACTGCAAGCGCAACAAACAACGATATGACAACTGAGCGACGGGGTCTTTTCATCGAGCTCCAGAAGATCCTATTCACAGACTGAAATGCTAAAAAATAATAGCAAATGAAACCACTCGAGCGCCCAATGGTTACAGACGTTTTACCATGCGGGGCCTTCTAGCCGACTTGGCAGAAGGCCCCGCATGCAGCGCACACTTACCGTGCATTAAAAACGTAGCGGTCTAGGCGGTCGCACGCCTCCCTTACGCGCGAAAGCGGCAGCGCCAGATTCACGCGAATGTGGCAGGGTCCGTGGAACGGGCGGCCGTCCTGATACCCCACGCCCACGCGCGCCCCCTCGTCGAGTAACCACTGAATATCGCGGCCATGCTCGCGGCACCACTCGGTGAAGTCCAGAAACACCATGTAGGTGCCCTGCGGACGCGAATAGCTCACGCCCTCAAAATGCTCGTCCACGTAATCGCAGAAGTACTCGATATTGCCGGCAAGCACCTGGTTGAGCTCATCAACCCACTCGTAGCCTTGCGGCTGATAGGCACCGATAAGCGCATGCATGGAGAGGACATTCATCTCGTTGTAGTGGGTCTTGTTGGACACGGCGCACACGCGGTCGCGCAGCGTCTCGTTGTAGATAATGTGGTAGCTGCCGACCAGACCCGCCAGGTTAAACGTCTTGCTAGGCGCGTAGAGGGCAACCGTGCGTATGCGGGCATCCTCGCTCACCGACTGCGTCGGGATATGCTTGTGACCCGGCAGGATGATATCGGACCAAATCTCGTCCGATATCACCACGCAATCGTGCTGGCGATAGATGTCCATGGCACGTTCGATCTCGTCGCGCTCCCATACGCGGCCGCAGGGATTGTGCGGCGAGCAGAACACCGCGGCATGGATGTGGTTTTGGGCGAGCTTGCGCTCCATGTCCTCAAAGTCCATACGCCACACGCCCTGGTCGTCGAGCTTAAGCGGGCTGTGGACAATGCGATAGCCCGCGGCCTCGATGGACTTGGTAAAGCCGATGTAGGTAGGGCTGTGGACCAGCACCGCATCGCCTGGCTGGACATACGCGCGCAGCGTCGACACGACACCGCCCAGCACGCCGTTTTCGTAGCCGATATGCTCCGGCGCCAAGCCCTCAACGCCGTTGCGACGGCTCTGCCATTCGATGATGCGGTCAAAGTACTCGGGACGCGGATTGAAGTAGCCAAACATGGGGTGCGGAGCGCGCTTGATGATGTACTCCTGAACCGTGGGCACCGTAGCAAAATTCATGTCGGCCACCCACATGGGAATGCGGTCGAAGCCCTCGTCTGGTGCGTTCGGAGCCATACCGGGGATCTCGCCCCAAGAGTCAACGGCGATGGAGTCCATGCCGTGGCGGTCGATGATTGAAGTGAAGTCGTATTTCATGCTGGACTCCCGTGCAGAGTGGAATGATTCGATAGGCGTTATTGTCCACCAGCGTAGGCGATTTTGGCATGGGGTTTGGCGCTTAATTTGACGGGTGCGGACGAATGGCTGGTTAGTCTCGCGCGTCGTTGACGGCGACTACGGTTAACTGGGTTTTATCGACCGAAAAAGATATGTCGAGCCCGGCGAAGGCCAGATGATAGACGCGGTTTGGCTCGTGTTTGCTGCCCGCGCGGCGCGGATCTTGGCGAAGAACCTCGACCAGACCGGGGAGCTTTGCGGGCGGGACCATATCCTGCAGCACTTGCGGGAACTCAACATCGAGCTCTTGCCACGGAGCACCCTCAATCCAGCCGCCGGTCGCATCCGGGTGGCAGTCGGCAAACGGGATGTAGGGCTTGATATCGTAGATGGGCGTGCCGTCGCGCAGGTCGGCCCCCAGCACATGGATGATGGGGCCGTCGTCGGTAAGCTCCACGCGGTCGAGCTTAACGCAGGTGAGCCCGATGGGATTAGGGCGAAACGGACTGCGCGTGGCAAAGACACCCACGCGCTCGGCTCCGCCCAGACGCGGCGGGCGCACGGTCTTCGACCACTTGACGTTGGCGCCAGACCTGTCCTGCGACTTGGCATCGGCAGCTATGTCGTTTGCCGTGCCGCCGGGCGTTCCGTTTTCGAAGCGCCACAACAGCCATAGGTGAGAGAAGGAGTCCAGGCCCTCAACCGCTGCATTGGAGGCAAATTCCGGCTCAAAGACGATGCGTCCCTGCAGATGAGGCGCCAAAAAGCTGTTGCGCGGAATGCCGAACTTCTGCGGCAGGTCGGTATGTATGTGTGCGATAGGTTCCATGCCGGTCATTGTACGGCATGAAGGTGTGGGGCGTTGCGCGCAATTCTTCGCCGCGGTCCCCGTCGTGCAACCAGCGGTTGCTTGGAAGGGTGCCTGCCGCCGCGTATGCTTAAGCCATCAAGCAGCAGAAAGGAGCCGTTATGGCCTTTGCAGAAAAGCTCATTGCCATCCGTCGCGCCCATCACCTTACCCAAGAGCAGCTCGCCGCCAAGCTCTTCGTCACACGCCAGGCCATCAGCCGTTGGGAACGCGGCGAAGTCACCCCTGGCATCGACATGATGAAGCTCATCGCCGCCGTGACTGGCGAGCCCCTGTCTCATCTGCTCGAAATGCCCGAGCACTATTGTCAGAGCTGCGGCATGATACTCACGCCCGACGACTGCGGCACCGACGCCACGGGCGCCACGACCGACCATTATTGCAAGTGGTGCTACGACCACGGCAGGTACACCTACGACACCACCATGGAGGCGATGATTGAAGATTGTGCCCCGCGGCTGGCGCAAAACACCGGCATGTCGCTCGACGAAGCCGTCTCGCTCATGGGCGCCGTCCTGCCGCAACTGGAGCGCTGGCGCACCGTGCAGGAAAACGAGGAGCGCTACGGTGCCGAGGCGCGGGCGCGCTATGGCGATGAGGCTATCGATGCAGCAAACGAAACGTTACTGGACATGGATCCTCAGACATGGAACGACATGAAGGAACTTGAACGCGCTATTCTGGGTCAACTCTCGATTGCCATGGGCGACGGCGATGCGGATGGAAGCGAGGCTCGCAAGCTTGTCGCGATGCATCGTCGTTGGATTGGTCTCAACTGGGGACGCGAACCCCAGAACGAAGCGTACCTGGGCCTCGCCCACGGCTATCTTGCCGACCAGCGCTTTGTTGACTACTACGACAAGCCCTGCGGCACCGGAGCCACGGCGTTTCTGGCCCAGGCCATCGAGTTGTCACTGGCCCGCGCATAGACCGCGGCGGCTTTGGGTATTTCAATCAAAACCGCAACCGATTGGAGACCTATGGCTACTAATCATGAGCTCGCACTGTACGTTATGACCGGCTGCCCGTATTGCATAAAGGTCAAGCGCTTTCTGGCCGATAACGGCGTGACCATCCCTGAGCGCAACATCTCGACCGACCCCGATGCCGAGCAGACGCTCATCGCCGTCGGCGGAAAACGCCAGGTTCCCTGCCTGTTCATCGATGGCAAACCACTCTACGAATCGAGCGACATCATCGCGTGGGCGCAAGAGAACCTGCTCTAGTGCAACACAGCCATTGGGGACGTTCTTAAATGACTAGTCGTTAAAGAACATCCCCAACGACCAACTAGCCGTGGAAGCGGGCTATGGGTGCAAGTGGCTGCTCGCGAAAGACGCGATCGACGGCGGCGCGGTATTCGTCGACCTTTTTAGTCTTACGTACGAGCTTGTGAACGGTAGCGGGATCGGCGAAGGCGCATTTGGCGTAGAACCACCACTCCTTCATGCGAAAGACCGCGTTGCCGCCAATCTCTTCTGCATATGCCGCAAACAGCGTGTCGTGGAAGCGCTGCAGCTCAGCATCCGTGGCAGCAAGGCCGCCCTTGACCATGCGAGCCAGAGCGGGGTTCGCGAGCAACCCGCGTCCCAGCATCACGTGGCGCGTAGCAGGATAGGCCTCCACCAGCGCTTCCATATCCTCAAGATCAA
The DNA here is from genome assembly GCA_900543595.1 of uncultured Collinsella sp. Taxonomy (GTDB): domain Bacteria; phylum Actinomycetota; class Coriobacteriia; order Coriobacteriales; family Coriobacteriaceae; genus Collinsella. Next base: position 15,571 of record UQRX01000003.1, on the reverse strand, counting down.
AAATGTCGCCGTTGTATGCCACCGGAAACGGTGCCCGCTCCAACGTCTCGCCATAAAACTCTTTGCGCGGCGAGCCCGTATAGCGGTCCTTTTGCACGCGCGGGTGCACAATCAGCTCTGCCAGCGGCATGTGGCAATACAGATCGAGCACGCGCTCGTATTCGTCGTCGCTCTCCAGCCCCAGCCTGGTTTTTACCGACACCGGCAACGGCGAACGTTCGCACACATCGTTCAAGAACACCTCGAGCTCGTCGAGATGGCGCAAGAAACCCGAGCCCTTGCCCTTGGCGACAACTGTTCCCGAGGGGCAACCCAGGTTGAGATTGACCTCGCGATAGCCCATGTCGGCGAGCACCTGTGCCGCCCACACAAACTCGTCCGCGTTCTTGGACATCAACTGAGGCACCACGTTAAGTCCCTGGTTATTGGCAGGATCGATCTCCTTAAACGCCTTGCCACCAAAACGGTTGCCAACCCGCGGCGGCGGCAAAAACGGCGTGTAATAACAATCGAGCGCACCGAAGCACTCCGCATGCACGCGACGGAACACATGCCCGGTAATCCCCTCCATAGGGGCAAGCGAAAGAATCATCTACTCTTCTCTCATATCAACGGATGTGACAAAGGAACCGCCCCCTTGTTACATGCATTATGCCTTGTGCTCCAGATGATTCACAAGGCAGAGGCAGCAGCTTGACGATAATCACCCTTGCATCCGGCGCCTCATACAACGAAGGCGAATGGTTTTCCGCGAAGTGAACGAGTGAAATCGGACCCTCGATGCATCGACACTTTTGGAAGGCCAATTCCTGCGGTTTTATCACTCAAATCCTGCGGTTTTAGCGTCGAAAAACGTGGGTGCTTCAGGGGTCCAAATTAGGTCGTTCACTTCTCGGGAAACCATTCACCTTCGATTTGCTGTTTGTGGGCATCGGCAGCGGCTTCATGCTCCAAAAGACGACGTTCGCGATCAAACGATCACCAACAGCACGCTGTTGACCGCTATGTATGAACAACAGACGTCCTTCACTCATCTATACTCAAGAGCGTGTGCACATCGCCCCCGAAAAACGATAAGAGTCGAGGCCCCATGCAGCAGCTCACCGAGCAAGAAAAGAAACGCATCCAGCGGTACTGCACATACCCCAAAATCGCAGCGACCGCACTCGTCATGTCGTTCGTAGCATGCCTGTTGATGTTGCCGCTCCAAATGGTCAACGATATCGCGTTTCACCAAAAAGAATTCCAACCAGCGGGCATATATACCGCCATCGCACTCACCGTAATCGAAATCGCCATCTTTTGCTATTGCGCTCTTGCGCCGCGCTTTGGAATGCAGGGCAAACAGTGGAAGGAACTGCAGAGCAGGCTTGCGGTGGCCCAGACCAACAAGGACCATTCCGCGGAGGTCGCCGGCGTGCTTGCCACGCAAGCTGCCGGCCGCCTGCTCAAGAACAGCGATAACGATCTCGCGCGCAACCTGGGCGGTGCCGCCGAGGTTGCCAGCGCCGTAGGGGCAGTCGCCACGGCGGCAGACGTGCTGGCCGAGACCTCGAGCAATGCCGAGGCCATGGCAAACGCATACGGCGTGACGATTCCAAACGTCAAGAAGCAGATCATAGCTCTCGCGGTGTTGCCCGCCATTGTGCTGCTTGGCGTCTACATCCCGCAGCTTGTCCAGGGAAATAACGAGCTTCAGGCAAGAAAGGCTGCAGCCGCCGAGCAGCTCGCCATCGCGCAAGATGCCTTGGAGCCCGTGTGCGAACGCATCGCAGCAGACGACCCATACGAGTCGTATCACGACTACGGCTACCGCATTATCGGCTATCTGCGCGATAATGACCTCGGCACTCAAGCAGCCTATATCTACCTTTCTTTCGATGCAGATGGCATGCTCACGGACGTCGATTACACCAGTCAGATCGACCCCGAGGCAAGCCTTGCAGACAACCTCGCCCGCGCCGAGCAGGATATTGCAACGCTCTGTGCCCCGCTCAACGGACTGGACATTTCCGTTGCCACGCCTGACCTCCTCGCGCCATGTAGCCTGTCGGATGAGTTTAAGCAGGCATTTTTGGCCGGATCCTTATACGAGGAGATCAGCATCAAGACGGAGGACGAATCCATCAAGTCGTACTACGCCTTTGACACCGAGCCCAAGGAAGAGTTCGACGAATACACCCATCCGGAAATTAGGCTCATGCTCTCTGCAAAGAAGAGCTAGAAGCTTGCATTCTGATTTCCACTCGCAAACGCCGTCTATATCTCGAGGTCTAATACTTTCCCCAGAAGTGAATGGCTGTATTTGGACCCCCGAAGCATCGACATTTTCTGACGCCAAAACCGCAGGATTTGACTGGCAAAACCGCAGGAAATTACATCTCAAAAGTGTCGATGCTTCGGGGGTCCATTTTGACTCGTTCACTTCTCGGAAAAGTATTAGACCCTGATTTCGCAAGGGTCTCGATGTGACAAAGGACCGTCCCTTGTCACATTATTCGGAGCGCAAGGCCTCCACGGGGTCCTTTTTGGACGCGCTGCGGGCCGGCAGCAGGCCGGCAACAACCGTCAACAGCACCGAAATTGCAATGAGCACCAGCGCATCCTGCACGGGCAGACTCATCAGGTTGGGGACCTGTTTGGCCGCAAGTGCCCAGGCATTGACCGGAAAACTCACGAGCACCACAACGACAATGGCAAAGATGCCGGCAATGAGGCCCTCGATAAAGGTCTCGGCGTTGAACACGTTTGCCACGTTGCGCTTCGACGCACCGATTGCGCGCAGGATGCCGATCTCCTTCTTGCGCTCCAGTACGCTGATGTAGGTGATGATACCAATCATGATGGAGCTCACGACCAGGCTGATGCTCACGAACGCGATGAGCACCAAGCTGATGGTGTTAACGATATCGGTCACCGAGCCCATGATGATGCCCATGTAGTCGGTGTACGAGATTGCCTGCTCATCGTGGCCAGCGGCCTTGACCTGCTTGTTGTACGCATCGATATGATCGAGTACGCGCTCCTTGGCCTCAAAGTCGCGCGGGAAAATCTTAACCGAGATGGGGTCTGCCTCGTCCGCATAACCCAACGTGGTCAGGTTGTTGTCGTAGGTGAGCTTCGACGCTTTGGCATAGCTCATCATGAGCGAGCTCAGGTCCTCGGCGTCCATGTTGAAGTGGATGGCGCGGGCAAAGGCGCTCGCATCCACATGCATAGCGCCCGCCAAGTTGGCAAAGCTCGACGACATCTGCGTCGCCATCTGTCCCATGAGCCCCGCCGCGCCTGCCTTGAGCTGAGCTGACACCGTCGCCGCAATCTGATCGCTGATCGACTTCATCACCTGATCCATAGCCTGATGCAGATACGGAGCCAGCTGCTTTTGCACATAGTCGGTCATCGCCCGCTGCAGACGCTCGGCCAGGGCATCGCCGCCGAGGGCCTTCAGCTGGGCCAGGATTTGCTGGGCTGCCGTATCACTCTCAAGATACGTCGAGAACGCGGTGGTAAGCTTTGACGCGTCCTTAAGATCATCGGGCGTCAGCGCCTTAAACTGATCAGACCGCAAAAAGCCCTCAAACAGCTGGTTGGCTAGTGTTCCCACCTGCTGCATTTGCTCGGGCGTGAGTTCCAGACCGTCAAAGATACCCGAGAAATCTGGGGTTGGCGCTTTGGCCATGATGTCGCTGAAGTCGATGTCCTTACCAACGCCAGAAAGGTCAATGTCCAGCCCGGACAAGTCGATGCCAGAAAGGTCCATACCGCCGGCAGCGCCCGAGAGCGCAGGCGTATCGAACGAGAACGCGCTCTTCAGCGCCGCCTCATCCACGCTGAACATACTGCCCAGATCCACGCCTTGTTTGGCCTCGCCCTGCAGCTCATCGAAAGACTTGCCCGTAAAGACATCCGTCTCGGGGTGGGCGAGTTGCTCCTGCACAATCTGCGAATCGGCGGCGCGCTCCATAAGCTGGCGAGTCAGCGCATGCGTGTAGGCAATGCCCGGGGACAACGCGCTCGCGTTGGCCGTCTCGTTGGGTCGCACCACGCCCACAATGTGCACGTCGATACCGTCGGCAACCTTGGCGGACATAAAGTCGGCGTCGCCAGACATATCGGTCCACATGCCGGTCTCTTCGTTTTTGCGATACGCATCGGCCGGCGACAGTACCTTAAACGTCGTGGACAGCGCATCGTCGTAGGTAAAGTCGGTGCCGGTCTCGGGCGTTTCGACCCCACCGTCGGCCGCCATGGCGCTGTTAACCAGGTCATTGAGCTCATCAATATCCAGCGCACCGATGCTGTAGAGCGTGTAATCGCCCACCGTGCCACGGCTCGAAAGCACCATCACGGCTTCGTTGGCGGACGTAGGCCAATGGCCAGCGACGACATCGTACTGGCTGTCGAGCAGACTCTGGTCGTCGATCATCTCGTTAAAGACCGAGGTTCCCATGGATTCCATGCTCACCGTTGCCGCCGAACTTGCGCCTCCGCTCATGGCCTCGGTCATAGCGTTGGGCACCAGCCGGACGGGCTTCTCGTCACCCTTACTCGAACGATAGACAACTGGCGTCACGCCGTAGCCATACTGGATGGCGTTGACCTCTTTGTCGATACCATCGCCGCCGTCGTCAAGCCATGCCTTAAAGCTCGTCATGTCGTTGGACTTAACGCTCGCAAACATATCCTTTACGGCCGTGACCACGGGAATCTTATCGGTTCCCTGAGCCTTGCCGTCGGTACCGTCGTCGGACGAATCCTCGCCGTTGGACGCCTCGTCATCCGTGGCCCCCTGTCCGCCCATCATGGACGACAGGTCGTAATCCTGCTTGGAAATGGTGAGCGGGTAGCTCGAGAGCGTATCCTCCTCGACCTTTTTGATGTAGCCGTTTACGCCGTTGGACAGCGCAAGAATCGCCGCGATGCCGATAATGCCAATCGACCCCGCAAAGGCCGTCATGGCCGTACGGCCCTTCTTGGTCATAAGGTTGCGGGCAGAAAGCCCCAGCGCCGTCACAAAGCTCATCGAGGTTTTGCGCGTAGGCTTGGCCTCGCGGCGCGTGGCGTCAGCGACATCGAAGGGATCGGAATCGTCGGTGATCTTGCCGTCCGCCAGGTTGACAATGCGCGTGGCATATTGGTACGCCAGCTCGGGATTGTGCGTGACCATGATAACCAGGCGGTCGCGCGCCACGTCTTTGAGCAAATCCATGACCTGCACGGATGTCGTTGAGTCCAAGGCGCCGGTCGGCTCGTCGGCAAGGACGATCTCGGGATCGTTGATTAGGGCGCGGGCGATGGCCACGCGCTGCATCTGTCCGCCCGAAAGCTGGCTCGGGCGCTTGTTAACATGCTCGCCCAGGCCGACTTTCTCCAACGCCTCGCGCGCACGCTGGCGGCGCTCGGCATGCCCCACGCCCGTGAGCGTAAGCGCCAACTCCACGTTTTCCAAGATGGTCTGATGTGGGATAAGGTTATAGCTCTGGAACACAAAGCCGATACGATTGTTACGATAGGCGTCCCAATCGCGGTCACGGAAGTCCTTGGTCGAAATACCGTCGATCAACAGGTCGCCGGAATCGAAATGATCGAGCCCGCCGATAACGTTGAGCATCGTAGTTTTGCCCGAGCCCGAGGGACCCAGAATGGCCACGAACTCGTTATCGCGAAAAGCCAGGCTTACGCTGTCGAGCGCCACCTGCGTAAACGACTGGGTAACGTACCTTTTGCAAATACCTTTGAGCTCCAGCATCGATGGGCTTCCTCCCCGCACAGGGACGGGCACGTCGGCCTTTCCCCATCACTCGCGTGTAATGCGTTTTTCCTACCCCATCTCACCTTTGTCATACACGCTAGCAGGAGAATTGGCAGTGAGCTGGAGGATTGGATCACTTGTGGTGCTGCATTGGCTCCGGGTCCCGCGTTGGTGCCGACCCTGAGTAGGAGCCGGCTCTACGGTCGTACCAACGATGCTGCGAAGCCGGTCCCGCAACGGCTCCAAACGGGACTTCGGCAACGGTCTCACGTCAGCTCCAGACCCCAACGAGTGGCGGCAAAGCGCTCATTTCCGGCCAAGCCGCCACTCGTTCACGGCAGCCCTCGTTCAAAGTTGCCCAAAAAGGCCCTACTTCTCCAATCCACACGGCATCACGTTATCGCTACCGCAACGGTCTTTGGTCACAGCAGCAAAGAAACGATAACCGCCCGAGAAGTTATAGCAGTCAAAACCGTGCTGAGCGAGAATGCGACAAGCGATGTAGCTGCGAAGACCACTTTGGCAAATAACATAAACAGGCTTTGCCACGTCAAGCTCCCCCAAGCGAGCGCGCAAGTCATCAATAGGGATGTTCATAAAGCCGTCGATATGACCGCGACCATACTCGCCAACCGTGCGAACATCGAGCAGCTGCACGCTTCCGTCGCGCGGCAGATCAGGCTCCTGTTCCCAATGCCACTGCTTGAGGATGCCCGAGTCAACGTTCTCGATCATAAAACCAGCCATGTTTACCGGGTCTTTTGCCGAAGAATATGGCGGCGCATAAGCCAAATCCAAATCCTTGAGCTTATCGGCCCGAATACCGGCCTGGATTGCCGTCGCCAGCACGTCGATGCGTTTATCGACGCCATCGACGCCCACAATCTGCGCACCCAGCAGACGCAAGGTTTCCCTCTCAAACACGACTTTCATGGTCATGGGCGTCGCTCCGGGATAATAGCCCGCATGCGATCCGGGCGACAGCACAACGCTCTCGCAATCAATACCTGCCGCACACGCTGCTTTCACAGAAATTCCCGTGCTCGCAGCTGTCAAGTCGAACACCTTGATCACCGAAGAGCCCAACGAGCCCTGATAGTGACTGTCTAGGCCACAGATCACATCGGCGACGATACGCCCCTGTTTATTGGCGGGGCCCGCAAGGGAAATCACTGCGTCCTCGCCCGTCACCTGATGCTTGACCTGCACGGCATCGCCCACGGCATATACGTCGAGAGCAGATGTCTCCATGCGATCGTTCACCACAATGGAGCCCTTGATGCCCAGCTCGATGCCAGCTTCCTTTGCCAAATGGCTCTCGGGGACAACGCCGATAGCGAGCAGCACCATATCGGCCACGATAGAATCTTCGCCCGCCACATGAGTGACCACACGGCCATCGACCTCTTCAAAACCCGTCACGTCGGCACGAAGTCGCAGGTCAATGCCATGCTCGCGCACTTCCGTGTGAAGCAGCGTTGCCATATCGTAATCCATGTTGTTCATTAGTTGACGAGGGCGCTGCAGAAGCGTCACCGTAAGGCCCAGGTCGCGCAGGTTCTCGGCAGTCTCGATGCCGATAAAACCGCCGCCGATCACCACAGCGCTCTTCGGCCTATGCTCTTGTACGTAGTCATGGATATGCAGCGTGTCCTCGACCGTTCGCAAGCTGAAGATCTTATCCGAATCGATCCCCGGAAGCTCAGGGCGAATCGGGTGCGCGCCAGGCGAAAGAATCAGCTTGTCATATGTCTCGACAAATTCTTCGCCGGTGAGCAGGTTGCGGACGTCAACCGCATGCACATCGGGGTGAATGGCGATCACCTCATGACTCGTCTTCACGGCAATGCGGAATCGATTCCAAAATCCCTCGGGCGATTGCAGCGTGAGCGCAGACTCCTCCTCAATCACGCCGCCAATAAAGTATGGCAATCCGCAATTGGCATAGGACACATAGCCCGTGCGCTCGAAAACAACAATCTCCGCCTGCTCGTCAAGCCTGCGCAAGCGCGCCGCGGCCGATGCGCCGCCGGCAACGCCTCCCACGATAACCACCTTCATGGTTAACGCACCACCTTTCCACCGTAGCTATTGATTCCGCCAATGTTCTTCACGTTGCTGTAGCCTGCACGCTGGAGAAAACTCGTGGCACGACCGCTACGAGCACCACTCAAGCAATGTACAAACAGCGGGGCGTCCTTCTTTGGATATTCGGCAAGCACGCGGTCGATGCTATCGAGGGGAATGTTGACGGCCCCGGGGATATGCCCCTGCCGATACTCATCGGCGCCGCGTACATCAATCAATACCGCGCCTTCGGTCGCCTGGCACTCCTCAACACCTTTGTTGATATCCACCCCAGCAAATAAATCAAACAATCCCATGATGAGCTCCTTTGCTCGCTTGTCCTATCGCTTGATGCCAGTATGTCCGGAAGACATAGGCCGGTTCCGTGACCAAGTCACCATACGGGTGGTTTTCTTGAGAGCAAGCAGCGAGCAGCGGGCGGATAGGCACCACAGCAAAGTCATCGCTACGGCAGGCGCGCCAAACCGTCGACATCCAGAACAAGGATGCGCCCGCGCTTCACCTCGATAAGGCCCTCATCGGCAAGACGACGCAACACGCGTGTCACCGCCTCGCGAGCAGAATTGATATCACGCGCCAATTCGTCTTGAGTGATCCGGAGCTCCATCGACTCCGCTGCCCGGCATCGCTCAACCAGATAGTCGGCAACGCGCTGGTCAAGGCGCCTGAAGAGCATCTGCTGCAGCACGCGAACCACCTGGGAGTAGCGCTGCGCCTCTACTTCGAGCATGAAAACCTTGACGTGGATATTAACGTTGGCAAGATGCTCGCAAACACCAATAGGAACAACGAGGAGCGTGGATTCTCGTGTCGCAGTTACGAGCGTGTCGAATGAGATTTGCCGAATAACGCACGACGCGGTGGTGACGCAGCATTCTCCCTCACCGAGCCGAAACAGCGTAACCTCCTTGCCCTCCTCGGAAAGAAGGCTGACGCGGATATCGCCGTGGACAATGAGGAAGACGCCCGTGCAAGAGCTGTCGCTGCCGCCAATAAGCTGTCCGGCATCAAAGGTGCGCAAGGCGGATTGCCCTAAAACAAGAGCGCGTTCGTCGTCAGACAAATGCTCCCAAAACGGAAACTTCTTTACGATATCTTGCATCCCGTCCATTTGTGGCTCCTTTCCCCATTAGGTTTAATCTAGCAGGAAAGATGCAGGTGAAAAGGGACGGCGGCATATAAATGAGCTGCCTCCCATTTCTTGGAAACGAGAACATAACAAGAGCAGATTTGATCTCGAAGAATCGAAATCAAAGAGGCCCCGGGAATCCCGAGACCTCCTCAATATACATAGTTCAGCTTGTTTATTGCCCGCTATTCGCAATCGCCTGGTCAATAAGCTTGTCGAGTGCTGCGCGCTGCTCGGCGGAGCTGATGGCTCCCACGATGGGCTCCCCTACGATGTTGCCATTCTGATCGATGACATACGTTGTCGGGAACGAGAACAAATTTGACGTAAACTTACCGGCCTCGCTATCCGACTTGAACCAGATGTTCTTATATGTCACGCCCTTCTTGCTCAGCACGTCCTTGGCATCTGCAATCTCGCCCTTGTTGCCATCGAGCGTAAAGGAATTGACGCCCACGACCTGGCCGCCCTTCTCGGCAAGCTCCTGATTCAGTTTCTCAAGATCGCCCAGCTCGCCCACGCACGGCTTGCAAGTAGTGAACCAGAAGTTCATGACGGTGACTTTGTTCTTAGAGAACAGCTCGTCGCTGTTCACGTCGTTGCCATCCAGGTCTTTGCCCGTAAAGCTGGGGAACTTCGTCGCCTCGCTCGAAGCATTGGCACCAGCCGTCATGCCAGCGGTCGAAGCGTCGACGCTCTCGCCTGCACTCGGCGTGCTTCCACAGCCGGGGAACTCCTTCTCCAGGCTCTCGAGCTTGTCCTCGATCTCCTTGATCTGCTGTGCACCGGCCTTGAGTGTCTTAAGCTCATCCGCCGTGAACTCATCCTTGGCGCCGTCGATGGTCTTGAGCAGAAAATCGCCGTAATTGCTGCCATCCTCAATCATTGCCGAGTCTTTATTTGCCGCATTGAATACCTTTTCCCACAGCGCGTTATCACTCGAAAAGATCTCGTTCTCCTTCTGCATGAGCTTCGCATACAGCTCGGCGGCCTCGTCGGCATTGGCCGGCTTCTGCGCAGTGAGTTCTGCGATCTTAGGATCGGAGCTCGCAGATTCGCTCGCATTGCCACCGGGCGCCGAACATGCCACAAGGCACAAGGCCAATACCGGCACCATAAACAGGGCCGCAATCTTAGAAAGCTTCATGGTCATTCCTCCGTTTTGTCGAAGCTTGTTTACTTTTTATCGGCGGTCAAGGGGAGCTTTTCCGCCGACACATCCAGGCCATAGCGATAGCTGATGGCGTCGACAGGACAGGCCCCGATGCACTTTCCGCACCGGATACATTCGGCATGATTGGGCGCGCGGACCACATCAACGTCCATCTGACAAACCTTTGAGCACTTGCCGCACGAGACACATTTGCATGCGTCAACCCGAATCCCCAGTAGGGACACCCTATTCATGAGCGCATAGAATGCGCCGAGTGGACAAATCCATTTGCAGAAGGGGCGGTAGAACAAAACGCTCAGCACTACCACGGCAATGAGAACGGCAAGTTTCCAAGTAAAGAGCTGCCCCAGCGCAGATCGAATGCCGGCGTTGGCAGCCGCCAGCGGAATGGCACCCTCGAGCACGCCCTGCGGACAGACGTACTTGCAAAAGAATGGATCCCCCATCCCCAGGTCGTTGACCACCAGCACAGGCAGCAATACCACAGCAAACAGCAGCACAACGTATTTGATATACGTAAGCGCCTTGAGCTTTTTTGTCGAAAGCTTTTTGCCGGGAATCTTGTGTAGAAGTTCCTGCAGCCATCCAAACGGGCACAAAAAGCCGCATACAAAACGCCCCAACAGTACGCCGATCAGAATGAGCGTTCCGGTGACGTAATACGAAAAGCTAAACTTAGACGAGCCCACCACCGACTGAAACGAGCCGATGGGACACGCACCCGAAGCCGCCGGACACGAGTAGCAGTTGAGTCCAGGCACACAGACGGCCTTGCCCGCCCCTTGGTAAATGCCTCCCTTGGCAAAATTGGGCAGATGAATATTGGTCGCAAGCGTCGCCGCCGCCTGAATGAATCCGCGAAATCGGGCCAAAACATGCGATGCAGTGTTTTCTCTTTTATCCAATTCCGATACACTCCAAGCACAGCCTAATCGCTTTGGCCAGCACGGCATCCGCCTCGCCACGCATAACGCCAAAGCACACCATGGCAATTCCGACGATCAACAAAGCGACCTGTACCACGGGTTTTACCGCTTTGAACAACCTGACCACTCCTTTCGTTACGCGACCATTGGACCATATCGACTATAAAATCCGTGTTAAGCGCGATTTGGAATGTGCAAGGAGACTGTTATGCGAATTTTGATCGTCGAAGACGAGCGGGCGCTGTGTGACGCAATCGCGCGCAGCTTGCGAAACTTGGCATACAGCGTCGACTGCTGTCACGACGGACAGGAGGCGCTCGACCTACTGGACGTTGAGGCCTTCGACCTCGTGGTACTCGACCTCAACCTTCCCCGCATCGATGGCATGACCGTACTCAGGGAACTTAGGAAAACTGACTGCGAGACTAAGGTACTGATTCTGTCCGCACGTGGCGAAGTATCCGATAAAGTCGCCGGACTCGATGCCGGCGCCAACGATTACCTCACCAAGCCGTTTCATCTGGACGAGCTTGCGGCAAGGATTCGCAGCCTTACCCTCAGACGCTTTACACAAAGCGACATAATTTTAACCTGCGGAGAGCTCCGCTTTGACACCAAGGCGCGCATCGCTTCCGTGGACAGCGAGGCTTTATCTCTTACGCGCAAGGAAACGGGAATCCTGGAATACCTGATGCTTAATCAGGGGCGTCCGGTAAGTCAAGAGGAGCTTATCGAGCACGTTTGGGATAGCACCGTGAACAGCTTTAGCAACGCAACCCGCGTTCACATCTCGTCGCTCCGAAAAAAGTTGCGCAGCGCTTTGGGATACGACCCGATTCGCAATCGGATTGGAGAGGGCTACGTTATGGAGGATAGCGAATGAAAAGGCTTTCGCTGCAATGGCGCATAACAATTATGACGGCACTGCTCACGTGTGCGGCATGCGTGCTGACGAACTGCCTGGTCGGCTATACGGGCATGCGCTACATGGATGCCATCGGCAGCGACATCTCGGCCTTTAACGCTGCCGGCGCGGATTCGCCCCAGGCGTTTGACCCAACAAAAGCAGCCCTCGATGACGAGGTCACGATCGTCGTAAACGACGCACAGGAGTCTTTTGGCACGACAACCTGGTGCATCACGGCTGGAGTCACACTCCTTGGCGGCGTGCTGGCATACTTTGTGAGCGGCCGTGCGCTCAAACCGCTACGGGCTTTTGCAGCCCAAGTTGAGCGTGTGCAGCCTGACAACCTAAGCGAAATCAGACTCAGTGAAGATGTGCCCACCGAGCTACAACGATGCAGCGCCTCTTTCAACGACATGATCACTCGTCTTGGCGAAGGATTCTCTGCACAGCGTCAGTTTACCGGCAACGCCGCACACGAGCTGCGCACCCCGCTCGCCCTTATGCAAGCACAGATTGAACTATTCATCTCCGAGCACTCCGGTTTGCAACCCGAAACAGCCGAGCTGCTCGGCCTGCTACAAGAACAAACCGAGCGCATGTCTCGAATGGCCAAGGTATTGCTCGAGATGAGTGAGCTCCGCAGCGTTCCTTGCGAGGACGATGTGGAACTTGGTCCCTTGTCCGAAGAGGTCCTCACCGACCTTGCGCCACTTGCCGAGAATAAGGGCATAGCCCTCAATTGTGCTGGAGACGCTTTAGTAATCGGGAGCGACACGCTCCTCTATCGGCTGGTGTTTAACCTGGTCGAAAACGCCATCCATTACAGCCGCCCCGGCTCGACTGTCAACGTCTCCATCTGCGACAACGACAGCCACGTGTTCCTGCGAGTCGAGGACCAGGGCCCGGGAATACCCAAACAGTACCGAGAGAGCATCTTCCAGCCGTTCTTTCGTCTAGACAAATCCCGCAGCAGGGCATACGGCGGCGCAGGACTCGGACTAGCGCTCGTTTGGGAGATTGCAGCTCTTCACGGTGGCACGGTAGAGGTCGAAGCAAGTTCCGAGAACGGAACCGTGATGCTCGTGACCCTCTCAAAGGGGGCCACCACGTGATCCGACTGTCCAGGGGCCCCACTCGGCATTGTGAAACGCGTCCCAAAACTTGGACATGAGAAATGGGAGGCAGTTCGCATCTATGCCGAGGACGAAATCCTGGCGGGGATTCAGGATGCGCAGAGGAAGCTTACGGCAGAAAACCCCGACAGAGTCGTGACCGTCGGCGGCAACTGTATGGTGTCGCTTGCCCTCTTCGATTGCCTGCACGGGAAATACGAGAACGTTGGAATCGTCTGGATCTATGCGCATCCGGATGTATCCACGCTGAATGATGACTACCCCAACGCTCACGCCATGGTACTTGGCAGCCTTTTGGGAGAAAGTCATCCCGGTCTTCGGCGGCGAATAACGCGAATGTCCGCAGGCAGACTCCAACCTGTGCGCGGAGAAGCTGGGCAACGCAAACAAGATTCCTCGACTCGAGCATGGAGATGAATCCGTCTATCAGTCTCATCGCATACTCAGAGGAGGATGCCAGATATAGATCCCATTGGGTAAAGTCGCCGTTCATAAAGGGAATCACTGCATTGCGCTCGGCGACTCTCAAGGCACTCAGGCTTTGTTCTATTTTCTCAGCTTCTTGTTTGAACTGTTCGCTATCCAAAATGCCCCCAAATGCCGGCTTCTCAACAAATCAGAAAAAGCATTGGCTATACTGATGCGGACAGTTCCGGGAGGGGTGCAAGAGACGGAAGGGCCGTAATGGGTGAGAAGGGCGAGCGGCCGGAGCGGGTGTTCCCCGGCAGGACAGACCCGTGGTTCATAGCGGCCATGGTGATTGTGGCGGGCGGTTTATCCGCGGCGTGTATCGCGTGTTTCCTGAGCTCGAGTCCCGCGCTCCTATGGGGCTGGCTCGCGCTGCTGCCCATCCCGGCCCTCGTGGCCCTGGCTGCCCTTCCCGTCCGCAGCAATCGCCTCGAGCTCTACGGCGACCGCCTCGTCGTCGTGTACGCTGGGACGCGTTCGGTGATACCCTACGCCCACGTGCGGGGCGTCCGGCGCACCAGGACGCTCTGGGCGGGGACGGCCAACTCGCTCGACCGCGTCTACATCGAGGCGCCCTACGACGGCGACGCCATCGTCTCGGTCAGAGACAACGACGCCCTCGTGGCGGAGCTGGGGCGCAGGTGCGGCCTTGGGCCCGGCGCCTGACGCCCCGAAAGGAAGAGAGGATGGACGTCCCGCACTGGCCCTACTGGAGGAAGTATTCCCTCGGCGGCACACAGGTCTGGTACGCGGACTGGGGCGACTGCCCCTTCGACACTGGTCTACATGAGCCCAGTTGAGTTCAGGAACGCAGGGCTGTCCCTGTAAAAAATGTTTAAGCAACCGTTGCAAATCCATTCTCCCGCGCAGAGAGCCCCGGGTAGGCCGAGCTCGCGTCGGGCATGTAGCCCATACGCCTCCGGGCGGCGGCAAGCCCGCGCCCGCCGCGCTCGCCGAACAGCTCAACCGAGCCCGAGCTGGGGCTGGCGGTGCCAGTGACGATACAGATGAGCGTTGACTTCCCGGCGCCGTTTTCGCCGATGAGCCCGTAGACGCGCCCCGCCTCGAGGGCGAGGTCGATGGGGCCGAGGACGGTCCTCCCGCGGTACGCCTTCGTGACCCCGTGAAGGCGGAGGGGCATGGCTGTCGTCATTGCGTTCCTTTCTCCTCGGATGGATTTTGGGTATGCGTCATGGGCCCCCGCGCGGGACGGGGAGCGAATCGACGCAGGCTCGAGGCCGGTTGGGTTGGGGTTGAGGTCCGGGTTCCACAGGCTTGCACAGCCCGACGGACGGGGCGTCCGGGCACGCTATGCTTAGGGAGCGGTGGGCGCCTCCGGGGCAGCAGGGGACTCGGACGCGGTGATGCCGGAGGTGTCGACCTCGCCGATTCCGGCGAGCTGCTCGATGAGGGGGAGGCCCGTCGGGTCGTCCACCTCGACGCCGCCGAGCACGATGGTGCTGTCGCGCGTGTCGATTTGGGTTGTGAACACGGCCGGGTCGAAACCCGAAGCGATAAAGCCAATGCCCGCGAGGACAACACCCGCGGCAACGAGCCCGCCCGCCACGGCGAGGTAGATCTTCTTCGCGCTGGTCATGGTACTCACTCCTTTCTACGCCGCGAGATGCGCGGCAGCGCCGCCCTTCTCGCCCTTACCCTTCCAGAAGGGCGAGGCGGCCTTCCTCGCCCAGAGCGCCGAGAGGCGCGCAATTTGTTTTGAGGCGGCCCAAGCGCCAGCACCAACGAAGAGCGCCACGCCGACGAGGCCGAGCCCCACGCCCGCCGAGGCGAGGGCGTACGGGAAGTGGCCGATGGTGACGCCGCTTACGGCAAGCAGGAGCTCAACTACGCCCACGCCCCCGAGTGCCGCCGCGACGATCCACACGCAGAGCGCCAGCACCCAGATGCAGATATAGACCGTGACGGCCACGGCGGCGAAGGCGGCGAGCAGCGGCACCCACACCGGGGAGCCCACGATGGTCAGCACACACAGC
>UQRX01000002.1:0-93514 GCA_900543595.1 uncultured Collinsella sp. | reverse complement strand
AGCTCGGCATCGGTCATGGCGTCGCGCTTGGCAGCCAGCTCGGCAGCTTCGGCGCCCTCCGCGCCCTCGGCGGCGTCCACCGGAACCAGCTCGACCAGCGCCATGTGATCGTTTTCCAGCACGAGCTCGCGCAACAGGTCCTCAAAGTAAGTGCCGTTCAGCTCGCCGCGCAGCTCCTCGTACACCGGGCCGTACTTGAGCGCCAGCGTCGCAGCGTCATCATCGTAGAGCCACGTGCTCAACGCGTCGCACGCAATGGCCACGCCGTCGGCGATACCGTAGTCGCGCTGACGCAGGTCGTACTCGTTGCTGCTGATGATGGCCTCCAGGCGCTCGCGCGGAACGCCGTGTTCGCACAGGTCGCGGCAGGCGTCCTGGAACACACGACGCAGCTCGCGCGCCACGCCGGGCTGTGCGTTTTGCAACATGATGAGCTCGTAGGGCTGCAGGCTCTCGGCCGCGGTGTAGCTCACCACGTTTCCGCCCAGGCCGGCGGCCAGAATGGCCTTCTTAACTGGCGCTTCGTTGGAGCCCAGCAGTGCCTCGAACAGGATGTCCGCGGCGATCGTGCGCTTGCGGTCGAGCGCGCTGCCCAGCACCAGGCCCAGGCCCACCAGGGCGTTCTCGGGCGTGGTGGCCATCTCGACGCGCTTATACTCGCAGGTCACAGGCTCCTGCACGTCCAGCGGATTGGGCGCCAGCGCGGACGGGTCCTCGCCGGCGGCAACGGTAGCGTCCATGCGGCGGCTCGCGGCACTCGGCTGCGACAGATAGCGCTCGTCCAAAAAGGCCAGCGCGCGGTCCACGTCCAGGTCGCCGTAGAGCGTTATATAAGAGTTGGAAGGATTGTAGTGGCGCGCGTGCGTGTCCAGGAACTGCTCGTAGGTGAGCGTGGGAATCGCGCGCGGGTCGCCGCCGCTCTCGTGCGCATAGGCGGTGTCGGGATAGAGCGCGGCGTTGACGGCATCGTCCAGCACGCTCATGGGGTCGGACAGCGCGCCCTTCATCTCGTTGAACACCACGCCGTTATAGCGCAGCGTGCCCTCGCACAGGCTCGCGGAGCTGGCGTCGCTCTCGCCCTCGGCGCCCTCCGGCAGGTCCAGCTCGTAGTGCCAGCCCTCCTGCTCAAAAATGGTCGGCTTGGTGTAGATGGCCGGGTTGAACACGGCGTCCAGGTACACGTCCATCAGGTTGTATAGATCCTGCTCGTTGGTGGTGGCAACGGGGTAGATGGTTTTGTCGGGGTAGGTCATGGCGTTGAGGAACGTCTGCATGGAGCTCTTGATCAGGTCGACAAACGGCTCCTTGACGGGGAACTTGGCCGATCCGCACAGCACCGAGTGCTCAAGAATATGGAACACTCCGGTGGAATCGGCCGGCGGCGTCTTAAAGCCAATGGCAAAGGCCTTGTTCTCATCGTCGCATGCCAGGTACAGCAGGCGAGCGCCCGATGCGGTGTGGCGCAGCACGTAGGCGTCCGAGTCGAGCTCGGGCACGGTCTCGCAGCGCTCGACGGCAAAGCCATGGCAGGTGGTGCCAGGCACCAGCAGCGCGGCGGCAGCGGCGCGCGGGTCGGTTGAGGTAGTGGGCATATGCAGTCTCCTTTGACGCCCCGGCGGGGGCGAATCGAGTCGAATCCTCGAGAGTATACCCATATGGGGCCGCGGCTCTGCGGCGAACTGAAGACGATGTGGGTGGCCTAGCCTAGCTAGGTTGATAACGAATGCCGCGGGTAGCCGCTGCACCCCACTAAAGTGAAATAACACCCCGTTTACCGAATCATTTAGGAAATATATGGACTCCTAAAAAGTTCTAATACAATATAAGTCATCTATCTATAAGCTGCTGATTCCTTGCAAAGGTATGGTTGATATGGTTGAAGCAAATAGCGTTATCCCCCTGTACAAACAGATTGTCCGTGCGCTCTCTGATTCGATCGCCAACGGCACGTACCGCCCGGGAGATAAGCTTCCGACCGAGGCGGAGCTCATCGAGCAATTTGGCGTGAGCCGAATAACGGTTCGCTCCGCAATTAAAGAAATGGAAGATGCTGGGCTTGTTGAGAGGGCCCGCGGCAAGGGCACGTTCGTTTCGTCGGACACACAGATGTATGCCGCGGACGACCGTGAGAGCTTTACCCATTCGTGCCAGCTTGCGGGAAAACAGGCGTCTACCAGGGTTCTCGCAATGGGTTGGGACTTCCCAAGCCTGCGAGACGCGAAGTTCCTGGGCGTAGACGATACCCAAAAGGTATTGCGTAGTCGTCGTCTGCGCCTTGTGGATGACAAGCCCACGATGCTGGAAACCAATAGCTATTCCGCTGCGCTTTCTTTTTTGGAGCATGAGTCCCTCGAGGATTCGCTGATGGCGGTACTCGATCGCCAGGGGATCAAGATGGGCCCCAACACGCGTACGCTCGAGGTCTGCTATGCGAGCGAGCTCGAGGCGGCATACCTTAACGTGGAGCTGGACTCTCCGCTGCTTCTGTTTGTCGATAGACGTTATGCTCCAAGCGGCGAGCCGCTTTTCATCTCCCGTCAGGTGTACTGCACCGAGCGACTGAAGTTCTACTTGTAAATTAGAGATAGATTGGTCGATTTACCGACCAATTGCTACCGTTCGCGGATTTGGAAAATAGACACACCGCGTAGGGTAGATTGCTAATATACTTTGTTATGACAATATAGTACGTCCTATTGGTATTGGAGAACTATGAATAAGATATTGCTAGCGAGTCATGGTTATCTCGCCCAAGGCATGAAAAGCTCTCTGGAGATTCTGATGGGCACTAACGACCGAATCGAGTGCCTGTGCGCCTATATCGATGACGACACGAGGGATGTCGCAGCGCTTATCGATGCTTGGATGGAGACGAGGGACCCTGCCGACTCTTGGTTTGTCGTGACTGACATCTTTGGCGGCTCTGTAAACAACGAATTCATCCAGAGGCAGGCCACCGGATCGTTTACGTTGATCACCGGAATGAACTTGCCGCTGCTGGTGGAAATGGTTACACAGCTGGACTCCCTGGATGCGGACAAGGCCAAAGCCGCGGTCGAGGGATCACGTTCGTTTATCCAGCTTTGTGAGGCGGCGGATATGCTCTCCGATGTCGAAGAAGAAGAGTTCTAGCTCAAGCTTCAACGAATAATTCAACCCTGTCATTACCTTTATTACGTGTGGAGATGTTTTTGATGATTAAGCTTACGAGGGTCGATTACCGATTGATTCACGGCCAGGTCGCCATGTCTTGGACGCATGCGCTGGATGTTGATTGCATCCTGTGTGCCAGCGATGCCGTGGCAAAAGACGACATGAGAAAAGCCGCTTTGAGGCTAGCTCGTCCCAACGGCGTGAAGCTCGTCATAAAAGACGTAAACGCGGCCATCGAGGCGCTCAACAGCGGCGTTACCGACAAGTACTCGCTGTTTATCATTGTTGAGACGATTGAAGATGCCTATCGTCTCGCTAAGGGTTGCAAAGACATCAAAGAGATCAATCTGGGTGGAACCCGAAAGTCTCCCGAGACCACGCTTCATCCGACCCCCGCGATCTTTGCGACCGAAACCGATGCCGAGCATATCCAAGAGCTTGTGAACGATGGCGTGGTTATCGAAATCCGTCAGGTCCCCAATGACTCAAAGGTATTTGCCAAGGACGTTTTCTAGCTGGAAACATGCCATTGTCTGGCATTTATTAACCAGGTCCTCCTTTCTTAAGCCCGCCGATCATTTGAACGGCGGGCTTTTTATTAAAGAAAAATCAAAAAAATCTGAAATAGTTCTTGCATAGTTAGTTATATAAAGTATTATAACGTCATGGGATGAATGAAGGGTTCATCCAAGTGAGTTAGGAGTAAGGGATGTTCAATTTCGATGAGCCTCGTTACGAGAAGGTTGTGAGCGATGCCCTCGCTCTCCGTCCTCAGATTGAGGCTGCCGTGGACAAGGTCTGCGAGCAGGGTTATTCCAACATCTTCTTCATCGGCTGCGGCGGCACCTGGGCCCACACGCTCCCGATGAAGTATTGGGTCGAGACCACCACGGCCGACGTCGACGTCCACTGCGAGATTGCCGCTGAGTTCCTCGCATGCCCGCCCAAGACCTTCAACAAGGACTCGGTCTGCGTCTTCTCCACCCGTACCGGCACCACCCCCGAGATCATCGAGGCCGCCAAGTTCTGCCAGGAGCAGGGCGCCCGCACGCTGATGTATGTCTCCAACGACAACACCCCGGCCACCGAGTACGCCGATTACAAGTTCTTCAGCTTCGCCGAGGACGACGTTCTGTGCGAGGCCATCTACACCTACCAGATCACGCTGGTCGCCCGCTTCCTCAAGAACGCCGGCGCCTTCCCCAAGTACGACACCTTCATGGAGGAGTTCGGCAACATCGCTCCGTACCTCATCAAGGCCAAGGACGCTCAGGACGAGCGCTGCGCCGCCATGGCCGAGGACTTCAAGGACACCGACTACCACATGGTGATTGGTTCCGGCATGCTCTGGGGTGAGGCCTACGACTACGCTATGTGCATTCTCGAGGAGATGCAGTGGATCAAGACCAAGTCTATCCACGCCGCCGAGTTCTTCCACGGCACCATCGAACTGTGCGAGGAGGGCACGAGCCTCATCATGCTCTACGGCGAGGACGACACCCGTAAGCTCATGGACCGCGTGGACAACTTCACTCACATGCTCGCCGACGAGAAGGGCGTCCATGTCCGCGTGAACAAGTTCGACACCGCCGAGGTCGAGCTGCCGTTCAGCGACCCCGAGTTCCGCAAGATCGTCTCCCCGATGGTCACCTACACCATCACCGAGCGTCTGAGCTGCCATCTCGAGCACGTCCGTAACCACCCGCTCACCACGCGTCGTTACTATCACCAGATGAACTACTAATCCTCTCAAATTGCTGCGGTTGTCTGCAGGCGAGCTGCGCAGAATGCCTCGCCTGCAGACCTGTTTCTGGGGTTGATCGAAATGGTTGTCCAGTATCTTCTAGTTGCACTGGTCGCATTTATTGCGTCCATGGACGAGCAATTATTTGGCATTACGATGCTTGGTCGTCCGCTGTTTACGAGCCTGTTCGTTGGCTTGATCCTTGGCGATGTCCAGCAGGGCGTTATCGTCGGCGCTGCTTTGGAGTCCATGTTCATGGGCGCCATCATGGTCGGCGCGGCGGTTCCTCCCGAGGTCTATGCCTCCGGCGTGCTTGGCTGCGCGTTTGCCGTCATTACGGGTACGGGCACGGCAACTGCCGTCGCGCTCGCCCTTCCCGTCTCCGTCTTCCTTCAGGTGTGGCGCAACTTCTGCTACGCCGTTCCGGGTGCCTTTGCCTGCAAGAAGATTGAGACCGCTCTGGCAAATCGCGATCTTGCCAAGGCGAATCTGTACCATCTGACCATCGTGCCGCTGTCGATTGGCATTCCGTCTGCACTGCTGGTGTTTTGCTCGCTGTTCTTTGGTGCCGACCTCATCAACAATGCGCTTAACGCTATTCCGCAGTTTGTGATGGACGGCCTCAACGTTGCGTCCGGCGTCATGGTCTGCATCGGCTTCGCTCTTCTTATTAGGACCATGGGCGACAACAAGCTTCTTCCCTGGCTGTTCTTGGGATTCATTATGGTCATCTACCTCAAGATGGACGTTGTCGGTGTTGCCGCTGCCGCTATCTGCGTCGCGCTGCTCCTGGCCTTCCGCGAGGGCTCGGCCGGTCCGCAGGCGGTTGCCGAGGATGAAGAGGAGGACTTCTAATGGCTACCCAGAACACCGATCTCAAAGAGGCCAAGAAGGACGCGATTATGACTCCCGATATGTATCGGAGCATGTTCCTTCGCCAGTTTACGAGCCAGTGCTCGCAGTCGTACGACAAGATGATGGCAATGGGCTTCATGTACACCATTCAGAAGCCCCTGCGAAAGATCTATCCCAACGACGACGATTACTATGCGGCACTCGATCGCCATACCGAGTTCTTTAACATCACGCCTCATGTGCTTCCGTTTGTAGCCGGTCTGACGGTTTCGATGGAAGAGCAGGCGGCTGCCGATAAGAACTTCGACACGTCCTCGATTAACGCCATGAAGGTCGGCCTCATGGGACCGCTTTCCGGCATCGGCGATTCGTTCTACTGGGGTACGTTCCGCGTGGTCGCCGCCGGCATTGGTATTGGCATCGCGTCGACGGGCAACCCGCTCGGCCCCATCGTGTACGCGCTCATCTACTCCGTGATTAACCTTGCAACGCGTATCGTCGCCGCCCATCTGGGATACGACCTGGGAACCAAGTTCCTGCAGCAGTCCGAAGAGAACAACCTTATGTCTCGCATGACGCATGCTGCCGGTGTCCTCGGAATGACCGTTATCGGCGCCATGATTGCGGCACAGGTCTCGCTGTCCACAGCTTTGACCTTTGATGTGGGTGGTTCGGAGATTGTCCTGCAGGATCTGTTCGATTCGATCTTCCCCGGTCTGCTGCCCTTGCTGGCAACGTTCGCTTGCGTTGCCCTCTATAAAAAGGGTGTCAAGACCATTTGGATTATTATTGGTATCTTCGCGATCTGCATCATCGGAACGGGCTTGGGAGTGTTCGCGGCGGCGTAATGTTGACTGCTATGCTCGCGCGTTGGGTAACTAACTGACCGTTTGAAAACGGGGTTCGGCGTAAGGCCGGCCCCGTTTTTTGTTTGAGGGACTTTCCGACCGTCCAAAAACCCACGCGCGTCCATCACTCACGTATCTCTCATCTCTCATTCGTCACTAATACGAGAGATAACAGAAAGACGAGAGATAAATATGAGAGATAACTGAGCAGCAAAGAGACAAGAAATCACGGTATTGTCTCAATACTGATTGTTCTACCAGCAAAAACATGTTTAAATGAAACAGATGGTAGATATCTTATCTCTCATCTTTCACTCATCTCTAATACGAGAGATAACAGAGAGACAAGAGATAATTACGAGAGATAACTGAGAGACGAAGGAAATCTATTCGCGGCATTCTCCGCCGGGCCGAGCGAAAGGACATGCAGATGAACGAAAACGAGCTGACCGGTCTGCTCGAGTCTTTAAGGCGCATGGGCTCGGACGATCTTAACGTTGAGGTCAAGGAGAGCGCCACGACGCTTTCCCGCGACGTATGGGAAACGGTTAGCGCATTCGCGAATACCACTGGCGGAATTATCGTGCTCGGCGTGAGCGAGCGCGCGGGCTTTGTCCCGGTTGAGAACTTTGAGACCGAGAAGGTGCTCAACCAATTCGTAGCGGGCATGGGTGATGCCGGCGGTCGCGGAAAACTGGCCAATCCGCCCAAATACACCATTGAGCGCGTGGAGCTCCAGGGCACCGTGGTTCTGGTCATCACGATTGAGGAGCTCGACCCGTCGAGCAAGCCTTGCTATGTCATAGAGCGGGGCGCTCAAGGTGGCAGCTACAAGCGCATCGATGACAAAGACGTGCCGCTTTCGTCGACCGAGGTCCTGTCCTTGTCATCGTATGAACGGGCGAGCCCCAGTGATCGCGATGCAGTGCCCGGCGCGGTCGCAGGCGATCTTGACGAGGCCCTGGTCGAC
The DNA here is from genome assembly GCA_900543595.1 of uncultured Collinsella sp. GTDB lineage: Bacteria > Actinomycetota > Coriobacteriia > Coriobacteriales > Coriobacteriaceae > Collinsella. The sequence goes on along the minus strand of UQRX01000002.1, from coordinate 85,944 downwards.
CGCACGATAGAGCGTGCTTTCTCACTGACACCTCGTGCGATGCGCGGCGCGCCGGACAAGAAAACGAAGCTGGAGCGCCTGAATTTCCTCGACTCCCAGGGCAATGTCACTAAGGCCGGACTCCTGGCTGCGGGTGCCTATCCTCAGCAGTTCTATCCCAAGCTCTTTATCGATGTGGCGGTCTATGCCGGAACGCAGAAGGGCGCGGCGGGGTCGTTGAGGTTCATGGACCGTACGATCTGCGAGGGGACGTTGGGTGAAATGATTTCGGATGCCGTCGCGGCAGTCGCCAAGAATTTGCGGCGAATTTCGACGATCCAAGGCGTCTCGCGTGTCGACTCGCTGGAGATTCCCGAGGAAGTCCTGCGCGAGGCAATCGCCAACGCCGTAATCCACCGAGAATACGGAGATCGGTTCTGTGGGCAGTCGATCGCTGTTGACGTCTTTGATGACCGTATCGAGGTGACGAACCCCGGCGGCCTATACGGAGGAAAGACTCGCGAGAACCTGTTTGACGGCAGCTCCCGATGTCGCAATGCGACGCTTGTGAAGCTCATGTCGCTTGTCCCATTGCCCGACGGTGCGGGCTCTCCTGCCGAAGGCAACGGGTCGGGCATTCCAATGATGCTCGATGCCACGCGTGCGCAAGGTCTGGCCGAGCCATTGTTTTGCCCGGGTTTCGACCGGTTTAAGGTTGTCCTTTACCGAGCGAAGGTTGAGCAAATCGATCATGGCGGGGACTTAATTGTGGCGGCACTCAAGCGCAACGGCGAACTGGGAACACGTGAACTGGCAGAATGCACGGGACTCACCGTCTCCCAGGTTAGGGCACGCGTCAATGCGCTCATCGCACAGGGCGAGCTTGAACCTACGGCGTCGGCGACAAGCCGCAACCGTAAATATCGACTGTCGGAGCGCGTGGGATAGATGCGTTAGTGGACGAGGCGACCCAATAATCGACCCTCGATTGGCGTCCATTAAGGTAAAGCGGTTGTTGCCCAGTCGACGGTGATGCTAAAGACTCGGCTTACGCCGGCATGGCCCCGAACCCGTCTATCAGGAACAGCCTGAGAACCAGCTTGATGACATTTCCCGGTTTGACTTCAGCCGTGCCAAAGACGTGGTGCTCGGCGAGCTCGCTGGAGTATGCATAGATGTCGCGGATAAGGTCCGCGCCCGAAAGCGTAAACATGTAGCCTGCGTCCGAAAGCGCATTGGGTGCGGCGGGCAACTTGGCTATGTAGCAGAACGTTTGCAGGTCGGGCGCCATAACGTCCTGGTAGCCAAGATGGCTGCCGTCTTCTTGTGCGGCGAGTTCCAGCTGGCGTACTCGATCCAGCGCCGCTGCCAGCACAAAGCTCGGCGTGGGCGCATTGACGTCCTCCGTGCTCGCCACGAGCCTGCCCGCTGCCTGCGTGACAAGCCAGGCGACCTCGCGCTGGCAACGCACGGCCTTGCGCGTAACTGGCTTGATGGACGAAGAAGAAACGCTCCCCTTAGGCGGATTCGAAGCAGCCATAAGACCCTCCCATGAACAATCCGGCCCAATAAGTCCGGATGAAACACGTGCTACATCAGTATACAGGGGAGTGAGATGGAAAAAACGGAGTCGGCAGCGTGAACTGCCGGCTCCGGATTGCTTGCCTTAGAGGTCGTACACTTCGACCATAGCTTCGCCAATGCGATGGGGCACGCCGGTGACGAGTGCGTTGCCCATGCAGAAGGCTCGATGGCCGTCAGTCATGCCCGTATCGGTCCAGCCTTTCGGGAATCCCTGAAGCTGATCGAGCTCGTCGGGAACAAGACGGCGGAAACGGCCATCGGGACATTCGATGACGTGCTTGAAGCGGCTCGCTCCCGTGCCGCCTTCTCCTGTGAGGATGGTGCGGCTCGGCTTGTCGGTAGCATCCGGGAAGCTCATGGCACCCTCTGAATACGTATACGTAAAGCCGGTTTTCTTATTGGTGCGTTCCTCGCGCTTGCTGCCCTTGAGGTAGCGCCAGTCGGGAAGTTTCTCGTCAGAGATGTAGAACTGCTCCGGAACAACCGCCTCATTGACAAGGACATCGCCAAGCACGCGGCGCTCGCCGTGGTAGTCCTCGGCGAAGTCGCAGGTCAGAACGTGGCAGCTCTGCATGACGCCGGCACTCTTGAACTGAGAGGTCTTTTGGCCAACGCCAAAACGAGTCGAGTTCTCGTAAGGATCGGGTAGAACATCAAGCTCGGCCGTTTCGTCAGGATAGATGGCGGGAAAGGCCTTCGCCATGACGCCATTGTGCATGCGATCGACAAGATTAACCTTGCCGGCGTTCTTCTCGCAGAAGATGTAAACGCGCTTGCGACGCTGGGGAAAACCGTATTCCGCGGAGTTGACCACGCGCCATTCGACGGTGTAGTCGAGGTCGGCAAGGCAGCTCAAGATAATGGCGAAATCGCGACCGCGCTGTGACGCGGGCGACTTGAGCAGACGGTCAACGTTCTCAAAGAGACCGAAGCGCGGCTTCTTCATCTCGAGGAAGTGATAGATGTCCCACCACAGGACACCCTTCTTGCCCTCGATGCCGTGCGCCTGATTGAGAGGACGCGCGACAGAGTAGTCTTGGCAGGGAAAGCCACCGACGACCATGTCGACACGGGGAATTTCAATCTCGCCGGCTTCAGCCTGCTCTAAGACCTTATTGATATCTTCGTTGACAACGGAATCTTCGCCAAAGCGGTCCATGTAGCAACGTGCCGCAAACTGACGCGACTTGGTTCCGGGCGGTTCCCACTGGTTGGCCCAAATGGTGCGAAAGGGCCCGGCGGGCTTCATGTAGAAATCTGGATAACGAGGGTCAGCGTAGCCTTCGAGGCCTAAACGGAATCCGCCGACGCCAGCAAAAAGCTCGGCGATTTTGACCTCTGACATACTCACTCCCCCAAATCGCTGCAAATGCAAAGATCAAGGGTACAGAAATCGGGTTGCAAATGGAAGATCCCCTAGGGGATCTTCACGGTATAACCCGAATTTACAGTAGCATACATATTAGATCATGTCTTATTTCGAGAGGATTTGCCATGTCCAAGAAGCATCTCGACTTCAAGCGCATGCTTGACGATACTGATTTTTCTGACCCTTCAAGCATCGAGCGGTATGCTGCCAATCTCGACGGGATGACGTTTCGCGATATTCTTGAGCTTGGCATTGCGCCGGAGGGGGAAAGTGCGCCCAAGGACTTTGGGTCCAAGAAGTACAAGGGCGGTATGGGAACCCTGATCGAGGAGCGTTACTTTGGCTACAAGGCCAACAGCGATGATCGGCCAGACTTTCCCGAGGCGGGCGTTGAGCTCAAGGCAACGTGTTTTGACGTACTCAAAGACGGCCGTAAATCTGCCGGCGAGCGTCTCGTTCTGACAATGATTCCCTATGACCGTCCTGTTTCGCTCGACTATGAAAGCTCGCATCTCAAGACCAAGCTCAGCAATATTCTGCTGATTTACTACGGCCGCGATCGTTCTATCGACAAATACGACCAGCGCATTGAGCGTGCAGTCATGGTTCGTCTGCCCGAAGAGGACATGAAGATCATTCGCGCCGACTACGAGAAGATCATTTCGTACATTCAGGACGGTCGCGCGGATGAGCTGTCGGAGGGCATGACTACCTACCTGGGCGCCTGCACAAAGGGTGCAACCGAGGCCACGATGTGGGTTGACCAAGTACTACGAGTACTTCAATACCGATACGGGCGAGATCGAGCGCCGTCGCGCAAAGCGTCGTGCCTTTTCGCTCAAGCGCTCGTACATGGACTACGTGCTTCACACCTATGTTCTCGGTGCCCCACGCGTCGGCGAGAGCATCGTTCAAGCTGGCGATGAGTCCATTGATTTCGAAAGCTTCGTTACTGCGCTTGTCGAGCGCCACTATGGCGAAACCGATCGTCAAATCGCGGAGCAGTACGGACTGGAATACACGGGCAACAAGGCCCAATGGACGACGCTCGTTTATCGCATGCTCGGCATAAAAAACAATGCTGCCGAGGAGTTCGTTAAGGCTGGGATTAACGTCCGCGCTTGTCGCGTTAATAAGAGGGGACACATCGAGCAGGCAATGTCCTTCCCTCCGTTTGAGTTTAAGCAGCTAATCAACGAGGATTGGGAAACGTCTTCCTTCCGTGCACGCCTTGAGACCAGCCGTTTCTTCTTCGTCGTGTTCCGTGAGGACCACGAGGGGATGTGGCGCCTTGACCGCTGCCTATTCTGGGCAATGCCGGCAAACGAAATCGAGGGCCCCGCAAAGGCTTGCTGGGATGAGACGCGAAAGGTCATTCGCAAGGGCGTTGAGCTCAATCCGTATCGGGATGCGAGCGGAAAGCTCAAGGTGACCAACAATCTGCCCGGTATGGCGGATAACCCGATTGTCCACGTTCGCCCGCATACGTCAAAAGCGGCTTACAAGTTTTCCGATGGAACAGAGATCGGTGACATCGCAAGGAACGCTTACGAACTGCCCGACGGGCGCTGGATGACGAAGCAATCGTTCTGGTTCAACAAGGGCTACCTGGAGCACATTCTGGGGCTGTAGCGTTTTGGGCTTGTTTAACGATTGAGTTCCTGCTCCTCAGTGCCTCGATGTCATCTCTACAAATAAACCCCCTCACCGAGTTGCCTGTGGAACTCGGCGTGATGGTCGCGTGCCCAGGTAAAGAGCGCCTGGTCAAAGTCGGTGCGCGTGGCTGGGATGCCAAAGACGCCGGCAACCTCGACGCGCACAAACTCCAGTGCCGGCAGCTTGTTGATGGCAGTGAGGGCAAACGGGGACGAGGGCTCCTCGAACAGATAGCGGCTGCCTTGCAGCGCGTCGCAACTGGTGCACGTGTTGCCGAGCGACGGGGCTTTGGAGGCTCGTGCGCCTACGGGCTTGTAGCCGCAGCGCTTATGAAGGTAGTCGCGGATCTCGCTCGGCACGCAGCCGAGAGCGGGCACGATGGCGAGTGCGTTGGCGTTGGCCGTGTCGATGGCAATGTGCCCGGCTTCGTTGGGCGCGTGCGCGATGGCGATGCACTCGTCGCTATCGGTTCGATAGGGAATGCCGAAGGCCGCGACCGAGGTCTCTTTGTGACACTTCCAGCATTCGCGCTTGCCCAGTACTAGATATATATACGGCGCTGAGGGGTCGGATCGGTCAACACCGGGCAGCCACTCGGCAAAGGGCTCGGGGTTGACGCCGCTGGGTACATACCAGATTTTCTTGATCCGGTCCCATTTGGCGCCCAGCGCCTTGGCTTCTTCTTTGTGCGAAAAGGGGACATCGAGCTCGGTGCGCATGGCGGCTCCTTGGTGCTGCAGGTGCAAGTGGCTCAAGGATACCGCAGGGCGCAGGCATCGCGGCGTTTTGCTGAGAAGTTGCGGTGCGGGCCGATTGGTTATGCCGATGGATAGATCGGCAAGTAGATGATCGGCTTATGGGTCAGTTGAGCGGTTGGAGCAGCTTGCGGCGCAGTTTTGTGCCTGGCTATTGTTGCTGTTGGGGTATTGAATTTGTTTGGCAGCCATTCGTCAGGTGAATTGATGTTACGTTGCGATGACGGTTGGAGCTGCCAGCGGATTTGGCGACATAAAACAAAACAGCCCAGAGGACATAGCCTCTGAGCTGCGAACATTTGGTGGGCGTTAGAAGATTTGAACTTCTGACCTCTTCCGTGTCAGGGAAGCGCTCTCCCCCTGAGCTAAACGCCCGATCAAGGGTGCGCAAGTGCGCAAGGGATAATATAACGGAGCCTGAACTCGGTGGCAAGAACATTTTTAAAAATCGCTTACATTGTGGAATTCGGGGGCTTTGTCGTATCCATTTCAAAAGAGTCTGCTGCCGCGATTTGGCTGTCGACTAATACAGGGCCATTGCGGTATCGAGCTATGGAAAGACGCCTGCGGAATTGTCCTACCGATAAGCGGACAAGCCTCCGGCTGGTGCCTTCGCCGTGGTAAGGTAAGCCGAATTGTTTCCAGGCTGTTTCGGGGGAGTGGAATGAGCAAAGAGTGTGTCGAGCAGGTCGAAGGCACAGGGGCTTCGGTGCCGATGACCGATATATCGAACATTGATGTGCCCGAGGGAACTGACGAGCTCAGCCGCAACACCCGTCGTGCCTGGCGCGACCGTCTCAACGACGCCCAGACGCGCAAGATGATCACGGGTGTTTTAGCCACACTGGTGGGCGGTTCGTTTTGGGGTTTCTCGGGTACCAGCGCGAGCTTTCTGTTCGATACCTACCATGTCGATACGCTGTGGCTTATGAGCATACGACAGATTCTCGCCGGCCTGCTCTTTATGGCTGTGGTTGTCACGCGCGACCGCGCACGCCTGGTCAAGCTTTGGACGACGCCCGCTGATCGCAAGCAGCTGCTGCTCTTTACCGCTTTTGGCCTGCTCTTTAACCAGTTTTGTTATCTTTCGGCCGTGCGCCTGACCAATGCCGGAACCGCGACGGTGCTCCAGTGCCTGCAGCTGGTCATCATTATGGGCTACGCCTGCGTGATCGACCATCGCATGCCTCGCGTGCGTGAGGCCGTTGGCATTGGGTTGGCCCTGGGCGGCACCTTTTTAATCGCTACCGGCGGCGACCCTACCAGTCTGAGCATCTCGCCGCTTGGCCTGGTCGCAGGCCTTATGTGTGCGGTTAGCGCCGCCTGTATGGCGGTGATTCCCGCCAAGATTCTGTCCGAATACGGCAGCCCTATTGTTACGGGTTCGGCTATGCTTACGGCGGGTGTCGTTTCGAGCGTCTTTGTGCAGCCGTGGGCTCATATGCCGGCCCTCGATACTGCTGCCGTCGAAGCGCTCGCGGTGTTTGTGATCGTGGGCTCTTTCCTGGCGTATATGCTCTATATGCAGGGCGTCAAGGATATCGGCTCCGTGCGTGCGAGTCTCATCGGAACTGTGGAGCCGGTCTCGGCAACCATTACCAGCGCCGTTATGCTGGGCACGGTATTTTTGCCGACCGACCTTATCGGCTTTGCCATGATCATCGTGATGATGTTCCTCACGGTGTAGCCCCTGCGGTTGCTTTAAAGGATAATAGGCTGGCGGCGCGTTGCTTTGGCGGCGCGCCTTTGTCTATAGAGAGGACCTCTTATGAAGTACTTTGGCACCGACGGATTTCGCGGCGAGGCCAACGTTGGGCTGACCGTGGAGCATGCGTACAAGATCGGCCGCTTTGTGGGCTGGTATTACGGCGCCAACCGCGAGCGCAAGGCACGCGTGATCGTGGGCAAGGACACGCGTCGTTCGAGCTACATGTTCGAGGCGGCGCTGGTGAGTGGCCTGGTCGCAAGCGGTGCGGACGCATATATGCTGCACGTGATCCCAACGCCGGGCGTGGCGCATCAGACCGTGGAGGGCTGCTTCGATTGCGGCATCATGATCAGCGCGAGCCACAACCCGTTTTGCGATAACGGCATTAAGCTCGTTAACAGCGACGGCTTCAAGATGGACGAGGACGTGCTGGAGCTCATCGAGGACTATATCGATGGCAAGAGCGAGGTGCCGCTGGCCACGGGCAACCACATCGGCGCAACGGTGGACTACATGCAGGGTCGCAACCGCTATATTGCCTCGCTCATCGCGAGCGCGAACTTTTCGCTGCAGGGCGTCAAGATCGGCATTGACTGCGCCAACGGCTCGGCGTCCTCGGTGGCCAAGCCGGTGTTCGACGCGCTGGGCGCCGATGTGCGCGTGATCAACGCCGCGCCCGACGGATTTAACATCAATGTGGACTGTGGCTCCACGCATATGGAGCGCCTGCAGCGCCACGTGGTGGAGCAGGGTCTGGACGTGGGCTTTGCCTACGACGGCGATGCCGACCGCTGCCTGGCCGTGGATGAGCGCGGTCGTGTGGTCGACGGCGACCAGATCCTGTACGTGTGCGGTGTGTACCTGAATAAGCACGGTCGCCTTTCGGGCGGTACCGTGGTTCCGACGATTGCCAGCAACTTTGGCCTGGTCAAGTCGCTGGAGCTTGCCGGTCTAAGCGCCGTGACCAGCGGCGTGGGCGACCGTCACGTGTATGCCAAGATGCGCGAGGGTGGCTACAGCCTGGGCGGCGAGCAGACGGGTCATACGATCTTTGGCGATATCGAGCGCACGGGCGACGGCATTATGACCTCGCTGCGCGTGATGGAAGTGATTCGCGCCGAGCGCGAGACACTCTCGCAGCTCACGGCTCCGTGCAAGCTGCTGCCGCAAGCGCAGGTTGCCGTGCGCGTGGCGGATAAGGACGCTGCGCTTGAGAACATGGGCGTGCAGAATGCGATCGCCGAGGCCGAGGCCGCGCTGGCGGGCGAGGGCCGCGTGCTCGTGCGCAAGAGCGGAACCGAGTCGGTGATCCGCGTGCTGGCTGAGGCTCCGGACCAAGCCGCCGCCGACGCCGCCATGAAGCGCATCGCCGCTGCACTCGAAGCCCTTTAGTTACGCGGTTTTACCAAACCGCGTAACTGCTCGACGCTGCAAACGACCCCAAGCGGCAATCTGACGTTCAATTTCAAGGGCGCGACCAGAAGGTCAGCGCCCTTTCATTTCACGTCACCTTGCTCGCTTAGGGCCGTTTTCGCTGACGCTGCCAAGGCATCGGCGTCAACCTAGTCGTTGGGGACGTTCTTAAACGACTAGTCATCGGGGACACTCTTCGTCATCCGTGCTTCTGGCTGGCAAAGAGTGTCCCAAACGACTAGTCGTTTAAGAACGTCCCCAATGACTACAAAGGGGGCGTCGCGGATCGATTCCGCGGCGCCCCCCCTTGCGTTGGCGTGTCGCCTAAGCTTTACAGCTCGTAGAGCGTGGTGAACTTGTCCTGCAGGTAGCTGCAGTAGTAACGAGCATCGAATGCCATGCCGCAGGCGCCCTTGATGAGCTCCGGCGCGTCTTTGGCGCGGCCCCACTGCCAAATGTGCTCGCCCAGCCAGGCGCGGACGGGCGCCAGATCACCGCTCGCGCAGGCATCGGTAAGGTCGACGCCGTCGCGGCACATGGCCGGCACAAACATGGCGTCGTAGGCGCTGCCCAGCGCATAGGTGGGGAAGTAGCCAAACGAGCCACCGCTCCAGTGCGTATCCTGCAGGCAGCCGTGCGTGTCGTCGGGAACGGGAATGCCCAGGTACTCGTCCATAAAGCGATTCCAAAGCGCGGGGATGTCCTTGGCCGTGGCCTCGCCGGCAAACAGCATGCGCTCAATCTCGTAGCGCACCATAACGTGCAGCGGATAGGTGAGCTCGTCCGCCTCGGTGCGGATCAGCGACGGCTGTGCGATATTCACGGCGTGGTAGAGCGTATCCTCGTCCACGCTGCCATAGACCTCGGGCGCGTGGCGGCGCAGTACCTCGAGCAGCGGGCCCATAAAGGCGCGGCTGCGACCCACGGTGTTTTCGAAAAAGCGGCTCTGGCTCTCGTGGATGCCCATGGAGGTGCCGCCCTCCAGACAGGTGCGCGCATAGGCGGGATTGACGCCCAGCTCGTACATGGTGTGACCGGCCTCGTGGATGATGCTGTAGACGTTGGAGATGCAGTCGTCCTCGTAGATGTGCGTGGCAATGCGCGCGTCGCCCACCGAGAAGCCCTCGCTAAACGGATGCTCGGTAAAGGCAAGCGTGGTGTCGTCCAGGTTAAGGCCGACGAGCTTCATAAGGTCGAAGCTCATGGCGCGCTGGGCGGCCTCGGGCACGCGGGCGTGCAAAAAGTCGGCAGCGGGCTGCTGGCCGCGCTCACCGATGGCATGCACGAGCGGCACGACGGTGGCCTTGACCTCATCGCAAAACGCATCGAAGCTCTTGGCGGAAAGGCCGCGCTCGTACTGGTCGAGCCAAACATCGTATGGGTCGCGCTTGGGGTCCATGAGCTCGGCCTGATGCTTAAGTTGGGCGACGATTCTATCCACATAGGGCTCAAAGCTCGCCCAGTCATTGGCCGTCTTGGCCTTGTGCCATACGGCATCGGCCTCGCACGTAAGCCTGGTCCAGGCTTCGGCTTCCTCGGTGGGGATGGCGCTGGCCTCGCGCTGGTCGCGGCCGAGCACGCGGATCTCGTCGAGCAGTTGCGGGTCATCGATCTTGCCGCCGGCGACAGTCTCGCGTGCCAACGAGCGCACAAGTTCAACGGACTTCTCGCTGGTCAAGAGTTTGTGATGCTCGCCGGCAAGGGTGCCCATGGCGTCGGCGCGTGCTGCGGCGCCGTTGGCGGGGGCAATGGTCGCGCCGTCAAACTCGGCAATCTTGAGCAGGTACTCGCGGGTCCACAGCTTGCCCTCGAGCTTGCGGAATTTTTTGACGGCCTTATCGACCTTCATGCTTTTGGGCGTCTTGGCCACGGCGGCCTTGGCTTTCTTATCGAGTTTCTTTCCCATACCATATCCTTGATCTCGCAGGCCGAGCGCCACGGATGGACGCGCGGCCAGTTTGCACAGCTACCTACCTTGTACCCAGCGTGAACAAAACGGAACGCGGCGATACGCTCGCAGAATGTGTTATCCTATAGCCCAATGCGTTGACGGAGAGGGTTTTGCCCGCCGCGTCGCCGGCAAGAGAGGGAAGGTCATGGGCTGCAAGCCTTCCTACGGTGGCAAGGGCCAAGCGTTCACTCCCGAGCAGCGACCTCAACGGGCGCGCGGCCAGCGGCGGCGAAGCCCAAGTAGGGAAGCCGTGAGCCTCGCGACAAGGGGCACAGAGTGGGCGCGGCGGGCCAGACATCCGCCGGGTCAAACAAGGTGGTACCGCGGAATTCAACCGTCCTTGGGCAATGCACATGCCCGAGGGCGGTTTTTTGTTACCGAACCGGGCCGCGTTTTCGCAACGTCAGACGGCGGCAGCCGCCTCGGCAAGCGGGGAGCGCGAGAGACGAAAGGGAAGACATGAGTCTGATTGATGATCTGGTCAAACTCGAGGAAGAGGCCAAGGAGCTCGTCGCAGGCGCCGACGACGCCGCAAAGCTCGAGGCCGCGCGCGTTGAGCTGCTCGGCCGCAAGGGCCGCATCACCGGCCTGATGCGCATGATGGGCAAGCTCGCCCCCGAGGATCGTCCCGTGATGGGCAAGCGTGCCAACGAGATGCGCCAGCTGATCGAGGGCATGCTCGACGAGCGCACGACCGAGATGAAGGCAGCCGCCCTCAAGCACGCTCTGGAGCACGACGCCGTCGACATCACGCTGCCGGGCATCCGTCCGCAGATCGGTCACCAGCACCTGATCAAGCAGATCATCGAGGAGGCCGAGGACATCTTTTGCGGCATCGGCTACACCGTCGAGTCCGGCCCCATGGTCGACACCTCCTACTACAACTTCACCGCGCTCAATGCCCCCATGGATCACCCGAGCCGCTCGGCCCGCGACACATTCTATGTGGTCGACAACAACCCCGGCAGCGTCGCGCACCCCGAGGCTCACGCCCACGGCGAGTCCGACGTGCTGCTGCGCACCCAGACCTCGGGCGTGCAGATCCACACCATGGAGTCGCAGAAGCCGCCCATCTACATGATCTGCCCGGGCACCGTCTACCGTCCCGACACGGCCGACGCCTGCCACCTGCCGCAGTTCAACCAGATCGAGGGCCTGGTCGTCGACGAGGGCATCACCTTTGGCGATCTTAAGGGCACGCTCGACTACTTTGTTAAGTGCATGTTTGGCGAGGACCGCAAGACGCGTTACCGCCCGCACTTCTTCCCCTTCACCGAGCCGAGCTGCGAGGTAGACGTGAGCTGCCACGTGTGCGGCGGCAAGGGCTGCAACTTCTGCAAGCACAGCGGCTGGATCGAGATTCTGGGCTGCGGCATGGTCGACCCCAACGTCCTGATTAACTGCGGCATCGACCCCGAGAAGTACACCGGCTTCGCCTTTGGTATTGGCGCCGAGCGCGTCGCGGCCCTGCGCTACGACCTGCCGGACCTGCGCACGTTGATGACAGGCGATATGCGCTTCCTGAACCAATTTTAGGCTTGCCCAGGCACCCCATCTTGGCGTTCAAACCGTCGCTCGCGTACCTTTAGTACGCGTCGCTCCTCTTTCACGCCAACCTGGGGCACCTGGACAACCCTAAGGCGAACGTCTTCATTTGATATTTCCTCCCTATGCGGAGATTAAGAACTAGGAGAGCTACATGCGCGTTTCTTACGACTGGCTCAAGACCATGATCGATATTCCGGAGGATCCCAAGACCCTTTCGGACGAATATATCCGTACCGGCACCGAGGTCGAGGCGATCGACACCGTGGGCGAGTCCTTCGACCACGTGGTGACCGCCAAGGTGCTCACCAAGACCCCGCACCCCGATAGCGACCACATGTATGTGTGCTCGGTCGATGTGGGTGACAAGAATCTCGACGCCGACGGCAACCCCGCTCCGCTGCAGATCGTCTGTGGCGCGCAGAACTTCGAGGCCGGCGACCACATCGTCACGGCCATGATTGGCGCTGTGCTTCCCGGCGACGTCAAGATCAAGAAGAGCAAGCTTCGCGGCGTCGTGTCCATGGGCATGAACTGCTCCGCGCGCGAGCTCGGCCTGGGCGGCGACCACTCCGGCATCATGATCCTGCCCGAGGACACGCCCTGCGGCATGCCGTTTGCTGAGTACGTGGGCTCGAGTGATACTGTGCTCGACTGCGAGATCACGCCCAACCGTCCCGACTGCCTGTCCATGATCGGCATGGCCCGCGAAACCGGCGCCATCTTCGATCGCGATTTCCACGTTGAGCTGCCCGCCATCAAGGCCGAGACCGGCCGCGCGACCGACGACGAGCTTTCCGTCGAGATCGCCGACGAAGGCCTGTGCGACCGCTACGTCGCGCGCATCGTGCGCAACGTGAAGGTCGGCCCCTCGCCCGACTGGATGGTCAAGCGCCTTAACGCTCTGGGCGTGCGCCCGCACAACAACATCGTCGACATCACCAACTACGTGATGATGCTCACCGGTCAGCCGCTGCACGCCTTTGACCTGGACACCTTTGCCGAGCGCGATGGCCGCCGTCGCGTGGTGGTCCGCGCCGCCCAGCAGGATGAGAAGTTCACGACGCTCGACGGCGAGGAGCGCGTGCTCGACGCCGGCATGGGTCTCATCACCGACGGCGAGCGCCCCGTGGCGCTGGCCGGCGTTATGGGCGGCATGGATTCCGAGATCGAGGACGACACCGTCGATGTGATGGTCGAGAGTGCCTGCTTCAACGCCGGTCGCACCTCGCACACCAGCCGCGACCTGTCCCTGATCTCCGACGCCTCCATTCGCTTTGAGCGCCAGGTTGACGAGACTGGCTGCGTGGACGTCGCCAACGTTACCTGCGCGCTCATCGAGGAGATTGCCGGCGGCGAGGTTGCTCCCGGCTATGTCGACGTTTTCCCCGCGCCCAAGACCGTCGACAGCATTAAGCTTCGCCTGGCCCGCGTGCATGCCATCTGCGGCGCCGACATCGAGCCCGATTTTATCGAGCGTTCGCTCACCCGTCTGGGCTGCACCGTCGAGCGCGATGGCGAGGACTTTATGGTTACCCCGCCGAGCTTCCGTCCCGACCTGCCGCGCGAGATCGACCTGATCGAGGAAGTCTTGCGCCTGTGGGGCATGGGCCGCGTGACGGCGACCATCCCGGCTGCCAAAAACCACATCGGCGGCCTGACCCGCGAGCAGAAGCTCACCCGCAAGGTCGGCGAGATCCTGCGCGCCTGCGGCCTCAACGAGACCACGACCTTTGGCTTTGCCGCCCCGGGCGACCTGGAGAAGATCGGTATGTCCACCGAGGGCCGCGGTTGCCCCGTGGTGCTCATGAACCCGCTGGTAGCCGAGCAGACCGAGATGCGCCGCTCGCTGCTGCCGGGCCTGCTGCAGTCTGTGGCCTATAACGAGGCCCACGGCACGCCCAACGTGCACCTGTACGAGGTCGGCAGCCTGTTCCACGGCCGCGAGAACGCCAGCCTGCCCAAGGAGACCAAGTCCGTGGCGGGCGTGCTCTCGGGCCAGTGGAGCGAACAGTCTTGGAACATGAAGTATCGCAAGCTGCGCTTCTTCTTTGGCAAGGGCATTGTCGAGGAGCTGCTTGCCCAGCTGCGCATCGAGAAGGTTCGCTTCCGTCCCGTCGAGGGCGAGGGCTACGCTTTCTTGCAGCCGGGTCGTGCGGCCGAGGTCCTGTCCGGCGGCACCGTGCTGGGCTGGGTCGGCGAGATTCACCCCGAGGCGCGCGAGGCGATGGGCATCGATGAGGTTGTCGTTGCCTTTGAGCTCGATCTGGACAAGCTGATCAAGGGCGCCCGCAATCAGGAGAACTACCGCGAGTTCTCGCAGTACCCTGCCGTTGAGCACGATCTTGCTATCGTGGTCGACAACGCTGTGACCTGCGAGGATCTTGAGCGTCGTATTACCAGCGCCGGCGGCAAGCTGCTCGAGGGCGTGCGCCTGTTCGACGTCTACCGCGATCCCATCCGCATCGGAGCGGGCAAGAAGTCCATGGCCTTTGCGCTTACGTATCGCTCCGACGACCACACGCTCACCAGCGAAGAGGTTGAGAAGGCGCACCAGAAGATCGTCACCAAGGTGTGCAAGGGCGTAAACGGCGAGGTCCGCGGATAGGGCTTGCGCTGGGTATAGGCCAGCGGTGGCTGCCGCCGAGTCCTACGTGACCGCTATGCTCGATATAAGGCACTGTTGAGCCTTCATATATGACACGCGCATTACATAACGGCGTGCTGCTTTGTCGGCAGTGCGCCGTTTTGCTATGATATCCCGCGGCGTGTTACGAATCTGACAATGCGTAACACTGACAAGGTGATTTAAGCGGCGTTGCAATTTCGTGCGCCGATAACCGGGAGGCGTACATGCACATTCCAGATAATTATCTGTCCCCGCAGACCGATGCCGTCATGGCGGTGGCAATGGTGCCCGTTTGGGTCCATTGCATCAAAAAGGTGCGCGCCACGCTCGATCGCGAGCACATGGCTTTCCTGGGCATCTGCGCCGCATTTTCCTTCTTGCTTATGATGTTTAACGTGCCGCTGCCCGGCGGCACCACGGGTCACGCCGTCGGCGGCGCGCTCATCGCGCTGCTGCTGGGCCCGGAGGCCGCGGCCATTGCTGTCTCGGTCGCGCTGGCGCTGCAGGCGCTGCTGTTTGGCGACGGCGGCATCCTGTCCTTTGGCGCCAACTGCTTTAACATGGCCTTCGTGCTGCCGTTTGCCGCGGCCATCGTGTTCCGTGCGCTCAACAGCCGTTTGCACGACAAGAGCTGGGGTACCTCAATTTCGGCCATCGTAAGCGGCTGGGTCGGCCTGTGCCTGGCGGCCCTGTGCGCGGCAATCGAGTTTGGTATTCAGCCGATGCTCTTCATGAATGCTTCGGGCGCTCCGCTGTACTGCCCCTTCCCGTTGTCTGTGGCTATTCCGGCCATGTTGATCCCGCATATGCTGGTCGCCGGTGTCATTGAGGGCGTGGCGACGGCCGCCATCTACGGTTTCATTAAGAAGACGGCGCCGAGCGTTATCGTCGGCCCCGAGGCTTCCGACGGCCTGTTGGACGCCGAGGGCGCTGCTGCCAAGAAGACCTCGCTGGTTCCCACGCTCATTCTGGTCGCCGTGCTTGTCGTTGCCACGCCGCTTGGCCTGCTGGCCACCGGTGACGCCTGGGGCGAGTGGGACGCCGAGGGCGCCGCGACCGCCGTCCAGGAAGCCGGCGACGATAGCCTGCAGGCTTCGGTCGGCCTCGACACCCCGACCTTTGCCGATGCCCTGCCCACGGGCGATTATCTGCAGGCCTATTCCGAGGAGCAGGGCCTTGGCTTTGCCGGCCAGGCCGCGATGTATATTCTTTCGGGCGTGATTGGCGTGGCGGTGCTCACCATCGCATTCCGTCTGGTCTCGCTGACGGTCAAGGAAAGCGGTGCTCATGGCAATAGCCGAGCTGTCTAGCTGGCTTGCGGTCGAGCAGCGATACGAGCCCGCGGGGGCTCGGCATCGCGTGATGCAAAAGAATGTCCTGCACCTGGCGAGCCTGCTTGAGCGGGTTCGCCTGGGTGGAGGCGTACACGAGGGCGGGTCGATGATCGACCGCGCCCTTTCTTGCGTTTCGGCTTCGGTGCGCCTGGTGGGGATGTTCGTTTGCGTCCTGTGCGTGTGTCTGACGCAGAGTCCGCTGTACCTCATGTTGATGGCAGCTATCGCGCTGGTGCTCGTTGCCGTGCGCCCCATACGCGGGCTGCGGGCAACCTTTGTACCAGCGCTCGGCGCCACGGGGCTCGCGGTGGTTCTGGCGCTGCCCGCCCTGCTGCTGGGCGCGTCTGCCGCGGGCGCCATGCTCAAGATTGCGCTCAAGACCTTTATTAATGTGTCGCTGGTGCTGGGCGTTTCGTGGACCCTCACGTGGAGCCGCATGTCGGCGGCGCTCAAGATGCTGCATCTACCCGACGAAGTTATCTTTACGTTTGATATGGCGCTCAAGCACATCGAGGTGCTGGGTCGCACGGCGCACAATCTGTGCGAATCGGTCATGCTGCGCAGCGTGGGTCGTGCGCCTGCGGGTTTTTCGCGCACCGACTCGCTGGCGGGTATCATGGGCATGACCTTTATCAAGGCGATGGAATGCAGCCGCGCGATGGACGAGGCTATGCTTTGCCGCGGCTTTGCCGGTGCGTATCCGGCACCCGCGCACGCCGGATTTGGCTGGCGCGATGCGGTTTACGCGGCCGGCGTGGTGCTGCTGGCAGTGTTATGCGCGGTGCTGTAGGCGCTGTCGGTTCCGGCTGGGGATGCAAATAGGGAAGGGCGACGTTTTGGCAAACGATACAAATGGCGCGATGGGCGCGAGCGGTGCTGCTGGCGCCGAGACCACGCCGCTCATCGAGTTTCGCGACGTGGTGTTTTCCTATGCGGGGCATACGGTTGTCGATGGCGTGTCGCTGCAGGTCGATCGTGGCGAACTCGTTGCCCTGCTCGGTCCCAACGGCTGCGGTAAGACGACGATTATGCGCCTTATTAACGGCCTTGAGCTTGCGGACGCAGGGGAATACCTGTTTGACGGGCATGTGATTGATGCGGCGTTTCTAAAGGATTCCGCGGCCGCTCAGCGTTTTCATCAGCGCGTTGGCTTTGTGTTCCAGAATGCCGACGCGCAGCTCTTTTGCGCCACGGTGGGCGAGGAGGTCGCTTTTGGTCCCGCGCAGATGGGGCTGCCGACGGGCGAGCTCGAGCGCCGCGTCCGCGATGCCATGGGGCTGTTCCAGGTTGCCGACCTTGCCGACGCCTCTCCCTATCAGCTCTCGGGCGGGCAAAAGAAGCGCGTTGCGCTGGCTGCGGTCGTATCGATGAACCCGGATATCTTG
Organism: uncultured Collinsella sp.; assembly: GCA_900543595.1. Classification (GTDB taxonomy): domain Bacteria; phylum Actinomycetota; class Coriobacteriia; order Coriobacteriales; family Coriobacteriaceae; genus Collinsella. The sequence goes on along the minus strand of UQRX01000002.1, from coordinate 68,636 downwards.
GTCCTCGACGAGCCTACTAACGGACTTGACGAGGACTCTTGCGACATCGTGGTCAACTTCCTACTGGCCTATGTTGCTGCCGGTAAGACGGTCTTGATGAGCACACATCACCAAGATTTGGTACGCCGCCTGGGGGCCCGCGCCATCTATATCGATCGATATCACCATGTGGTCGAGGCGCCTTCGCCGTCGTATGGAACCGAAAGCGGTGCTACGGACTAGTTGCTGCGTAGAGCGTGCGTAGCCGCCCGCGCGGCTTTGCCGTGATGGTATAGTTATCCAGGTTTTTTATGGGGGTGGCTATGCCAAGCTGGAACATTCATATCGCTCAGACGGAGCGTTTGCTGGAGCGCACCGGTGCGCTTGCCAAGAACGTGCGCGACCGCAATGCCTTTTTGTTTGGCTGCGTGGTTCCGGATATCTTCGTGGGCTATATGGTCCCTGGCATCGCCGATCCCATCCCGTATCGCATTACGCACTTTGCCAAGCCTGAGCCCATCCCTAAGCCGCGTGAGCATGAGTTCTGGGATACCTATGTGGCACCGTTGCTTAAAAGTTCGCCCACCGGTGCACCGGCCGCGGCGACCTCGATTATCGAGGAACGCGAGCGACTGAACCGCGTGCACTATCCCCAGCGCTACAAGGATGCCGAGCCGGTTGCCGGTCCCGGCGCCTGTGAGTTCTCGCTTGCGTCCGAAGATGTGGCGCAGTCGCTGCTCGATTTAACACTGGGCGTCTGGTCGCATCTGGTGGCCGATACCGTATGGAATACACGCGTGAATCAGTACCTGGAGGTGCACGGCGGCAAGCCGTGTGAGGAGTTCCGCATTAAAAAGCAAGGCGACTTTGACTGGTTTGGCAAGACGCTCGGCATTGTTTCGATTCCGCGTGCGACCGATCGCCTGTATACTGCGGCGACGCGTTTTGGGCAGTATCCCATCCATAAAGAATATGTGCTCAAGACCATCGGCGTCATGCACGAGATTGTACGCGAAAACCCCGGCGAGCCCGATCATCCGCCGTATCGCCTGCTAACTGAGGAGTTTTTCGATGCAACGTTTACCGAGGTCATCGAGCTAACCGAGGCAGGCTTTGCGGCTCGCGTTGCTGCTTCTGACGTTCCCGCAGTCCCCCTGATCGCTAGCTGCTAGCTGGCTGCCTTAACGGTGAGCAGTTCATCCCAATCGACCAACAGCTCCCGTCGCAGGGCATCTTCGGCGGTACGTTCCTGATCGGCCTTTGGGATGTAGGGGAGCCCCGCCTTTTTATGGATGAGCTTGGCGATGCTTTCAAAGCTCTTCTTGTCCTTGATCTGGTCGTAGGTAATTTGTATGACATCGTAGCCCATGCTGGTGAGCGCGGTGGCGCGCTCGGCATCGGAGAGGCTTGCGGTTTCGCTGTCATGGGCGGAGCGGCCTTGGCATTCAAGGATGACGCCCATGCTGTCGGTGGCGCTTTCGATGAGGATATCGGCGTAGCAGCAGGTTTTGTCATACAGCGAACGCGCGGCTTCGCTGAGCGGGATGCGCGCGTTATTGGTGATGTCGACGCCCAGACCGCCCTCATCGCGGGGGAGCGAGATGAGAATTGACGTCTGGACTTCAAAGGGCGAGGCGGTCTGCCCCGTCATGTGCTCGGCCGCCCAGCGCAGTTGTTTAACGCCGCGCAGGCCTGCGGCCTGCTTGGCGAACGCGGCGATATCCGCTGCGGAAAGCAGCGGCGTGCGCTTCCACAGGTTAGTGCCATTGCCCTTGGTGTCGACAACACGCTCCCAGCCGCAGTTGGGTGGAATGAGCTTAAGCGAAATAGCTTCATCGAGTTGCTGTTGCGTTCGCTCGCAGGGCTTAAACACTGCAAAGGAGCCGCACATCTCGTAGCAAGCCATGAGTAACTGGTTGCGCGAGACCTGCGTAGCAAGGTTGAGCAGTGTGAACTCCGGGGACGTGACATCAAACCCATGCTCAGTCTGCCTAAACGACCCAGGAGGCGGCTCTTGGGTTAGCAGACGGCTATGAAATAGCTTTCCGTTCGCGCGCTGTTTCCTTTCGCCCACGAATCTCCAAACTGGTGTGCCGAGCAAGTCTTTAAATACTGGTTGTTTTGAGTAATGCACCAAGCGATGGTCATGGTCGGGCGGCAGGATTGCCGGATAGAGTCCTAGTATCTGGGGCGGGATGCGATAGTACTGAAAAGCTGTGGGTCCGCAAGCGAGAAATGACATGGCAATCCGATCGTTCGAGCGTTGTTTGGGCTAGAAAGGCTATCGGTTTCGGAAGTGCGGGGAAAAAGACAAACAGGCAAAGCACAAGCGGTATTTGAGCCAACTTTATCAGGGGTTTTGTTGAAATAAAAGGGCTTGTGCTCGGGGGTAAGCAATTTTTCCCCGCACTTCCGAAAACCAGGTCGATCTGACTCTTGCTAAAACGATTTAGCAGCGTCGGTTAAGGTGTGGGTTTGCCACCGGGCGAACACTTTTAGCGCTTGGGACTTTATTTTTGGGCCTCGAAGGGTGGATTTCGCGCTTTTGGTAAAGAAATGAGTGCGTGTTTTGCCGTGCGCCGGCATTGGCACAGAAAAAGGGCCCGGAAGGCAATGCCTTCCGGGCCCTTTGCAATGCAAATCTGCTTGCAAGTGCGATTTAGCGCACCTGAGCGACGTAAGCGACGTTGGTCGAGGAGACCTTGTCCTCGAGCTGGACGCTCATACGGGGATCGCCGGCGGTAGCGACGGTCAAATCGCCAGTCTTGACGTAGCCGAGCTCCTTAGCGGTCTCGATCGCCTTGACGATCGTGCCGTTGACGGTGCCCTGGGTAATCTCGGCCTGGTGCGGGATAACGCCCCAGTACATGATCATCTGCTGGACGGCCCACTCGTGGCGGGAGAACGCGCAGATCGGCATGTTGGGACGGAAGTGCGAGATCAGGCGAGCGGTACGACCGGTGGTCGTCGGCACGGTGATGCACTTGGCGCCAACGGTGGTGGCCATGTTCACTGCGGACATACCCACAACGTTGTTGACAACGCGGGTGCCGTGAGCATCGGCCGGAACCTCGAGCGGAGCGTGAGCCGGGAGGTACTTCTCGGTCTCGAGAGCAATGCTGGCCTGCATCTTGACGGCCTCGACCGGGTACTTACCGGCAGCGGACTCGCCGGAAAGCATAACGGCGTCGGTGCCGTCGTAGATGGCGTTAGCGACGTCGGCAACCTCGGCGCGCGTCGGGCGCGGGTTCTGCTGCATGGAGTCGAGCATCTGCGTAGCGGTGATAACGGGCTTGTAGGCCGCGTTGCACTTGGCGATGATCTCCTTCTGGATGTGCGGAACGAGCTCGGGCTTGATCTCGATGCCCAGGTCGCCACGGGCGACCATGATGCCATCGGAAGCCTCGAGGATCTCGTCGAAGTTCTCGACGCCCAGGGCGCACTCGATCTTCGGGAAGATCGTCACGTGCTCGCCACCGTTCTCGCGGCAAAGCTTGCGGATGCCGCGGACGGACTCGCCGTCACGGATGAAGGAAGCGGCGATGTAGTCGATGTTCTCGGTCAGGCCAAAGAGGATGTCCTGACGATCGCGCTCGGTGATGGCGGGCAGAGAGATGTTGACGTTGGGCATGTTGACGCCCTTGCGCTCGCCGATCAGGCCGTCGTTCTTAACGACGCAGGTCATGTCCTGGCCGTCGACGGACTCGACCTCGAGGGCAACCAGGCCGTCATCGATCAGGATGAGGGAGCCCTTCTCGACCTCGGAGGGCAGAGCCAGGTAGTCGAGGGAGATGTGCTCAGCGGTGCCGTGGAAATCCTCGGACGTGGGCTGAGCGGTGACGACGATCTTGTCGCCGGTCTTGACGGCAACCTTCTTGCCATCGACCAAAAGGCCGGTGCGGACCTCGGGGCCCTTGGTGTCGAGCAGGATGCCGACGGGCATGCCGAGCTCCTTGGAAATACGACGGACGCGCTCGATGCGACCGTGGTGCTCGTCGTAGGATCCGTGCGAGAAGTTAAAACGGGCGACGTTCATGCCCGCCTTGATCATCTCGCGGATGGTCTCGTCGCTATCGCAGGCGGGACCCATGGTGCATACAATCTTGGTGCGCTTGTACATTCAGACCTCCATCTGACATCGTCTTGCGCTGATAGATAAACCATAAGAAATAAAACTGAGATGATTATAACGAAATGCCGACCGAATACCCCAAAAAATCGACCGTATGCCGAATTAGAAGTTCATTTTTTGCGAAAAAACGGTATATGCAAAAACTTTACCAACCGTTCTAACCGCTGCTATCTGGGCGATATTTCAGTTTGACAATGCGCCGAAGAAAAAACGTTTTATCAATCTTGGGCATCACACGGTCTGCACCGTTGCGCCTGTGCCGTGTTTCCAGATGGAATGTTTTGGCTAGACGCGTCGCTTTGGGGTACCATAGCCCCACTATCAACTGCCGCTCAGCACGGCAGCCTTGATGAGCCCTTGCCCTTCTCCTGGGAATTATGATCGGGCATCAATCTGCTGAGTGGCCCGAATCCCAGGAGGGGACTCTATATGCAAAAGGAATACCTGTCCGCCGCGGCGGAGGTGCTCAGCGACCAGGGCGTCGATGAGAACCTCGGCCTGAGCAACGACGAGGCGTCGTCGCGCCTCGCCAAGACAGGCCCTAACAAGCTTGAGGAAGCCGAGAAGACGCCGCTGTGGAAGCGCTTCTTTGAGCAGATGGCCGACCCTATGGTCATCATGCTGATCGTTGCCGCCGTCATCAGCGCACTCACGGGCATGGTCAAGGGCGAGGCGGACTTTGCCGATGTCGCCATCATCATGTTCGTCGTTATCGTCAACTCGGTGCTGGGCGTGGTCCAGGAAGCCAAGAGCGAGGAGGCCCTCGCTGCGCTGCAGGAGATGAGCGCGGCGCAGTCCAAGGTGCTGCGCGACGGCAAGCTCGTGCATCTGCCGAGCGCCGAGCTCGTGCCCGGTGACGTGATCATGCTCGAGGCGGGCGACTCGGTCCCGGCCGACTGCCGCGTCCTCGAGAGCGCCACGATGAAGATCGAAGAGGCCGCACTCACCGGCGAGTCCGTGCCCGTAGAGAAGCACGCCAACGTGATCGAGCTTGCCGCGGGCACCGATGACGTGCCGCTCGGCGACCGCAAGAACATGTGCTACATGGGCTCCACCGTGGTGTACGGCCGCGGTCGCGCCGTCGTGGTCGGCACCGGCATGAACACCGAGATGGGCAAGATCGCCGGCGCCCTGGCCGAGGCCAAGGAAGAGCTCACGCCGTTGCAGGTGAAGCTCGCCGAGCTCAGCCGCATCCTTACCATTATGGTTATCGTCATCTGCGTCGTGATCTTTGGCGTTGACATCATCCGTCACGGCGTTGGCAACGTCCTTACCGACCCGACTGCCCTGCTCGACACCTTTATGGTCGCCGTCTCGCTCGCCGTCGCTGCCATCCCCGAGGGCCTGGTCGCCGTCGTGACCATCGTGCTGTCGCTCGGCGTGACCAAGATGGCCAAGCGCCAGGCGATTATCCGCAAGCTTTCTGCTGTCGAGACGCTCGGCTGCACGCAGACCATCTGCTCCGACAAGACCGGCACCCTTACCCAGAACAAGATGACCGTCGTCAAGCACGAGCTCGCTGCGCCCAAGGAGAAGTTCCTGGCCGGCATGGCGCTGTGCTCCGATGCCCAGTGGGACGAGGAGCTGGGCGAGGCCGTGGGCGAGCCGACCGAGTGTGCACTCGTCAATGATGCCGGCAAGGCTGGTCTTACTGGCCTGACTGCCGAGCACCCACGCGTGGGCGAGGCCCCGTTCGACTCGGGCCGTAAGATGATGTCCGTGGTCGTCGAGACCCTGGACGGCGAGTACGAGCAGTACACCAAGGGCGCGCCCGACGTGGTGATTGGCCTGTGCACCCACATCTACGAGGGCGATAAGGTCGTCCCCCTGACCGAGGAGCGTCGCGCCGAGCTCGTGGCAGCCAACAAGGCCATGGCCGACGAGGCCCTGCGCGTGCTGGCGCTGGCGAGCCGTACCTACACCGAGGTTCCCGCCGACTGCAGCCCCGCTGCGCTCGAGCATGACCTGGTCTTCTGCGGCCTGTCCGGCATGATCGACCCGGTCCGTCCCGAGGTGGCCGATGCTATCCGCGAGGCGCACGATGCCGGTATCCGCACCGTCATGATCACGGGCGACCACATCGACACCGCCGTGGCCATCGCCAAGCAGCTGGGCATCGTCGCCGACCGCAGCCAGGCCATTACCGGTGCCGACCTCGACCGCATGAGCGACGAGGAGCTCGACGCGCACATCGAGGACTACGGCGTGTACGCCCGCGTCCAGCCCGAGCACAAGACCCGTATCGTCGAGGCCTGGAAGTCGCGCGACCAGATCGTCGCCATGACCGGCGACGGCGTCAACGATGCCCCGTCCATCAAGCGCGCCGACATCGGTGTGGGAATGGGCATCACCGGTACCGATGTCACCAAAAACGTCGCTGACATGGTGCTTGCCGACGACAACTTCGCCACCATCATCGGTGCCTGCGAAGAGGGCCGTCGCATCTACGACAACATCCGCAAGGTCATCCAGTTCCTGCTTTCGGCCAACCTTGCCGAGGTCTTCTCGGTGTTTATCGCCACGCTCATCGGCTTTACCATCTTCCAGCCGGTGCAGCTGCTGTGGGTGAACCTGGTCACCGACTGCTTCCCCGCGCTCGCGCTGGGCATGGAGGACGCCGAGGGCGACATCATGAAGCGCAAGCCGCGCAACGCCAAGGACGGTGTCTTTGCCGGTCACATGGGCCTGGACTGCGTGGTCCAGGGCCTGATCATCACCGTGCTGGTGCTGGCGAGCTTCTTTGTGGGCGTGTACTTTGACATGGGCTACATCCACATCGCCGATATGATCGCCGGTAATGCCGACGAGGAAGGCGTGATGATGGCCTTCATCACGCTCAACATGGTCGAGATCTTCCACTGCTTCAATATGCGCAGCCGTCGTGCGTCGCTGTTTAGCATGAAGAAGCAGAACAAGTGGCTGTGGGCTTCGGCCGCGCTGGCGCTGGTGCTGACGGTTGTCGTGACCGTGCAGCCGACGCTTGCCGAGATGTTCTTTGGCCCTGTGACGCTTGAGCTTAAGGGCGTTATCGCCGCCTTGGGCCTTGCCTTCCTGATCATCCCGCTGATGGAGATCTACAAGGCGATCATGCGCGCGGTGGAGAAGGAGTAGGTCGAAAGGCCATCCTTCCCACCGGCCCGACCGCCTGCGGGGTTTCTTCTTCGCTGGTCCTCGCGCTTCGCGCTGCGGGATCGCTCGGAAGAAACCCCTCCCGGCGGGCGGGCCTTCGGATAGCCTCTCGGGACCGTAAGCTGAGGGAAAGTGTGTGAGCTGGTCGGGCTTTGCCCGGCCAGCTCTTTTTGATTTAAAATACCTGCTCAGTTGTGATTTTTGGTGCTGGGAGGCGTTTGTGGCTAAGGCTAAGGCTAAGGCGAAGAAAAAGACGACGGGGGCGCGGGCTAAGCGCGATCGTCGTCGGAAGCTCGCGACCGAAGCCCCTGCATCTGCTGAGGAGTTGCTGGCAAGCGTGCCGGGGCTTGATGCGCTGCAGGATGTTCCGGCGTTCGATGGCCTGCCGGTCGATGCGGCTCAGCGGGCTGCATTTGACGACTTTTGCGCACAGGCCGAGGAGCCCGAGCAGATGCAGCTTGGTGCCGTGGTGCGCCTGGACCGCGGGTTTCCGCTGGTGGTAACTGCCGATGACGCGTTTCGTGCCGAGCATGCCGTAGGGTTTGCCAAGTCGCGTGGCGAGGACGAGGTCTTGCTGCCCGCCGTGGGCGACCGCGTGGCGGTTCGCCGTGCTCCCGGGCACGACATGGGCGTCATCGAGTGCGTGCTGCCGCGCCGTACGAGCTTTGAGCGTTGGCGTGGCCGTGCCCGCGGCGAGCGCCAGGTGCTCTGCTCCAACGTTGACAGCGTGCTGATCGTGCAGGCGCTCGGCGCCGGCGAGGTGCTGCTCGATCGCGTGGCGCGCTCACTGGTGCTGGCGCTCGATTGCGATGCCGAGCCGGTGGTGGTGCTCACCAAGGCCGACCGCTGCGAGGCCGATGAGCTCGAGCGCGATCTGGACCGCGTGCGCCGTCTGGTGGGTCCGGTTGTGCGCGTGATCGTGACGTCTTCTGCCGAGGGCCTCGGCTTGGACGAGGTGCGCGCCTGCGTGCCGGCTGGGAGCTGTGCCATGATTTTGGGCGAGTCGGGCGCCGGCAAGTCGACGCTGCTCAATGCGCTGCTGGGCCACGATGCGCTGGCCACTGGCGGCGTGCGCGAGCGTGATGACCAAGGTCGCCACACCACGGTTGCGCGCGTGATGGTGGCGCTGCCGGGCGACGCCGGCGTGATCGCCGATGCCCCGGGCCTGCGCAGCCTGCCGCTCGTGGGGCATGAGCGGGGTTTGGCGCGCGCCTTCCCCGAGATTGTCGAGGCGTCACGCGCGTGTCGGTTTGGCGATTGCACGCATACCCATGAGCCGGGTTGCGCCGTTCGCGAGGCCGAGGACGCCGGGCAGATCGACAGCCTGCGTCTGGAAACGTTCCAAAACCTGGCGTCATCCATGCGCGTGAGTGCCCAAATGCTCGACCCCGATGTCCATCTGTAATTGATTTTTCCTATGACAGCCGTCTCTCAACTGTTCGGGAGGCGGCTTTTTTGCTGCCAAAGCGCCTCGAAATATGCGTTTTGCCGACGTTCTGACCAAAACCTTGCCACGAGCTTGACGGGCTGGTCAGCTTTTGGTCAGCAATTGGTTTGACACGTAAAACCAAGATTGCGATTGCGCCGCTTTGTACCCTGGTCGCCCAGACAATGGTGGTACGGGCATTTGCCCGGCACCGCCATGAGAGGAGCGGCCGTGAACAAGAGCAAGCGCATCGCCATCAGTCTGGTCGCGGGTGTGCTTGCCGCGGCGCTCTGCATGGTCTACGGCTCGTCGATCCGCTCGCAAGCCGAGCAGGCCCAGGCCGAGACTTTGGCAAAATACGGCGGCGACCGCGTTGAGGTGTGCGTCGCGGCGCGCGATATCGATGTGGGTGAGACCCTCGACGAGACTAATGTCATAACTCAGGAATGGCTGGCGAGCCTGTTGCCGCGTGATGCGGCGACCGAGCTGCGTCAGGTGCGCGGCGACGTGACGACCTCGCGCATTCCCAAAAACGCCGTGATTTGCAATGTCTACACCAAGGCCGAGAGCCACAAGCTCGAGGTGCCTAAAGGCAAGGTTGCCGTTTCGGTGGCGGTTGATGCCGAGCACTCGGTCGGCGGTGCCACGGGCGTGGGCAGCTATGTGGACGTGTACGTGCAAAAAGATGGCGTGACCGATCGTTTGTGCGGAGCGTACGTGATCGATACCAGCGAAGATGCCGGCGCCACGCGTGAAGGCAAGATCGAGTGGGTGACGCTGGCGGCAGACCCCGAAGATGTCAAGGAATTGCTGGGAGCCTCGGGAAAGGGAACGGTCAGCTTGACGATTCCCGCCACGGCGCGCGGCAAAAAGAGCGGAGGCGACGAGTGATGAAGGCGATCTGGCTTGCGTGCTGCGCGTGCGGCGATTACGGGCTGCTACAGCTGGAAGTCGAGGGTCGCGATGTGGGCGCGCAGGTGCTTCGCGTGGGCGACCTGGACGGGCTGGTATCCATGGCGCGGGCGTTTCCGTCGCGCCGCGGTGCCGCCATCATCGCGGCGTCTCTGTTCGATACCGAAGACGTGAGGAAGACCGTTGCGCGCCTGACGGCCGAGGGCCGTGTGAGTCGCGTCGTCGTGTTGATCGAGACACTCGACCCGTCGGATATCGAAGGACTGTTTCGCGCGGGGGCGACCGAGGTCATCGCTGCGCACAGTTTGTGCGGCAACGGGCGTGCGGGTGAGGGAACGGTTGATTCCGATCGACGCAGGACGATTGAGCCCGATGCTTTTGTTGATAGGGAACCCGGGGCGCCTCGCGCTACAAGAGGCCCGCGTGTTGATGAATATGGAAAAGCGGAAGCCGAGCATGGTCGGCGCCCCCGGGACCCCCTTGCATACGATGACGCTGGAGGGCCGGTACCGTATGGCGATGACGTTCTGGCTGAAGATATGGGATACGTGCACGGCGTAAATCTGGCCGATGAGCTCGATGAGGTCGAGGGTTTTGCCGGGGCTGGCGAGCCGTGTGCCGCTGCGTCTTTGGCTTCGGAACCGCAGCCCAGGCAGCCTGCCATGCCGGCTTGGGCTCGGCACGTGACCGCGGCGGGGGAGACGGGGATGTTATCGCCCGCGTCTGTGTCGCCGGTTCCCGCACCGTCAGCCCCTGCGCTGTCGGCGGACGCTTCGGTTCCATCGCGTCGGGCACCGGTCGTCTGCGCCGTTTCGGGTTCGGGCGGTTGCGGCAAGTCGACGATCGTTGCCACCATGGCGCATGCGGCGTCGCTGTTGGGTTTGCGTGCTGCCGTGCTCGACTTGGACCTCATGTTTGGAAACCTATACGATCTGCTGGGTGTCGATGCCCCGCACGATATGGCGACGCTTATCGAGCCGTCGGCGGCGGGCGCACTTGCCGAGTCGGATATCGTGGCCGCATCGATGCGCGTCGCCCCGGGTGTCACGCTCTGGGGGCCTGTCGCGGCCCCCGAGAAGGCCGAGCTCATGGCACGTCCGGTGGAGCTATTGCTCGATGTTTTGCGTCGCGAATCCGACGTGGTCTTTGTCGACACCTCGGTCTTTTGGGGTGATGCCGCGGCCGCCGCGGTGGCGGCGAGCGACCGTTGCCTGGTCGTAGGCGATGCGGCGGTATCGTCCGCGACATCCGCTTCGCGCGTCATTGAGCTGGCGAGCCGCGTGGGCGTGCCACGCACGCGCATGAGCGCCGTGTTCAACCGGTTTGGTGCGCGCGGTGCCGACGAGGACGTCGCCATGCGCTTCGAGATCGCCTGCGCACTGAGCTCCAAGATCCGCATTGCCGATGGCGGCCAGGACTTGGCCGCGCTCATGGCATTCGGTCGCGCCGACGAGGCAGTGGGTCAGACGAGCGCTTTTGCGACCAGCGTGCGCGAGGCCACGCGCGAGATGCTCGTGGAGCTGGGCTGCGCCGTCGGTCCTTGGAGCGATATGGTCGCTGACCGCGCGACCCGCACCGAGCGCCCACGCATCCGTCTTCCCTGGTCGCGTGAGGGTGATTCGCGATGAGTCTGCAGACGCGGATTAAAGTCGCTGGCGCGGCCGCTGCGGCTGCCCCCGTTGATGCGGGACGCCGCCGTGCCGTTAAACGCCGCACCAAGCGTGCGGTGATGGACCGCATGGGCTACGACGAGGTGGCGCGCATCAGCGCCTACGTCGACCCCGCCCTTGCCCGCTCCGAGCTACGTCCGGCGGTGGAAGCGGCGCTCAACGTGGAAGAGCCGACCGACTTGGCGGCGCCTGAGCGTGAGACCATCATCGACGAGATCCTAGATGACGTGGTGGGCCTGGGACCGCTGCAGCCGCTCATCGAGGACGACACCGTTACCGAAATCATGATCAACGGCTGTCGCTCTGCCTTTTTTGAGCGCAGTGGCGTTTTGTATCCCATCGAGCACGCGTTTGAGGATGACGAGCAGATCCGTGTGCTCATCGACCGCATCATCTCGCCGCTCGGCCGTCGTATCGACGAGCGTAGCCCCATCGTCAACGCCCGCCTCAAGACGGGTTATCGCGTCAACGCGGTGATTCCACCCGTGGCGCTCGACGGGCCAATCCTCACCATCCGTAAGTTCTCGGACCGTATCTGTTCGCTGGACGAGCTTGTGGGGTTGGGGTCACTGCCGCTTTGGTATGCGCAGCTGCTGTCGTGCGCGGTGTCGTTGCGGCAGGACTTGGCGGTTGCGGGAGGCACGGGGTCGGGCAAGACCACGCTGCTCAATGCGCTGTCGTGCGAGATTTCCACCGGCGAGCGCATTGTGACGATCGAGGATTCCGCCGAGCTCAAGTTTGCACATCACCCACACGTTGTTCGTCTGGAGGCGCGTGAGGCGTCAATCGAGGGCGAGGGTGCGGTGACGATCCGCGACCTGGTGACCAATGCTTTGCGTATGCGCCCCGACCGCATCGTCGTGGGCGAGGTGCGCGGTGCCGAGTGCTGCGACATGCTGCAGGCCATGAACACGGGCCACGACGGCTCGCTCACCACGCTCCATGCGGGTACCGAGCAGGAGACCGTGGTTCGCCTGACGCTGCTTGCGCGCTACGGCATCGATTTGCCGAGTGAGCTTATCGAAGAGCAGATCGCCATGGCGCTCGACGGCATCGTGATGTCCGAGCGTCATGCAGATGGCAGGCGCTTTGTGGCCTCATATTCGGGGGTTCACCGCGGCGCGTCGGGCGGTGTTGAGCTCGAACGCTACGTGACGTTCGATGCCGCCGAACGCACCTGGACGCTCGACCGCGAGCCGCCGTTTATTGCGGAGGGCTTGCGGTCGGGAACGCTCACGCAAGAGGAGGTGGACGAATGGAGATCGCTATGCCCCTCGTCGTAGGGGGTTTGGCGGGGCTTTCTGTCGCGACGGCGTGTGGGGCAGAGCCTCGTGTGCCGCGGATGCCGCCGGCGGAGCTGGCGCGTCAGACGCTCGAATCGATGGCGGAGAAGCTGCCCCGTGAGTTGGCGGAAAACGACCTGCTGACAAAGATTGCCCGCTCGTGGGCGTCGCTGATCCCCACAGATCGCCTTGGGTTTGCTATTGAGGATAACGCGGCTCGTCTGGCATTTCTGCTGCTGTCGAGCGGTATCTGCAGCGTTTTGCTGGCCGTTGCGTCGTTGTCGCCCATCGGCTTTGTCTTGGGGCTGGTGGCGCCGTTTGGCGTGGGTGCCGCGCATGACACCTTCGATCGCCGACGCGAACAGCATGATGTAGAAGAGGCCATGCCCGAGGCATTCACAGCGTTATCCATGTCGCTTGCCTCGGGGCATTCGCTGGCACAGGGCATGCGCTTTGTGGGCGCCCATGCGCAAGAGCCGGTGCATACCGAGTTTTTGCGGGTGGCGGCGGCAATCGATTGCGGTATCTCGGCGACCGACGCACTCGATGACCTACTCGTTCGCATCGATGCCCCCGGCCTTTCGCTTGTCACCTTGGCGCTCAAAGTATCGCAACGTACCGGGGCTCCGCTTGCCGGCTTGCTGTCCGAGGCGTCGAGCATGGTGGGTGAGCGCATTGAGCTCAAACGCCGTCTGGACGTTAAGACGTCACAGGCGCGTATGTCGGCACACATGGTCGCGGCGATGCCGGCGGGCATGTGCGCGGTGCTGGCTTTGCTTTCGGCAGACTTTCGCCGCGGTCTTGCGACGCCGGCTGGTGCGGGCGCCGTGGTGCTGGGGCTTGCCCTCAACGTCGTTGCCCTGGTAGTTATCCGGCGCATTATGCGGGTGGAGTTATGAGCGCCCTGGTTGGGGTCGCGGCCTGTCTGTGTGCCCTGAGTGTATTTGCCGCGACAGGTTTGGAGCGTGCGGATGCTCGCAAGATTGCAGAGGCGTGCAAGCGTGAGGTGGTACTGGTCATTGCTGCGAGCTGCTCGGTGATTGATGCTCTGACCGCGCGAATGAAGGGCGCGATTGGGGCGGGCGGCCCGGCACAGGTGTCGCTCGGTGAGGTGTCCGAGATGATCGACGTGGTGCGCTTGGGGCTTTCTGCCGGCCTTTCGTTTGACGCGGCGCTCGAGATTTTCTGCGCCAATCGTCGGTCGGTGCTGGCCGTCCGTCTTGAGCGAGCCTGCATGGCGTGGCAGGTGGGCGTGGGGACGCGCGAGGCCGAGCTGTTGGCTGCCGCGCGTGATTTGGACGTGAGGGCGCTCGAGACCTTTGCCATCACGGTGGGGCAGGCGCTTGCCCTGGGCGCTCCGCTGGCCGAGACGCTGGCTGCTCAAAGTCGCGAGATCCGTGCGGCCCATCGCGCCGCAGTCGAGCGCGAGATCGAGCGCGCACCGGTCAAGTTGCTAATTCCCACCGGCACGCTCATCTTGCCGGCGTTGCTTCTGTCCATATTGGGCCCGCTGCTGGGAGCAGGCGGGATGATGTAGGGAGGAATACATGAACACGATGACCGACATTGCGGGCAAGGCTTGGAGCTGGGCTTTTTGCCGGGCAATCCGCGCTCGCCAGCGTGCCAAGGCGCTGTTGCGGGAGGAGAGCGCGCAGGGCACTACCGAATACGCCATCTTGGTCGGCGTGCTCGTAGTGATCGCGATTATCGCCATCGTCGCGTTTAAGAGCAAAGTCGAAGAACTATGGAACGCGATCAAAGACGGCATCAACAGCCTGTAGGAGGCAGGCGGCCTGTTGGTTCGCCGCTGATACTCGTCTGTTTGCTCGTGGCAATAGCGGCGACGCTTTGGGGGCTGGGCGTTGCGCGGCAGCAGCGTCCAGGCGCTACTGCCGATTTGGGATCGGGCTCGGCGGCGGTGTCACAAGCGGAAGGCGCGGGAGATATGGGCGGTCAGGATGCCGCCGTCACGGCTCGGACCTTTTTGCAGGCGCTCGACGAGCGGGCCGCCAGCGCGACGAAGCCGTCTGCGGACAACGCGATTGCGGTTCGACTCGCATGGTCCGAGGGCCGGCCGATGACCGAGGCGGCGGCAGACCTGTTGCGCGCCTACCGCGAGGTGCCCACGGCCCAGCTCGCCCTGAGCGGCTATCTCGATATTAAGGGCAACGTATGGGGCGCCATCGTGCGCGATGGGCGAGGCTGGGTCGACATGGTGACGGTTGCCGCGGATGCCGGCGATGCCTCGTGCCGCCTGCGTGCCGTGCGTCTGGTTCCGCAAACAACGGAGTCAAAGGAGGGGTCGTGAAATGCATGGTGTCCTGTGTGAGGAATCTGCTCAGTCGACCGTCGAATATGCCATCGTCACCGTGGCGCTGTTATCGATTGTGCTGGCGATTGCGGGGCTTTGGCGCGCTGGCACCGATGGGCGCTTGGCGGCACTGGTCGAGCGGGCAGCGTCTCATGGCGTCGCTCCGTCGTCGGTTATCGATGCCGCGACGGGTGCCAAGGACATCGCTCTGTATTGATATCGCGTGCGAGGATCGGGCGCAGTCTACGGTCGAGGCCGCCTTTTTGCTGCCGACGTTTTTGACGCTTATCTTGCTCGCGTTGCAGCCGGTGTGCCTGCTCTATACGCGCGCGGTCATGGAGTCTGCCGCCGCCGAGACCGCGCGGCTTATGACCACGACGACGGTTGAGGACGACGATGACCTTAAGGAGTTCACTCGCCGCAGACTTGCCGCGGTGCCCAACGTCTCGATTTTTCATGCCGGCGGGCCGCTGTCGTGGGATATCGAGTTGGGGCGGGCCGGTGCCGGCGGCGTTTCGTCCGTGTCTGTTGCCGGCGAGGTTAAGCCGCTGCCCGTGATCGGTGCATTTGCGCGGGCCATGGGCAGCGCGGGTGAGGGCGGCTATGTCGAGCTCAAGGTCGACGTCTCGTATCGATCGCGTCCCGAATGGCTGGGGGGAGATTATGATTCATGGATTGCTGCATGGGATTAGGCGCTGCCTGCTGCGGGTGACGCAAGGGTTTGCGGCCTGCCGTCGACCAGGCGCTCGCCGCAAGCGGGGCGGCTTTATGGGCCGTGCCGGTATCGACTTGTTTATCGAAGACGGTGCCTATACCACGCTCTCCTCTGCGGTTGTCATTCTGGTGGTGCTTACGCTGCTGTTTTCGTCGACCGCGGCGATATGGAGCATGTCACGCGCCGGAGATACCCAGGTGGCGGCCGATAGCGGTGCCCTGGCGGGCGCCAACGTGGTGTCGTCCTATCACGCAGCCGCCACGGTGGTGGATGCGAGCATTTTGAGTTTGGGCCTGGCGGGGTTTGCCACGATCGGCACCGGTTTGGTTGCCATTCTCATTCCGGGCGCCGAGGTTGTCGGCAGCGATATCATCGATACGGGAACCCAGATCATTAAAACGCGTAACAAGTTTGCCAAAAGCGCGGCAAAGGGCCTGCAAAAGATCGAGACCGCCTTGCCGTACCTGGTTGCCGCGCGTGCCATGCAGGCAGTATCGGCGCAGGATACCGACGGCGTGACCTATACCGGTACGGCGCTTGCCGTGCCCAGGACATCCGAGTCGGATTTTGTTGCGCTCGAAGGATCCGAAATCTCGACCGATGCCATTAAAGATGCATCGGAAGATCTGGAGCGCGCGGCCGAGGAGCTGCAAAAAGCATCGGAGGAGACGGCGAAGGCCAAAGAGCGCGCCTGGCTAGCGGATTGCGGTGAATCGGATAAAGGTTCGGTCGGCAGCTGTTCGTGTATGTGGGAGCGTGCGAAAAGCCTAACGGATCTCTCCGGTGTTCAAAATCCGCATTACTCATCGAGCGTTACGTGGGAGCCTCAAGTTGCCCTTAATCGCGCGAAGGACTACTACCATTGGCGTCTGACAAACGAGAAGCCCCAAGGCTCGAGTGTCGAGATGAAGGCAGAGTCTGCGGCGCGTAAGGCGTTTTATACCTATGCGAGCGCGGAGGTCGATCGGGCATATATAACCGAGAACGGAGACAGGGTTTCCTCCTATATTCCGCTGCTGCCGCGCAACTCTGATGAGGTTCGGGCGACGGAACTCTATACCGATGCGGTGTGGCCGACTAGCGTGAACGATGACAAGGCGTATCTGCATTACGGGACGACCTGCCCTAACTACAAGAAAGGAACGCCGAGCGGATTTGCTTCGGTTGCCGATTACGATGGGCAAGATAAATGCAGCAAATGCCATTTTGGCGTTTTGTCGCTTGGTGCTGTTGCGGCGCCTTCAACCTCTATCGAAAATGGCTTCGAGTATCACTTTGATAAGTTTAAAGACGCCCTGGAGGACTACGTCGACTGTCGCAACAAGGAGCTCGAACTCGAGCGTCAGACCGAGGACGAAGCCGACCGTGCGGGCAATGCGTTCGATACCGCCATCAAAGAACTTTCCGGTGAGCGCCCGCGCATCGCCCCGCCCGGTCGCAACGGCGTGGTCGCCTTTGCGGTCTCGGGCGCCACCTCCGGTCCCGACGAGCTCAACTCTTCGTTTAACACGGCAGTTGAGCTTGGCGATCGTGGTGCAATTTCTGCTGCAGTGCTGGCGCCCGACGATGCGACCGCGCAGAACAACGTGCTCGCGCGTTTCTTCTCGACGCTGGAGGAGCGTTCGGGCGGCGTTGCCGGCGTGCTCGACGGCGTTATGGATGTTTGGGGCCGCCTGCTTGTGGGGTACGGAGACATCCAGGGTGCGGCTGACGAGCTTATGGGAGAGCTGATCGGTGGCTTGGGAGGGGGTAGCGGCGCGTTGGGCTCCATCGCGTCCTGGCTCGGTGACACCGTTTCGTCCTCCGTGGCGGCGCTGGGACTCGAACCGTGCGATTTGCGTCTGAGAAAACCGGTGCTGACCGATACCGCCAATGTCATCAAAAGTCCGGGGTCCGATATCGCAGGCATCTCCAAAACTCAAGATACCCTGCGAAAAATCCCCTTGGGCGTGACTGACCCCAAGGCACTTTGCGAGGCCTTGGAATATCACGTCGAGCGCACCATCAGCAGCGCGGTGTTCACGCTTGCGGAGATCCCGCTGCCCGGTGGCCGCTCCATCCCGCTCACTGTCGATGTTGCCACGCTGGTGGGAGCTTTTGGCGGTGGGTCGTAATGGGCATTCGCGCGGGCTTGCGCGAGGAGCGTGCCCAGGCGACGGTCGAGATGGCTGTGGTCACGCCTGTCCTGCTCGTGCTGGCTCTCGTCGCGTACAACGTCATGATCTTTGCAGGCGCGGTCGCGCGCTTCGACCGCGTGGTGCCCGACATCGTGCTTGCGCACGCTGTGGCGCCGGGCGGGGAGGGTGACGAGAGCTCCATTGACGCTTCCGCGACCGTTCAAGCTCAGATTCAGGATGCCATGGAGGGATATGACCTACAGGTCGAGGTCTCGAGCGAGCAAGGCACGGCGTCATCGGATGGCGGCCTGCTCTCTCTTTCTGGCACGTTTAGGACCTATACCTGCACCATGCACTACGAGCCGTGGCCGAGTTTGCTGAGCATCGCCGGCGTTTCCCTGGGGGCGCCGGCCGTGCTCACGCATGAACGTGCGGTGACGGTCGATCCATGGCGTCCGGGGGTGGTCATGTGACCGCGGTCTCGTCCTATATCGCCTACGCGCGGGCGCTCAACAGGTTGGGTTGGACGCCGGCCGAGTTTGTGGTGGCGGAGTCGTTTACCGTGCGTCTGCGCGGCATGCTGGGACGGCGGCCGATTGCCGCCAGCGGACTGCCGCTTGTCATGGCGTTTCCGCGCTGTTCCTCGGTTCACACCTGCTTTATGGCCTATCCCATCGACATTGCCTTTATCGATCGCAGCGGCAATGTCCTCGCATGCTACGAAAACGTCCGCCCTTGGCGTATGTGTTCCTGTCCCGGTGCCTGGGCGGCACTCGAACGCCCTTCAATCCTCACCTCGCCCTCCGTCTTTCAACGAGTGCCGGCTTAAGGGACTGAGTGAAAACTTCTTGTGGCCGGTTGATGCTTCTGACGTGCCGTTCTATAGGAGCGAGATCGTGGCCGATGTCGCGCTCAAAAACTTTTTTATAATTCTCGGTTGACCGGAGCGCGTCCTTGGTTATACTAATCAAGCCTTGAAACAAGGCACACCTCAAATGGCTGGGTAGCTCAGTTGGTAGAGCAGAGGACTGAAAATCCTCGTGTCAGGGGTTCGATTCCCTTCCCCGCCACCTTGAATTGACTAGGACCTCTGCAAAGGGGTCCTTTTCTTTTACCGAGAGCTCCTGCGGAAACTGCATCCCATTATTGAGCGGAAAAACGGAACGAGCTTTCCGGCGCGCGTGTGCATTTCGGCGCGCCATCTCGGGCCCGTCTGCCCGGACATTCCTCCCACTTTTGCGCCACTTTGTAGACCGTTCGGTCGCCTGTCCGCACGCGCGGGTATACTCAAAACGATACTTTTCCTATGCAATACGATGCAGGTTCGGCCTGCGCGATTCGAAGGGGGCCGTGATGGAGAGGATTCTCGGCGTTAATCTCTCTGGCTGGTTTATTCCCGAGCCCTGGGTGACCCCGTCGCTCTATGCAGCGACCGGAGCATCCAATGCAGCCGAGCTGCAGGAGGCCATGGGCGCCGCTGCCTATAACGAGCGCATGCGTCGCCATTACGAGACGTTTGTGAGCGAGGACGATTTTCGTCGTATGGCGCAGATCGGTCTCAACGCCGTGCGCCTGCCGGTGCCGTGGTATGCCTTTGGCTCGCAGGAGTCCGACGCTTCCTACATCTCGGTCGTCGATTATATCGACCGTGCTATTGAGTGGGCCGACAAGTACAACATCCGCGTACTGCTCGATTTGGCGACTGTACCCGGCGGTCAGGGCGATTCCAACGATTCGCCCACCACGCCGGAGGCTGTTGCCGAGTGGCATTCGTCCACCAACGGCCGTCACGTTGCGCTCGATGTGCTCGAGCGCCTGGCCGATCGCTATGGTGAGGCCGGGAGCCTGCTGGGCATCGAGCTGTTGGATACGCCGCAGATGAGCGTACGCAAGAGCCTCTTTACCATGACGGACGGTATTCCGGCGCACTACCTGCGCAACTTCTATCGTGACGCGTACGAGCTCGTCCGTTCGTATATGCCCGAGGATAAGATCGTCGTCTTCTCGTCGTCGGGGCATCCCAGCGAGTGGAAGCATTTTATGCGCGGCGCCAAGTACAAGAACGTCTACATGGACCTTCACCTGTACCATTACCGCGACGAGTATGCGCTCGACATCACGAGCCCCCGCGGTCTGACGACGGCGATTTCGCGCAACAAGCGTGAGCTCAAGGAGGCAATCTCGACCGGATTCCCCGTTTTGGTGGGTGAATGGTCGGGTGCGGCGATCTTCGCCAACTCGTCGGTTACGCCCGAGGGCCGCAATGCCTACGAGCGCGTGTTTATCGCCAACCAGTTGGCATCGTTTGCGCCGGCGGCTGGCTGGTTCTTCCAAACATGGAAGACCGAGAAGCGTATTGCAGCATGGGACGCCCGCGCGGCACTCGGCACGCTCGAGCGCGGCATGATTGAATAGGTTGATATGACGCAAAACAGCGCCCGCACGGGCAAACTTTATGTGGTCGGTACGCCCATCGGCAATCTGGGCGACCTGTCCCCGCGCGTCGGCGAGGCCTTTGCCGCCGCCGATGCCATCTGCTGCGAAGACACGCGTGTGACCTCAAAGTTGCTGATGCACCTAGGCATCTCCAAGCCGCTCGTTCGTTGCGACGAGAACGTGATCGCAAGTCGCGCAGCCGGCCTGGTCGACCGCCTGCTGGCGGGGGAGACCCTCGCCTTTGCCTCGGACGCCGGTATGCCGAGTGTGTCTGATCCCGGCCAGGCTTTGGTTGAGGCGGCGCGCGAGGCGGATGTGCCTGTCGAGGTTATTCCCGGCCCCTCTGCTTGCGTCACGGCGCTCGTATCGTCCGGTATTCCCTGCGAGCATTTCTTCTTCGAAGGCTTTTTGGGTCGCAAACACGGCGACCGCGTGCGCCGTTTGCAGCGTCTTGCCGTGGTGCCCGGCGCGCTCATCTTCTACGAGTCTCCACATCGCATCGTGGCGACGCTCGAGGCCGTGGTGGAGGTCTTTCCCCAACGTGAGGTTGCCGTCTGCCGCGAACTCACCAAGCTGCACGAGGAAGTCTTGCGCGGACCCGCCGCCCAGATAACCGAGGAGCTGCGTGCCCGTGGCGAGGTAAAGGGCGAGATCGCGCTGGTCATCGCGCCGCCGAGTGAGGACGAGGAGGCCGGCATCGTGCCGGTTGGCACTGCGGCGGCCGACCCCGACGAAGCCCTGCGCGAGGACATTCGTGCCGCGCTCGAGGAGGGGGAGCCCGCCTCCGCGGTGGCAAAGCGCCTGTCACAGAAGTACTCGCGCCGCAAGCGCGATGTCTATGCCATGGTGCTCGATATGCAATAGATGGAGGATATCCAGCCCTTGCGCTAGAATCATCCCCTGTATGCAACGTTTTTCTGGAGGACAAACCCCATGGATCAAAGCAAGCCTTCGTTCTTTATCACGACGCCCATCTACTACGTCAACGCCGATCCGCATCTGGGCACGGCTTATTCCACCATCATCGCCGACGTCCAGGCTCGCTATCGTCGCTCCGCCGGCTATAACGTCAAGTTCCTGACTGGCATGGACGAGCACGGCGAGAAGGTCGCCGAGGCTGCAGCCAAGCACAACATGACGCCGCAGGAGTGGACCGACAGCCAGGCTCCGCACTTCAAGGAGCTTTGGAGCAAGCTCGAGATCTCCAACGACGACTTCATTCGTACCACCGAGCCGCGCCAGCATCACGCCGTGCAGTATCTGTGGGAGCGCATGAAGGAGTCCGGTTACCTGTATAAGGGCAGCTATGACGGCTGGTACTGCGTGCCCGACGAGACCTACTTCACCGATACGCAGGTCCAGAAGGGCGACGAGGAGTACGGCAGCGTCGGCCAGCACCTGTGCCCCGATTGCCACCGTCCGCTCGAGCGCGTGCAGGAGGAGTCCTACTTCTTTAAGCTCTCTGCGTTCCAGGACAAGCTGCTCAAGCTCTATGACGAGCACCCCGATTTTGTCGAGCCCGCGTTCCGCATGAACGAGGTGCGCAGCTTTGTCGAAGGCGGCCTCAACGACCTTTCCGTGAGCCGTACGAGCTTTGACTGGGGCATTCAGGTTCCGTTCGACGAGGGCCACGTGACCTACGTGTGGTTCGACGCGCTGCTCAACTATATGACGGCCGTCGGCTACGGTGTCGATACCGACGAGGCCCGCGCCGAGCTGGCCTATCGCTGGCCTGCGCAGTTCCATATTGTGGGTAAGGATATCATCCGCTTCCACTGCGTTATTTGGCCGGCCATGCTCATGGCCATCGGCGAGGCCCTGCCCGAGCACGTCTTTGCCCACGGCTTCCTGACCGTGCGCAATGCCGAGACCGGCAAGGCCGAGAAGATGTCCAAGAGCCGCGGCAACGCTATCGCTCCGCAGGACGTTATCGACATGCTGGGCGTCGAGGGCTATCGCTACTACTTTATGACCGACGTGGTGCCCGGCACCGACGGCGCCATCAGCTTCGAGCGCATGGAGCAGGTCTACAACGCCGACCTGGCCAACAGCTGGGGCAACCTCATCTCGCGTTCGCTCAACATGAGCGGCAAGTACTTTGACGGTTGCGCGCCCGCCAAGCCCGCATCGTTCGACGCGTTCGACAACCCGCTGGCAAAGATCGCCGACGGCCTGGTCGATCGCTACATGGCCAAGATGGACGTGCTCGATTACGGCGGAGCCAAGGACGAGGTCATGGAGCTCATCCACGCTGCCAACCACTACATCGAGGACTCCGAGCCTTGGGCGCTTGCCAAGGACGAGGCCAAGGCTGACGAGCTGGCATTTGTGATCTACAACCTGCTCGAGGCCATCCGCATTGCCGCTCACCTGCTGATGCCGCTCATGCCCCAGACTTCTGCCGAGGCCCTGCGCCGCCTGTCCTGCGAGGACGAGGCCGCGAGCGACGACCTCAAGGGCATTTGCGCTTGGGGCCTGCTTGCCGGTGGTCAGCCCGTCGAGAAGGGCGAGCCGCTGTTCCCGCGTCTGGGCTAAGCCGCTGCGCGCCATATCGGCAATTTGCTGTTTAGATGTAAGGGCATGGCCGCAACGGTCCATGCCCTTTTGTTTCAAGACGCCGCCACCATGCTAAGGAGGCAACTATGACAACTTCGCCTTTGGCAAACCCCACGGCAACTAGGGAGCTGCTAGAGGAGTTTGGCCTTGCGACCAAGCATCGCCTGGGCCAAAACTTCCTGATCGACAACCATGTGATCGAACGTATCTGTGAGCTCGCTGAAATTGCGGGCGATGAGCGCGTGCTTGAGGTCGGCCCGGGTTGCGGCACGCTGACGTTGGCCCTGCTGCAGGAGGCGGCGTGCGTCACATCGATCGAGGCCGATCCCGAGCTTGAGCCGGTGCTTGACGCCCATGCCGCCGACTATGCCAACTTCCGCTTTATCGTGGGCGATGCGCTCAAGGTGACGCCGGAGCAGATTGAGCAGGTCGCCGGTGGTGAACCCACGGTGTTTGTCGCGAATCTGCCCTATAACGTGGCGGCGACGATCATCCTTCAATTCTTCCAGACGATGCCCGCGCTCAAGCGCGCCGTCGTCATGGTGCAAAAGGAAGTTGCCGATCGTATTGCCGCAACGCCGGGCAACAAGACCTATGGCGGCTACACGGCAAAGCTCGGCCTGTATGCGCAGGTGACGGGGCGCTTTGAGGTGCCGCCGCGCTGCTTTATGCCGGCGCCGCATGTGGATTCTGCCGTAGTGCGCATCGATCGCGTTGACGGAGTGGTACCCGAGGACATCGACCGCGAGTTTGTGGCCCGTGTGATCGACGCTGCGTTTGCTCAGCGCCGCAAGACGATTCGCAACTCCATGAGCGCCAACGGCTTTGCCAAGGACGCGCTCGACGCCGCCTTTGAGGCCTGCGGTATCGCACCTACCACGCGCGCCGAGACGCTCGATGTTGCCGATTTTGTCCACCTGGCACAGGAGCTTTCCCATGACGCCTAATGCCGAACGCGTGACGTTTACCAAGAAAAAGAAGACGGTCGCCTGTCCGGAGCCTCTGGCGCCGCTTGCCGATACTCATGCACATCTGCTCTCGTTTTGGGGCAAGGAAGTGCCCGAGACGCTTGTACGCGCCAAAGCTGCGGGCGTCGACCTGTTGGTGACGGTCTTCGATCCCATTGCCGATAAGCGCAGCGTGGCGGACTATAGCGACTGGCTGACGCACGAGATTCTGCCGATGCAGGATATTCCACAGATCAAGTATCTCGCTGGCGTTCACCCTTATGGCGCGCCGGATTATACCGACGACATTCACGCACAGGTCGTTGCCGCGCTCGACGATCCGTTGTGTGTTGGCATCGGCGAAATTGGCCTGGACTACCACATGGACTATGACGACGATGTCGCGCCGGCGCCTCATGACGTGCAGATTGATTGCATGGCACGTCAGCTTGAGGTTGCCGTACGACGCAATGTGCCGGTAGAGCTGCATCTGCGTCATGAGGACACGGACGAGGAGCGCACCTCGCATGTAGACGCCTACAACGTGTTGCGCGAGGTCGGCGTGCCCCAGGCCGGTTGCGTGCTGCACTGCTTTGGCGAGGACCGAGCCACGATGGAGCGCTTTGTGGATTTGGGTTGTTACATCGCCTATGGCGGCGCGGCTACCTTTAAGCGCAACGACGACGTGCGCGAGGCATTCGCGGCAACCCCGCTCGACCGTATTTTGTTCGAGACGGATTGTCCCTATATGGCGCCGGAGCCCATTCGCGGTCTTGAGTGCGAGCCTGCAATGATTTCCATCACAGCAAACGCGCTGGTCAACGACCGCGTCGATCGTACCGGCGAGGACGCTGAGGCAATCGCTCGAGCCGCCTGGGAAAATGCCTGCAAACTTTTTCAAAAATAGTTCTTGCGTTCGCGGTGGCGCTCCGTTATTCTAATTCCTGCACGCGGGCGTGGCGGAATTGGCAGACGCGTACGGTTCAGGTCCGTATGGGGGCAACCCCATGAAGGTTCAAGTCCTTTCGCCCGCACCATTGAATGAAAGAGCTCCCAGCAATGGGAGCTTTTTTGTTATGGGCCCACCGCAGGGACTTGAACCTGCGAAGGAGCGAGCGTAAAAAAACGCGGAGCGTTTTTAGCGAGCTGGCGAGGACGCCGGCAGGCTGTAATTACGGATCCAATGCCGATATTTCGTATGTCCGTAACCCCAGTGGGCAAAAAACATCAAATATGAGTACTGTCACAAGGACAGTTGCATTTCTAAAGCTCATTATTCCGAAACCTACGCAACAGATGTACGTTAATTTGACTCTAGTTTGAGGCAAAACAGGTCAATTTGGAAGGATCTCGGATTCGACAGGGCGTTTTTGCGTCAAAAATGCTGCTACTAAATTGGTGACAGTACTCATATTTGGCCTTTTTTGACCACGGGTCCTCTTGTTGGTGTCACATAGCTGCTTCGTGCGGGTATCCTAGTCCCAACGTGTGCTTATCAGAGGAGAAACCATGCTGTTGTCCGGTATCATCGCTGCCCTTACGAGCTTTCTACTTCCCATCATTATTTTGTTGCTACTGCTCCCCAACGCCTGCTATGTCGTTGAGCAGCAGCATGCTGTGATCATCGAGCGCTTGGGCAAGTTCAACCGCATCGTCAACGCGGGCTTCCACATTAAGGTGCCCGTGATCGACCGCAAGGCCGCCACGGTGAGTCTGCGCACCATGAAAAACGGTTTTGGCATCGACGTTAAGACCCAGGACAACGTGACCATCGGCCTTGAGGTCTCTGCTCAGTACCACGTGAGCTATGACATGGGCGCCGGCCCGGCAGATTCGGGCATCTACAAGAGCTACTACATGCTGCAGGAGCCCGTCGACCAAATGCGTGACTTCATCACCGATGCTCTGCGCTCTTCCATCCCCGTCTACACGCTCGATGAGGTCTTTGCCAAAAAAGACGATATCGCCAAGGACGTCAACGCCACCGTGTCCGAGCAAATGGCCGCCTACGGCTTCACCCTCGTGTCGACACTTATCACCAAGATCGCGCTGCCGACCGAGGTCGAGAACTCCATGAACGACATCAACGCCGCCCAGCGAAAGCGCGCCGCTGCGCAGGAGCTCGCCGAGGCCGATCGCATCAAGCGCGTTACTGAGGCGACCGCCGAGGCCGAGGCAATGGAAAAGGCGGGCGAGGGCATCGCCAACCAGCGCAAGGCCATTGCGCTGGGCATCAAAGATTCGCTCGAGATCATCCAGGAGACGGGCGTCGGCAACGATGAGGCCAACCAGCTGTTCATGTTTACGCAGTGGTCCGAGATGATGACGGAGTTCGCTCGCACGGGCAAAACCTCGACGGTCGTGCTGCCGAGTGATTTCTCGCAGTCTGCCTCGATGTTCGAGCAGATGCTGACCGCCGGCAAAGTTCAGAACGAGTCGAAGGAGTAGACGCGCGTGAAATATACCGTTGTTTGCGTTGGCAAGCTCAAAGAGCGCTTTTGGAAGGACGCTTGCGCCGAATACACCAAACGCCTGGGCGCCTATGCCAAGGTAGATATGCGCGAGGTTGCCGATATCGACCCGGCTAAGGCGGGCGGCGTGGATGCCGCGCGCGACAAGGAGGGGGCGGCGATTCTCGCCGCTCTGCCGCCTCGAGCGCATGTGATTTTGCTGGCCATTGAGGGCAAGGAGCGTTCGAGCGAGGAGCTCTCGACCCGTCTCGATGACCTTATGCTGCGAGGCAACAGTGACATCGCTTTTGTAATCGGCGGATCGGACGGCGTGAGCGATGCCGTGCGCGCCCGCGCCGACGAGATGCTCAGCTTTGGACGCATCACCTTGCCGCACAACCTGGCGCGCGTGGTGCTGCTGGAGCAGATCTACCGCGCTTGCAAGATTAGCCGCGGCGAGCCGTATCACAAGTAGGTCGGCAATACGAAACAACGGCGTGGGACAATGACTTTCGTTTTTGAGGAACGCATCTGAGAGGACTGTGTGATATGAAGATCGGATTTGTCGGTTTTGGCAATATGGCGAGCGCTATGGCCGATGGCTGGATTGCTGCCGGCGTGGCCGCGGGCGACATGTGCGCCTGCGCGGGCCGCTACGATGCTCTGGTCGAGCGTTGCGAGGCGCGGGGCATGGCTGCCTGTCACGATGCGGCGGAGGTTGTTGCCGCATCCGACATCGTGGTTGCGGCGGTCAAGCCGTACATGATTGAGAAGGTCTTCGCTCCACTCAAGGATACGCTAGCCGACAAGATCATCCTTTCGGTCGCCTGGACCTGGGATAGTGCCAAGTGGGAGCAGGTCCTGCCAGGTGTCGCTCATATCTCGACGGTGCCCAACACGCCGGTTTCGGTGGACGAGGGCGTTATCGCCTGTGAGAAGGCTTCCACGCTTAGCGATGAGCAGCGTGCCACGGTGCTTGGTCTGCTCGGAAAGCTTGGCACGGTGGTCGAGCTCGATTCGAGCCTGCTGTTTGTGGGCGGTACCGTGGGCGGTTGCGCCCCGGCGTTTGTCGCCATGGCGATCGAGGCTCTGGGCGATGCGGCCGTCAAACACGGTATTCCGCGCGCCGATGCCTATCGCATTGTGAGCCAGATGGTGCTGGGTACGGCAAAGCTACAGCTTGCAACCGGTCAGCATCCCGCAGCGATGAAGGATGCCGTGTGCTCGCCCGGCGGTGCTACCATCAAGGGCGTCGTCGCGCTCGAGGACGCCGGCATGCGCAGTGCCCTAGTCAAGGCCATCGACGCCACCCTCCAGTAAAACCGACCAAAAAGGGACAGGTTTATTTTGGCAGGTTTTTTCCTGCGGTTTTGTATCTTGAGCAAAAAGCGCCCCGCAACTGGCTCAATTCCAGTTGCGGGGCGCTTGCGTTTGACCAGATAAAACCGACCAAAATAAACCTGTCCCTAAATGGCAGGTTAGTCCCAGAAGCTGTCTTCCTCATCCTCGGACTTGGGGCCGCGGTCGACATACATCTTATGGGTGCGCTTCTCCATCACAAAGGCAAGAATCGCAAATAGCAGGATGCCGCCGGCGAAAAGGATGGCAAAACCGGTGCGGGTGCCAAACAAAAAGGAAAAAACTGCGTCCATTGGGTGCCTTCTTGCGTAGTTGAGTTGGGTCGTAAACGCTCATAAGTATATACTTGCCCATACATGTACAAGGTTGCAACCTAAATGGAATGTATATCGCCGGAGGATCTAATGCTTGATATCAAGTTTGTTCGCGAGAACCCCGATGCCATCGATACCGCCATGGCAAATCGCCAGACGTCTTGGGATCGCGAGAAGTTCTTTGAGCTCGACGACGAGCGCCGTGCCGTCATCACCGAGGTCGAGGAGCTCCAGGCCACGCGTAACGCCGAGTCCAAGAAGATTGGCGCCCTGATGAAGGAGGGCAAGAAGGACGAGGCCGAGGCCGCCAAGGAGGCCGTGCGCGCCGTCAACGAGAAGATTGACGGTCTGGCCGAGCGCCGTACCGCTCTTGAGCAGGAGCAGTACGACTTCATGTCTCACTTGCCCAACATTCCGTGCGAGGCCACCCCGTACGGTAAGGACGAGGACGAGAACATCGAGCGTCGCCGCTGGGGCACCCCGCGCGAGTTCGACTTCGACTTTAAGCCGCACTGGGATCTGGGCACCGATCTGGACATCCTCGACTTCGAGCGTGGCAACAAGCTCTCCGGCAGCCGCTTCACCGTTCTCGGTGGCGCCGGCGCCCGCCTGGAGCGCGCCCTTATCAACTTCTTCCTGGACACGCACACGAGCCGTGGCTTCAAGGAGTGGTGGCCGCCCATCGTCGTCAAGCGTCAGACCATGTTCGGTACGGGCCAGCTGCCCAAGTTCGAGGACGACGCCTATCACGTCTCGGGCGACAACTTCCTGATCCCTACCGCCGAGGTCGTGCTTACCAACCTGCACGCCGGCGAGGTTCTCGATGCCGACACCCTGCCGCGTCGCTACACTGCCTTCACCCCCTGCTTCCGCGAGGAGGCCGGTTCCGCCGGTCGCGACACCCGCGGCATCATTCGCCAGCACGAGTTCGACAAGGTCGAGATGGTTAAGTTTGCCAAGCCGGAGGAGTCCGACGAGGAGCTCGAGAGCATGACCGCCGAGGCCGAGTACCTGCTGCAGCAGCTGGGCCTGCCGTATCGCGTGATTAGCCTGTGCACCGGCGACCTGGGCTTCTCTGCCCGTCAGACCTACGACATCGAGGTTTGGCTGCCGAGCTACAACGCCTACAAGGAGATCAGCTCCTGCTCCAATTGCGGCGACTTCCAGGCCCGTCGTGCCAACATCAAGTATCGCGACCCCGAGAACTTCAAGGGTTCGCGCTACCTGCACACCCTTAACGGTTCCGGCCTGCCGGCTGGTCGTACCATGGCTGCCATTCTGGAGAACTACCAGAACGCCGACGGCACCATCACGATCCCCGAGGTTCTGCGTCCCTACATGGGCGGCCTCGAGAAGATCGAGCCGGTCGCGTAAACTAGCTGCATAGGCGATTTGCGAGGGCGCTCCTTTTAGGGGCGCCCTTTTTGTGTACGGCTATACCATGTCGTGAGGACAGCTCGATAGAAAACACACGAACAAACGTTCTGTATACATGCATTTACCTGCTATGCTTTTGCTAACTAAGAGCAAGAGAAAGGGGATGTGATGGAGCTGTTCGACGAGCGGGTTGTTTTGTTCCAGAGCGATGAGGGCGGGGAGCACCTGCTGGTAACGTGCGAGCCGTCGGGTATGGGTGGCTTGGTGGTTCGGCAGACGAGTGAGGGACCATTGACGCAATGGTGCTATGAGGAGTCGCCGCATGTGGTCGAGACGCTTGTGGTGCACGAGGCGCTTGCTGTCCTCGAGCACTTCTATGGCGTTGGAACTTCTAATCAGGTGGCCCAAATGCTGAGCATCTCGTTTGCCGACTACGACTGTGCCCAACGGGTGCGTTCGCTTTTGAGGGAGCTCGGTGCTGGGTTCGATGTGATCGAAAAGCCAATCGATCGCACGAGAAGCGCTGATGCTTGTGGTGCAGCGTGACAAATTGCGGCTCGCGCGAAAAAAGTTTGAGATTTTGCTTGACTCTAACGAACTAAAGTGGTTTTATATGTCTTGCGCTGCGGCGTTACCTCAGCTGGATAGAGGGTCTGACTACGAATCAGAACGTCATAGGTTCGAATCCTATACGCCGCACCAATTGAAATAGAAAGCCTCCGGCAACGGGGGCTTTTCTTTTAAGCAGGCGCCGCATGGATTCGAACCTCGGTCGAGGCGCGAGCGTGAAGCGGACGCGGAGCGTCCGTAGCGAGCGGGCGAGTCCGCCGGCAGGCGGGCGAAGCCGGTGCGGATCCGCGCAAGCGGATGCGCGGAATCCTATACGCCGCACCATTTGAGATTAAAGCTCCCGGCAACGGGGGCTTTTCTTTTACGCAAACACTGCATGGATTCGAACCTCGGTCAACGGGGGCTATTTCTCATTGACTCGTGTAAGATTTCGAGTATGCGCCTCGGTGAGTCCGTGGCGCGCTCTTTCTTTAGACGACCGATCAGGGTGATATTTCGTGGCAGAGCGTCCGACATACAAGCTCAGGTTTCTCGATCCCAAAAAGCGCTTTCCGGCCATGCCCGAGCAGCCTGCGGGACGCTCGTATGGCGTGGTTTGGAAGCTCTTTGGCGAGGACCCGCATGAATCATGCTATGTCGTCGAATTTGTTGGCAAAAGCCATGTGTCGCTTTTGGGCTACGTGAGCGTTTCGGGTGAGGTCTATAAGGTGGACCGTCCCGTTAACGAGGAGTCGCTGCCCGACGATCCCGACATGCAACTGATTCTTGACGAGTCCGATTCGAGCATCGGCGAGATCGCGGTCAGGGGCGCCGATGGGACGATGCATTCCCGGGCGCGAGTCATCGGCTCTCCCGAAGGCACCATGCGCGAACAATCCGATCGCGAGACGTGGAATTCGACGCGCAGCCTTCGCTACGGCGAGTTCATGGCCTCGATGTTCTTGCGCTACGTGATATTCGCCGATTCTGAAAACTCCGTCTCAAGCTCGGCAGACGGTGACGGCCTCGATGAAGGCATGAAAAATGCCGTCGACAAGATCAAACTTGTAAAACTCCCCGAGCCGGTTGAGGTACTGCTGGGTTTTGATTCCACGCCGCTGCCCGATGCAATCGAAACGTTGCTCTACCGCATTGACCATACAGATAATCCAAGTGGCATCGAGCGCTATGCCGCCGCTTTGATGGGCGAAGTTAATCTGCCTCGCCTGCGCACCATCGCGGCCAAAACCGAAATGAGCCTGGCGCGCATCGATCGCTCGAGGCTCTTTTATCTCAATTTTGACCGTAGCCTGCTGGACCAGGACGAGATTGATACCCTGCTTGCCGTCGAGTGCCGCCTGAACCGCCTATCGGGCATCCTTGAGCGTATTGGGGCAGGGTTGGGCCCCGTTGCCTCATCGCCAAGCTTTGAGGGCTGCTCGCTCTTTGACCTATGGCATATCAGCAAGACGACAAACGACGTTCCATGCTTGCTCGAAACATTGTCGAATGACAACCCGTGGGCCAAGCCGGGGACGGTTGCGTGCCAGCCGGGTGGCGAGTGGGACGTTCGCACCCGTTTTGCACGTATCGTAGAAGCGCTCAACGTGGTCACGCGGCTCGACTACACCTATCGAGCGAACGTCGCCGAGGGCATCATGCTGGTGCGATTTGGCCGCACGGTTGTCGATGCTATGCCGCAGCGCGAATACGATGCTCAAGATGACGCCTGGCGCGAGGTGGATGAGCCTAAGCGCGCGGCATGGGCCACTGAGCACGATGCGCGTGTTGCGCTTACACTCGCGGCGGCTTGCTTTTCTTCGGGCGCTCGCATCATGCGCTGCTACGTGCAGATTGCGGCTCCCGACGGCGAGCAGGGCGAGCGCGTTGTCGAAACGTATTCCTTTGGCCGTGCGGCTTATCTGGCCGATTGCGTTTCTGTCGCCAAGGATCTTGAGAGCATGGATATGGACGACATGCCCTGCAAGCATTTGCTCGAGGCATATGAGGCGGATGCGCCGGACATGATTGAGCCTGCAGGGGTTCACGCCCGACCACGCGATGACCATCGTCCATTGCCGCCTGCGCTTCGCGATTTACTGCTCGCTGATACGGCTGACGAGCTTGAGGTCATGGAGGAGGACAACGATCCGTATGTCGCCCGCGTCGTCGAGCTGCGCGAGCAATCCAAAGTTGACCGAGCTGGTGCCTTCGAGGGCTTTTCTCGCCTTGTCGAGGAGCTGGAAGCCAAGTGTACGGTTGCTGAGCTTTTGGCGACGGGCCCAGTGCAGACCCAGTTCTGCGACAACCAGCTGGTGCGCATGGTGCTGCCGGTGATGGAGGAGGACCGTTCCGTGCGTATCCTTCACGCTCCCGATGCGCTGTATTTTGCCCAGCACGAGATTTGCAGCTTTTACGCCGAACAAGAGGACTTTGAGCGTGCACTGCCCGAGGTGCGCCGTCTCTACGATTTGGCGCGCTCGTCCATGCAGTCTCACTTTGCCCTGATTAACGTGCTAGCACGCCTGGAGCGTTATGACGAGATTATCGAGGTAGCGCGCCACGGCCTGCGCATTGCCAGCGACCGGCCTTCGATCGGTTACCTGTTCTATCGCCTGGCGTTTGCCTACTGGAACTGCGACCAGCTCGAGCTGGCGCTGGCATGTTATCGCCTGGTGCCGCGCGGCGAGGAGTCGGGCGGCAGTGCGCAGGAGGAAATGCAGGGCCTTATGAACGAGATGGGCGTCATCAAACCGCCCACGTTTGACGAGGCTGTCGAGACCATCCGCAAGGCGGGTCTTGAGCTGCCGCCGGTGCCCGCCGTGACCAATCAACTTGCGGATGCCGCCGTGCAACTCGTCGATAACGGCTTCTTTTTCTTGGCGCGCGGCTGCATCTATCAAATGTGGCGCACCATGGGCAACGACGAACTCGGCTCCCTCAACCGCTCGCTGGGGTAGGGGCGGCTGGCCTGCTGTTTCCGCATTGAAAAGCAAACTTGTTCAGTATAGTGAACGGAAATGCCTCCGATTTGTTCAATATACTGAACAAAATTAGATATAATTTGTTCAGTATATTGAACAAATCGGAGGCCCTATGAATCGCGAACTCCTAAAGCATGTGATTTTTGACCAACACGAGGTTATTCGCAGCGCGACGATTGTGCCGCGCCGTTACCACTTGGATCCCCAGGGAAACTATGTCATCACGGGCCTTCGTCGTTCGGGAAAATCAACGCTGCTTTATAAAGTTGCGCGCGATTTGGTTAGAGACGGAGCAGCGTGGAACCAGATAATCTATATCAACTTTGAGGATGAGCGCCTCGCTGAATTCACTTCTGCTGATTTCAACGATATCTTGCTCGCTCAAAGCGAGCTGAGCGATCGAGAGGGTTATTTTTTCCTTGACGAAGTCCAAAACATCGAGGGCTGGGAAAAATTTGCGCGGCGATTAACAGATTCTGGCAGACGCGCCTATATAACGGGCAGCAATGCGAAGATGCTGAGCAGTCAGATTGAAACGACGCTTGGCGGTCGTTTCCTGGTCAAACACGTCACTCCCTACCGATTCGACGAATATCTAGACGCATTGGGGAAAAGCCGCGACGAGGCGGCGCTGTACTCGACGTCGGGTAGGGGCGCCTTGAGCGCGGCATTCGATTCTTTCTATACCTACGGCGGATTTCCTGAGTCCCTTCGTTATGAGGCTCCGCGAGAATACGTTGAGAGCGTCTATCAAAAAGTTTTGCTCGGAGATGTCGTTGCGCGCAATAACGTGCGTAACCCTCAGGCCATGCGTGTGCTTGTGAAGAAAGTTGCGGAAACGGTCCACAACGAGGCTTCTTTCTCATCCCTGCATGGAATGCTCAAAGGCATTGGATATGGCCTAAGCAAGGCGGCCCTCATCGAGTACTTGGGGATGATTGAAGAGGCGTACCTGCTCTTTGTCGTTAAAAACGCAACGGCAAAATTCGTAGAACGTGAAGGTAGCCCCAAATACTATTTTTCGGATAATGGTTTGCTCAACCTCTTCTTGGTGAATAAGGAGCCGGTGCTGCTCGAAAATGAAATTGCGGTTGCGATGCATGATGTGTACGGAGATGCGCTCTGCTATCTAAAATCCGCAAAGAACGGGATTGATGTCGATTTCTACGTGCCCGAGAGGGGACTTGCGGTTCAGGTGGCGTATTCATTATCGGAAAGCGCCCGGTCGCGCGAAATTGACAACTTGGTAAAGCTTGCCAAGGTTGATGACGCCGTGAACAGGCTTGTTATTGTGACAAAAGAAGACGAAGGGGACCTCGATTTTGAGGGTGCGCACATCGAGGTTATCCCTGCCTGGAAGTTCATCTTGAGGGACCTCTACAGCCAGCCGAGTGCGTGATTGGTTTCTACCGGAAACTTGCGGGCTGTTGGAATCGGTGGTATTTGCATCGCCTGCGCATAGATAAGGTATAACGAGTTAAGGTGCGACTTACTATGGCGAACGCAACGGTGATGGGGGTTACGGGACTGCTCGTGTCGGCTCAGATGGGTCTGGCAAGTGTAATCGTGACAAAGGAGGTAGAGGAGAAGTTTCTCGCCGTATAATCACGTGCATGGTTGGTGTTGTGCAACAGCGTCTTATTTGCCCAGCAGACTCAAATTATTACCCGCTCAAAATCTCTTTTAGGGGATAGCTGTTTCACGTATCTTGTGAATCAACAAAGG
The DNA here is from genome assembly GCA_900543595.1 of uncultured Collinsella sp. Lineage (GTDB taxonomy): Bacteria > Actinomycetota > Coriobacteriia > Coriobacteriales > Coriobacteriaceae > Collinsella. The sequence continues at coordinate 34,265 of UQRX01000002.1, read as the reverse complement.
GAAGGTCGCATACGCGATCGGGAAAAGGGAAGGAGAGCGATCACTGTGTATTGCCCTCAATGTGGAGCTAAGAACGTCGAGAGCGCCAAATTCTGCTATGCCTGCGGAACGCCGCTGGCTTCCTCTGCTTCGGTGCCGGAGGAGCCTAAAGCGCCAGAGGCTGAAGAGAACATGAATCAGGATGCAGCGCTCGAGCAGGGCGCTCCTGTTTCGTCGCAACAGCTCGCGGGCAATCAAGCATTCCAGAATACTGGTTACGTTGCGCCACGCGCCGCTTCGATCAGCGTGCAGTCCGCGCCTGCCAACTCGGGCGTAGGTTCCAAAATCGCTGCGATTCCCACGAAGCAAAAGGCAGTCATCGGCGGTGTTGCCGCAGCCGTCCTGGTTGCCGTTGTTGCCGTGGTCATGTTCCTGAACAGTGGCCCCTCCAACGGCACGATTGAGCAGATCGTGCGCGAGAACGTCTCGACCAAGGATATGAGTACCGGCTCGATGTGGAGCGATGGAAGCGATTACTCCATCAAGTCGGTCAAGGTGCTCAACAAGCAAAAGGACAATATGCAGGGCGTCTCGAGCTACCAGGTCATGGGTGTTAGGATTTCCGATCCATATTCTGCAAGGATTGAGATCGTGTTTGCCAACGATGACTCCGAGGTCACCAAGCAGGGCAATATCAATTTGGTCAAGGCCAATGGCAAATGGGACACGATTTACTTTAGTGGGTCGGATCTCGAAACCACGGGAACCAAGGTAACCGGGGGCGTCGACGAGAAAAAGGTCATCCAGAATATGGGGACGATTCTGAGCACGGCTGACGCAAGCGGCTATTCAACGAGTCTGTCCTCGCTGTATGGCAACGGCGATTTTAAGGTCAAGAAAAGCGACCTTAACCCGGATAAGGCCACGGATACCGTAAAGATCTCTTGCAAGTCGAGCTCGACATATAGTGAAAGCAAAGGCACCATTACCGCTAAGTTTGTTTATGGCGGCAATGGCTGGGAGCTCAATTCCGTTGATGCGAGCGATGATATCGACAAAGTGAGCTATCAGAAGCTCGTGGGAACGTGGACCGGCAAGTTTAAGAGCCAGTCAAGTAGCGAGGAATGCTTTGGCGGCAAGGCGAATCCCGTCAAGGTGACGATTACCAAGGTTGACGATGAGACTGGCGAGGTCGAGGGGACGTTTAGTGGCGTGGCGCATAATCACAAGACGCCCGATAACGCAGAGGATTCCGATGCCGGCGATACCGTGCTTGCCGATGTTCCATTCAACATGGTGTTCACGTTTAATTCCTCGTGGTCGTATCCTTCGGATGACTATGAGTGCCCCCAAGACGCAAACGGCAAAGTAACGTTTTCGCTGAGCTTTGGCGATGATGTCGTAGCGAGCATCAAAACATCTTATCTGCCAGGCAGCATTTTTGATAGCTCGTACTATTACGATACCTATACGCTGACCAAGGACAACTAGAGCAATTCATTTGAGACGGCTGGCGACCCTGCAGCTGTTTGCGGGGCCGCCACGATGAAGGAGGAGCGTCGATGTTCTGCCCGGTATGTGGAACAAAAGTGGAAGACAGCGCGCGTTTCTGCACCGGTTGCGGTGCTCCGCTTGGCGCACTGCAACAAGGTGGCGTTGATGCGCCTGCGCAGGTGAATCAGACTGAAGTCGTTAACTCCGCAGGCCCCGCGAATCCGGTGGACTTTGGGTCTCCGGCACCGATACCGCAACAGCTCAAACGCCTGAGCATGCTCGACTTTCTCACGGAAAAGCGCCAAATCGGCAACCGCTTCGTGCCGACGTTCGCCCTCATCATTGCAAGCTTCATTGCGGCTGCAGGTATCGCCTACGCTGCATTTATGCTTTACAAGAATGTTGTCGAGCCCCGTATCCAGCAGCCCATTCAGCAGGAGCAAGCGGCGAAAAAGAGCAATGAGCAGCAGAAGTCTTCGGAAAAAGATGATAAGGAAAAAGCAAACAAGGAAGCCCACGTTGCCTACGATGAGGTTTTAAATCAGTATCGCGAGGCTTTTGCTGATGGATCTCTGACCCAAGGCTATGAAGATAATGAATTCGTATACGACGACTCCGTGGAATCGCCATATTGGACTGATAGTCAGAAGGATTCAAAATACCCACTATTCAATTACTTTATGGACGTGCAGGGGGCTGGCATAACCGTGCAAGGAATGCGTTACCTCTATAAGGACTTAGACGGTGATGGGGTAGATGAACTTCTTATTGCCTATGAAGATGATGACATGGGGATTAGTTGCCCATCTTCATATGTGCTGGCTATCTATACTTTTGATGATAATCAAGCAAAAGGGCTCGTTGCCGTAACAGGCTACAGACAATACATGGAGCTTTGTGCGGACAACATTATTTGTCAGTGGGGCAATGGTGGATGGGCGGTAAATGATTGGGACTTTGGTCGATTTGCCGAAGGAAATTTCGAGAGCGAGACGACAATGTCTCAGGATTGCGACGACGATACGAAGATTGCAACCGTTGAATGCTCGGGAGCAATTAACGATACAGCGAGCGATTTGTTTGAAGGCATCTCGAACAGCGCCGATTTGGCCAATTGCAGTGCTTTGATTCAAAAAGTTAAAGACGCCTACCCGGTTGACGCTTCAGCAGCTTGGCAACCGCTGATCTAGCAAGGAGCAAATATGTTCTGTCCAAAATGCGGCGCTAAGCTCGCCGACAATTTAAAGTATTGTACTGAGTGCGGTGCTTCGTTAGAGAGCGCGGCTCAGGTGTTGGCCGAAGTTCGTGTAAAGACGAGAGCGGACGGCTCTCCATCCGAGCTCTCTGGTGAAACACTCGCCGATGCCGCTATGGTGACTGATGCTGTTGACGAAGCTGTTGGGGTGGAGCCTGAATTCGGAACGGATGAGCATGTGCCCGACAACACCCTGCAAGCGAGTGAATCCGTGCAAACATCGCCTACGGCAAATGCAGCAGCTCAAGCTGCAGCTTCTCAGCGGAAAGAGCCCAAGGTGCTCTATGTCCTTGGAATCGTCGTTGGGCTTATCGTGATCGGGCTAGTGTCCTGGCAGCTTTTCTTTAGCGATTTTGGCGGCAATTCCGCTACTTTCGGCCAAAAGGAATCGGTGATTTGTGCCCTTGATACCAAGGTAATTCCGACAGATCCAGATGGTAATAGAATTACATCTTTTGTGGCGGAGCTCATTGATGAGAGTGGCCGCTCTTCGAAAGTTAAAGTAACCGGTGAATCGGGCTTTTCGATGGGGAAGTTTAAGGACGCCAAAGAGGGATCATACACACTCAAAGTGACCAATAAGCGGACAAAGGTTGAGTACTCGATCCCAGTAAAGCTTGTGGTCGGTAGCCATAAATCTGAGGCTGAAACTGAAATCACTGTTCAGGCTCCCGCAAAGAAGCCTGCTGCAGATGCCAGGAAGGATAATGCGGACGGGGAAGACGTGGGCCCCAGTCAGATTGCTGCATATCGTGCATACAGCCAAAAGTGTCACGAGTACCTCAATAAATATGGAGAGGCGCGCGTTGTTGAGACATATGGATATGCGCTGACGGGATTTTGTGTGGCAGATTTGATCGATTTCGACAATGATGGGAATGACGAGCTACTAACAATAACGTGCGATCTGGATGAGGGTGCGTCTCAGATGGACTGGGCCGGTACAGATTCGACCAAGCCGTACGAAGTTGAGGTCTGGTCTTACGTCGACGGTGGCCTGAAGCGCGTTTATGAGCAGCATTGGGTTGATTTCAGCAACGGCGGCGGCGAGTATCTCACGCTTACGGAGAAAGCCGGTAAGATTTTTATTGAGAGCAACATGTATGCAATGAGCGACCAGATGAAGGCCGTGTGCGAGACGGGCGATGTCTTTTCCGCTTCGATTACGACGATGCACGGAAAAAAGGGCGACTCGTTTGAGAATGACATTTCAATTGAGTATGCCAGTCAAGATACGTCCGATGGCTATGAATCCTTCTACCTTGTACAGGGAAAGCCCGCGTCAGAGGGAGAGTATGCGGATGTTCTGAAAAGCTATGACCAGCACGCGATCTATGCATTGTTTGATTTCAGTATGACGCGAAACGAGTATCAGGATTCGACCTATTTGTCCTTGCAAGATGTTCAGCAAAGGACTGCTGACACGCTATCAAAGCTTGATAAAGCGTAGATGTGTATTTGGTCAGTTGGGCATAGAGTGAGTTTCTGATCTAGCTGCTGCGACGTGGAGGAACTCAAAAGCAAGAAGCCCGGATGCGCATTAATTGCGCATCCGGGCTTCATCTTGCCGAGCTGACAACCTTCTGCCGCTAGAGCCTGCTTGCGTTCAGAACAAAGTTCGCGGTTGCAATCGAGTTGAGGTAGGCCATCTGGTCATTAATCGAATCCATCTGAATGAGAAGCGATTGCTGAAAAAGCGCATTGCGCACGCGGTCCTGTTGGTTTCTCTGCCTTTCTCGCTCAGTTTCGTAGCAGGCAATTGCATCCTTGGGCGTATCTGCCTTTCCGTTGCGGATAACGTTTTCGAGGGCTTCGAGCATCCAAGGACTTGCATATTCAAAACCGACTATGTACATACCATGAGCTTTGTTTTCTGTGAAGTTTTCAAAATTGATTTGAAGCTTCAGTCTCTCTTTATTTGCCTCTTTAATTAGGAGGTGGATGTTCTCGTCAAGTAGAGCGATTTTTTGGCGGCTCTTTTTTCTGCGGTGAAGGAAAAAGAGCAGGATTAACATTGCCGGTAACAGAAATAATGCAGCAAAGGTGATGGCGAGGAGAAATGCGTCGGATTGATTGTTGGTTGTTATGGCCAATAACGCAATAGCCACTGTGGCAACAGCGATATATCCGATGCAACAGTCAAATCTCCTGTCGTTTTCAAGGCCGTATGCCAGCTCTGATTTTTGTGATTGAAGGCTCTCTAGCGTGCTGCAAATACTGCCAATTTCGCCATAACCATTGGATGCGGGAAGAACGTGATTGCGAAAGCGATGGAGGAAATCGCACCATTGAGATCGCGCTTGCAGTTTGGAGTGACCATTGGCTGCGTCGATTTTTATGGATTGGGGATTGCCAGTGGCGGAAATGGGCTTGCCGCACGCATTGCAGAAGGTTGCTCCATCTGGATTGTTGGCGCCGCAGTGATTGCAGCACATGAATATGTCCTTACGTGATGTGGAACAAAGACGACAAAATGATATTCCTATTGCTCCAAAAGGATGGCGGCTATGCCCCTAATTTCGGTATGAGGTCTTTATTTTGACGAAGACGAGGAAGCACGATTCTCCAACCCCGCTTCACGACAGCCAAGTTGAGCCTTTGTAAGACCAGCTGTTAAACTTGTTAAAGTTTGCTAAAGTTGTTAAACTTTGCCGCCGCGACTTCGGCAACGCCCATGTCCAGCTTACCTATCTCCGTTTGCAATCTTTTTGAGCTCGGCTTTTCGCTTGCTGCTGAGGAGCTGGTCTAGGTTGAGGCCCTCCGATCCACAGCGCTTAAGCAGACCGGAACCGTTGAATCCGTTTTCGGCAAGATCGTATTCCAGCTCGTGCTTGAGCTGAGTCCATTTACTCAATTGTTTGCGAATATAGTCGGGGCGGCGTTCGGTTGCCTCGGCTATTTGGTTTACCGGCTGGCCTTCGGCGAATCGACGGCGTATTTCAAGCGTTTCCTGGCGGGTCTTTTCGTTTTTGGCGTCGGTCTTGCATTTCTCGCTGCAGTATTTGCGTTCCATGCCGCGGTGCCCGGCGAGCGAAAAGGCGCGTCCGCACTGTTCGCAGTAGCCGATGCGTACGGTGCTGAGCTTGCGCGAGAAATCGAACCACAGCCATGAGAGGTAGCTGTCAAAGGACAGAAAACCTGTGGACTCGCTGCCCTGGAACACATCGACATGCGCGCCCGAGAGGTGTGCAATCACGAGCGCCTGGACAAGTGCGGTGAGTGCGCCCTTGTCGGTGTCGTTGAGAAGGCCGCTCTGCGGAACGATACTCGCGTCAGGGGCGATGTCGTAATAGCTCTGCTCGCTGGGAGCAAGCTTAAGATGTTCCATCGCGGCACGCGAATCGTCATCGCTTAGGTCAAGCAGCAGCTTAAGGGTCTCGAAGTCTTCCAATGTAAGCTCGTGATCAAAGGAGAACACGCGAAACTCAATAGCTGATGCAGCGGCGTCTCCGGTGGCGGAAACAAATGCGTAGAAATAGCCATCGCTCGATTCGATGCGGCGGATAATCGGCAGGCTTTTAAAACATGCAGCGTAGCCGCCGCTTATGCCCAGATAAATCGAGTACATGATGAAGGATGATTCGTCTGCCTCGCTTGAGATGACGACCTTATCAATCTGCCTGATGGCACGTACTTTTGCGATATTGCAGTTGCCGTTGAGGAATTCCTGAATGCGAACCGCGACAAGTGCCGATACGGCGGCGTATGCCCAATCACGCACTATCTCCGTTTCGCTGACACCGAAAAGAGGGCCTGTTTGACGTGCAAAATCAACAATGTTGCCCACATCTACGCGAATGGGGGATTCGGGGTTGCCGGTGGGCTCGACGCATGAAGCGAGTTTGATCAGGTCCGCATGGCGCTCGCTATGCTTGGGCGCGGCGTTATGGTTAAGCTCGCTAAGTTCGATGGGTTGGTATAAATCAAAGAACAGGAGCGTGTCGCTGGCGGTTTGCCCGTCGTGGGGCTCAACGGTTTTGACGCCCTTAAAGGGGATAAATCCTTGCGCCGTCTTAGTTTGCGAAAGATTAAACATAGCGCTCCTACCTGGTGCTTTTCCTATAGGGAGTATATCAAATAATTACCCGGTCAAAATCACTGTAATTGGGTTACTGCAAATCGTATCTTATGTGGCGTCAGGAAGAGGGACAGCAGAAAGGACCCTATCATGTATTGCAAGCAGTGTGGATCGCAGGTCAATGAAGGCGCCAAGTTCTGCGGCGTATGCGGCACTCCTACGGTTGCGGCCGAAGCAACGCCGGAGGATGTGGCTGCTAACAGCCGCCATACCTTTTATGCTCCCCAGAGCACCGGCATTGGAACTATCGAGTTCATCACCTCGTACATCACGTTTTATCTTAAGGGAAGCATCGAGTTCACCAACGACAACGTGATCGCGCAGGTGCCGAATACGATTCTTGGTGTTATTCCGCTCGGCCGCCGTAAGCGCACGCTCGATGTTGCGCATATCACGTCAACGGTGAGCGACTTTAAGGTTGACATCAAGAAACTGCTGATTGGTGCGGTGATTGCGCTGGTTGGCCTGTGCAGCTTGGGAGATCCGGACAGCATCTTACTCGCTCTGGCAATCATGGCGTTCGGTGTGCTCATGGTGCTCAACGCATTGGTCTCGTACGTAGCGATTTCCATGGACTCGGGCGAGCTCGTTATCATTCCGTTGGTGGTTTTTGAGCGCGACAAGGCCGATATGATTGCCGATAGCATCAACAGGCTGCTGAGCGCTCGTAAGTACGACACCAACGTGCGCATCCATACCGAGAATGCTGCCGACCGCATGGCGTACGGTCAGGCGCAGATTGTGGACGCCATCAACGGGCTCCGATAGGCTCAAATTAATCAAGGTGCCGTCGAGAGATGTTTGACGGCACCTTATGATGGAATGGCTCATTGCGGCTGGTGTTCCTGATGCGATGCACCTGCCGATGCGGATCAACGGGAGAAGCGATGTTTTGCACAAACTGCGGTTCCAAAATCGAAGAGGGCGCTTGCTTTTGCGGTAACTGCGGTTGTCGAATCGCGGGCTCGTCGGCCGATGCGGGCTATGAGCAGTATCCCGCTCAGCCACAGAACGTCGCCCATCCTCAACAGAACGTGCAGTATTCGCTCGAGGCCCCCGTTGCGCCGCAGCGTTCGTCTTTCGCCTCTTTTTTGACGGAGCGCCGCCAGATCGGCCGCGCGATGGTCCCCACGTTCGCTATTATCCTCGCTGCGATGATTGCCGCTGCCGGTACGGCATATGCGCTCTGCAAGGTGTACCAGGTCTTCGTGGCGCCGGCACTCGAGCAAAAGAGCGAGCCAACGGTCGAAGGACAGGGAAAATCGAATAAGGAGACCGTCTCAGCTCAGAACGAAAAAACTCATGATGCCTATGATGCAATCATCGATATTTACAGACAGTACGGAAAATACTGCGATGAGAATGGAGCGGGGCAATGGGGCGAGGAATCGTCGAAGAGGCTAGATGATCTCATGGCCGACCAGAGCTATATCGGACCCTATGCATACAACAAGCGCACTGGTCCGGATTATTTTGAGGCATATTATTTGGAAAAAGATCTCGATGGCGATGGGATAGACGAGTTGCTAATCGCTCAGGAATATTCCTACGAGAAAGGCACTCGAGATAGCTTTAATCTTGTCAATTTCTACTACTTTGAGGGCGGCAAGGCCAAATCCATCTATGACAGCATCGGTGACGGATTAGCGACCGCAACGCTGTCCAAGGACGGCTTCCTCATCATGGGTGAGTGGCAGGCGATTGAGCTCTGTGATAGTGGCAAGATAGCCCTTAGGACGAGGCAAGATAGGTATAGCGCGAGCTACTACTTTGATTATGCGGGCGGGAAAATGAGTCTGACAGACGCATTGCAGCTCAACTATGACGACTCGTCTGATGATGAGGATTCCTATACGGTGATGAGTATAGAAAACGGTAAGAAACAGCCAGATCAGACAATCGTTGGTTGGCAGAACGCTGGCGCAATGCGCGACGAGTTTGACGCTAGGTATCAAGCCTCGACAGAGAATAGTAATCTTCTTGCAAGCCACGAATGGGCCAAGATCGAGTAAGACCGATTAAGCTATCTCATCGGCGGCATCGGTGCATGCGGGAGGGTTTGACAGAATCGGCAAGACAGAAAGCCTCCGGAAAGCTACCGAGCCTGCTAAACATGTTTTACTTCGCTAAAGTTGCTAAACTTCGAGAAGAGATTACGGTCTGCAGGTGTTACAGATTGAGACGTTATGTTCCAAGGGATTGGTTTGTCTTGATCTGTAACATTTACGGGCCGATTTGCTTGATAGCTGTTACAGATTGAGACATTTGCGGATGGCGCCGACTGTTTGTCTCAATCTGTAACATCTGGACGAAGATTCGGCCTGTAACTGTTACAGATTGAGATGATTGGGCGAGACGTCTACTGGCAAAATGGAATCGCTCCAAATTCCCTCTTGCCCATCCTCGACTGTTTGGTTACTATAGAACGGCTGTTACGGAGAGCTGACCGAGAGGCCGAAGGTGCTCGCCTGCTAAGCGAGTATGCCCCAAAAGGGCATCTGGGGTTCGAATCCCCAGCTCTCCGCCAGTTTGACTTTAAAGAAGGGTCCCATTCGGGGCCCTTTTTTATTAACAAGAAAGGCAGCTGGGGATTCGAACCCTCAAAAAATGAGGCGCCCCGTTGGACGCCTCATTTTGGTTCGATGTGATAACGCTTTGGCCCTACATCTTGGGAGCCTTGGCTACGGTCTCGCTCTCGGCTGTGAGCGGGCGGTTGTCGATGCGGCGGCCCAGGCGGTCGAGCTTCACGAGCAGCCACTCGATGGGATTGGGCCCCGTTCCTTCCTCGTCGGCAACCAGGTCCATGACGGCAATCTTGGTGCCGTCCTGCTTAAGCGTAACGCTGCCCACCTTATCGCCAACATGCACCGTGCCCGAAAGGTCATCGTAGCTAACCTTTTCGGTCACTTCGCCGGCGAGTGAGAACACTGTTGCCTGTGCGGCGGGGTCGGCGAGCGTGGCATCGATCGTCTTATCCGTCCAGTCGGTTTGGCCAATGCGCGCCATAAGCGGGTTGCCGTTGGCGGTCTTCTCCTGTGTATTGGCAATTGCGACCGTCACCTTGTGACCGTAGTACCAGTTGGCAAGGGTCGCCGTATCGGTAAAGCGCTGATCGTTGGTTGTGGAGTTCAAAATAACGGTGTAGACCTCGTCGCCGTCGCGGTTGTAGGCGCTCGTAAAGCAATAGCCCGCGTCGTCGGTGGTGCCGGTCTTGCCGCCAATGTTTCCGTCCTGACCGAGCAAAACGTTGTGCGTGTCCATGGAATGCGAATGGTCTGAGTCATCGGCGCCCGTGACCTCAATCCAAGAATCCTCGCTCGCGACGACTTCGCGAATCGTATCGTTTTTCATGGCCTCCCGCATCATCAGTGCCACGTCATGTGCGGTTGAGTGCATGTCGCCGGCCCACTCATCAAAGTCCAGGCCGTGTGGGTTCTCAAAGACCGTGCCGGTGCAGCCGAGCTTTTTGGCGCGCTCGTTCATGGCCTTCACAAAGGTTGCCTCGGCGTCTTTGGTCTTGGGGTCGATCTTTTTGCCTACGTACTCGGCAAGCACGGTGGCGGCGTCGTTGCCCGAGGGGATCAACAGGCCGCGTAGTGCCTGCTCCACGGTGAGCTCGTCGCCTTCGAGCAGGCCGGCAGTCGAGTTGCCTACGGTGGCGGCAGCGTTGCTCACCGTGACCTTCTCGTCCATCTTGCAGTTTTCGACGGTCAGGATTGCGGTCATGACCTTGGTGATCGAGGCGATCTTGACCTGTTCATCGGCGCCGCGTCCATAGTAGACGGTGCCGTCCTTGCCCATAACAAGGGCATTCGTTGCCTCGATATCGGGCAGGTTTTCTGTCGTGATGCCGCGGACGTCGGCGGTCTTGCCGCAGACGTCGTCGGTCGTGAGCACTTGGGCGCCGGCGACGGTGGGCATGCCGGCAGCAAGAGCGATAGCGCAGACAAAGCCGGCGGCAAGCTGGGCGGAGCGCTTTGCAAAAGAGGTGAGGGACATCACAGATTTCGCTTTCGACGGAATGGTCTCTTCTGGCACTAGAGTATATCGTTTGCCGGCGACGACGATCGTTGCGTGCGCGCATGGCCCGCATTCGTGCTCGAACGGGCACAAGGGTGCTTAAGGTCGACTTAATCGCCCGCGCTTGTTGTGTGTGGCGGGCGCCGCCTCGGGCATAATGGAGCGCGAGAGGAGCACGCATGAACGAGCGCATACTGGTAGTTGATGACGAGAAGGCCATCGCCGACCTGGTTGGTATCTACCTTACAAAGGAGGGCTTTGACGTCCAGATCGCCTACAGCGGGGCCGATGCGGCCAAGGCAATCCTGGAGCAAGAGTTCGACCTAGCACTGCTCGACGTCATGCTGCCCGATATCGACGGCTTTGAGCTGCTGCGTACCATTCGTGCCAGCCATACCTATCCCGTAATTATGTTGACGGCCCGCGATGCCCAGCAGGATAAGATCGAAGGCCTTTCGCTTGGCGCGGACGATTACGTGGTCAAGCCGTTCCGCCCGCTGGAGCTCATCGCGCGCGTTCAGGCTCAGTTGCGCCGCTATACCAGCTACGGTAGCCGAGTACAGGTGGCTGAGTCTCCGGTCATTCAGCTCGACGGCCTCGAGATCAACCGTGACGCTCGCTCCGTGACAGTGGACGGTGCGCCGGTGCGCCTTACGCCCATCGAGTATTCCATCTTGCTGTATCTGGCCGAGCATCGTGGCAGCGTAGTGCCCGTGGAGGACCTGTTCCGCGCGGTGTGGAACGAGGACTTTATGCCCGGCTCCAACAATACGGTGATGGTGCACATTCGTCACCTGCGCGAAAAGATCGGTGACGACGCTCAGAAGCCGCGTTTTATCAAAAACGTTTGGGGCGTCGGCTATATCATCGAATAACGCCTTTATTTGCGAGGACATGGACATGACAAAAGACGATAGGCGGGCATTTGAGGTGCCCGATTGGCTCTTTGAATATGTAAAGGCGGTCGTCGATAATCGCGCGCTTGCGACGGTGCTGCTCTTTTTGCTGAGTCTGCTGCTGATCGGCATTGATAACATCGCCGGTATCTTGGCGGCTCTACTCATCGGCTTCTTGCTGATCGATCGCTTTGAAATCGTGCGCCGTTGCGTGGTGATCGGCGGTGCCGCGTGGGTCATGACGCTGGCGATCGGCGCCATGGCACTCGGTGGCATTGAGGGACCGGTGTTCTTTGACGCCGGCTTTGTATTCAACATGATTGGCTTTGTCCTGGCGCTTGCCGTGTGTGTCTTATTCTTTTGTGGCCGAGCGCTGTATTACCAAGGCTACGAGCAAGGGGGACAGCATGCCGACCGCGTGCTTGCGGCCCGTATCCAGGACCGCCTGATCGATCATCCTGACGCCTGGGATAACATCGACGGCGACTTCCTGGAGGTCGAGGGTGCGCTCAACCGCGTGCGCGATCGCGAGCGTAAGGTGCAGCAGGCCCTACGCGACGAATCGCATCGCAAGGACGATTTGGTCACATACTTGGCGCATGACCTGCGCACACCGCTTGCCAGCGTGGTGGGCTACCTCTCGCTGTTGCAGGAGGCGCCCGACCTGCCGGTTGAGCAGCGCGAGCACTTTACAGGCGTGGCGCTCGACAAGGCGCACCGACTCGACGCGCTTGTTGAGGAGTTCTTTGATATCACGCGCTTTGACTTCCACGATATTGTGCTCACGCGCGGCTACGTCGACCTGGGATTGCTGCTGGCGCAGGTGGCCGATGAGTTCTATCCCATTCTCAACGAGCAGCACAAAGATGTCCAAGTTGATGTGCGCGAGGACCTGACGGTGCTCGTAGATGGCGACAAGATGGCTCGCGTGTTCAACAACATCATGAAAAACGCCATCGCCTATAGCTACGAAGGATCGACCATCACGATTGAGGCTGGGCGCCAAGATGACGGTGGCGTACGAATTCGCTTTATCAATCAGGGTGATCCGATTCCGGCGGCTAAGCTCAAGGTGATCTTTGAGAAGTTCTATCGCCTGGACGCGGCACGTGCGACCAATCGCGGTGGCGCCGGCCTGGGTCTTGCCATCGCCAAGGAGATTGTCGCGGCACACAGCGGCACCATTGCGTGCGAATCGACGCCCGAGCACACGGTGTTTACCATTGCGCTGCCCGCTGCATAACCAGCGTGCCCTTACAAACACTTGACAATGCGCTCACGTGCGCATGAGCCGCGATTTCTACTATCGATACTGCTGAATTGATATCGATATGGAGGTATGCGGTATGACGGCTGCTGCGGCGATGGAGCCTACGGAGCTTGAGGAACTCATAGAGGCGCAAGCCGAGGCCGCGCACGAGCGCGAAGTTGGGGATGCGACTCACCCCACGGCGCAGGACCTTGCCGCCTCGCCGACGCGCATCGATGTTGAGGGCCTTGACCTGTTTTACGGCGACCATCATGCGCTCAAGGACGTGAACATCAAAATTCGCGACAAGCAGATCACCTCGTTCATCGGGCCTTCGGGCTGCGGAAAGTCGACGCTGCTGCGCTGCTTTAACCGTATGAACGACGGCATCAAGGATTGCCGCATTGAAGGCAAGATTGCACTCGACGGCCAGGATATCCTGGGCGCTTGCGACATCTGCCGCCTGCGCCAGCGTGTGGGTATGGTGTTCCAGCGCCCCAACCCGTTTCCCATGAGCATCTACGACAACGTCGCCTATGGCCCTCGCGGTATGGGCGTGCGCGACCGCGCCGTGCTCGACGAGTTGGTCGAGGACTCCCTGCGCCGCGCTGCCCTGTGGGACGAGGTCAAGGACAAGCTCAAGGAATCGGGTCTGGGTCTTTCGGGCGGCCAGCAGCAGCGTCTGTGCATCGCCCGTGCGCTGGCCGTGCAGCCCGACATTCTGCTGATGGACGAGCCGACCTCGGCGCTCGACCCCGTATCGACGCTGGTGGTGGAGCAGCTGGCCTGCGAGCTCAAGGAGACCTGCACGCTGGTGGTCGTTACACACAACATGCAGCAGGCCGCGCGCATCTCCGACTCGGTCGCGTTCTTTTTGCTGGGCGAGCTGGTGGAGCATGCGCCCACTGCCCAGCTCTTCAAAAACCCGACCGATCCGCGCACGGCGGATTATTTGACGGGCCGTTTTGGCTGATACCATCTAGTGCAGGTGCCTTTAGGGTTAAGATGCGGTCATGCCGGCCGCAGAGGGGTTCAACATGATCTATTACGTCGAGGACGATGACAACATCAGGGATTTGACGGTCTACGCGCTGCGCAAGCAGGGAATCGAGGCCGAGGGCTTTTCGTGCGATGGCGAGTTTAAGGCCGCCGTGGCGCGACGGGTGCCCGATGCTGTGCTGCTCGACATCATGCTGCCCGATACCGACGGCTTGGCGATTATGCGTCGTCTGCGTGCCGATCGCCTGACGGCGACGGTGCCCATTATGATGCTCACCGCCAAGGACACCGAGCTCGACAAGGTCATGGCGCTCGATGGCGGTGCCGACGATTACCTGACCAAGCCGTTCTCGCTTATGGAACTCGCTAGCCGTTGCCGTGCGCTGCTGCGCCGCGGCGGCATGGTCAAGCAGGCGAGCGATGTGCTCAGCGTGGGCGATATCGTACTTTCGCCCAGCCACCGCGAAGTGACCGTCGCCGGTGAACCGCTCAAGCTCACGCTGCGCGAATTCGACCTGCTCGAATACCTCATGCGCAAACCTGGCGTGGTCTTTACCCGCGAGTCGTTGCTGCAGAGCGTATGGGGCTGGGACTTCGACGGCGGTTCGCGCACCGTCGACGTGCATGTGCAGACACTCCGCCAAAAGCTCGGCGAGCGTGCGAGCGCCATAGAGACCGTGCGCGGCGTGGGCTATCGTCTGGCCGAGCCTACGGCCGATGACGATGCCGAAGGAGCCGACAGCGCGGCTAGCGCATCGGAGGAGTAGCTCGTGGTCTTAGCCCCCCAGGGAAAACGCACCCTGTCGCATCGCGTGTTCGCGACGATTTTTCTTTGCGCTATGGCGGTTATCGTGGCGTTTACGGTGCTGGGCGCGTTCTTTGTGCAAAATACCCTGGCAGATGCCACGAGCGCCAACCTTTCGCAGGAAACCGAGCTTATTGCCGCTGCCCTCAATGAGCAGCAGGAGCCCATTGCCTTTCTGCGCAGTTTCGATCGCGAGGACTTGCGCATCACGCTGATCAACAAAGACGGGTCGGTTGCCTACGACAACGAGGCATCGCCTTCTATGCTGCCCAATCACGGCGATCGCCCCGAGGTCGTCAAGGCTTTCGAGAACGGCTCGGGTTCTGCGGAGCGCGCAAGCTCCACGCTCGACGAGATTATGCTGTACCGAGCTGTCCGACTTAATAACGGCCAAGTTGTCCGCTTGGCGCAGGCCCAACCTGGCGTTGCGGCGATTCTGATGTCTCTCGTGGCGCCGATGCTGCTCATTGCGGCGGCAGGTGCGGTGCTCTCGTTTTTCTTGGCGCGTCGTGAGTCCCGTGCCATCATTGAGCCGTTGCAGGAGGTCGATCTGGATCATCCACGCCGCAGCTACGAGCATGCTTATGCCGAGATGGTTCCCATGCTCGAGCGCATTGAGTCGCAACGCCAGGAGCTCAAGCGCCAGATGGCGGTGCTGGCGGACAACGACCGCATGCGCCGCGAGTTCACGGCCAATATCACCCATGAGCTCAAGACGCCGCTTACGGCAATCTCAGGCTATGCCGAGCTCATCGCGAACGGTATGGTCGAGGGTGAGGACGATCTGCGCACCTTTGGCGGCCGCATCTACCGTGAGGCGGGCCGTTTGGCGGCGCTCGTCAACGATATCCTCACGCTTTCGAACTTGGATGAGGCCGAGCGTGCGAGCGATGGCGAGGCGGTGCCTATTGGCTCCGCGGAGCCCATTGAGCTTTCGCGTGCTATCTACGCGGTCGAGCAGCGTCTTGAGCAGGTCGCTCGCCAGGCAAATGTGACGATAGGCCATGAGACCAAGCCTGTGGTCGTCGAAGGCGTATCGCGCCTGATCGATGAGCTCATCTATAACCTGGCGAGCAACGCCATTCGCTACAACCGGCCCGGCGGTACGGTGACGTTGCGGTGCGGAACCAACGGCGACGGGCGCCCGTATCTGTCGGTTGCCGATACGGGTATTGGCATTGCGCCCGAGGAACAGGGTAAGGTATTCGAGCGTTTCTATCGCGTTGACAAGAGCCGTTCTAAAGCGCGTGGTGGAACGGGTCTGGGTCTGGCCATCGTCAAGCATGCCGCCCTGTATCATCACGCCTCGCTCGATCTGTCAAGCGAGTTGGGGGTGGGGACCACCATCACGGTGACGTTTCCCGTGCAACAGGACGAGCAGTTCGTGTAGCAGTACTGCAAACATGTGAATTTCACGCCGCATCGGGGCTGCCGGTGCGGCGTTAATGTTGCGCAACAATGGTGTAAGCACTGTATCTTATGTATAGAGTTCGGACATGGCAAAAAGATGCGATATCATACGAGCAGTTTTGTCGATATGAACTAGGGAAATGAAAGGCAAGCTGCATGACCCTTCTCGAACTGTTCCAGCTGCTTAAAAAGCACCTTAAGCTGGTCATCGCCCTCCCGGTGGTCTGCGCGATCGCCATGGGCGTCGTGTCCTTCGCCATGATGGACAACACCTACACCGCCACGACGAGCATGTACATTCTCGCCAAGACCGATGGTAGCCAGACGAGCTACTACAACGACCTGTCGGCGAGCCAGATGCTCTCCAACGATATCGCGACGCTGCTCGATAGCGACAGCGTCAAGAGCGGTGCTGCTAAGGAGCTTGGTCTTTCCAACTTGGATGATTACAAGGTGAGCGTTACGAGCGAGACCACGACTCGTGTCATTTCGCTGTCCGTGACCGGCGACAGCCCCGACGGTGCCGCCGCCGTCGCCAACGCCATTGCCAACTCGGTGTCTACCGTGGCTCAGGACGTTGACGCCGCCCAGGCCGTCAATGTGATCGATAAGGCAAAGATCCCCAACCAGCCCAGCGGCCCCAACCGCAAGCTCTACATCGCGGTCGCCGCTCTGGCCGGACTGTTCGTCGCCGTTGCAATTGTCGTGCTGCTCGACATGCTCAATACCCGCGTCCGCTCCGTTGACGATGCCGTCGAACTGCTCGGTGTGCCCGTTATCGGTCGTTTCCCCGTTTTGAAGGGCGGTAAGTAATTCATGGCCCGTAAAAAGAAAACCAGCGATACTCTCGCCTTTAGCAACGCAGCCAAGACGCTGCTGGCAAACATTCGCTTTGCGAGTGTCGATACGCCGATCAAGTCCATTACCTTGACGTCCTCCATCCCTAATGAGGGCAAGTCCACCATTGCGGTCAACCTGGCTCAGGCCATTGCGACCAGCGGCAAGAGCGTCCTTCTCGTCGAGTGCGACATGCGTCACCGTACGCTTGCCAACCTGCTGGGCCTCCGTCATTCCGGTGGCCTGTACGCCGTCCTTTCCGACCAGATGTCGATTGACGAGGCTGTCGTCGAAACCGGTCAGCCCAACTTCTTCTTCCTCGATGCCGAGCCGCGCATTCCCAACCCGGCTGACATTATCGCCTCGCGCCGCT
The DNA here is from genome assembly GCA_900543595.1 of uncultured Collinsella sp. Taxonomy (GTDB): domain Bacteria; phylum Actinomycetota; class Coriobacteriia; order Coriobacteriales; family Coriobacteriaceae; genus Collinsella. The sequence goes on along the minus strand of UQRX01000002.1, from coordinate 16,870 downwards.
TTGCCAAGCTGGTTGCCGCGCTGGAGGAGAAGTACCAGTACGTCATTTTCGATACGCCGCCCGTGGGCACCTTTGTCGATGCCGCCGAGGTCGCCGCGATTACCGACGGCACCATCTACGTTATCCGTGAGGACTTCGCCAAGCGCAACGAGATCCTTGCCGCCTTCGACCAGCTCAACAAGGCCGAGGTTAACGTAATTGGCACGGTCATGAACTGCTGCGAGACCTCGAGCCATGACTACTATTACTCTTACTATGGCGAGGACAAGGGCCAGAACAACGCTGTTGCCGGAGTTAACCCTGCTGTTGGCGGTGCCGCTGCAACGGGGACCCCTGCGAAGGCGAAGCGTTTTAAGAAATAGCAACGACGCAGATAAGAGGGCGATATGAGAGACATCCACTGCCATATCCTGCCCGGTGTTGACGACGGCGCGGCGAACCTCGAGCAAAGCTTGGCGATGCTCGAGGCGGCCCGCGCCGTCGGCGTTACGCACATGGTGTGTACGCCGCACTGCCGGGACCCGTATTTTGACTTCGAAAAAATGTGGGAGGCCTATCGACTGCTTTGCACGCATGCGGGCGATATGCATTTGCAGATGGGCTTTGAGGTCAATCATGCCAAGCTCATGGATTTGGGCATCGAATGGGCCGATCGCCTGCATTTCGATGGCTCAAACGAGTTTTTGCTTGAGCTCTCGACGCGTGCTGATTCGTATGACTTTGAGGAATACGAGAACACGATCTACGACTTGCAGTGTCGTGGTTACCAGGTGATTATTGCCCATCCCGAGCGCTATCGTGCGATTCAAAAGGATGTGAGCGTTGCTGAACGCCTGGTCGACCTGGGCTGCAAATTGCAGGCTTCGGCGGACTTTATCGCGGGTGGACGATTCGGTCACGAAAAGAAGCCGGCGCAGCGCCTGTTTAAGCAGGGCCTGTACAGCTATATCGCGAGCGATGCCCACAACGTGGGCCACTACGATTGCCTGGCAAAAGCGCGCGCGAAGTTTAGCGCGGGAGCTCATTTCCGCTAAAATTTTTCCCCAACGTTCGCATCGAATGAAGGGGCTGCTATGGATATCCAACTTAAGACGGGTTGCTTTGATGACGCGGCGCTGGTGCGCCGCGCCGTTTTTATGGACGAGCAAGGCTACGAGAGCGAATTCGACGCTATCGATGAGGCGCCGACTTGCATCCATGTGACGCTGTACGTGGACGGCGAGCTCACCGGCTGCTCGCGCGTGTTTCCCGAGGAACTCGAACGTGTGGCCGACGCGGAGGCCCCGGTGTCGCCGGCGTGCGATATGGACGAAGGCGTCGCGGCGGGGGAGACCTATATTATGGGCCGCGTTGCGGTGCTATCCCCAATGCGTCGCCGCGGTCTGGCGAGCAAGATTGTCGAGGCCAGCGAAGCTGCTGCGCGCGATGCCGGCGCCAAGCTCATAAAGCTGCACGCGCAGGAGTATGTGTTGCCGCTCTACGCCAAGGTGGGCTACACGCAGATCGCGCCGGTGGACTATGAGGACGAAGGCCAGCCCCACGCCTGGATGGCCAAGCGCATGGGCGACAGATAGGGACGGTCCTTTTCTGCCGGTAGTCGGGGACACTCCTCGGCAATTGGCGCATGGGGCATTGCAACATACAGTTTTTCGATTCCGTATGTATATATGCGCGCGAATGGGTTATAAAATCTAAGTCTGAACATAGCAGGTCTGCGATGCGGCTCGGGCAACCGGGCCGTTTTTGCGGACGGGGGTAGCGCGAAAGGACTGCACATGCGTCAATTTAAGACCGAGAGCAAAAAACTGCTCGACCTCATGATCAACTCCATCTACACCAATAAGGAAATCTTCCTGCGCGAGCTTATCTCCAACGCGAGCGATGCCGTCGACAAGCTCAACTTTAAGAGCCTGCAGGATCCGAGTGTCAAGCTCGACCAGGGCGACCTGGCCATCCGTGTTTCCTTTGATAAAGATGCCCGTACCATCACCATTTCGGATAACGGTATCGGCATGACCGCCGAGGAGCTCGAGCGCAACCTGGGCACCATCGCCCATTCCGGTTCCGAGGAGTTTAAGACCGAGAACGCCGAGCAACAGGGTTCCGATGTCGACATCATCGGTCAGTTTGGTGTGGGTTTCTACTCCGCCTTTATGGTCGCCAGTCACGTGAAGGTCGTCAGCCGCGCTTATGGCGAGGATACTGCCCACGTTTGGGAGTCCGACGGTCTTGAAGGCTACACCATCGAGGATGGCGAGCGTGCTGAGCACGGTACCGATGTCATCCTGACGCTGCGCGAGAACGAGAAGCTCGACGCCGACGGCGAGGCCGAGACCTACGATCGCTTCCTGACCGAGTGGGGCCTCAAGAGCCTGATTCAGCAGTACAGCAACTATGTGCGCTACCCGATTCAGATGATGGTGAGCAAGAGCCGCCAGAAACCCAAGCCCGAGGACGCCGGCGACGACTACAAGCCCGAGTACGAGGACTACCAGGAGCTCGAGACCATCAACTCCATGACGCCGATTTGGAAAAAGCGCAGCTCCGACGTTGAGCAGAAGGATTACAATGAGTTCTACAAGTCCACGTTCCACGACTTTGACGATCCCGCGCGCACCATCAGCTTCCACGCCGAGGGCACGCTTGAGTACGATGCGCTGCTGTTTGTGCCGGGCCGCGCCCCGTTCGATCTGTACAGCAAGGACTACGAGAAGGGCCTGGCGCTCTACAGCTCCAACGTGCTGATTATGGAGAAGTGCGACGACCTGCTGCCCGACTACTACAACTTTGTGCGCGGTGTCGTGGACTCTGCCGACGTGACGCTCAATATTTCGCGTGAGACGCTGCAGCAGAATCGTCAGCTCAAGGCCATTGCCAAGCGTGTCGAGAAGAAGATCACCGCCGATCTCGAGGACATGCGCGACAACGACCGCGAGGCATACGAGAAGTTCTTTGAGAACTTTGGTCGCGGTCTTAAGTACGGCATCTACTCGAGCTACGGTATGAAGGCCGACGAGCTCGCCGACCTGCTGCTGTTCTGGTCTGCCAAGGAGCAGAAGATGATCACCCTTGCCGAGTATGCCAAGGGCATGCCCGAGGGCCAGAAGGCAATCTACTATGCCGCCGGCGATTCGCGCGAGCGTCTGGCCAAGATGCCCGTCGTGAAGGGCGTGCTCGACCGCGGCTACGATGTACTGCTGCTGACGCAGGATGTGGATGAGTTCACCTTCCAGGCCATGCGTGAGTACGTGGCTGCCGATATGCCCAAGGTCTACGAGGATGACGCTGCTCGCGAGGCTGCCGAGAAGGCAGTTGCCGATGGTGCCGAGCCCGAGGTCGAGGATCGTCACCTGGAGCTTAAGAACGTCGCGACCGGCGATCTTGACTTGGCGACCGATGACGAGAAGAAGGAGGCCGAGGACGCAACCAAGGAGAACGAGGATCTCTTTAACGCCATGAAGGAGGCGCTCGGCGACAAGGTCGAGAAGGTTGCCGTCTCTGCACGTCTGACTGACGCTCCCGCCTGCATCACCACCGAGGGTCCGCTTTCGCTCGAGATGGAGAAGGTGCTTCAGAAGGGTCCCGAGGGCACGCCCGACGGTATGCCCAAGAGCCAGCGCGTGCTCGAGCTCAACGCCAAGCACCCGGTCTTCGCCAAGCTCGTCGCTGCCCAGAAGGCGGGCGATGCCGACAAGATTAAGCAGTACTCCGGCCTGCTCTACGACCAGGCCCTGCTCGTCGAGGGCATCCTCCCCGAGGATCCCGTAGCCTTCGCGGCAGCTGTTTGTAACTTGATGTAGTTAGCAAGTTACGCGGTTCTACGAACCGCGTAACGGCTCGACGCTGCAAACGCCCCTAAGCGGCAATCTGACGTTCAATCGTCGGTCGCGTACCAAAGTACGCTTCCCTCCTCTTTCACGTCACCTTGCTCGCTTGGGGGCGTTTTCGCTGACTTATGCTCAACCTACGACGCTTTCGTGGTCCTAAGTAGTCATTGGGGTGGTCGTTGGGGACGTTCTTAAATGACTAGTCGTTGGGGACGTTCTTGTTTGACTAGTCGTTTAAGAACGTCCCCAATGACTAGTTGGATTGCTAGTTTGTGCGGGTTGTGGTTTTGGGAGCTGCGGGAATTTAAGATACTGTACAACTGTACGTTAAACCATCTTCGTAGTATATTGCTACCCGCAAAACTCAGCACCATTGTGCCGCGAGGCACTAAAGCGTCTACGTACAATGGTTGTCGATAGTACGATTCGATTCAACGATAGGATGGATGGTCCAAGCGTGAGTCTCGGCAGCAAACTATCCAACGCAAAGGTCTCCTTTGCGATATTTAAGCGCGACATTAAGCGACTGCTTATGAACCCCGTCGCCCTGGTGGTTACCCTGGGCGTGTGCGTCATTCCCTCACTGTATGCCTGGTACAACATCGTCGCCAACTGGGATCCGTACGGAAATACCCAGGGCATTAAAATCGCCATCGCCAACAACGATCAGGGCACCCAGAACGACTTGGTGGGCGAGCTTAACGCAGGCGATAAGGTGGTCGACCAGCTCAAGGAGAACGACCAGCTTGGCTGGACCTTCGTCGACTCGGCGGCAGATGCCAAAGAGGGCGTCGAAAGTGGCGAATACTATGCTGCCATCGTGATTCCCAAGAACTTCTCCGACAATCTCGTCTCGATGCTCGACGGCAATTACCATCAGCCGAAGCTCACCTATTACGTCAACGAGAAAAAGAGCGCCATTGCGCCCAAGGTCACCGATACCGGTGCCAACACCATCGAGGAGCAGATCAACTCGGAGTTTGTCTCCACAGTGGGCGAGACCGTCGCGGGCATTGCCAAAGATGCTGGCATCGACCTTAAAGATAAGGCGACCCAGACCCAGGATTCGCTGGCGGGCTCGGTGTCCGAGGCGTCTGATACCCTGGGCGAAGTGCGTGATTCCATCGGCGACATGAACACCGCCATCGACAAGACAAGTAGCTCGATTGCTTCGGCCGATGCTGCGTTGGCGGGCCTGCAGGGACAGGCGCCTTCGCTAACGCAGGCAATCGCTCAGGGTAATGATCTGCTGGGCGAGGCCCGCACCACGGCGGGCAACTCCATCACCTCGCTCTCCAAGGCACTTTCGGAGGGCAGCATCGTGCTGAGTAAGACATCGGCTTCTGCGAACGCCGCGATTGGCAAACTCACCGGTACGGTTGCGTCCACGACCACTCGTATCGACAACTCGCTCGAATCCCTTCAAGCGACGATTGACCACAACAGCGCTGTCATCGAGCGCCTGCAGATTCTCGTTAACGATACGTCGACGGGATCGGAGAACGCCGATGCGCTCATCGCGTCGACCATCAATTCGCTTCGCGAGCAAAACCAGAAGCTGCAGAGCATTAAGGATGGCCTTTCTGCACAGTCGAGGGCCATGGCAAACGACGCTAAGGCAATCTCGAACGCGAGTAACGAACTCAACGCGGCAATTCGGACCGGTACGGCTAACCTCGGTCAGGCTCAGACCGATCTGGGGCAGAACGCGCTGCCGAAGGCTTCGAGCGCGCTTGACTCCTTTGCCGCCGTTTCGGGCGATTTGACCGGCATTGTATCGGGTATGACCCCCACGATAGCGAGCGCGCGCGGCACGCTGGCGCAGCTCGACGCCACGCTCAAGCAGGCAAAGACCACGCTGTCCCAAACCGATGCCTCCCTTGCCAAGGTTCAGGACAAGCTCGCGACCGCCGCTAATGACATTGCGGCGCTGCAGACCTCTGAGTCTATGGGCGAGTTAGCCGACCTCATGGACGTCGACGTCAATGACGTGGCAGATTTCATGGCATCTCCGGTTGAGCTGACGTCCAAGTCAATCTATCCGGTCAAGAGCTTTGGCTCGGGCATCGCGCCCTTCTACACCAATCTGGCGCTGTGGGTAGGCGGCTATGTGCTCATCGCTATCTACAAGCTCGAGGTCGACCGCGAGGGCATCGGTAGCTTTACGGCGCGTCAGGGCTACTTTGGCCGCTGGCTGCTGATGGTGATCCTGGGTGCGTTCCAGGCCATTATCGTTACGGTGGGCGACCTGGTCATTGGCGTTCAGTGCGTCAATCCGCTGCTCTTTGTGCTGGGCGGCATCGCTATTTCGTTCACTTACGTCAACATCATCTATGCGCTGTCCACCACCTTTAAGCATATCGGCAAGGCAATCGGCGTCATCCTCGTCATTGTGCAGATCCCCGGTTCGTCGGGCATGTATCCCATCGAGATGATGCCCGGCTTCTTCCAATGGCTGCATCCGCTGCTGCCCTTCACCTATGGCATCAACCTGCTGCGCGAGACCGTCGGTGGCATGTATTCGTTCAACTACCTGTTCAACCTGTGCATCCTGGGCGTGTTCCTTATCATCGCGCTCTTTATCGGTCTGCAGCTGCGCCCGTTGCTGCTCAACCTCAATCTGCTCTTTGATAAGCAGCTTTCCACGACGGGCCTCATGATCTGCGAGTCCAACGACCTGCCGCGCCAGCGCTATTCGCTGCGCACGGCCATGCGCGTCATGCTCGATTCGGATTCGTACCGTCGCGAGCTGCTCGATCATGCCGTGGCGTTTGAGCATCGCTACCCGTACTACATCAAGGGCGGTTTTGCCGCCGTGGTAGGCGTCCAGGTCCTGCTCTTTGTACTTTCGACGGTGCTCGATATCGACAATAACGGCAAGATCATCCTGCTTGTTATCTGGATCATTTCGGTCATCGCCATCTGTGGCTGGCTCATCAACATCGAGTACATCCGTGCGAGCCTCAATACCCAGATGCGTATCTCGGCGCTTTCGGATGAGGACCTGCGTCGCGAGATGCGCGAGCACACGGCCGCCATTCCTGCTGCCCGTCGCATGTTTGGTCTCAACGCCAGCGAGCGGGGCACCAAGGACAGCGAACAGCCCACGAGCCGTCTGCCGCATACCGGTGCGCATCGTAAAGCTCATGATGCCGACGGCGTTGACAACGTAAACGGAAACGACGGGGACACCACCCCGCTTGGCAAGCACTCCAAAGGAGGTGAGGCATAAATGAAAAACATCCTGCACCTGTTTAAGCGCGATGTCCAAAACGTGTCTCGCTCCGTGATTGGCTTGATTGTCGTGATGGGTCTCATTATCGTGCCGTGCCTGTACGCGTGGTTTAACATCGCCGGAAGCTGGGATCCGTATGGCAACACCGGCAATCTCAAGATCGCCGTGGTCAACACCGACGAGGGCTACGAGAGCGATCTGATTCCCGTCGAGGTCAACGTGGGCGAAAACGTAACCTCCACCCTGCGCGGCAACGAGAACTTCGACTGGGTCGTCCTCAACGACCGCGATAAGGCGATTGAGGGCGTTAAGTCGGGCGCGTACTACGCTGCCGTCGTTATCCCTAAAACGTTTAGCGCCGACATGATGACGCTTTTCTCGACCGAGGTGAAGCACGCCGATATCGAGTTCTATGAGAATCAGAAGGCCAACGCCATCGCGCAGATCGTGACTGAAAAGGGTTCGAGCGCCGTCCAGAGTCAGGTCAACGAGACCTTTACCAAGACCATCACGACCATCGGCCTTAAGACCGTGTCCAGCCTGCTCGACTATATGAGCACCGACCAGGTGAGCAACTTTATCGCCAATCTGTCCTCGACGCTGGGCGATTCGGTCCAGGACCTGCAGGACGTTCAGGCCAGTGCAACGTCGCTTGCGGGCATTTTGAGTTCTACGTCCGATTCACTGACATCGGCGGGCGGCATGCTCAAACAGTCCGGATCGACCGAGGAGTCGGTGAAGCAGCTCATGCAGCATGCCGAGAGCGGTATTGCCGATTCCGAGCAAGCGCTCAAGTCCGCCAGCGATGCAATCGATGCCGCTATTGATGGGAGCGCAGGTTCGTTCGATAACGTTTCTACCGAGCTCGCAAAGGCATTCGACGCTGCAAACCTGCATGTCAATCTTACGGTGCGTCAGCTCAACGATGGCGCAGCGTCACTCAAGAACCGTGCCGACGAGATTGATGCCACGGCGAATGAGCTCCGTAGTCTTGCTGGCCAGGTGAGTAACGATAAGCTCAAGGCAGGGCTTGAGGACGCGGCTGCTGAGCTTGACAAAACCGCGGCGGAGTACCGCAACAATGCCAATGAGCTGACGAACATCGCGACGTCGCTCACGAACAGCATGGCCGAGGTCAACAGCTCGCGTGCCGAGGTCGACCAGGCCATCGCCGATGCCAAGGCGGGTATCTCGGGTGCCAAGTCCGACTACGATTCTACGTTCTCGGTTAAGGCCAAGGAGCTCAAGAAGACCATTTCGGGCGTTCTGGATTCCCTGAACGGTATCTCGGGTGACCTAGATAGCGCCGTGAGCGGTCTGACCGACGCCTCTGGTTCGCTCGCGAAGGGTCTCTCCAAGGCTGCAAGGCTCGTCAACAAGGCTTCCGATCAGCTGGGTGAGGCATCGGACAAGATTAGCGCGTTCAAGGACGAGCTCGACGGTGCCCTTATGTCGGACGATCTGGCCACGATCAAGACGATGATCGGCAACGACCCCGATGGCCTCGCCGTGTCGCTTTCCGGCCCCGTTGCGCTCGATCGCAAGCCGGTCTATCCGATCCGCAACTACGGCTCGGCCATGGCGCCGTTCTACACGATTTTGTCGCTGTGGGTGGGCTCGATTGTTCTGGCGGCCATGATGAAGGTCTCGGTTGACGATGAGCTCATCAACGAACTCATCCCCGTGCGCCTGCACGAGATCTACCTGGGCCGTTATCTGTTCTTTGGCGGTCTGGCCTTGCTGCAGGCAACGCTCGTGTGCGCGGGCGACATTCTGTTCTTTGGCATCCAGTGCGACAACCCCCTGCAGTTTGTGCTTGCCGGCTGGGTCGCGAGCCTCGTGTTCTCCAATATCGTCTACACGCTCACGGTTTCGTTTGGAGATATCGGCAAGGCCCTCGCCGTCGTGCTGCTGGTCATGCAGGTCGGCGGTTCGGGCGGTACGTTCCCCATCGAGATGACCGGTCCCGTGTTCCAGGCGATCTATCCGTTCCTGCCGTTTACCCACGGCATCAACGCCATGCACGCCGCCATGGCCGGTGCCTACCATATGGAGTACTGGATTGAGCTGGGTATCTTGGCGAGCTACCTGATTCCGTCGCTGGCCCTGGGCGTCGTCTTCCGCCGCCCGGTTATCAAAGCCAACGACTGGATCATCGAAAAGCTGGAGTCAACCAAATTGATTTAATGCAGCGACGTAAACGCCGTCGGAACATCGAGGCCTTCCAACCCGATGCTTTAGCGTAGTGAATTGCACGGGTTGCTTGGTTGTTGTTACAGTAGCGGGGCGTGCCGGGGGTCCGGTGCGCTCCGTTTTTATTTGACCATGAGGCGGCACGCAGCCATATGCGTGCGGACACCACGCCCAGATTGAGTGCGAGGATGTTCCATGGCCCAATACGCTGCCAACGAAATCGAAAACTTGCCCGATAGCCCTGTAGCCCGTGAAGACCTGGGCGCGGGCGGCACCTTCCGCGGCGCCGGCGCACGCTCTCCGCTGTTCTGGAAGGTTCTGCTCCTTTCGGTGGCGGTCATCTGGGGCTACTCCTTTACCACTATGAAGGACGCACTCGGCACCATTCCGGTGTTCGCGCTGCTCTATGTACGCTTTCTGCCCGCAGCGTTGGTCATGTTTGCCGTCTTCCACAAGCGCATCATTGCACATTTCAACGCTCGCAACCTGATCGTTGGCCTGAGTATGGGCGTGCTCATGTGGGCGGCCTATGCGTTGCAGACGGTCGGTCTGGCACATACTACGGCGGGCAAGAATGCTTTTTTGACGGGCACGTACTGCATCCTTGTGCCGTTCGCGAGCTATTTTCTGAGCGGCGAAAAACTCACCCGCTATAACCTGGGCGCGGCACTGCTGTGCTTGGCGGGCATTGGTTTGGTGGCGCTCGATAGCGTTGAATTCAACATCGGTGACGTCATTACGCTGGCGGGTGCGGTCTTTTTCGCCATCCAGATGGCGGTGACCGCCAAGTACGGTCGCAAAATGGACATCAACGTCATCACGTTTTGGATGTTTGTGGGCAACGGCGTGCTGAGCCTGGCAACGTCGCTGCTATTCGAGACCCAAGCGCCTCTGTCCGTGTGGACGCCGAGCTTTATCACTGCGATGGCGTTTCTCTCGGTGGGCTGCACATGCGTGGCTCTGCTCATCCAAAACGTCGGCCTGGCGCATGTCCCGGCTTCGACGGGCTCGCTGCTCCTTTCGATGGAGTCCCCTTCGGGCGTGTTGTTTTCGGTGCTGCTGATGGGGGAGGCGCTCACCTCGCGTCTGCTCGCCGGCTTCGTGCTTATCTTCCTGTCGATTATCTTGAGCGAGACTCACTTCGATTTTTTGCGCAAAAAGCCGCGCCCGCAATTGTAAACAACTTGTTGCGCCGCCCTCCCGGGGCGGCATTTTTTATGCGTCGCCCTTAAAGTAGTACTTTGCACTTTACGCTATCAAAGTGCTTGCTGCAAAAACGTTACTGGGGGGCATCTATGGCACCAGCACTGTCCGATCTTCAACCGCAATCAGCGCCCAAGGCCACCGCGGCGGCGCAGGCCGCTATCGGTGACGGTCTTGTTGCAGAAGCTCAGGCTTTTGCAGACGAGCTCGCTGCGTGGCGACACGATTTACACCAGATGCCCGAGCTGGGCAATAGCCTCCCGCAGACCTCTGCGTATATTCAAGCGCGCCTGACCGAGATGGATATCCCATTTGCCACGCTCGTCGATGGTTCCTGTGTTGTGGGCCTTGTCGGCGCCGGTGCCGTCGCGGCCCAGGGCAATGGCGTCTGCACGGACGAACAGGCCGGTACGGTCGTTATGCTGCGTGGCGACATGGATGCCCTGCCCGTTGCCGAAGAGTCAGGCGAGCCTTTCGCCTCTACGAACGGCTGCATGCACGCATGCGGACACGATATGCACGCGACGGCGCTGCTTGGTGCAGCCCGTATGCTCAAGGCGCGCGAGGCAGAGCTTGTCGACGCCAATGCCACGGTTAAGTTGCTGTTCCAGCCGGGCGAGGAAACCTTTGAGGGTGCCCGCGCCGCCATCGCCGATGGTCTGCTGCAGAACCCGCGTCCCCAGGCCGCCTTTGCCATGCATGTCAATAGCCAGTCGCCGCTCGGCCTGGTGCTCTACGGCAGCCCGGCGCTCTCGGGCGTGTACGGTTTCCGTATCACGCTGCAGGGCAAGGGTGGCCATGGCTCGAGCCCCGAGATCTGCATCGACCCCATTACGGCCGGCGTCCATGTGCATCTGGCGCTTCAGGAGCTCATCTCCCGCGAGGTGCCGGCGGCCAAGGAGGTCGCGCTTACCGTTGGCAAGTTCGCCGGCGGTCAGGCCGCAAATGTCATCCCCGACACTTGTGTGCTCGAAGGCACGCTGCGCGGCTTTGACGTCGAGCTCATGGAGCACCTCAAGACCCGCATCGCGGAGGTCGTCAAAGGCGTTGCCACGACCTATCGTACGCCGGCGACTATCGAGACGCTCTCGGATGTTCCCCCGCTCGTACTCGATGACGACATGACCCAGGCCTCGCTTGGCTACGTGGGCGCGGTGCTACCCAAGTCCGCCTTCCTGCCGCTGTTCCACGCCATGGCGAGCGAGGACTTTGCGCTTATCTCGAGTGAGATACCGAGCGCGTACTTTACCGTGGGCGCTGCCGTGAACGATACGGACGAGCACTTTGCCCAGCACCATCCCAAGGCACGCTTTAGCGATGCCGAGCTGCCGCTCGGCGCCGCGGCTTATGCGGCGGTCGCTTTGGGCTATATCGCCGACCACCGGTAGCACCCAACCTTGCCTTTCAAGCCTGCGGGCATGGCCATAAGGCCTATGCTCTTGTCTTTCAAGGCAATCTTGGGCACTACCGGCGCCATCGTCTCGGGCGTGCTGTTCGATGCCACGGGCTCCTTTGCGAGCGCCTGGATTGTGTGCCTGGCGTGCTCCGTGGTCATGCTCGTGTTCCTGCTGGCATCCGAGCCCATCGCCGCCAAGCTGCGCGCGAGCGTGGCGGGGGAGTAGACGTCCGTCGCTCTTTGCTGTTCGCTCCGTTCTGTCCGTGGCTGCCCTGGAAGCCGAATGGATGCTCGTACCATCATTCGGTTTCCAAGGCGGCCACGGGCCTACGAAATGATCCGTTTTCCTCCGTCCCCAACAGATCACGTGATTCGAAAGAGACGGAGGAAAACGGATCACAAACAGCGGCGGTGCGTCTGGCCGAACGAGCCCCCATACCCTCGTTCGGCCAGACGCGCCGCCGCGTTGCTGCTTTGTGCCGTATAATGTCCACTACCTATGACGCGATACAAAAGAAAGGTGTTTGCCCATGCAGGCACAGAAGGCGGAGGGAACCCGCGACCTTATCGGCGCCGAGATGCGCGCCTGGCAAAAGATGCAGCAGATTGCGGGCGGCGTGTTCGAGCCGTTTGGTTTTAAACCCATCGAGACGCCCGCGATCGAGCAGGTGGACGTGTTTGTCCACGGTATCGGCCAGTCGACCGACGTCGTGCGCAAGGAAATGTTCCGTGTGTTCAGCGGTGCCAACCTGGAGCGCGTCTTTACCGAGGGCACCGACACCAAACTCAAGCCTAAGCAGCGCCTAGCACTTCGCCCCGAGGGCACGGCCGGCGTGGTGCGCGCCGTCGTCGAGAACAATCTGGTGCCCCAGGGCTCCACGCCGTTTAAGGCGTACTACGCCGAGGCCATGTTCCGCGGCGAGCGTCCCCAGAAGGGCCGCCTGCGCCAGTTCCACCAGGTGGGCATCGAGTGGCTCGGCGCTCCCGATCCGGCGGCAGATGCCGAGTGCATCATCATGCTCATGGAGTTCTACAAGCGCCTGGGCTTCGATCTTTCCAAGCTTCGTCTGCTCATCAACTCGATGGGTGACGCCCAGTGCCGTCCGGCTTATCGCGAGCAGGTTAAGCAGTTCATCCTCGATCACGCCGACGAGATGTGCGATGAGTGCCGCGAGCGCGCCGAGCTCAACCCGCTGCGTGCCTTCGACTGCAAGAACGACCACTGCCGCGAGATCATGGCCGAGGCTCCGCTGATGGGTGACAACCTGTGCGATGAGTGCCGCGAGCACTACGAGCAGGTCAAGCGCTATCTGGATGCCGCCGGTATCGAGTATGTCGAGGATCCCACCTTGGTGCGCGGCCTGGACTACTACACCCGTACTGTCTTTGAGGTCGAGGCCCCTGGCGCCGGCGTCGGCTCCATCGGCGGCGGCGGCCGCTACGATGGCCTGGTCGAGCTCGAGGGTGGCAAGCCCACGGCGGGCGTCGGCTTTGCTGTCGGTTTTGAGCGCGCCCTGCTGGCCCTGCAGGCCTTTGGCAGCGATTTGGGTGCCGATGAGGCCCCGTGCGTCTATGTCGCCAACGCCGGCAAGGAGCTGCGTCAGAACGTCTTTGCCATTACGCAGGAGCTTCGCGCCGCAGGTATCGTGACCGAGGCCGACTATCAGGGTCGTTCGCTCAAGGCCCAGTTTAAGCAAGCCGATAAGGTAGGCGCCAAGCTCATCTTGGTCCTGGGTGGCGACGAGCTTGCCGCCGGCAAGGTCAAAGTGCGCGACATGCAGAGCCATGACGAGGTGCTCGCCGATCTGGACAACGTCGTCGAGGCGGTTCGCGAGCGCCTGTAGCGCATCTTTTTGAGCTTCGGGCCTGCTAACGTGCCCTGCTCATGGAGAGCGATTGTTACGGGGGTGTTTCGCTTTTATGCGGAATGCCCCCGTTTACGTATGCCGCCCACCGAGAAATACGACCATTTAGGGCAAAAACCTTTGCAATGCAGAAAATACTTTTGTGTGGTAAAGCGCAATCAGTGTCGAAAGTATTTCTCAAGCGCCTATAATGAATACCGCATGTTACGTGCATAGAAGGAGGAATGGGAGGAAACGTGGCTGAGAACCTAAGCAACCAGTCTGTACCCGAAGCCGCGGCGCGCGTCGCTGCCGTGGTCAACCGCCTCGTTAACCGAATCGGCTCGAATGCCGAGTCCAGGGCGCGTCTCGCCGAGATCGAGATCCCCGAGGAGCTGCGCGACAATCTGGCGCTGTTCTTGCGCCTGGAGCGCCGTGTGCTTAGCGAGTATGATCCCGAGATCGCGGACCTGTTCGACAAGATTTTGACAGCCGAGATTGTGGTCAATGCCGGCAACCCCGGTACCTGCGCTGCCGACGAAGCCGTCGACGAGCAGGGCGTGCCCACCGCCGACGAGCCCACTGCCGTGGCATTTCGTGAGGTCGTCGATTTGATCGACAGCCTGCCGCTCGATAAGCAGCAGGTCATTGTCCGCGCCTTTACGAGCTTTTTCCATCTGGCAAACCTGTCGGAGGAGAACTACCGTGTGGCGCAGCTGCGCGAGCGCGAGGCCGGTGCGTCGACCGATACCGAGGTCGATCCTGCCAACGAGCTTACCGTTGCCTATCACCAGCTGGTGAATGAGCTGGGTGTCGAGGGTGCCAACGAGCTGCTCGACAAGCTCGAGTTCCACCCTGTCTTTACCGCACATCCCACCGAGGCCCGTCGTAAGGCCGTCGAGGGCAAGATCCGCCGTATCTCCAACCTGCTGGAGGAGCGTCCGCGTCTGGGCGGCTCCGACCTGGTGGAGAACGAGCGCCATATGCTGCAGGAGATCGACGCCCTGGTGCGTACGAGCCCCATCGCGCTCAAGAAGCCCACGCCGGTCGAGGAAGCCGATACCATCATCGACATCTTCGATAACACGCTGTTCGACGTTATCCCCGTTATCTATCGTCGTTTTGACGATTGGGTGCTGGGCGACAAGGCCGGTACTGTGCCGCCGCTGTGCCCGGCGTTCTTCCATCCCGGCAGCTGGATCGGTTCCGACCGCGACGGTAACCCCAACGTCACCGCCAAGGTGAGCCGTGAGGTCGCCGCCAAGTACTTTACGCACATGGTGCTCAAGCTCGAGGACAAGTGCCGCCACATCGGCCGCAACCTCACGCTCGAGGCCACCTACAGCAAGCCGTCGGCCGAGCTCATTAACCTGTGGAACCATCAGGTCGAGATGAGCCCTCGGTACACGGCCCGCGCCGAGCTGATCTCCGAGCACGAGCCGCATCGCGCCGTCATGCTCGTCATGGCCGACCGTCTGAACGCCACCGTGCGCCGTATCACTGACACCATGTACCACAGCGCCGACGAGTTCCTGGATGACCTGCGCGTCGTCCAGCGCTCGCTGGCCGCCTGCGGTGCCGTCCGTGCTGCCTACGGCCCGGTCCAGACCATCATCTGGCAAGTCGAGTCCTTCGGCTTCCATATGGTCGAGATGGAGTTCCGTCAGCACTCCGTGGTGCATGCCCGCGCCCTCAAGGATATCCACGAGAACGGTATCCATGGCGACCTGCAGCCCATGACGCGCGAAGTCATCGATACCTTCCGTGCTATCGGCTCCATCCAAAAGCGCTACGGCAAGAAGATGGCGCACCGCTACATCATCTCGTTTACCAAGAGCGCCCAGCATGTGGCTGACGTCTTCGAGCTGGCCCACCTGTCCTTCGCACACGAGGAAGATGTCCCCGAGCTCGACGTGATCCCGCTATTCGAGCAGCTCGAGGACCTCGAGGGCTGCGTCGACGTGCTCGACCAGATGCTTACGCTGCCCGTGGTACAGAAGCGTCTTGCCCAGACCAACCGCCGCATGGAGGTTATGCTGGGCTATTCCGACTCCTCCAAGGACGCCGGTCCTACCACGGCCATGCTCGCGCTGCATTCCGCGCAGGAGCGCATTGCCAAGTGGGCCGAGAAGAACGATATCGACCTGGTGCTCATGCACGGTCGCGGCGGTGCCGTTGGCCGTGGCGGCGGCCCGGCCAACAAGGCCGTGCTGGCGCAGCCCAAGGGTTCGGTCAACTGCTTCTTTAAGCTCACCGAGCAGGGCGAGGTCATTTTTGCCCGTTACGGCAACCGCACGCTGGCTCAGCGCCATGTTGAGTCCGTTGCCGCCGCAACGCTTTTGCAGTCGGCCCCGAGTGTCGAGAAGACCAACACAGAGACCACGCAGAAGTTCTGGGATATGGCCGAGAAGCTTAACGCTGTAAGCCACGAGCGCTATCTGGACCTGCTGAACACCGAGGACTTTACACCGTGGTTCTCGACCGTGACGCCGCTGACCGAAGTCGGTCTGCTGCCGATCGGCTCGCGTCCCGCTAAGCGCGGCCTGGGCGCCAAGTCGCTCGACGACCTGCGTACCATTCCGTGGATCTTCAGCTGGAGCCAGGCACGCATTAACCTGGCCGCTTGGTACGGCCTGGGCACCGCCTGCGAGCAGCTGGGCGATCTTGACCAGCTCAAGGCTGCCTACCAGGAGTGGCCGTTCTTCCGTACCTTTATCGACAACATCGAGATGTCGATCGCCAAGACCGATCAGCGCATCGCCAAGATGTATCTGCACCTGGGCGATCGCCAGGATCTGTCCGAGAAGGTCTTTACCGAGATGCAGCTCACCCGTAAGTGGGTCCTTGCCATCGTCGGTGATGAGTGGCCGCTGCAGCGTCGTCGCGTGCTCGGCTGCGCCGTTCGCGTGCGTAACCCCTATGTCGACGCCCTGTCCATCGCCCAGGTTCGCGCCCTTCGCGAGGTGCGTATGAACCAGGACGAGATGGCCGAGGAGAAGAAGGCCGAGTACATGAGCCTGATTCTTTCGACTGTGACCGGCGTCTCGGCAGGTCTGCAGAACACGGGGTAATCGATAGCCCTGTAGTCGTTGTCCGGGGCCGCCGTTTGTTTTCTTTCCGGCGCGTCCTCGGACATGCAAGAAGCCCTCGCTGCGCACTTCGTGCGGCGAGG
>UQRX01000001.1:0-161562 GCA_900543595.1 uncultured Collinsella sp. | reverse complement strand
CTTCCCCCTCCCCGCCCCACCACTCCACCCCCAATATGTTGTAAAACACCCCCGAGCATATGTTCGAAAACACAATATGTTGTGTTTGCAGCAAAGGTGGGATGCCACCTGTAGAACCACGCCCGCGAACCTCAACCTTCAAGTTGACCTTGAGGCGATTTTTACGTCCCTTTACACGCCGTTCACATCGCCCCCAAACTCCTCCCACCCACGGTACACACGGCCCACCACCGCGTCGGTGTCTGGCGAAAAATGGGACGGGCCCCAGATTGCCCATGCGCGCAAAAGTGCGTCTCGGCAATCTGGGGCCCATCCCCTTTAATATTTATAAATATGCAGGTCAGCGAGGTGCTAGCGATGTGCCAGCGGATGCGCCGCCAGATAGACCTCGGTCAGTTGCGTGCGGTCGACATGCGTGTAGACCTGCGTGGTCGAAATATCGGCATGGCCCAAAATCTCCTGCAGCACACGCAGGTCGGCACCGCCCGCGAGCATGTGGGTGGCAAAGGAGTGGCGCAGGGTGTGGGGGTGGAGCCCCACCAGCCCCACCTGGCGCCCGTACCGCTCGCATATCGCATGCACGCCCTGGCGCGACAGGCGACGTCCGTTCTTATTTAAAAAGACCGCCGAGGTCTCCGTCCCGTGAGCATGGGCGGCCAGGAGAGTGCGCCCGTCACCTATATAGTGTGTCAGGGCGCGAGCCGCGCTTCCCACCAACGGGGCCAGACGCTCCTTGGAGCCCTTACCGCGCACCAGGACAAACCCGTCATCGATATGGATATCGCCCACATCGAGCCCAACCAGCTCACTCACGCGCAAGCCGCAACCGTAAAGCACTTCCAAGATGGCATGATCGCGCAGCCCCATCTCGCCCTCGGGAAAGTCTTGATCGAGCAGTGCCGAGACATCCTCCACCGAAAGGTATTCCGGCAGGCGATCCGCCTTTTTGGGCAGGCGCAACGCCGCCGTCGGGTTTTGGGCCACGGCCCCATCGCGCACCAAAAAGGCATGCAGGCCCTTCACGGCAGCAAGCGCGCGCTCCACCGAGGCATCGGAATAGCCTCCGTCGCGGCGATCGGCAACAAAGCCCTCCACGACCTGACGGCTCACATCTTCAAAAGACGCAACGTCAGCCCGCTCCAGATAGGCGCAGTACGTCGTCAGGTCACGACGGTAGGCCGCAATCGTATTGCGCGCCAAACCCCGCTCGACCGCAAGGTAATCGAGATACTCCCCCGCCACCACAGCGAGCGACGAGGGAGTAGCTTCGGTATGTTCTTGGTTCTCCGGCACCCTTAGTCCGTAGCGAGGTTCTTGGGCGTCACCTGCAGACGATCGACGCCCTCATGCTGGCCGATCGAGGCGCGCACGAACTCGCGGAACAGCGGCTGCGGGTTGGTCGGGCGGCTCTTGAACTCGGGATGAGCCTGGGTTGCCACATACCACGGATGCACGTCGCGCGGCAGCTCGACCATCTCGACCAGGCGCTCGTCGGGCGAAAGACCCGAGATAACCAGACCAGCGCCCTCGAGCTGGTCACGGAAGGCGTTGTTGAACTCAAAGCGGTGACGGTGACGCTCGTAGACGAGCTCCTCGCCATATGCCTCGCGCGCGAGGGTATCGGCGGCAAGCTTGCACGGATAGGCACCCAGACGCATGGTGCCGCCCTTCTCGGTCACGTCCTCCTGCGAGCTCATCAGGTCGATGACACTATACGGGCCATCAGGATCGAACTCGGAAGAGCTGGCGCCGGCAAGGCCGACCACGTTGCGGGCAAATTCGCACACGGCCACCTGCATACCCAGGCAAATGCCCAGATACGGAATCTTGTGCTCGCGGGCGAACTCGGCCGCGAGGATCTTGCCCTCCAGGGCGCGCTTGCCAAAGCCGCCAGGGACCAAGATGCCCGAGGCGTCACCCAGGACCTCGGAGACGTTCTGCTCGTCGAGGCTCTCGCCATCGACCAGCTGCACGTCAACGTGGCGATCGTAGAACACGCCCGCATGGTGCAGGGCCTCGATAACCGACAGGTAGGCATCGGGCAGCTGCGTATACTTGCCCACGACGGCGATCTTCACCTTGTCGGCGTGCTGGTTGGCATGGTTCTGCTTGCGCAGGAACTCGTTCCACTGACTCATGTCGCGCTCACGCGGGTCCAGACCCAGACGCTCGCAAATGCGCAGGTCAAAGTCCTGCTCGGCGAGCAGCTGCGGAACATCGTAGATGCTCGCGCAGTCCTCGTTGGTAAAGACGCAGTCGGTGTCGACGTCGCAGAAGCTTGCGATCTTGCCGCGGATGGCATCGTCGATATGGTGATCGGAGCGCAGAACGATAATATCGGGCTGGATGCCAAAGCTGCGGAGCTCCTTGACGGAGTGCTGCGTCGGCTTGGTCTTGACCTCGTGGGCGGCGGCGATATAGGGAACGAGCGACACGTGGATGTAGCAGACGTTCTCGGGGCCGGCCTCCTTGCGATACTGGCGGATGGCCTCGACAAAAGGCTGCGACTCGATGTCACCGATGGTGCCGCCCAACTCAGTGATGACCACGTCGGAGCCGGTCTGCTCCTCAATACGACGGAACTTATCCTTAATGGCGTTCGTGACGTGCGGAATCACCTGCACGGTGCCGCCCAAAAAGTCACCGCGACGTTCACGGGCGATCAGGCTCTTATAGATGGCACCAGTCGTAAAGTTGGAATCGCGGGTCAGGTTCTCATCAATAAAGCGCTCGTAGTGGCCCAGGTCCAGATCGGACTCGTAGCCGTCCTCGGTCACAAAGACCTCGCCATGCTGGAACGGGCTCATGGTGCCGGGGTCGACGTTCAGATACGGGTCGGCCTTTTGCATCGTTACCTTGTAGCCGCGCGACTTGAGCAGACGGCCCAGCGAGGCCGCGGTAATACCCTTGCCCAGAGACGAAACCACGCCGCCGGTCACGAACACATGCTTGGTCATATTGAGTTACCTGCGCTTCCCGTAGAAGTTGTCCATACACATCTTACGGGTCTTCATTGTAATACTCGCGACGCGCGCCGCACACAATTTTTCTTACGCGCAATCGCATTTCTCCATCTAGAAACAAAACGCCGCCCAGTTGCCCAGGCGGCGTCGTTTCCACTATGAATGCGCGCCGTTATCGATCGGCGACTTCGTCCTTGATCAAGTCCTGCACGAGCATACCGGCACGGATGCCCTCTAGATACCATTCGCCACGCTCCGTAAGACAAATACCATTTGCGAGCTGGCCGCCGTCGTCGCTGTAGCGCGAGACGACCTCAATGATGTCTTCGGATTCCAAGCGTTCAATTGCCGCGCGGGCGCGATACGGAGACACCCCCACACGCTCGGCAAGCGTCTTTCGCGAAAAGCCATAAAATCCGCCGTTGTCTTCGGACTGCTGTGCAATCTCCATCAGCACCTGCACCTCGACACGCTTCATATCGTTGACACTCGCACGACCCTTGCCAGCCATGGCAGCCTCCTCAAACCGAGCACGGGCATCACTTGCACCGTGCGCGACCGGCACACCCCATGATGGCCGGCAACATCCATCATGCGGCATCCCCGCAAAAGGATGAAACAATTAGGGTTATTGTATACCGCCCAAATCGCTTATAGGCAGGTAAACGGGCTAATTTTAGGTTAAACGGTAGCTTTGTTGATAAATGGGGCACACCGAATGTATATCCGATGCGCCCCTTTAAGACCAATTTATCCAGGCTTAGCGGTGGAAGAAGCCACGGCGCTCGAACTTGGGCTCGCAGCACACGTTGATGCCAAGCTTGCGCAACACCGTCTCGTCCGTCGGCGAGATGATCACGCTAAAGAATGCATCGCAGCCACGCAGCTGCTCCAGGCCCGAAAGGACGCGGGCCGCAGTCTCGCTCGTTGCCGAGGTAATCGAGAGCGCCATAAGCGTCTCGTCGGTGTGCAGGCGCGGATTCTTGCTACCCAAGAAATGTGTCTTGAGCTTGCTGATAGGCTCGATCGCCTCATCGCTAATGACCTCGAGCTCAAGGTCAACGCCCGAGACATGCTTAAGTGCATTCATGATGAGCGAGCTCGCGGCGCCCAGGCGCGTGGAAGTCTTGCCGGTCACCACGGAGCCGTCGGGCATGACCATGGCGCCTACGGGGCCACCCGTCAGCTGCTCCCTGGTAAGGGCGGCCGAGCGTGCCGGAGAGTAGTTCTTGTCGATACCGGCCTTCTTCATAATAATCTTGAGACGGTCGACTTGCTCATCGCCCACGCCGGTACGGCGCACATTTTCGACCGCGGTAAAGTAGCGGCGGACAATCTCCATCTTGGAAGCGTCGCGGCAGGCATCGTCATCGGTGATGGCAAAGCCGACCATATTGACGCCCATGTCCGTGGGGCTCTGGTAGGGGCTCTTGCCCAGGATCTTTTCCATCAGGGCACGGACCACCGGGAAGGCCTCGACGTCGCGGTTGTAGTTGACCGTAGTCTTGTTATAGGCCTCCAAGTGGAAGGAGTCGATGATATTGGCATCGTCAAGGTCGGCCGTGGCGGCCTCATAGGCGATGTTGACCGGATGCGTGAGGGGAAGGTTCCAGACCGGGAAGGTCTCGAACTTGGCGTAGCCGGCAGCGGTGCCGTGTTTGTGCTCGTGATAGAGCTGCGACAGGCAGGTGGCGAGCTTACCCGAGCCAGGACCCGGCGCGGTGACCACGACAAGCGGACGGGTGGTCTCGACAAACTCGTTCTTGCCGTAGCCGTCGTCGGACACGATCAGATCGACGTCGTGGGGATAGCCCTCGATGGGATAGTGCAGCTTGGCGGGAATGCCGAGCGCGTTTAGGCGATTACGGAAGACGTCAGCGGCGGGCTGGCCTGCATACTGGGTGATGACCACGGCCGCGACAGCAAAACCATTGCCGCGGAACAGGTCGACCAGGCGCAAAACGTCCTCGTCATAGGTAATGCCCAGGTCACCGCGAGCCTTGTTCTTCTCGATGTGGTTCGCGTTAATGGCGATGATGACCTCGACGTCGTCTGCAATGCTCTTGAGCATGCGAAACTTGCTATCCGGCTCAAAACCCGGCAGCACGCGGCTCGCGTGATAGTCGTCAAACAGCTTGCCGCCAAACTCCAAATACAGCTTGCCGCCAAACTGCGAGATGCGCTCCTTAATATGAGCGGCCTGCAGCTCGATATACTTCGCGTTGTCGAAACCCTGGCGCATGTATGGCTCCCGTCCCGTTTCCAATTAATGTTCTAGGCGATTATAACGGAGCAGACCCTTCCCGAAGCCCAGGCCATCAACAGGCACCAACCAAACACGCCATCGATAAGTTGCGGTGAAATAGTTCCCGTTTAACCCCCAGACGGCCAAACAGGAACTATTCCACCGCAACTTCCCCTTTTTGGCGCAAACTAACCTGACCCCTTTGCATCAATAATGGAAACGTCGCAGGTTGAGCATAAGTCAGCGAAAGCCCGCCAGAGCGAGCAAGGTGACGTGAAAGAGGAGGGTATAGGCCTTTTGGCCATGCCCGACGATTGAACGTCAGATTGCCGCTCTGGCGGGCTTGCAGCGTCGACTGGTTGCGCGGTTCGTAGAACCGCGCAACATGAGAGCGCCCCCTCCCGCGCACGGAACGGAAGGGGGCTAAAGGTAGGAGTCTACCGGTGGGTTGACCCCACCGGACAGACGATGACCAGGTGATCCTTTACAGGATCGTCAAGGTTTCCGTGGGGTACCCGTTGGGTACTTAGATCAACACGCAGGCGACGGTCAGGATGACGGCGCAGACGACGGAGAGCGCGACGATGAGCTTAAGGGCAAACTTGAGCCAGGTCGTCCACTCGATCTTGGCCAGGGCGAGACCGCCCATGATGGCGCCGGAGGTCGGGGTGAACAGGTTCACGACACCGATGGCGGCGGAGAAGATCATGACCATGACCTCGGGCGAGAAGCCGAGCTTAACAGCCAGCGGTCCCATGATGGGCATGGAGACGGTGGCCATACCGGAGGTCGAGGGGATCAGGAAGGACAGGCCGAAGTAGACCAGGAAGCTCATGGGAGCGAAGATCACGCCGGACAAGCCAGCCAGGGCATTGGCGGCAGCGTCGAGGACGAAGACGTCGAGGCCGGTGTTAGCCATGAGGACGGAGATACCACGGGCGAGGGCGATGACGAGAACAACGGACATCATGTCGGCAGCGCCGGTGATGAAGGTGTTGACGATCTGCTTCTCGGACAGGCCACCGATGATACCGATCAGGATAGCCATGAGGAAGAACCAGGTGGAAGCCTCGTCGAAGTACCACTGGCCAATGGGCAGGCCGGTGATCAGGGCAGACCAGCCCTGGACGACGGCATTACCGTCGGCGTCGTAGACAGCGCCAGCGTCAAAGAAGTTGGCGACGCCCTCGTTGAGGTCGGCCAGCGGGATGAAGCCGACGATCATGACGACGAAGGTGAAGGCGAAGGCGATCAGAACACCCTTCTGACGACCGGTGAGCTTGACCTCCTTGTGGACCTCGGAAGCAGCCTTGCCATGTGCCTCTTCGGCGTCCTTGAGCTCCTGCATCGAGAGGATGGTGGAACCCTTGTCAGCCTTGACCTTCTTGGCATAGTTCATCACGAAGACGATGGACATGACGGTGGTAACAAGCCACAGGACGGCACCGAGGCCGATGATGATGGACTGGTTCACGGCAATGTCAACGCCGGTCAGGGCGTCGACGGCAGCGCCGACGGCGAACGGGTTAACCGTGGAGCCGAGGCAGCCGCAGCCAGCGCCGAGCAGGACGGTAGCGGCGCCGACCATCGGGTCGAAGCCGGCAGCCATCATGGTAGCGGCGAGCAGGGCGTAGAAGGGAACGGTCTCCTCGCACATACCATAGGTGGTACCACCGAGGGAGAAGATGAGCATCAGCACGGGAATGAGCATAATCTCGTTGCCCTTAAGCTTCTGCACCAGAACGGCGATGCCGTTGTCCAGAGCGCCGGTCTCGGTCATCATACCGAGGAAGCCGCCCAGGATCATAACGAAGAGGCAAACGGGCAGAGCGTCAGCGAAGCCCTTAATCGGGGCGGTGCAGAAATCGCTCAGACGGGCGGCAGTAACCGCGCCGCCGGACGTGCCGGAGACGATAACGGTAACAACTGCAACAATTGCCAGCAGAGCAAGAAGAATGGTGAACGATGAAGGCATACCGCGCTTTTTCTTAGCGGTCTCAGTCATGGTTCTCATCCCCCCTTCATAAATCATTTAACTTTCTCACGCGAAGCGGATCTTCCGTGCCGTGCCCACCGCCCGACGCGAGATATTTACCAGACAAAGCCGCTCGGGGTGTGCAGCAATACACCCCGAGCGAGATGCTAGATGCTCTTACTTGAGCGTGGCGTACATGACAGCCTTGATGGTGTGCATGCGGTTCTCGGCCTCGTCGAAGACCTTGGAAGCGGGGCTCTCGAAGACCTCGTCGGTGACCTCCTGCTCGGTGATGCCGAACTGCTCGCACTTCTCGGCGCCAATCGTGGTGTTGGTGTCGTGGAAGCTGGGCAGGCAGTGCAGGAAGATGGCACCCGGGTTGGCCATAGCCATGACCTCGGAGGTGACACGATACGGGGTGAGCTGAGCGATGCGCTCGGCCCAGACCTCGTCGGGCTCGCCCATGGAGACCCACACGTCGGTGTAGATAACGTCGGCACCGGTGACGCCGTCCTTGACGTCGGTGGTCAGCTTGATGGTGCAGCCGTTAGCCTCGGCGATGGGCTTGCAGGCCTCGATGACGTCGTCAGCAGGCATGCACTCCTCGGGGCCGCAGGCCACGAAGTTCATGCCGAGCTTGGAGCAGACAACCATGAGGGAGCGAGCGACGTTGTTCTTGCAGTCGCCCATGAAGACGAGGGTCTTGCCCTTGATGTCGTAGTTGAAGTTCTCCTGGACGGTCAGGATGTCGGCAAGCATCTGGGTGGGATGCCACTCAGTTGTCAGGCCGTTCCACACGGGCACGCCGGACTTAGCAGCGAGCTCCTCGACGTCGTCCTGGGCAAAGCCACGGAACTCGATGCCGTCATACATGCGGCCAAGAACGCGGGCGGTGTCCTCGATGGACTCCTTCTTGCCCATCTGCGACGAACCCGGATCGAGGTAGGTGACGCCCATGCCCAGATCCATGCCGCCGACCTCGAAGGCGCAGCGAGTACGCGTGGAGGTCTTCTGGAAGAGCAGAACGATGTTCTTGCCCTCGAGATAGCGGTGCGGAACGCCAGCGCGCTTCATGTCCTTGAAGTTCTTGGAGAGCTTGAGCAGGTACTCGATCTCCTCGGTGGTGAGGTCGAGAAGCTTGAGGAAGCTACGGCCGGAGAGGTTAACACCCATGGTTCGTTTCCTTTCGAAAAAATGAATTACGTAAGTATTAGTGTTGCCCGTTTGACGGGCGAAACCGGTGCGGTTGTAGGGGGACCGCACCGGAAACGGAAAGACTTAGAGGTCCTCGCGCCAGAAGGGCATGCTCATGCAGCGCGGGCCGCCGCGGCCGCGGGAGAGCTCGGCGGAGGGCACGACGAGAAGGTCCAGGCCCTCCTTGTACAGCACGTCGTTGGTGACGGTGTTGCGGGCGTAGACGCAGATCTTGCCGGGCTCGACGCACAGGGTGTTGGAGCCGTCGTTCCACTGCTCGCGGGAGGCCGCGATCGGGTCGCCGCCGCCGCAGGGGATCAGCTTGACCTGGTCGACGCCGGTGGCGTCCTCCAGGACGTGCTCGAGGGTGTCCTCGATCAGGCGGATGTTCACGTCGCCCGGGTTCTTGCCGGCGGTCAGCTCGTAGACGCGCAGGGTGCCCATGATGGCGGGGTGGATCGTGAACTTATCGACGTCGATCTGGGTGAAGACCGTGTCGAGGTGCATGAAGGCGCGCGAGACCGGGATGTCGAAGGCCAGGATGCGCTCGACCTTGGAGTCGGAGTTCCAGAAGATGTTCTGGGCCATGACGTCGATCGCGGCGGCCTGGGTGCGCTGGGAGATGCCGACGGCGAGGGTCTTCTCGTTGATGTTCAGCACGTCGCCGCCCTCGGTGTGGAACTGGCAGTCGCGGCGGAAGTACAGGGAGACGTCCTTGTAGTCGGGGTGGTACTTGAAGACGTACTTGCCGTACAGGGTCTCGCGGTTGCGGGTGACCGAGTACATGCGGTTGAGGTTGACGCCCTCGCCGACGACCGCGAACGGGTCGCGGGTGAAGTAGAGGTTGGGCATCGGGTCGATGATCAGGTCGGACTCGGACTCGGAGTTGACCAGGGAGTCGAGGGTCGTGGACGCCGTGAGGGGCATGTCGATCTCGGCCTTGGTCATGCCGGCCATGGTCTTCTTGACGAACTCGAGGTTGTCCTCGATGGAGTCCAGCTTCTCGCGGACGATCTGCGGCATGTGCTGGCCGCGGATGCCGGCCTCGGCGATGTACTGGTCGGTGAACTCGGCGCGGGCGCCGGGGACCTGGTCGAACACCTCGGCGACGAGGTTCTCGAGGTAGAGGACCTCCACGCCCTGGTCCCTCAGGATCTGGGCGAAGGTGTCGTGCTCCTGCTGTGCGACCTCCAGGAACGGGACGTCGTCGAACAGGAGTCGCTCGAGCTCGTCGGGCGGCAGGTTGAGGAGCTCGTCGCCGGGACGGTGCAGGCAGACCTTCCTGAGCTTGCCGATCTCGGAAGGCACGTGCAGACCTTTCGTCATGGCCTCCTACCTTTCTTTCGGGCCCCTGTCAGGGCCGATTCGTTAGCGCCCCTCCGTGTGAGGCGTTATTGCTGACGACATATTTATATCCAAAATCAGTCCATACTTCCACTTCGCCCCCGAACGGTTTTATATGAGGGGTGAACGGCATACACATATACTTCACGCATGGCACACTTTGATTTAATAAAGTGTATTTACGTGCTTAAACGCCTTTTTAACCGATACCTCAATTGAAACTAATCTTTATTAAACCACCCTCAAATTGCATATTTCGCGCAATGATATGAATAGAATTCGCAATTCTCGCTGTATCTCAACCATTTTGATTTTTATTCAGAAAGAAGTTCGTCCTATTCATTTTTGGCAAACAGATTACCGTTTACCAGACGTTGGATACCGTTCACCGGAAGCTCAGTATAAGGCTGGTCGAATACCCAATCGATCTTGCGTCTCCATTTGTAACAACTTGACTTCTCGGTATAGAAAAACGGACCCGATTCCCTAGGGAAACAGGTCCGTTTTCGATTATCGTCGGCCAATTTGAATACGGCCTTCGGAGGGAGTCGTGATCCTAGCGATCGAACTCCGCCAGCGCCTCGCCCAAAAGCCTCAGGCCCTCGCGCAGAACGTCCTCGCTCGCGCAGTAACCTAGGCGCGCGCCGCAGGGAAGCTCAAAGCGGCTGCCAGGTACCAGCAGCACTCCCCTCTCGGACAGCAGGCGCTTGCAGAACTCCTCGTCATCCTCGGGAATGTCCAGCTGGATAAACGAGGTGGACACACCCTGCGGGGCCGTCCAGGAGACACGGTGCTGTGTGTCGATCCAAGCCTGTGCGATATCGCGATTGCCAAACACGATCTTGCGATTGCGCTCGAGGATCTTGTCCTTGTGCTTGAGCACATAGGTCGCCAGGGCATCGTTGAACACGCCGCCGCAAATCATGGTGTAGTCGCGGTAAGTGCGAATGCGGTTGGACACCTCTTCATCTGCCACAACCCAGCCCACACGGGCCGCAGGCGTCGAATAGGTCTTGGACACCGAGTTGGTGACGATGGCCTTCTCGTACACATCGGCCATCGACAAAAAGTCCTCGGTGTTCTCAAGCGGCAGGTACACCTCGTCGCACAGCACATAGGCGCCAACCGAGCGGGCAATCTCGGCGATCTGGCCGAGCGTATCGGCATCGAGCACCGTACCGATAGGGTTCGATGCGTTATTGATGCAAATGAGCTTGGTGCTGGGGCGAACGAGGCGCTTGAGCTGTTCGATATCGGGTTTCCATCCGAGCTCATCGCAAAGCTCCCAATACTCAACCTCGGCGCCGAGCGTACGCGGGATCTCATAGAGCGGCGCATAGGTGGGCCACTCGGCAATCACATGGTCGCCGGGCTCGACCACGGCCATGATGGCGTTGAGGTTCGCACCCGTGCAGCCATTGGTCTGCAGAATGTGGTCGGGATTGACCTCGCGACGATACAGCTTGGCGACCTCGGCCTTAAACTCCAGCGAACCCTCGATCCAGCCGTAGTTCATCTTCTCGCGGTCCAGGCGCTCGTAGAACGTGGCACCATCTTGATCGTCGAGCGCGCGAAGCTCGCCCATGGTAAGCGACGAAATCGTCGACTGGGCGATATCCCACGTAGCGCTCTTCTCCCAAACGTTAAGCCATTCCTCAACGCCGATTGTCTTGATATCCATGGCCAAGCTCCTTACAAAAGCAGTCATCCAATCGTGTTGACGTTCCTCATACAAGATTGGGGCGGTGCGAATACCCGCACCGCCCCAATGGGAGACATCTAATGGCAGCTAGATGTATGTATTAAGACCTGTACGGGTCCTTGAAGACCTTAGAGGTCCTCGCGCCAGAAGGGCATGCTCATGCAGCGCGGGCCGCCGCGGCCGCGGGAGAGCTCGGCGGAGGGCACGACGAGAAGGTCCAGGCCCTCCTTGTACAGCACGTCGTTGGTGACGGTGTTGCGGGCGTAGACGCAGATCTTGCCGGGCTCGACGCACAGGGTGTTGGAGCCGTCGTTCCACTGCTCGCGGGAGGCCGCGATCGGGTCGCCGCCGCCGCAGGGGATCAGCTTGACCTGGTCGACGCCGGTGGCGTCCTCCAGGACGTGCTCGAGGGTGTCCTCGATCAGGCGGATGTTCACGTCGCCCGGGTTCTTGCCGGCGGTCAGCTCGTAGACGCGCAGGGTGCCCATGATGGCGGGGTGGATCGTGAACTTATCGACGTCGATCTGGGTGAAGACCGTGTCGAGGTGCATGAAGGCGCGCGAGACCGGGATGTCGAAGGCCAGGATGCGCTCGACCTTGGAGTCGGAGTTCCAGAAGATGTTCTGGGCCATGACGTCGATCGCGGCGGCCTGGGTGCGCTGGGAGATGCCGACGGCGAGGGTCTTCTCGTTGATGTTCAGCACGTCGCCGCCCTCGGTGTGGAACTGGCAGTCGCGGCGGAAGTACAGGGAGACGTCCTTGTAGTCGGGGTGGTACTTGAAGACGTACTTGCCGTACAGGGTCTCGCGGTTGCGGGTGACCGAGTACATGCGGTTGAGGTTGACGCCCTCGCCGACGACCGCGAACGGGTCGCGGGTGAAGTAGAGGTTGGGCATCGGGTCGATGATCAGGTCGGACTCGGACTCGGAGTTGACCAGGGAGTCGAGGGTCGTGGACGCCGTGAGGGGCATGTCGATCTCGGCCTTGGTCATGCCGGCCATGGTCTTCTTGACGAACTCGAGGTTGTCCTCGATGGAGTCCAGCTTCTCGCGGACGATCTGCGGCATGTGCTGGCCGCGGATGCCGGCCTCGGCGATGTACTGGTCGGTGAACTCGGCGCGGGCGCCGGGGACCTGGTCGAACACCTCGGCGACGAGGTTCTCGAGGTAGAGGACCTCCACGCCCTGGTCCCTCAGGATCTGGGCGAAGGTGTCGTGCTCCTGCTGTGCGACCTCCAGGAACGGGACGTCGTCGAACAGGAGTCGCTCGAGCTCGTCGGGCGGCAGGTTGAGGAGCTCGTCGCCGGGACGGTGCAGGCAGACCTTCCTGAGCTTGCCGATCTCGGAAGGCACGTGCAGACCTTTCGTCATGGCCTCCTACCTTTCTTTCGGGCCTTACTGGCCGAATGTATCAGCGCCCCTCCGTATGGGACGCTGCTTGCTGACAGCTCTAGTTATATCCAAAAACCACTCGCAATTCCACCTCGCCCCCGAACGGTCAGCAAAGTGCGATGAACGGTATATCGCATATGATTCCCCCATGATGCACTTCAGTTCTCTAAAGCAGGTTTTCAAAGGTAAACGTTCTTTTTTCTAAGGAATTAAGCAAGATTGCACGAATATTTTCATGTTTAGGAATTGCATAGCTAAAACGGTTTTCTGCATATATATGTCGTTTGTCCACGATTCGATTTGGATTCGATTATATTCAGCTTGCAATCATTCTTATTCATACATTCTCACCAGTTGAGTATGGATATAGATTGTTTTCAAAACGAGTCAGGCAGTTAGTTGCATGCTTGACAGCGTAAGAAGTAGGTAAAGATACCGTTCGCACAATACGTCCGTGCCACAAGTCGACTAAATTGAGACAATAGTGAATAGTGTTAGGCTACCGTCCCCTGTAGGGACTGAACGGACAGATGCATATGCCGAGCAAAATCGAAAAAAAGCAAGCCGCCGCAAAGCTGCGCAAACCGCCGCGCGACTTCTCGTACACGCAGAACCGAGAGCTCAGCTGGCTACGCTTTGACAACCGCGTGCTCGACGAGGCTTTTGATGAGTCCGTGCCGCTGTTCGAGCGCCTTAAGTTCGTCTCGATCTTCGAGTCAAACCTCGATGAGTTCCTCATGGTGCGCGTGGGTGGTCTGTCCGACTTGGCCGAGCTCAAAAAGCAACCTGTCGACAACAAGAGCAATATGACCGCCTCCGAACAGGTCGATGCTGTCATGGCCGAAATGCCCGGGCTCCTTACCCGTTGGGAGTCCATCTTTAAGAACATCGAGGGCAAGCTCGACACCCTGGGCGTTCACCGCGCCCGCATCGATTCGCTTACGCCCGAGGAGCGCACCTTTGTAACCCGCTACTTCCAGGCCTACGTGTCGCCGGTCATCTCACCGCTGGTGATCGACCCGCGCCACCCTTTCCCCAACCTGCGCAACGGCGCACTTTACCTGGCATGCGGCCTGGACGGCGTCACCGACGAGGAAAGTCTGCTGGGCCTGATCGAGATTCCCGCCTCGATGAACCGCGTGGTCGAGATCCCCTCGCCCACCGGCACCTACTCCTACATTCTGCTCGAGGACGTCATCCTCGCCTGCCTGGACAGCTGCTTTGGCTCCTATAAGCCGCTCGACCGTGCGCTCATCCGCGTCACCCGCAACGCCGACATCGATCCGGACGGCGAGGGCGTCGAGGAGGAAGAGGACTACCGCCAGCATATGAAGCGCATCCTCAAGAAGCGCCTGCGCCTGCAGCCGGTAGTGCTCGCCGTCTCGGGTTCACTCGAGAAGCAGACGCTCAAGACTATCCGCAAGGCACTCGAGCTCTCGCGTCGCTCGGTCTTTACCTGCGACATCCCGCTCAACCTGGACTATGTCTTTGGCATTGAGGGCAAGATTCCCGAGCACCTGCGCAACGAGCTGCTCTTTACGCCGTTTAAGCCGCAGCCCAACCCCACCATCGATATGACCCGCTCCATCCGCGAGCAGGTACTTCAGCACGACAAGCTGCTCTTTTATCCCTATGAGGCCATGAACCCCTTCCTGGATCTGGTACACGAGGCCGCCTACGACCCCGAGTGCATCTCACTGCGCATCACGCTCTACCGCGTGGCTAAGCAGAGCCGCCTGTGCGAGTCGCTGATCGATGCCGCCGAGAACGGCAAAGAGGTCACGGTGCTCATGGAGCTCCGCGCCCGCTTCGACGAGCAGAACAACATCGAGTGGGCCGAGCGTCTGGAAGAGGCAGGCTGCACCGTCATCTACGGCTCCGAAGGCTTTAAGTGCCACTCCAAGATCTGCCAGCTCACCTATCGCGAGGGCATGGCGCTTACACGCCTGACGCTGTTGGGCACCGGCAACTTTAACGAGAAGACGGCCAAGCTCTACAGCGACTTTATGCTCATGACCGCCCATCCCGGCATCGGCGAGGACGCCAACTTGTTCTTCCGCAATCTGTCGCTGGGCAACCTGCGCGGCGATTACCGCTTCCTGGGCGTGGCGCCGGTCGGCCTCAAGCCGCTCATCATGCGCGGCCTGGATCGCGAAATCCAGCGCGCCCTCGCTGGCGAGCCCGCCCGTGTGTTCTTTAAGCTCAACTCGCTCACCGACCGCGAGGTCATCGACAAGATCGCCGAGGCATCGTGCGCAGGAGTCCGCGTGGACATGATCATCCGCGGCATCTCGTGCCTCAAGCCGGGCGTTCCGGGCAAGACCGAGAACGTGCATGTCCGTTCTATCGTCGGACGCTTTTTGGAGCATGCGCGCGTTTACGCCTTTGGCGTGGACTCGGACATGATCTATCTGAGCTCGGCCGACATGATGACGCGCAACACCGAGCACCGCGTGGAGATCGCCTTCCCCGTGCTCGACCCCACCTGCCGTGCCCTGGTGCACGAGTACATGGGCATGCAGCTGCGCGACAACGTGAAGGCCCGCAGCCTCACGAGCGACGGCACCTGGGTTCCCGTGAAGCGTGCAGAGGGTGAGAAACCCTTCAACTCGCAGGAAGCCCTACTGGAGCGTGCCTATCGCAACGCCGAGGCGGCTGCCGAGGCAAAGCCCGCGCCCACGTCCCAGCCTGAGCCCAAACCGCAGCCGGCCACACCCGAGGTTCAGAAGGTCCAGGCGACCGTCATTGAGCCCGAGCCTGCACCTGTACCTCGGCCCGAGCCGCAGGTCACCAAGCCCGCACCCGAGACGAGTGCCCGTCGCGATAAGCCCGCCGGCAAGACCAAGGCTATCGAGCGCCATCGCCCCGGTCGCGTGCGCATGGGTCTGGGCCTGATCGGCCTGGGTCTTAAGACGCTCATTACCGGCAAGACGAAATAGTCGTTTGTAGAAGCAGTTTGTAGAAGCGTCCCGCATTTGAGGAAAGCCTCGGATGCGGGGCGCTTTTCCCTGCTACCATGGTGCGAACAACAACGCGAATGACAGGCAGGGATATGAAGCTCACTATAGAATCGATGACCTACGGCGCCGACGGGCTGGCGCACGCCGACAACGGCAAGGCCGTCTTTGTGCAGGGCGCCGTGGCAGGCGACACCGTCGAGGCCGAGGTCATGCAGGACGGCAAATCGTTCATGCGCGCCCGCGCCACCGAGATTCTGGAGCCAAGCCCCGATCGCATTCAGCCTCCCTGCCCCTTCGTGGGCATCTGCGGCGGCTGCTCGTGGGGCAATCTCTCACGCACGGCACAGCTCGCCGCCAAGGAGCAAAACCTGCGCTCCACGCTCGAGCGCATTGGCAAGTTCGCTCCTGAGCAGGTCGATGAGTTGGTACAGCCCATCCGCCACACCAAGGACGACTGGGGCTACCGCAATAAAATCGAGCTCGAACCGACCGTCGTCAACGGTCGCGTGCGCCTTGGCATGCACGGTGTCGACCCCAGCAAAATCGTGACCGTCGATGCGTGCCCGCTGTTCGATAAGCGTTTTCCCAAGGCGCTCAAATCGGTCGTCGGCGCACTCAACTATCTAAGCGGCAGCCACGACTTGGGCCTCGAGCGCGTGGGTATTCGCGCCTCGCGCCGCACCAAGGCGCTCGAGGTAGCGCTCTGGACGCCTACGGGGTCTTTCCCGCGCTCGCAGGTCTCGCGCGTGCTGGCAGACGCCGCTCATCCCACGAGCATCGTGCGTGTGATGAGCAAGGGCGAAAAGAAAGCCCGCCGTGTCTCCAAAGTCGAGATGCTCGCCGGCGAGGGCTCGTGGACCGAGAACATCGCTGACGGCCAGATGCGCCTGTCCGCTCCGTCGTTTTTCCAGGTCAATACCAAGGGCGCCGAGATTTTGATTGAGCTCGTTATGGACGCCCTCGACCCGCAGGAAGACGAGCTGGCCGTGGACCTGTACTGCGGTGCCGGCACCTTTACCCTACCGCTCGCCCGCCGCTGCGATTTTGTCGCCGCCGTCGAAGCCTATGGCCCGGCCGTGCGCGATCTACGCCGTAACCTGGAGATCAACAAGCTCGATAACGTCGACGTCATCGGCGGTGACGCGGTGCGCGAGTTCCCCGATCAGGACGCCGACGTCTTGGTGGTCGACCCGCCGCGTGCGGGCCTCGCCCCCGAGGCGATCGACCTCATCGCGAGCACGAGTGCCCGTGATGTCGCCTACGTGAGCTGCGACCCGGCGACTCTGGCCCGCGACCTCAAGCGCTTTGTCGAGGAGGGCACCTTCTCCCCCGTCAAGATCACGCCGGTCGACCTGTTCCCGCAAACCTTCCACTGCGAAACGGTCGTCCACCTCAAGCGCAACTAACCGCATGACGAGAGCGGGCCCGCGTGCGTAGCTGCACGCGGGCCCGCTTTATTCAGTCGATGTAACGCTGGCAAAAGTCATCGCTGCACTCACGGGCAGCCAGAACAACAACGGCAGCAGGTAGCGCATCGACTCGGTCGTGTACGACGTCGGCGAGATCCAAAGAACAAGGTTTGCCGCAACGAGCGGCGCCATCAGATAGAGTTTCTGGGGCGCACGACGTTTTATCTCCAGCAGCAGAAACGCCATACCCCAGGTCGACCAAAGCGCCTTGGCGCCAATAAGCATGCCGACCGGCGTCGACTGAAGCCATGCAACGAGCGACTCGACACTGCGGCCCAAGGTCGCATCGGACCAGCTCAATCCCAGGTCCCGCGAGTGGGGAAACACATGGCTCACGTTGTGTCCGTCGACAGGAGTCACATAGGGCGACAAGGCCTCGCTTCCCGCCGCCGGCATGGCATACCAGCCAATCTGAACTCCCAGATACGCCTTAAGATAACAAAGTGGATGCTGTAGGAGCCCCGCTACCCACGCGCCAAAATAGGCTGCAAAATCGAGCTCGTCGGCCTTACCAAACGTGGGGTCTTTAACGGAGTCGGTTAAAAACCACGTGTAGTTGTTCTTACCATCCTCCCCGATGGCGCGCTCGATCTCTTGACGCTGCCATTCCGGAAGCTCGTCCCCGTGGTCACGCATCAGCAACGCGGACTGCTGAAACATGAGACCGTAGACCTCCTGCTTGCCACCAGGCTCGCACCCCAAAGCGGGAAGTACGGCCGTGGGCATAAGGACCGTCATAAACAGAGAAGCGCCGACCGCCATTGCCGCAACGACAACTCGCCCGCGCCGACCCGTTACCTTGAAGAACACGACAACCAGGACAATCAGCACGAGAATCAGGCCGGTCTTACGCGTCAGCGAAACCAGAAGCAGAAGTGCAACGTATACAGCAAGGAAACCGGGGGCCCTCAGGAGTCGCCCCCTCGAACGCATGACCTCAATGGAAGCAACCGAGAACAGCAGGAAAAACGGCAGGAAGGTGGCGTCCTTCGCCATGGCCGAGGCATAAATGGGAAGGTGCCAATACAGGCACAGAAACGCCAGCAGCGCCAGACAAACACCACGTCCGCCGCCCATACGGCGTACCAAAACAAGGCAGCACGCCAAGGCGCACGCCGTCAGAAACGCCTGTACCAGGCAGAAGGCGTACACCCCAGCATCAACGCTTCCCAGCGCACGGCCCAGGTCGGTAAACCATCCGTACAGATAGGTATCGATCACCGGATGGTGGTCGGTGATGACGCCTTCCGACAAGGCATTGGGCAAGCCGTTGTACTGCAAGAGCTGTTGGCGAGTATCCCACCAGATCACGCCTGGGAACAGCAGGACCAGCAACGGAGACCAGCAGGCGTAGATGATTGCGCCCAGTTTTACGATGCCGCCAAATGCGTACGTCTGTGGGATGCCTGAGAACGCCATGTCGCACAAGTTGTCAAACCATCTAACATGGACTTGCCGAGGAACGTCGACAATACTTTTGCGTCCCGCCAGAAACCGCTCGATCAGACAGTCGCCGAGCATAAACGCTGTGCAGAAAAAGGCCATGTGCCCCAAGACATGGACCAAGTAGATAGGGTTGCAAGAGAATCCCACGGTATCGCGAAACATATCCGCGATGGTCGCGAGCACCGCAAAGATGCCCGCGACCATCAGCATGCCGCGATTCTGTTTTAATCGCTCCACCGGCATACACTTAGTGCTTTACCGGTGCGCCGCAATGCGGGCAGAATTGAGAATCGGGCGTAAGCGGGCTTCCGCACGAGCTACAGAATCGCGGCGCATCCGAGGGCGCAGGAGCCTGCTGCGGCTGGGCCTGAGCCTGCTGTCCGACGAAATTCTGCGGCATCATCTGCTGAGGCGCTGTATATGCGGTGTTATTCGCAACCGCCGCATATGCCTTAGAGTGTTTGCGCATGCGAATGACAAAGAAGCCGCCAACGCCCGCCGCGATGAGAATCGCAACAATAACGACGATGAGAATGGGATTGAACGAGGATGAGCTGTCGTCCTTTTGCGAATCGGCCAAAAGGGATTGCTGGGAGATGCCGCTCTTGTAGACATCGATCCTAAAACCGTCATCCTTATTATCTTGAACGGCGTAAATCAATGAGCAGTCCTTCGAGAACCACGCAGACCCCATGTAGCCGTCGTCGCCTACGCGGTCGTATTCCAGCGAACCCCTCAAATTAATCTGAGAA
Source organism: uncultured Collinsella sp. (assembly GCA_900543595.1). Lineage (GTDB taxonomy): Bacteria > Actinomycetota > Coriobacteriia > Coriobacteriales > Coriobacteriaceae > Collinsella. Next base: position 142,121 of record UQRX01000001.1, on the reverse strand, counting down.
TGTGCGCCCGTCTTTGTATCAATCAGATACAACAGATTGTTATCGTTGTCGTCCGAACCATTGGCCAATGCAAACCTACCGTCATTCGATAGAGCGCCATATCCACCTTCACTCATAAAGGGGAGATCATTAGGGTACTTAGTCCTCCATTTTGTTTCGCCTGTCTTGTTATCGACGACAATCATTTCAAGGCTTTCCAGCTCAGAAGAGCTGGAGCCGAGTCCATCACTGTTTTCGTTATACAAGCCAAGAACGAGCGATCCGTCCTGATTAAGCGTGTTGTATTCCAGATTGCTGTAGTAGGTGCAGGTTGCGTCACCCTTTTTTGAGACATAGAGGCAGGGGCCGATGGCGGCGCCGTCATCGTTAACGACAACCGTATTGCCCGCCCTGTCAAATTCAGACGTGTTGACGGCTTCCTTGTCCTTCAGGTCGAGCGTTACCACGTCGTAGTACGAATGTGAATCGTAATCGTCGCCGCAATAATCCCGTATAACATAGCCGTATTTGCCGTCATTTGAAATCCAAGCAGGGCCATCCAAAGAGTAGTCATCGGATGACGTAAATTCGTATTTAGTCGTTGTATTGCTGTTCTTAAAATCAACTACGCTAAAAACCGCGTAATAATCCTCTGAACGCGAATCATATACTAGGGATGTTATAAAAAGCGATTTGTTGTCCTTAGATATTTGAAGCCTGACATCGCCATCATCGTCATCAAGCACGTCAGATGGAACCGCGGAGCCCAGAGGATATTCTTCTGACTTGTCATTGGACAGATCATATGCAATTACGGAATCGTTCGCTCTATTGAAACAGTAAAAGGTCTCTTCGTCAGCTGAAAAGCAGTATGCATTTTTATAGTCATCACTCTCGGGATCAATATCCACTATGGTGCGAGACCAATCCTCGGTGTCTAGTAAATAGAACTTTTCTTCAGATGCATCCCCGTACAGCACATACCTTCCAGAAGGCGAACGGTTTACATATATCGAATTCTCAAGCTCATACGTATCTTTCAGCTCGGGCGTGGGAACGTCGGCAGCATAGGCACCGAGCGGCGCCACGACAAGACTGGCAGCCAGTGCAAGGCCGGCCGTAAGGAGCATCCCCCATTTCATTTTTCTTGTTCTTGGCATGGTTGCCCCTTTCGATCGAGAGGTGAGTAAGACCTGAGAATACGCTAAGCCCGAAAAAGCAAAATCTGTTGCGCAACAATTCCCGGCGAGTAAAAAAGTCGGTAACGCCTGATGAAAATGGGACGGGGATTAAATAATCATTGTGTACCGAATGATTATTTAATCCCCGTCCCAGAAAAATCACTGATGGTTGACGGGAGCTCCGCAGTTTTGGCAGAAGGATGCGTTTGCCTCCAACATTGAGCCACACTGTGGGCAAAAATGAGCGGACTCAACTGGCTGAGCATCATCGATCGCGGTCGGCACCTGCTGCGTCGGCGGCATTTGCTGCGCCGGAGGCATTTGCTGGTATGGATTGGACTGCGGAGGCTGAGGCTTGTTCGATGATTCCTTGTTCAAGATAACGGCAAAGGCAACAGCCGCGACACCACCAAATACAACTAGCAAAACGAGAAGATCGAATACACTAAGGCCTATCATCGCAAATCAGCTCCTCATGTAGCGAAAGATGACGGATGCCGAGATTTTATCGCCGCGCCGCAAGCCCCTCCTAGTGCGCAACACCCAGGCACGACCAGTCTTTTTTGGAGCGGGGCTCCCGGGGTAGCTAATTTGGGACGGGGCTGTTTTAGCTACCCTTTGGCAGTTGGCGCATATTTGGGTTGGAACAAATACCGACCGGAATATAGGGGTAGCTAAAACAGCCCCGTCCCAAATTAGCTACCCAAAAAATCATTGGGGAATGGGGCGTGGCAAGCGGCGGTCTTCGGGGTATAAGACGGCTAATTGTATGCCGCCCTATGAAAGGAACCCTTATGCCCAGCGTTGCCGTTCTTGCCGCCGATGGCTTTGAAACGATTGAATGCCTGACCATGGTCGATGTCATGCGTCGCGGCGGCGTGCGCGCCACGCTCGTCTCGATCATGCCCACGCGCGAGGTCGTAAGCTCGCTGCAGATTCCCGTAACCTGCGATGCACTCTTTGACGAGATTAACTTTGACGAGTATGACTGCGTCGTGCTGCCCGGCGGTCTGCCCGGCGCCACCAACCTGCGCGCCGACCAGCGCGTCTGCGACGTAGTCTGCGAGTTCGCCGCGACCAAGCATGTTGCCGCCATCTGCGCCGCCCCGTTTATCCTGGGCGAGCTTGACCTGCTCGAGGGACGCCACGCCACGTGCTTCCCCGGCTTTGAGAAGAGCTTCCCCGAGGGCGCCTATACCGGCGACAAGGTCACGCACGACGGCAACATCATCACTGCCAGCGGCATGGCCCAGTCGCTCCCCTTTGCGCTTGAGCTGCTGCGTACGCTCGCCGGCGACAAGGCTGTCGAGAAGGTTGCCGAGGGCATTCAGCTATGATTTTGGCTTCGCAATCACCGCGCCGCATCGAGTTGATGCGCGAGGCGGGCTACGACATCCGCGTCATTCCCGCTGACATCGACGAGACTCCTTTTGATGACGAGGCCCCGCTTACGCTTGTCGAGCGCTTAGCTCGCGCTAAGGCTGCCGCCGTTGCCGCCGAGCACGCCGAGCCCAATGAGCTGACCATCGCGGCCGACACCATCGTCACCTTCGATGACAAGATTTTGGGCAAGCCGGCAAACGAGGGCGAAGCCCGCATCATGCTCCATGAGCTCTCGGGGCGCACGCACCAGGTCGCAACTGGCGTCTGCATCGTTAGAGCCGGAGACGCCACAGCCCCGCACGCCGCCGAGAGCCTATCGTTTGTCGATGTGACCGACGTGACGTTCTATGAGCTCACCGACGAGCAGATTGAGCGCTACGTCGCCTCGGGCGAGCCCATGGACAAGGCGGGCGCCTACGGCATCCAAGGCACAGGCGGCCGCATGCTCGTGCATGATATTTCGGGCGACTTCTACAACGTGGTGGGCCTGCCCATCGCTCGCGTCGCGCGTGCGATTCAAAAACTATCGTAATTGCATCTGGCGCTGGGTATCCGCCAGCGCCTACAATTTCGGCGTACCGTACGGATCCCGACCGGGCATAAGGCCTGGCGGAAAACCGATAGGAGTAAAACATGGATACACTGCTTGAGGCCATTGACGTTTGCGATGTCGATGGCTTTTGTTTTGGCAACTATACGGACGAGGAGGCCGGCACCGGTTGCACCGTAATCGTGGCACCCGAGGGCGCCACCGGCGGTGTTGACGTTCGCGGCGGTGCACCGGCATCGCGCGAGACCGACCTGCTGCGTCCCGAGAACACCGTGGACAAGGTCCACGCCGTCTGCCTTTCGGGTGGATCGGCCTTTGGTCTGGAGGCCGCAAGCGGCGTCGCCCGCGAGCTCGAGAGCCGCGGCATCGGCCTTCCCGTCGGCCCCACGCAGGTGCCTATCGTGTGCTCCAGCTGTATCTTCGACCTCGCCTTTGGCGACCCCACCGTACGCCCCGACATTAAGGCTGGTATCTCCGCCGTGCGCGAGGCGCTCGACAACACCCCCACCACGCTCGAGCAGGGCAATGTAGGTGCCGGCACCGGTGCCACCGTGGGCAAGCTCATGGGCCCCGCCACCTGCATGAAGGCCGGCCTTGGAGCCGCCGCCGTGGCACTCGGCCCTGTTAAGGTGGGTGCCGTGGTCTCAGTCAACGCCTGCGGAAACGTCGTCGACCCCTTCACCGGTGAAGGGGTCGCTGGTATGCGCGCCGCAGCAGATAGCGACCAGATTGTCGACATGGAGCTCGCCGCCTTTGCCGCCGCCGGCTCCATGCAAATGCCGCTCGACCGCACCAACACCACCATCAGCTGCATCGTCACCAACGTTGAGCTCACCAAGGCTCAGGCCACCAAGGTCTCCCAGATGGCCGCAGACGCCTATGCGCACGCCATCCGCCCCACGCACACCACCAACGACGGCGACACCATCTACACCCTCGCCAGCGGCAAACTAGACGCTCAGACAAGCGCCGCCGTTCCCTTGGACCTGTTGGGCATGCTCGCCGTAAGGGCCCTACAGACCGCCATCGTAAACGGAGCCAAAACCGCCAAAACCTCCCACGGCATCCCGGGTGCTGCGAAGTAGTCCACTCGACCGTCGGCCGGAGGCGGGCGGGCGTTACGTTTGCTGCTCTACAGTCCTATGCAAGACGAAGGCCACATTAAGTGGCCTTCTTTGCATGCGGAACTCGCGACAAACGTAACGCCCGCCCGTCTCCGGCCGACTACCAACTAAGATCTTTTCAGCCCAGGCCCCTGTGTACCGCGCGTCTAAGATCTTCAAATTCAGGCAGCCCGACAATCGATTCTTATAGCAAAGGCCCCTTGGCCTTTAGTTTGATACAAGTTCCGCACGAGCCGGAAAGCACTTAATGTGCTTTCCGTGCGAGCAGGACTGTTCGCAGTAGCAAACTAAAGGCCAAGGGGCCCAGTCAACCTATCAGCAGCGATTACTCAACAGCTAGTTGAATTTGAAGATCTTTGAGGCAAGATGGTATAGGCCGAGTGTGGTTTTGTCTCCGGCCCGTCCATGCAGGTTGGTAAAGAATCCGACCACGCCGTAGCGAGCGCGACGATACATGCGCTCGTCGTACTCCTTCAGGTCGTTCCACAGCGTCTTCAGGCGCTCATCGGCACAATCTTCCTCGGAAAGCTTGGTGAGCACCGAGCAAATCGCCATCATCATGGTGAAGTAGCCCATCATGTACGAACGCAGACGCGAGGACTCAACGTCCTGGTACAGGTGGAACGATTCCATCATGATGCGCGTTACGCGGAACTGCTGACCCAGACGCTTGACCATCGTGGCCTCATTGACGCTCTGGCCCTCGCGACCGATAAAGTAGCGATAGAGATCGATGTCGGCGTAGTACATGGTCTTGCAGCGCGGCAGCGGCACGTAAGCGTAGATATTATCCACGTAGAACGTGTGTGCCGGCATAGGCAGATTGGACTCGCGCAGCACATCGGTGCGATAGCACAGGCTGTGCATGAGCAGGTTCTGATCGGGACGGAAGTGTCCGATCTGGTCCCAAGAGAAAATCTTTTTGCGCGGCAGGGCAAACTTGTAGCCAATAGCGGTATGCGTGCCCTCGTAAACCTTCTCGTACACGTAGTTCGAGATAAACAGGTCTACGCGCTGGTCGCGCTCCTCAAAGCCACGCAGAATCGACAGCATGGTCGAAAGCGCCGCACCGTCGAGCCAGTCGTCCGAGTCGACAACCTTGTAGTAGGTGCCCTGCGCCTCGCGCAGACCCGAGAGGACGGCAATGCCGTGGCCGCCATTCTCCTGGTGCACCGCGCGGATGATTCCAGGATAACGGGCCTCCCACTCGTCGGCCTTGGCGGCCGTCTCGTCCTTGGAGCCATCGTCCACCACGATAATCTCGATATCGGTGGCGTAATTGCTCCCCTCCAAGATGGAGGTGATGCAATGGTCCATGTCCTTGGCGGCGTTATACGAGGGAATACCGAATGTTATGACTTTATGCATGGCAGGCGATAATCTCATCCGAAAGATCGAGGGCGGAATTGGTCACGGCGTCCATATCGTAGTAACGATACTCGGCCAGACGACCCACCGGGTGGAAGTTCGTCAGGTTCTGGACGCGCTCAAGATAGCGCTCGTAGAGCTCACGGTTCTCGGGCTCAAGAATGGCGTAGTACGGCGTCTCGCCCGAACCGGGCGTATACGCCTTGGAGTATTCCTTCATGATGGTGGTCTTGCCGGGCAAAACCTGACCGGTCATGTTCTTGAACTCGGTAATACGTGTATAGTCCTCGCTCGTGGTGTAGTTGACGGTGCCCACGGGCTGGAACTGATCCATATCGAGCGTCTCGAACTTCATGTCGAGCGTGCGGTACGGCAGCGCACCCAGATCGAGGTTGAACAGCTCGTCGAGTGGACCGGTGTAGACAATCTCGCCGCCATAGACCTTACCGTCGATCTTGACGGTAGTCTCGTCGATCTCAAAGAGGTCACGGGCGTCTACGTCACAGAATACGTCGATCAGATCGTGATCGAGCATATGCGCGAACAGCGCGGTATAGCCGTCCTGCGGCATGCCCTGGAAAGGAGCCTGCGGGAAGTAGCGATCGTCATCGCCCACAAAGACGGGGACGCGGCCGGTGATCGAGGGGTCGATCTGGTCGGGCGTCTGGCCCCACTGCTTCATGGTGTAATGCAAAAAGACGTTCTCGTAGACGTAATCGGCGACCTCGGCAAGATCCGGGTCGTTCTTCTTGCGCAGCTCCATAATGGGCACCTTGACGTCCTTGCCAAAGGTCTCCACGAGCTTTTGGTACAGCTCCTCGCCGCGCTCATCGCCAAAGGCAAGCTTAAGGCTCGCATGGTTAAAGGGCACGGGCATAAGGGTACCGTTGATGTTGGCGAGCACCTTGTGCTGGTAGTCCGTCCACTTGGTAAAGCGCGACAGGAAATTGTGAACGCGCTCGTTAAAGGTATGGTAGATGTGCGGACCATACTCGTGGACCAGGATTCCCGCCTCGTCAGTGCAGTCGAAGGCATTGCCCGCAATGTGGCTACGGCGCTCCAAAACGGCAACACGATAGCCGATAGTTTCGGCAAGACGGCGGGCGCAAACGGCACCGGCATAACCGGCGCCGACAACAATCATGTCGTACGCACCGGCATTAAAGCCTTCAGGCAGGCCTGAGGTAATCTGCATCGATACTCCTTGTCAAAAGCCACGTGCTCGTTAGCTGGGCTTTTCTCGAACATTCTTCGAGACATATTTATCAGAGCATTATAGCGCTAATGCGTCCTATAATGAGCTTGCCACACAAGGAAAGCTCAAGCACCGCGGCGTACATAATTGAAAGGTAAACCCGCTAGCAGCGGGTTTATTCGTGAACAGCCGGGCGCCTGGAGCTTAGCGAAACGCTTGTAAGGAGTAACATGAGCGATTTCCTAAACCGTATGAAGTCTGCCGCCAAGGCCGACCTTAAGACCATCGTCCTGCCCGAGGGCGAAGATCCGCGTACCATCGTCGCGGCAAACAAAATCATCGAGGAGGGCCTGGCAAAGCTCGTCATCCTGGGCAACCCCGACGAGATCGACGTTCCCGGCGCTACCGTCATCGATCCGCGCAACGCCGAGAAGCACGAGGAGTACGCGCAGAAGTTTGCCGAGCTCCGCGCCAAGAAGGGTGTCACCATCGAGCAGGCTCGCGCCCAGGTGATGGACGCCACCTATTTTGGCACCATGATGGTCAAGATGGGCGACGCCGACGGCCTGGTCTCCGGCGCCTGCCACTCCACCGCCGACACCCTGCGCCCCGCGCTGCAGATCCTCAAGACCGCCCCGGGCACCAAGCTGGTCTCGGCCTTCTTCGTGATGTGCACCGACACCCCGCAGTTCGGTACCGACGGCACGCTGATCTTCGCCGACTGCGGCCTCAACATCAACCCGTCCTCCGACGAGCTCTCCGAGATCGCCATCGCCTCGGCCCACTCCTGGTCCACCTTCATGGGCAATGTTGAGCCGCACGTGGCCATGCTCTCCTACTCCACCATGGGCTCCGCCGGTGGCGAGGTCGCCAAGAAGGTCCAGGAGGCTGTGAAGTTCTGCAAGGAGAAGGCTCCCGAGCTCGCCATCGACGGCGACCTGCAGCTCGATGCCGCTATCGTCCCCACCGTCGCCCAGCTCAAGGCTCCCGGCTCCTCCGTCGCCGGTAAGGCCAACGTGCTCGTGTTCCCCGACCTCGAGGCCGGCAACATCGGCTACAAGCTGGTCCAGCGCTTCGCCGGCGCTGACGCCTACGGCCCCATCCTACAGGGCATCGCCAAGCCGGTCAACGACCTGTCGCGCGGCTGCTCTGCCGACGACATCGTGGGTGTCGTGGCCATCACCGCCGTCCAGGCTCAGATGGCTGAGTAGCGGACTTATCCCCTCGGGGCCCTACAGGGTAAAGCTCTGAAAACGTCCTCGGACATGCATGAAACCCCCGCTGCGCACTTCGTGCGGCGGGGGTTTCATGCGTCCTGCGGAAAGTTTTCAGAGCTTTACCCTGTAGGGTCCCTGCCGCCACGTGGTGCTCAGGGGATCTGGGGCGGACGGCGGCTTGGCTACGAGCTGGGGCTGAGAATCTGAATGGATGGGTGCCGTTGCTGGGGGGCAAACGATGCGGATATGGTCACTGTGGATTTGAAAGGCTGATAGGGCCTCGGCGGTTGTTGTGCCGGAAAGCGTGTCCCGGTTTGAAGGCGGATTGTGGGATGCAGCTTCCACTTGGGGGCTGTTTGGGAAACTGTGGGACGTAATTTTGCTTTATTGTGGGTCGCACTTTCCGCAACGCGCCTCAACCGGAAAGCGTGTCCCAGAATTTGTGCTCGAAATGGGATGGAGTTTCCGCCGCCCACCTGCTAGCAGAAAGGCCTCCGGAGCTGTTGCTCTGGAGGCCTTTCGTTTAAATGCAAATGAGCGCGTTAGTTGTTCTTGGTCAGACGCTCGACGTCGTGGGCGATCATGTATTCCTCATCGGTGGGGATGACCATGACCGTGACGGAAGAGCCGGCGGCGCTGATGACCTGCGGGCCGTTGCCCACGGCCTCGCGGTTCTTGTTGTTGTCGATACGCACGCCCAGCCACTCAAAGCAGTCGCAGAAGGCCTTACGAATCGACCAGTCGTTCTCGCCGATGCCGGCGGTAAAGGTGATGGTATCCACGCCCGCCATAGAAGCAATCATGGAGCCGGCCTGCTGCATGGCCTTGTAGGCAAACATGTCGAAGGCGAGCAGGCAGCGCTCGTCGCCCTCGGAGGCGCGCGTACGGATGTCGCGGGCGTCGTTGGAGATGCCCGAGATGGCAAGCAGACCAGACTGCTTGTTCATCATGTCGTCGACTTCCTGGTAGCTGTAGCCGCCCTCGCGCTGGAGGTAGCACACGGTGGCCGGGTCAATGGAGCCACAACGGGTGCCCATCATCAGGCCGTCGAGCGGTGTGAGGCCCATCGTTGTGTCGCGGCAAACGCCGTCCTCAATGGCGGCGAGCGAAGCGCCGTTGCCCAGATGGCACGAAAGCAGACGGTGGCAGCACGAGCCCAGAATCTCCTTTGCCATCATCCACTCGTAGCGGTGGCTCGTACCGTGGGCGCCGTACTTGCGCACATGGTACTTGTCGCACACGTCCTTGGGCAGCGCGTAGGTGTAGGCAACCTCGGGCATGGTCATGTGGAACGAGGTGTCGAAGACGGCCACGTTGGGCAGCTCCGGATACTTCTCGCGGCAGTATTCGATTGCCGCGGCCTCGCCGTAATTGTGCAGTGGGGCGAGCGGGGCCACCTCAAGGATCTTAGCCATGACCTCGTCGTCGACGACCGCGGAATCATCGAAGTGCCAGCCACCCTGAACGATACGGTGGCCGATGCCATCGATTGTAAAGTCGGTCTTCTCAAGCTCCTCGAGCACGCGAGCGATAGCAGAGCGATGATCGGGGAAGGGAACCTCCTCGGTCTGCTTGGCGCCACCGTTCTCGGAGTGGCCAAAGATGCCCATCTCCGAGCCGATACGCTCGCAGTTGCCCTTGGCGAAAACCTCGCGGGTATCGGTATCCAAAAGCTGATATTTAAGACTCGAGCTGCCGGCGTTGACAACAAGTACGTTCATGAGACTCCTTCGTGATTACAGTACGGTCGGCAAACCTATAGGGCGGCCGTACCCTTAATAAGAAGTTATCAGAATTCAATAAATATCTATTAAACTCTTCGCCCAAAGAGCATAAAAGGGGGCTGAACGGCGCAAGGCCATCCAGTCCCCTCCCCTTGCATCAATTACTTGCCGCTGACGATGCGCTCGACGTCGGAGGCGATCATGAACTCCTCATCCGTGGGGATGACGAAGATCTTGACCTTGGAATCCTTGGCGGACAGGCACCAAGCGCCGTCGCCGCGCAGGGCGTTACGAGCGTGATCCATCTTGACGCCCATAAAGGCCAGACGGTCGGCCACGCCAGCGCGGACAGCCGGAGCGTGCTCGCCGATGCCGGCGGTAAAGACCAGGGTGTCCATGCCGCACATGGAAGTGGCCATCTCGGCGGCCTTGGCGGCAATCTTGTAGACGAACATATCGAAGGCGAGCTGAGCCTCGGGGTCACCGGCAGCGGCGAGCTCCTCAACATTGCGGCAGTCGTTGGTCTTGCCGCCGGTCACAGCCAGAAGGCCGGACTTCTTGTTCATCATCTCGTCGACCTCGTCGAAGGTGTAGCCGCCTTCGCGCTGCAGGTAGCACACGGTAGCAGGGTCGATGGAGCCGCAGCGGGTGCCCATCATGACACCGTCGAGCGGCGTCAAGCCCATGGTGGTGTCCATGCACTTGCCGTCCTCGATGGCGCACAGGGAAGCGCCGGAACCGATGTGGCACACGACGACCTTGCGGGCCTCGCCGTTGGTCATCTCGGCAACCTTCTTGGAGATGTAGCGGTAGCTGGTGCCGTGAGCGCCGTACTTACGGATGTGCAGCTTGTCGCAGACGTCCTTGGGCAGGGCGTAGGTCTTGGCGACCTCGGGCATATTGAAGTGGAAAGCAGTGTCGTAGACCGTGACGTTGGGCAGGTCGGGATACTGCTCGAGGCAGTACTCGATAACGTTGGCCTCGGGGTTGTTGTGCAGCGGGGCGAGCGGAGCGACCTCGCGGATCTTGGCGAGGACGTCCTCGTCGACGAGGGAGGAATCGCCGAAGTACCAACCGCCCTGAACGATACGGTGGCCGATGCCCTCGATCTTGACGCCGTTGGCCTCGAGGTCCTTCAGGACGACCTCGATGGCGACCTTGTGGTCGGGGAACTCGATGTTCTCGGTCACCTTCTTGGAACCGTTGGCAGCGTGAGTGAAGGTACCGCCGGTAAAGCAGACGCGCTCGCAGGAGCCCTTTGCGGACACCTTGTGGGACTTGGTATCGATGACCTGATACTTAAGGGTCGAAGATCCTGCGTTGACGACCAGAACGTTCATGTGTCTCCCTACTAACAGGCGGTGTGGCGCCGCCAGGTTACATACGCTTCAATAATAAACCCAAACGCCCTCGCGCTCGGGTTTATTGCGTTGATATATAAGTTATCGATGCCCAAATACTCATGGCCTTTGACTTGTAAGACGAAAGAGCGCGGGGATATACACCAAAGAAGATATCCCGAGCGCTACAAGCAATATGACTCGAATGCCCGCGATGCTGCTCAACGCAGCATTGAACAGATAGAAAAGGATGGCACCCACCGCCACCATCTGGCTTTGGACCGAAATCAGTGAACAGCGCATCGAAGAATCGACAGCATTTTGAAAAATTGAGTATTTTATTGGAGCAAATAACGAGTAAGCAACCGTCTGCAGTACATAGAACACGGGCAGCAAATAGACCGGAGTAAAGGGAATCAAAAACAGAGCAGTCAGGAAAAGGCGCACGATGCCGCAAATACGCGCAAAACGGCCCTTGTCGACATGAGCAATCACACTCGGCACAATAAGCCCCATGGAAGCCGAGGCAAGGAGCTGGACCGCAATGGTCACACCCGAAGCGACGGCATTCATTCCGCGACCCGCAAGCAGCAGTGAGAAAAAGTCTTCCAGGGCGACAAAAGCAAATGCCTGAGAGCAGTCCATGATGAACGCTGAACGAAGAATGCCGTTACGCGCAATAGCGGCACCGATCATCTTCGGGCTAATTCCACGCTTAGGTGTCGTTGCAGTGTCCCCTCTTCGCATCTCAGGAATGCAGGCAACGACAACCAACGTCAACACCATTGCGATGATATCTGCCGAAAGACCAATGAGATATGCACCGACAGACGAAATGAAACCGCCCACGCAAGCGGAGATGGCATAAGAGGCATAGAAAACAAATCGCTCAACGACATTAAGTCTTACGAGCTGGTCCTGAGAGACGCTGTCAATGTAGATCGCTTCTATGGATCCGCTCACACATGCAACTGCAAATCCTTTGAGAGCAAACGCGCCGATTAAAAGCAGAGGAGAACGGGCGAAAAGTAGGGCGGCGTAGTATCCAAGCATTCCCACGACGCCAACGAGACCGCTTGTCTTTCGTCCAAACCTGTCAGCAATATAACCAGTAGGAACCTCAAGAATGAACTTACTCACTTGGTATGCAATCATCATGCTAGAAATCGCTACCATCGAGAATCCGACGAATTCAAGAAAAACCGTCAGAAAATACAAAATGGTGCTGAAGTTCGACAGAAAAACGAACGTCATATAAAGCAAAACCGTACGGTTTTTCATGCTCCGCCCTCCAAGAGCCAATAGCCCAAACCGAAATCTTGGAAAAGCATGAGGGCAAAGCCGTCAGCCATGTGTTACAAGGCGTCAACATTCACTTGACGCCACGAGGCCAAATGGCCTCACGAAGCGAGATGACGCAATAGGTGAAGAAATACCGTCTGGTGTCGATCGGTCCAGGCATTTTGTCGATAGCAAAAATAGATGGGCAAGGCCACGTCATGCGAACCTTCAATGGAGCACTCGCTCACTTCCAGTCCATCTGTTGCGAGAGAAGAGCCAGAAAAACTCAATATCAATCCCCCGGCTTGAAGAAACTCAGTCTGCGCCCTGTTTTCGTATTCGACGTCGCGGAAGCGGAAATTAACCAGCTGAGCCTCGGGACATTGGTTGATTGCATTGAGACAGGGTGACAAATTAATGGGAACAGCCAGCCTGCCGCCCAGCAACTCACGAACGGTCATAGCACCCACAGATTGATGACCCGCTGGACACGAAAGAACCTTGAGCTCCTTTTCACCCAAGTATTTCGAAGAAAGGACACTATCCCTTGGTTCCTCAAATGAGATGGCCGCATCCGAAATGCCAAGCACAAGTGATTCAAAGCATGTGGCCGTTGGCTGATGCCAAACATCAAGGTGAATCTGGGGGTGCAAGCTTTCAAACGAGTCGTACCAGTTTTCGGAAAAAAGACGCCCCCGCCCGTGAAGGCAGGGGGCGTAAAGACGAAAGTGGCCATCGGGCGAGACGCCGTCGTCCCTTGATTGAGCGTACTTTTTGAGATCGTCGACTTGTGCCAGAATCACGCGTGCACGACGCGCAAATTCTCTGCCCGCCGGAGACAAAACAGCCTCCCCCGCCGATCGGTCGAGCAAAACAATCTGATACTCAGATTCCAACTTTTTTATTGCCGACGAAACGGCCTGCGGACTCACGTGAACGGCGCGAGCTGCTTTGCGCACGCCGCCATAGTTCGCTACCGCTTGAAGGTATTCGAGTTGAGAAAGCTGCATAGATTACTCCAAAGGCAGCCAAGTCGACGGCCTACGCGCCCTCAGATGAGGTTCTCGCCCAGGTTCTTGCCACCGAGAACGTGCATGTGGAAGTGCATGACGGTCTGGCCGGCATTGACGCCCTTGTTGGAGATGACGCGGAAACCGTCCTCCAGGCCCTTGGCCTTAGCGACCTCCTGGATGGCGTGGGCCATGGCGCCCATGGTCTCGGCAGGCACGTTGTCGGCGATGTCGCTGTAGTGCTTCTTGGGGATCACGAGCGTGTGGACCGGTGCCTGGGGGTTGAGGTCGTCGAAGGCGATGACCTGGTCGTCCTCATAGACAACGGTCGAGGGGATCTCGTGGTTGGCAATTTTGCAGAAGATGCAATCACACATGGCTGGTTCCTTTCTCACAGACCAAGGTAATTATATTTGGTCGGGATGGTTAGAACGAGAGGTTGTCGTCCGTGTTGGCGGCCTCGCCGTCGGCGAGCACGTCGTTGCCGTCGACGTCCTTCAGGAGCACCGAGACCTTCTGCTCGGCATCGGACAAGCGGGTGCGTAGGCTCTTGAGGAGCTCGACGCCGCGCGTGTAGCTCTCGAGCGACTCCTCGAGCTCCATATCGCCCGACTCCAAGCTGCGGATGATGAGTTCCAACTCCTGCGAGGCCTGCTTGTACGTAAGCTGCTCGACCGGGGTCTTCTCTGCCATATCTGTTTCCTTTCCTAAAGGTTTATCGCTGTGAAACGCGGCCTACTCGACCGTATCAACCGTTGCCGCCACGTTGCCGTCTGCCATGCGCACGCGTATGGCGTCGCCGGGCTTAAAGGTCTTGGCGCTCGTAGCCACCCCATCATCGCTGCACGCGATGGAATAGCCACGGGCAAGCACCTTGAGCGGCGACAGGGCATCGAGTGAGGCTGCCGCACGGCCCAGGTCGGACGCGGGTTTGCTGAGCATCGTGCGCCCCTGATGCTCCAGACGGGAACTCGCAAGCGTGAGCGCATGGCGCTTGCCATCGAGCCCCGAGGTGCTTGCAACCAGACGCTCGGGCAGGCGCTCAAAGTTGGAGCGGAATGTCCCGACCGAGCGAGCTATGGCGCCCGACAGGCGATCGGCAGTCAGTGCAAGCTCCGATTCGCGACGCTCGACCATAAATGTGGGGTCGTTGAGGCACGGGCGGCATGCGGCGGCATCGAGCGCATCGCCCAGACGGGCCGTATAGGTATCCCAGGCGCGGCGACCGCGCTGATCGAGCATCTCCAAATCAACCTGATTCGACCCAATCATCGATGCCATCGCGGCGCCAAGACGCTGATGGCGTGCCTCGAGCACATCTGCCAGCTCCGTCATAGCCGGCGCCACCGATTCGGCTGCCGCCGTGGGCGTGGAGGCGCGACGGTCGCTCACCATGTCGCAAATCGAGGTATCGGGCTCATGGCCAATGCCGGTCACCACGGGCACAGGACAAGCCGCCACCGCGCGGGCAAGCTCCTCGTTATTAAAGGTCATGAGGTCCTCGAAGGAACCGCCGCCACGCACGAGCAAAATGCAATCGGGCGCCGGCGTAATGGCAGCGGCGCGACGCAGGCCTTCAATAAGCTCTACCGGCGCACCCTCGCCTTGAACCTTGGCACCCACGCAGACAAGCTCGACGAGCGGGTTGCGACGGCGCAGCGTACGCTTGACGTCGTCGATCACGGCGCCCGAAAGCGAGGTGACGACCGCCACACGCGAGCAAAACACCGGAATGTGACGTTTGCGCGCCTCGTCCATCAGGCCCTCGCGACGCAGCTTTTCGGCCAACTGAGCCACCTGTTGACGCAGCAGGCCCTCCCCCGCCAGCGAGAACGAGCGGGCGACGAAGCTCATACGACCCGTAGGCTTGTAGAGATTGAAGCTACCCTTAAAGCTCACCTGCATGCCGTCGCGCAGATCGAAGGTGCGCTTAAGGTAGGCGCCCTTCCAGATGATGCAGTCGACGGCCGCCGAGTCGTCCTTGATTTGGAAGTAGCAGTGGCCGCTTCGGGCATTGGGACCGCGGAAACCCGTGACTTCGCCCAAAACGCTCAGCTGCGGAATGGCATCGAGCGCACCGGCGGCGATCTCCACCGCCTGGCTCACGCTGAGCTCTTTGCACTCCTGCTCGTCCGATCCGTCGAACTCGGCGGAAACGGTATTGCCGGTCAGATTCCAGCCAGCCACGCAGCCTCCTTTCGTCATCGTGCACACGGGCTCCGGCCCTGCGCAAATTCAAGTCCAACACATAGTACAGCGCCGCTGGGACACGAATCCCCGCGGCGCCTGCCTGTCCCGTTTGCTATCGGTTGGAGTTTCTGTTGTAGCGAGCCATCAGGTAGAGCAGCTGAATAATCGAGGTGAGCGCCGCCGCCACGTAGGTAAGCGCAGCTGCCGTCAGCACCTTCCTGGCACCGCTAACCTGCTTGGAACTCATGCCCGACTGCTCGATATACGCCACGGCGCGGCGACTGGCATCGATCTCGACCGGCAGCGTAACCAGCTGGAACAGCACGCTAAACGAGAAGAAGACCAGCGCGAGGGTCGTGAGCCCCGCGATGTTCATGAACAGGCCCATGAGCAGCACGATCGTCCAGGTGTTCTGGGTAAAGTTGACGACGGGGACTAAAGCGGTGCGTACCTTCATCATGGCGTAACCGCTTTGACGCTGGGCGGCATGGCCCGCCTCGTGGCAGGCGACGGCAACGCTTGCGACCGACCCGCCCGAACGGTTGGCATCCGACAGATACAGGTTGTTGTCCTGTGGGTTGTAATGATCAGTGAGCTCGCCGGCAACGCCCTTGATGCCCACGGCGCTACAACCGTTGGCATCGAGCATGCGGCGAGCGACCGTGGCACCCGCGTCGCCGTCCGAGCGAACCTTGGACCAGGTCTTATATGTCGAGTTGATATAGCTCTGCGCGGCAAGGCCAAGCACCGTGCAGACAAGAACAACCAGCAGGTACAGCGGGTCAATGCCAAAGCCGTATCCATAGTAATAAGGCATGCGAATTCCTCCGAATCGAGTTACACGTTGGAGGCATTCTACCCATTCGACTGACCAGCAAATCAACATCGATGTTTTGGCAATGTCAGCGAAAACGGCCGAGAGCGAGCAAGGTGACGTGAAAGAGAAGCGACGCGTACTTTGGTACGCGAGCGACGATTGAACGTCAGATTGCCGCTCTCGGCCGTTTGCAGCGTCGAGCTGTTACGCGGTTTGGCAAAACCGCGTAACTATATACCTATAGCAATTCAATTTTGCCATCTTTGACCGTCAACCCCATATTGCCCGAGAGCAAATCGTCCAGGCGCGAGCCCACGAGCTCAAAGCGCCAGCCTTCGCGCAGGGGGCTCTGCTCGGGATGCTCAATGTAGTCGGCCAGGTCATCGCGCGAGGCAATGACCGAGGTCGCCACGCCCGAACGCTCGGCAACCAGGCGAATGAGCGCATACATCAGGTCCGTCACGCTCTCCAACTCCGGCGAAATCTGACGGTGCCCGCGCACCATGAGCGGCAGGCGATCGTGCGGGCAGCTCGCACCGCGCTTAATGGCCATGAGCGCGCCGTCCACGTCGCGCTCCCCCAGCTGGTCGGTACCGCGAATGCTGCGGAACTCCTCAACACGAACGGGATTACGTTTAACCAGGGCCAGCAGCGTATCATCGGACATGACCCACTTGCGCGGGATGTTGCGGCGCTCGGCGCGGTCCTCGCGCCAAGCGGCAAGCTCGCGCGCGATGCCAAGCTGATGGCGGCTGCAGGAGTTGATGCGCTTGACCTTGCGGAACGCCTCATGGCGGTCGGCGCGGTAGTGCGACTCGTCGGCCAGCGGGCGCAACTCGTCGAGCACCCAATCCACCCGGCCCAGCTCGCGCAGGCGACTCATCATCTCGGTATAGGCGACAATCAGGTACTTGACGTCATCGATCGCGTACTCGATCTGCTTATCGGTCAGCGGGCGGCGCGACCAGTCGGTCAGCGACTCGGTCTTGGGCAGCGATACACCGCAGAACGTTTGAACAAGCGCGCCGTAGGAAATCTGCTGGCGCTCGCCCAAAAAGGCGGCGGCCACCTGCGTGTCAAAAATGGGACGCGGCAGCACGCCCACGGTATGGAGCATGACCTCCATATCCTGCGAGCACGCGTGGAAGACCTTGGTCACGCTCTCGTCGGCCATAAGCTCGGCGAGCGGCGACAGGTCGTCGATCACCAAGGGATCGACCGCGACGCTCTCGGCAGGAGTGGCAATCTGGACCAAGCACAGGCGCGGGTGGAACGTGCGCTCGCGCAAAAACTCGGTATCGACGGCAATCGCGTCGAACTCGCGGGCGCGCTGGCAAAAGTCGAGCAGAGCCTGATGTGTGGAAATGTACATATCAACCCATCGAATAAGGTTAGGCCCGAAAAACACGGGTAGGATATCGGCATTGCCCTACAACTATACTCGGTTAGTCACAGAACGGGAACGTAAGTATGCGCTGCCTTATCATCCACAACCCGGCATCGGGCCCCAGCTCAGATGAAATCTACGCGTTCACGCACGCCCTCGCGCAGGGCGGCGACGAGGTCGTGATGCGCTTTATCGGCGATGGCATGGAACCCGAGGACGCCGTGGCAGACGTGCGCGAGTTTGATCGCGTGGTCGTTTCGGGCGGCGACGGCACCGTCTCCAACGTGCTCGACCAAATGCGCGGGTGCGGTGTCCCCACGCTCGTCTTCCCCTCCGGCACAGCCTGCCTGTTCTTTAACAACATCGGTAATGCCCCCGAGGCAGCGGCGCTTGCCAAGGCCTGCCGCGCCGGTCGCACGGTCAAAGTGGACATGGGCGAGCTCTTTTGGCTCGACGAGAACGGCAACGAGAAGCGCCACGGCTTTATCATCATCGCCGGCTCGGGCTTCGACGCCGAGATCATGATGAAGGCCGCCCCCGCCAAAAACGACATCGGTGAGATCGCCTATTTCCTGTCGGCGCTCGCCACACCCAACCCCACGGTGGCGCACTTTACGATTGAGCATGACGGCATTGTCGAGGAGCTCGATGGCATCTGCTGCATGGCCGGCAACACCTCGGTCATTCAAAACGACATCAACCTGTTCCCCGATTGCCGCATGAACGACGGCATGGTCGACATCGCGGTCATCGAGCCCGTAAAAACCGTCCAGCTCCTGCCCACTGTGATCACCGCCGCACTCGACCCCGCTGGCAAGGTGCTCGGCCGCCCGCAGTTCAAGATCATCCAGACCAAGGAAGCCAAGATCACCTGCACCCCGTCGCTGGGCATGCAGTTCGATGGCGAGATCATCTCCAGCAACTCGGGCGTCTTTGGTGCCCGCGCACTTCCGCAATGCCTCGACCTCATCGTCGACGAATTCTCCCCACTCGGAAAATAGGAGGACCCCATGAACGACACTCCCCTGCCCGGCTTTATCGTCATTGTTCTGGCCATGCTCATCGGCTATGCGATCAACGTGATCCACCGCCGGAAGAAGTAATTCCACATTGGTATGATATTCATCTAATTCTCGTATCCTCCGTTGTTTATGCATTTGCCAAACAGCGGGGGATTTTCTTTGTGCCCCGTGCGAGGCGCTTTATTCAGGTACAGTAATTGCAGGGCGTCTTTATTTAAATAAAGCTACATAATGAGTATTCTTGTCCGTTCATCGCATATTTTAGGACGCTCATCGAGTATTTCATCGAAATAGATGAATACTACTTAGACTTCCTATAGGCTAATAGATGTATTTATTAGCTGAAATCCTGCACGGTTCCGCGGGATTTCAACGGTTGGGAGGGATTATGAGGTTTACTC
Organism: uncultured Collinsella sp.; assembly: GCA_900543595.1. Lineage (GTDB taxonomy): Bacteria > Actinomycetota > Coriobacteriia > Coriobacteriales > Coriobacteriaceae > Collinsella. The sequence continues at coordinate 122,952 of UQRX01000001.1, read as the reverse complement.
ATCCTGTCAACACGCTCAAAAAGCTCGGCTGCGGCCTTGCGTTTGGAGCAGCGGCCATCATGGCCATGCCGACTTCGGCGCTCGCCTGCACCCAGATCTACATGGGCAGCAAGCTCACGGCAGACGGCAACACGTACTACGGCCGCTCCGAGGACTTCGGTCCGCGTTATGTCAAGCACTTTGGCATTGAGCCCGCACACAAGGACGACAACGAGTACACCTCGGTCGAGTCCGGTTTTGAATACAAGTCCAAGGGCGCAACCTACCGCTACACCTTCGTTCGCGACAACCCCTCTCAGTGGGAAGATCGCTACGACGCATATTCCGAGGCTGGCATCAACGAGAAGGGCGTTTCCTGCTCTGCCACGCTGAGCACCTCCTATAACGAGAAGGCCGAAGAGGCCGATCCCATCACCGAGGAGACTGGCATTGGCGAGTACAGCTATGCCAGCGTCATCCTGGGCGAGAGTGCCACGGCCCGCGAGGGCGTCGAGCTCATCGGCAGCCTGATCGACGAGCAGGGCGTCTGCTCCAACGACCAGATCATCATCGCCGACAGCACCGAGACCTGGCTGTTCGCCGCGCTTTCCGGCCATCAGTGGATTGCTATGAAGCTCGCCGATGACATCGCCTCGCTCAACCCCAACATCGGCAACCTCACCTATAACGTCGACCTCGATGACACCGAGAACTGTCTCCATTCCGAGGGCATCGAGTCCATGCCCAAGGAGAAGGGCTTTGCCGAGTACACCGACGGCAAGTTCGACGTCGCCAAGACCTACGGCGAGGAGATCGGCGAGGCCGGTATGCACCAGTGGTCGCGCTATATCCAGGGTCGCGATTACTTCATGGCCCCGCTGGCTGAAGGCACTGACTACGAGATCGTCAAGGACGAGCGTGAAGACGCTCGCGCCACGACCGGCGCCCTGGTCCACGAGATGCAGCCGCTATTCTTCCAGCCCGGCAAGTCCGACTGGAACACCTTTGAGATGATCCGCAGCTTCGCCGCTCGCGGCGAGAATGTCGCCGGCCTCAACGCCAACACCGACGGCGCCTATGCCATCGGCTCCAACCGCAACACCGAGATCCACACCTTCCAGATCCGTCAGGGCATGGACCCCGAGATCGCGACTATCCAGTGGGAGATGCTCTCCAACGCCGAGTTCTCCGTCGCCATCCCCCTCTACTCCGCACTGCTCACCGAGGTCAGCCCCTACTTTAGCGATCAGGATGTCTCCTTCGATCACTGCGAAGAGGAAGACGTCGTGAACAACGAGGAGCCCAAGAACTCCATCAACTACGTCCTCATGGACATCAACACGCTCGCCTATGAGAACCGCGACCACTGCGCTACCGGCGTCCGCGCCTACCTCGACGCCCTGCAGAAGGAGCTCATCGAGCAGAACCTGACCGTCGACGAGGCCATGCAGGCCGCCGAGGACACCGAGGCCCGCACCGCCCTGGCCAACAAGGCCGGCAAGGCTGCCACCGAGAATACCTACCTCAAGTGCAAGGCCATGCTCGAGGAGATGCGTGACTATCTTAAGGAGGGCGACTTCTCCGAGGAGTTCGTCCCGAGCGACTACGATGCCGACAACGACTGCCTGGTCGAGTCCATCACCTACGCCGACGAGGCCCTCTCCGATGAGGACGTTGCCGAGCCCGAGGTTGAAGAAGAGGCCACCGAGGAGAAGTCCGAGGGCAACAACATGGCCGCCATGGCCGTTGGCGCCGTCGTCATCATCGGTGTCTGCGGCTTCGTGCTCTATCGTCGCAAGAAGGCCTAAGAGCCCCCACCTTAAGGCGCGGGCGGGATGGCCAAGGTCGCCCGCCCGTCCAGCCGCCCATTCGACCGGCGGGAAACGTCACTGAAATCTTTTCAAAAAAGATTTCCCTGTACACACTTCGCTGTGCTATAGTGCAGCGCAACAGCAACTAGGTGCGACCGCGCCACGGTATCACGAAAGGAGCCACCAACATGAAGAACACGATGACGTCTCTCAACAACTGGTGGTGGCGTGATGCGAATGCGATCGGTCGACAGTGAGTCCCTCACGCCTGTTTTTGCGCTCTAGGTGATTGGAAGGCCTCCGGTTTCGACCGGGGGCCTTTTTCTATCTCGAGCCCAATCGCATTCGCATCACGCGCCTCCGCTTTTCTCTCTTGCACTCCCCTTCCGAAAGGATTTTCACCATGTCCCAGAACACCACCGCCGCCCAGCCCCGCACTGTCCAGACCGCCGACCGCGGCAAGCTCGACGTCCGCGCTCTCGTCTTGCTCGCCATCCTGCTTGCCGCCGGCTTCATCCTCAACTTCACCGTCGGCAAGGCCATCTCCGGCATCTCGGGCGGCATGATCAGCCCCGAGTTCATTATCTCGGCCTTCTGCCTCACTATCCTGGTTGTGCGCCCCAACATCGGTCAGGCGCTCGTTATCGGCCTGATCTCGGCCGCAGTGATCCAGATCACCACCACCTCGCCGTTCGTCGATTTTGCCGCCGAGGGCATCGCCGCCATGCTCATGGCCGTTATTGTCAACGCTGCTGCCAAGGACGGTCAGGTTAAGCCTGCCGTCGCCATCGTCGCAACCTTCGTGACCACCTTTGTCTCGGGCGTCATCTTCATGGTCATCAAGATGGCCATGCTCGGCGTGGTGGGCGAGCTCGCCGCAGCCATGCTGCCCGTCGTCGCCATGACCGCCGTCTTTAACGCCATCCTGGTCGGCGCTCTCTACCTGCCCATCCAGAAGGCCCTTAAGCTCAATTAAGCCGCTCGGCTTTACGAGCCACCCCATCTTGGCGTTCATTCGTCGCTCGCGTACCCAAGTACGCTTCGTTCCTCTTTCGCACCAACCTGGGGCACCTCGTAAAGCCGTCTCCGTGCTTCACCACCAAAGACTGTCCCAAACAACGAGCTTTTGGGAACGTTCTTAAACGACTAGTTATGTAAGAACATCCCCGATGACTATGAAAGGTATCCATGGAAACGATCATCAACGTCGACGATGTCTCGTTCTCCTACGGCACGCAGACCGAGCAGGCGCTTAAGCATATCTCGCTCGGCGTGAACAGGGGAGATTTTATCGGCATTATCGGGCCTTCGGGCGCCGGCAAGTCCACACTTGCCGCCTGCTTGTCGGGAGCCGTACCCCACCATTACACCGGCACGTTCTTTGGCTCCGTCACTGTCAACGGCAACGACACCTGTGAAGTTTCGCTCACCGATGTGTCGCAGATCGTCGGCAGCGTGTTGCAGGACATCGACACGCAAATGGTCGCCTCGGTCGTCGAGGACGAGATGCTATTTGGCCTGGAGAACTTTGGCGTTCCCCACGACCAAATCGAGCAACGTGTGAGCGAAACGCTCGAGACCGTCGGCATCAGCGACCTGCGCGACCGCGAGATCGCCACCCTCTCAGGCGGCCAAAAGCAAAAGGTTGCCATCGCCGCCATCCTCGCCATGCGTCCGCGCGTGCTCGTGCTCGACGAACCCACCGCGGCGCTCGACCCCGCCAGCTCCACGCTGGTCTTCGAGACCCTGCGTGAGGCCAACCGTGCACTCGGCATCACCATCGTCGTCGTTGAGCAAAAAGTCGCCCTGCTTTCGGAGTATTGCAACCGCGCGCTCGTGCTCAATCATGGCGAAATCGCGCTACAGGGCGAGCCGCACGAGGTCTTCGCGCACGCCGATGAGCTCCGCGCCATCGGCGTCGATTGCCCGCGTGTCACGCGCATTTTCAACAGCCTCGAGGCCGACGGCCTGGCCAGCGGCACTCCCTGTTTGGATGTTGATGAGGCCGAGCGCCTGATTACGGGCATCGTCGACCCCGCACACGCAAGCAGCGACATTCAGGCACCCGCCGGCTCACCGCACGCACCGTCGTTGCGCCCGCATGCCAAGGACGCCGAGCCCGTGCTCGCCTTCGATCACGTTGAGTTTGCCTATCCCAATGACGGCGCCGCCGTCCACGACCTCAACCTGACCCTCTATCCCGGCGAGCTCGTGGGCATCGTCGGCCAAAACGGCGCCGGCAAGACCACGCTCACCAAGCTGCTCACAGGCCTGCTTAAGCCCGCCTCGGGCAGCGTACGCGTCACGGGACTGGATACCGCAGCCGTTCCCACGAGCCGCATCGCCCGCGAAGTCGCAACCCTCTTCCAAAACCCCGACCGCCAGATCTGCAAGGACACCGTGCTCGACGAGGTCGCCTTTGGCCTGGAGCTTGCCGGCATCGACCGTGCCGAGGCGCTGCGTCGCGCCCAGCTCGTCATCGACCGCTTTGGCTTGCCGGCCGACGAGGCGCCCTTCTCGCTCTCGCGTGGTCAGCGCCAGATGGTGGCACTCGCCTCCGTCGTGGTCGTAGAGCCCAAAATCGTGGTGCTCGACGAGCCCACGAGCGGCCTTGACTACCGCGAGTGCATGACCGTCATGGAAACCGTACGCACCATGGCCGAGCGCGGCTGCGCTGTAATCATGGTCTGCCACGACATGGAAGTCGTCTCCGACTTTGCCGAGCGCATCGTAGTCATGGCCGACGGCCGCATCCTCGAGCGCGGCTGCACGCACGAACTGTTCTCGAACATCGAGCTCATGCAGCGAGCCTATGTTGAGCCACCCCAGGTCATAGAGCTTTCTCGTCGCCTGACATCCTCCGTCTCTCCCGCCTTTGCACAGGTGAGCGAGGTCACCGATATCGTTCGCATTACCGAGGAGATGGTCAACCGTGGTTAACGTCATCGACTACATGCCGGGCGACACACTGCTGCACCGCTTGAACCCGGTCGTCAAGCTGGGCCTCGCCGCCGCCATCATCATCGGCATCTTCCTGTCCGATACCTACGTGACGCTATTGGGCTTTTTGGCGCTCACCCTTGCACTGGGCGCCTACGCCGGCGTCGCCGACCGCCTGCTCTCGCTACTCAAGCTGCTGATTCCGCTCGCGCTTATCATGCTGGTGCTTCAGCTGGCCTTTATGCGCGACGGTAACATGGTGTGGGGCTTTATCACCGACATGGGCCTCATTACCGGATCGAAGGCCTGCCTACGCCTGTTGGGTGTGGCGCTGCCACTCATCCTCATGCTTATGGTGACCAAACTCAACGACCTCGCCAACGCCTGCGTCGAGGTGCTGCACGTGCCATATCGCTATGCCTTCACCTTTACCACGGCACTGCGCTTTGTGCCGGTATTTGGCCAGGAAATGAACGCCATCATGGAGGCGCAGACTGCACGCGGCGTCGAATACGACACTAAGAATCCCGTCAAGAAACTCAAGCTCATGCTGCCGCTGTGCGTGCCACTGCTTATCTCGAGCGTGGGCAAGACCGATGCCACCGCGCTTGCCGCCGAGCAGCGCGGCTTCTACCTGCGCACGCGTGCGAGTTCGTATAAGCGCTACCCCATCAAAGGCCCGGATATCGCCGTACTTATCGTCAGCATCGCCCTTATCGCCATCGGTTTCCTGTTCTAGCAATCGCTGGCAGCAACCGACAAACGCAAAAGGCCCCGGCTCGCATCAAACGAGCCGGGGCCTTACTGTTCTCCCAGATAAAACCAACCAAAATAAACCTGTCCCTTTTTGGCAGGTCGAGGGCTACAGGCGGTAGGGGACGCCGCTGCGAATGATGGACTCGCGTACCAGGACATCCATCGCATCGAGGGTGATCTCGGGCATCTCGCGATACTTCTGCAACACCGAAAGCTCCGTGCAGGCCAGGATGACGCGGTCGCAGCCGCTACGGGCGAACTCCCACATCACGCGGTCGAACTTATCCATATCGGGCTCGCGCCCGGCCTTCACATCGTCGTAGATGAGCGACATCACGTCGGCCTGACGCTTTTCACTGGGATAGACGACCTCAACGCCCGCGGTCTCACATTCGCGCCCATAGACGTCTGCGCCCACGGTACCGTCGGTGCCCATGATGCCGATCTTGTGCACCGGCTCGGCCGGCATACTCAGGTTGGGGTCGAACTCGCACTCCCCCATCACCGCGCCGGCCAGAGCATAGCGCACCGACTCGCGCGGCATGTGGATAATCGGCACCTTGGTAAACGACTGAATCTGATCGTAGAAGTAGTGCGACGTGTTGCAGGGAATCGCTATGTGCGCGCAGCCCAGCGTCTCGAGCGCCTGAGCGCACTCCTTCATGGTCGCCAGCAGCTCGGCATGCTCGCCAGTCTTGATGGCCAGCGTACGGTCGGGCATGGTCGACTTGGAAAGCACCACCATGTCGATATGCTCCTGATCACAGGCAGCAGCCGTATGACGCACGACCTGGTCGTAGTAATACGACGTGGCCTCGGCGCCCATGCCGCCGATAACTCCCAGCTTTTCCATCGCCGCCTCCTTGGTGACGCCCACGCAATTGCGCGTATCATACCCGCGCCCGTCCGATGCAAACCGGGCGGGCGCCGCGCTCATCTACTTGTAATACGTCTTGAACAGCTTAAAGTGACGCAGCTTGGTGTGCCACATGCGCAACCAGCGGTTAAAGACAAAATCACCCTTCATAAACGAAGGATCGGCAGCCTTGCCCTCCTTGGCCAGACGATGCGCCTTCGCACGCAGCTCGGGGTCCTTGACATACTTGTCAACGACGCCCATAGGAACAACCATCCACAGCGCCTCGTCCTGCGCCGTCACAAACTCCGGCTCAAACGGGCGGTTATAGACGTACTCATCCACCACGTATTTGGCAACGTTAAAGCCACTATTGGTGACATAGTAATTACTGCGGCCCTGACGCGTGTTGAAGTCGAAGAACTTAAACGAGCCATCGCGCTGGTCGTACTTGACGTCGAAGTTGGAGAAGCCCGTAAACTTAAGGTCCTCAAGCAGCTTGCGCACGCCACCCATGAGCTCGTCGTTGGGCTCAGTGATGATGCAGGCGTGGTTGCCGACACCATGGGGCTGATGCTCCTCGAGCAGCACGTGGCCCAGGCACATCATACGAACCTTGCCGTTGCGGTCGGAATAACTGGTGAGCACGCGCATGTACTCGTCGTTGCCGGGCACGCGATCCTGCAAGATGAGGTCATCGGTGTAGCCACTGGCGTACACATCGCGAATGACTTGTTCCAGCTCGGCACGATCGGCAATCTCGTAGGCCTTCTTCTGACCCTCGAACTCGTGCTCCCACCACATGATGCCGTCAGAGGGCTTCAGAATCATCGGGAAGGGGAAGTCGATCTGGTCGAGCACCTCGGCGGGAGCCTCGCCCTGAGCGTTGAGCATCGCCATGGTAAAGGTAAACGTGTGCGGATACGGCACACCGTGCTTCTCGCACAGCTCGTAGAAGATCTCCTTCTTCTGGCACTGCTCAAGCATGCTATAGGGCGCGTAAGGCGCAACGATGTTATCCGCCAGCTCGTTGGCATCCTTGGCCTGAGCCACCAGGGCAACATAGTTATCGCCGCAGCCCATCAGGACAATCGTCTTGTCGGCATGAGCTCGAGCGATACCGTTGACGGTCTTAAGCATCACGGGCATGGTGTCGATATCTACGTTGGGCGTGTAATCGATAATTTGACTGCGATACGCGGGGCCCGTCTGATACTTGCCAAAGACCAGGCTCTTAACCTGATACTCCTCGTAGAAAGCGCGCGCCACCGAATACGCGTTGATGTCGCCGCCGAGCAGCACGGGGATAAACTCGCGCTCTGTAAACTGCAATGCCATGGAAACTTCCTATCTAGAACTGCCCACACGACGGGCGGTCTTTGTGCAACTGATTTATTCTAGCGTGCCGAGCCGCCGGCACCCAAAGCTCCACCGTATCTATGGCAATCGGCGTAATTGTCCAGCACGAAGGCGGCGATCACCGGTGTACGACAACGGGCAATGAACCCACCGTTGTTGTAGGATTCAACATGTTGCCAGCCCCGTCGAAAGGTACACTGTGCCCCAGGCTCATCCGATCAGCAACCCCATCATTGACGCCGCAAAGCGCGAACTTGCGGATCGTGCCCAAACGGCAGCCCCCCTACGCACCGCAAACGATGCTTACAACGGGCCTGCCCGCATCGTCTCAATCAACACGTCGGAGCACAAAGGCACGCGTAAGTCACCCGTCGCCGACGGGCACGACACCGTCATCGAGCAGTTTGGCCTCGCCTCCGATGCGCACGCCGGGCATTGGCACCGTCAGGTCTCCTTTTTAGCTGCAGAGTCTATCCAGACGGCGCAGGCACGCGGGCTCGATGTGCACGAGGGCGACTTTGGCGAGAACTTCACAACCCAGGGTATCAACCTGCTCTCACTCCCCTTGGGCACGCAGCTCAAGATTGGCAGCGAAGTGCTCGTCGAAATCAGCCAGATCGGCAAAGTCTGCCACACCCGCTGTGCCATCTACTATCTCGCCGGCGACTGCATCTTCCCCCACGAGGGCATTTTTGGCGTCGTGCTGCAGGGCGGAGAAGTCCATGTCGGTGACGACGTCCAGGTGGTCAGGCTCGGCGACGGCACCTGTTCCTTCACTCCCACCGAGGCACTCAAAGAGGTGGAGCGGGCTCGCCGCGAAGGAACCCTGTAGTTGCAAAACCCCACGTTGAGGTAGCTTTTGCAGCCAAAAACCTTCACAAACAGGGTGCCGTAACGTTAAAGTTGAACTCTATGGTTTCTCAACAATTCACCATTCCCGCAGGTCAAGGCCAAAGCCTCAAGTTCAACTTGACCCTTTAGAACCTTTAAGGTTCAAGTAGAGGTCGAAAGCAGTAGTAGAATACACCTCGACCAATAACCTACGATTGATTGCAGAGGGACTGGATGCAGCATTCGAACCATCGCACCGCAGCGCTCTTCGCGTCGAAGCCGGCTCGTATCATCACGAGCGCCGCGCTCGCCGTCGCGCTGACGGCCACGCCGATGCTCTCCCCCGTCGCGGCCTATGCCGCCTCGCAGGCAACGCAGGATCAGCTTTCCGCCGCCCAGAAAAAGATCGAGGACGCCACGAGCGCCTACAACGACGCCCGAACCAAGCTCGAGGATCTGCAAAAGCAGATCGACTCCAATGAGGCGAACATCGATAAGATTGAGGCCGAGCTACCCGAGCAGCAGGCCAAGGCAAGCTCCGCCATGCGCGATCTGTATAAGTACCAGAAGGGCACCAGCCCCATCGTGAGCTTCCTGGTGAACACGCAGAGCTTGGGTGACTTTATCACCACCTGCAAATACACCAACCAGATTACGAGCTCGAGCGTCGACGAGATCGAAGAGCTTAACAAGATGCAGACCGAGCTCGAGCAGAACAAGACTGAACTCGAGCAGGCCAAGTCTCAGCTCGAAGGCGAGCAAAAGAATGCCGAGGATGCACTGGCGCAGGCTCAGCAGCTCCGCAGCGAGGCGCAGGCAAAGGCCGAGCAGGAAAATGCTGCCGAGCTGGCAAAGCTCGAGGCCGACAAGGCCGCTGCCGCCGAGAAGATCTCGGGCGAGGGCGTAAGCGGCAACAACTCCAACAGCCAGGCCAACAACGCCAACACCACCATCGACACCACGGTGAACAGCTCGAATAGCGGTAACTCCGATTACGACTCGTTCATTAACGAGTGGACGAGCCGCATCGATAACTACCTTGCCGGCTCCCCCATGGCAGGCCAGGGCTACAACTTTGCCGTCGCCGCCTGGAATACCGGCGTCGATCCCCGGTGGTCCCCCGCCATCGCCTGCATCGAGAGCAGCAAGGGCCTCTATTGCGCCGGCTCCTATAACGCCTGGGGCTGGAGTGCCCGCGGCGGTGGTTGGCGTAGCTTTGGTAGCTGGAGCGAGGGCGTCTCCGCCCACGTTGCCTACCTGGGCGCCAACTATGGTTCCACGCTTACTCCGGCAGCCGCCAAGAAGTACTGCCCGCCCACGTGGCAGGACTGGTACAACAAGGTCGCCAATCAAATGAACCGTATTTAAGTGCAACTGCAAAGGGGCCCCAAACGGGGCCCCTTTTCGATTCTCTAGGAGACGATACCGGTCGCGTTGCCGATAACAACGACGACGCACATGACGGCAAACATAAACCCGAGCGCCTTGAACCACAGTTCGACAAAAGCACTCCCCCGATACCGATCGAGCACGGGAAAACGACGTCGAAGCCTACGCCGGTCGAGCATTCCGAATGTAATGAGCAACACCAGGCCATCGACCATAAAGAAATACTCAAGCGCCAAAAACCACGTTGGATAGTTTCGGTTTTCGCCCGTTGGCGTAAATACCGCAAAATGGCTGCCCATCAGCAGCAACAATGTTGTCGCATAGACGCATCCATTCCATATGCGCCCCACGGGCTCGGGGATACGCGAGAGCAGACGCACACATTTGGATGTCACGGGAGAGACGATCGAACGCCGGCTTGCAGAAGACGGAAGCGTGAGGGCAACCGGCTGCTGTACCCGCTGCACCTGTGGCACCGCGGCCCGGGGCACGCTGGCAGCAGAAAAGGTCACGGGCGACGGTGCAGGGAGACATAGCTCATATGCCGCACGCGCAGCATGCCCCAGTGCCTTTGCACTCGCAAAGCGCTTAGCGGGATCGAGCGCCATCGCCATGCAAATCACATCCGCCAGCGGAACGGGAATGCCATGCGCCTCGCATTGCTCGCGCATGTCACGCCCAGGCTTGGGGTCAGTTCCCGTCAGGCAAAAGAACAGCAGCGCGCCAAGCGCGTAAATATCGCTACGGACGCTCGTCTGCCCAAACCCAAACTGCTCGGGCGGCGCATAGGAACGCGTGCCAAACTTAACGGTGTCGGCGTCGGCGCCATCGCGCCAAACGCGCGCGATTCCCAGGTCAATAATCACCAGCGACGAGAAGGTCATGCCAGCATCGGCCGCATACCTCACGCCCGATACGATGATGTTCGAGGGTTTAAGGTCGCGGTGGATTACCGGTACCCCCGGCTCCCCCGCAGCTGCAAAACCAGCATGCAGCTCGCCCACCGCTTCACACAGAACGGGATACAGCCCGCGGGCATAATCGGGCGTCGCCCCCAAGCGTCCCACCAGGGCCTCGAGCGTCTCGCCTTCGACATACTCCATCACCACGTCAAGCTCGTCGCCCACACGGCGACAATCGACGATTCGGGGCAAGTGCTCAAAACGACGACCGGCACGCTGGGCCGCAAACAGGCGCTCATATGCTCCGCCAATCTGCACCGAAGCATCGATGCGCTTGCGGACAAAAGGACCGAGAGACCCGCCGCCAGAGCCCTCAAAATAGACGAGTTCGGTCGTCTCGACATCCGAGAGCTTGAGCACGCGCTCCACACGATAGCTGTCATCGCGGTCGAGCGACGCCAAATGCTCGACAAGTGAAGCAGTCAGCTCGTCATCGGAATATGTTGGGCTCTGAGTATCCATAGCGTCCATCATAACGCAGGGTGCGGACACCCCATGATGTCCGCACCCCGCTCGTTTGCATGGTTGTTCTGGTGGCACCGCCGGCTCAGCCATCGGCCACTAACTCACCGTTTCCTCGCCAAAGCGATACAGCTCTTCATTGACCTTTTGGAGGCTACAGCCACGGTCGATGCAAAAGATAATGATTGCATCGCGACGGTCCTTGCAGTTGAGAACGCTCACTCCGGCAGCCGTCAGGGCGCGGTTGGTCTCCTTCATCGACAGCGCCATTGCAAAGGCAATCTGCAGCACCTTATTGCGGCTCGGATTGCGCGAACCGGTAAAGATCTGATAGCCAAAGGTCTCGTTGAGGTCGGCCATACGCACCACGCGCGAACGCTCGAGCCCCTTCTCTTGCAGCAACTGCTTTAAGTAGTCCGAAAGCGACGGTGCGGCAAAGTCGTGCTCTTTGATATAGCCATCGATGTTTGGCGCGTCGAGGAGTTCATTGAGTAACTCGTCCGTCAGCTTTTTATTGGGCATACGACCTCACCTCCCATACGGCGCAACGGTAGCGACATGTTAGGCCAGCACCCAGCTTGCAGCGGCAGACTTATCAAACACGTTGGCAAAATAGAGAGCCTTCTTGATGTCACCATCAAAGTAGATATTGCCCGCCACGGAGCCACCGGCGGCAAGGGTACCAGACTGCAGCTCATCGGAACCCTCGCTGTAATAACCCTGGTTCTGCTGCGCACCGTTGGCGTCCTCGCCCTTCCAGTCGTAGATATTGTAATCTGCGCCCTCATCGCCATTGTTGACGTACGTGACGTGAATACCCGTCATGGTTGAACCGTCAAAATTTGTGAGGCCGGGCTGGACGGAATCGACGACGACAGAAAGGCCAGCAGCCGTGGTCACCGTCGTGCCAACAGCTAGGTCAGTCGTCGGCTGTTCTTCCTTCTTCGTCTCTTCCTTCTTGGCGCCATCGTCAGCGTCCTCGGTGACGGTCGCCTTATCGCTACCGCAACCGGCAAGAAGACTGGCAGTCCCCAAAGCGACGGTGGCGAATGCGCCAAGTGCAGCGCGACGGCTCAGCAGCACATCGTTTTCGAGCTTTTTCATTATGCATCCTTCCTACGATCCGGCTACCGCGCCGGCACACAGCACATCGTAGGAAGGATTGGACTTGAATTCATTAGCTGAGAGCTAAGGTTGTCATATAGAAGAGCATGAAGCGCGTGTCCATCGCCGATGACACCTCGAGGCTTGCCAACATCGATTTGAACTACTGGTTCTACGGCTGCAGCACCTTGCCTCGATTTCCGACATGGCGAACCTGCGCGGCGTGGTCCATGCGGACGACGAAGCTCTCGAGCATGCCCTGCACGCTCGATGCTCGCACGAGCTCGACAGACTCCTGATAGATGCGGGCTGAGAACCGCCCAAGGGTCACAAGGGCTCGACCACATTCAACAACCACAAGGCCATCGTGGACGGCAATGACACGGCCTGCGACTCAAAGCAGACGATGCGCACGATGTGCCGAATAGACCGCGAGGAGCAGGCGGGATACCTCATAACAGCCGGCAGTCCCTACGGCATAGGCTAGGCAATGGGGTGTGGGGGCGTGTAGCAAGGACTAAAGCAGGTCGCTTTCCACCTCAACGTCTTCGATGCTTTCGACCTCCGCTTCAGTGGGCAGGGTCCCGTCGGGGTCCTCACCCTCCATGAACATCCTGATGGCGTTCTTAGCAATGATACTCGTCGATGCCACGTCCACGCCGCCGCCAATCAAGCCGCCGGCGAGGGGTAGCATTTTCCCGAGGTTGATGATACCTTTCTCGCCGAACTTCGTGATAAATCTGAAGCCGACCTTCTGGTTGATCTTCACGAGTGCCGACCCGGGAATCTTCTTGATTGCAACCTCAAGCGATTTCGTCCCAGTCTTGATGAGCCCCATTTTGACAAGATCACTCGCCGTCGTACCCGTGAGGCACATGTAGATCATCGTCTGAACTTGGTCGGACGTAACGTCATAGCCACCAATCTTCGCGATGCAGGCGATCATGCGCATCTGAACGTACATGACGCTGCTTATGTTCGCGGGAATTGCGACCGGAAGCGTAATCAAGCCCCCGAGCCCGGTGACGAAACCTGAGGTTCCGCATTTCATGACCTGCCACTTTGCGAGTGCCCTCGCGGCATCATCGGGCGACTTCGCCTTTCCCGTGTAGTCAGCAACCATCTCGTCGACCGAACGACTCACCTTAGGGACGCCATTCAGCGCGCTCCTGTAGATGGTATCGAGCAGCTTGCCGGCCGATTCCTCATCGATGGGAATCTCGAAGCCTTTGGCCTTTTCAACCGTTTCCTTCTCTCCCGCCTTCTTAGCCATGGCTCTTCCTTTCTCGCAGCTTTACTTTCTCAATGACCCTTGCAAATTCTGCGAACCGTCCATCAATCTTTGGACATTTTACCTCGCGATTTATAGCGACGATTCAGCTGACAGCTGATTTGCGACCGCAGTGGATGATGGGCTCGCAAGTTGGCCTATGTCCTGTTGGTGGGTCCTTATGGAATCTATTGCGATGAGCTGGCATGGGGGCTGGCGATCGCGGCCTGCATCCCCGTGTTGCTGGCGGCGGCACTCTCACGCCAAACGCTTGCACATTCGGATTGCTACACAACGAATGAAACATATTGACGTGGGGCGCTGTTCATTCAGAGTCCGCCCCCTCGCCTCATCCTCAAAAGGCTCGTCGAAGCCTAGCCCACCGTGACGGATTCCCCGGTAAAGGTGCTAACGAGCAGCAAAACAAAGAACACAAGGTAGCCGATGCTCAACAGGTAGGCGGTAACCAAAAAGACAATCCATCCCACATCGGTCTTGCCGTCGGCACGACGTTGCTCGCGATTGCGGCAGAGCCAAATCGTCACGCCAATAGCCACAATCAGCAGCACGAGCGCCGCTGCGGCCAGCCCGGCAAGCACAAACATCAAGCCAACGCTCACGACGATGACCGGAATCAGCAGCAAGCCACACCCGCATCCACCCGGACTATACACGGCAGTCTGTCGGCGTCGTTCCATCGTCACTCCAACCTCAATATCTTTGAGCACTACAACGCAACGGCCCGCTGAACGGGAACGATCTTATCCAGCTCCGGCTCGATGCGCCTCTTCTCTGCCTCGAGGTCAAACGCCATCTGAGCGCGAAGCCAATAGCCATCCGTTAGGCCAAAGTAGCGGCAAAGGCGAAGATCGGTGTCAGCCGTAACACGACGCCTTCCCAAAATAATCTGCCCAATACGCTGTGCCGGAATCCCGGTCTCCTTAGCAAGGCGATATTGAGAAATGCCCATAGGAACAAGAAATTCCTCTTTGAGAAGTTCACCAGGAGTCACCGGCGACAGCAAATCGGGCGCGGTCTCATCACTTGTGATAATCGACGATTTCGACATTCCAAGCCATCCCCTGTCTCCACTCAAAACAGACCCGATAGCGCTCATTAACACGGATGCTATATTGACCAGCGCGATCGCCCTTCAACGCTTCAAGACGATTGCCTGGCGGAACGCGAAGATCATCAAGCGAAGCGCAGATCTGCAGTTGGCGAATCTTCCTCAAGGCGACCCGCTCAAAAGGAATGAGCTTCCTAATCCGCACACCCATTGCGAAGCGTTCAGTGTCTTCATCTTTATATGATGCAATCATAGTATCGCCTTACGTTAATAACGTCAAACGTTTCTATAGACTTACATCTCTATTATACCGTACATCTGTTCGTATTTTCTAGAACAGGTATTCTTCGCCACTTAAGCAAGCAAAAGCAATCGTTTGTAGACATCGAGGCCTTTGAGCAGGATTTCCTCGTCAAAGAGCATGGTATCGGTATGCAGAGCGCTCATGGCATAGGCGGGACAGCCACCCGAATCGCTCGGGTTTTCTTGTCCCTCTGGCACGCCCGTGCCCAGCAAGAAGAACACGCCCGGCAGATGGCGCTGATAGAACGCGAAATCCTCGGCGATTAGCAGCGGCTCGTCCACAAGTTGCAGCTCGGACAAGGCAGGCGCAATGCAGGCAAACAGCTCGGGGTCGTTATCGACTGGCGGATAGCCCTCGGCAAAATCGAGATCGTACGTACAGCCCGTTGCGGCGCAGGCCTCGTCCAACACGCGCCGCACGCCCTCACGCGCACGGTCGAACATACCGTCCGTAAACACGCGCAGGCTGCCAGCCACATGTGCCTCCCCCGCCACCGCATTGCAGACGGTGCCGGCCTGCAGCAGGCCAAACTTACCAATGCAAGGCTCGTCGGCACCCAGCTCATCCATGAGCTCGCGCTCGGAAACTAAGAACTTGGCCGCCGCCAGCGCGGCATCGTGCGATTCGTTTACGGGAACGCCGTAGGTCTTGGCGATATGGATGCTCGTGCCATGGATATGAATGTGCGTCTCGCTTGAGCGCGCCAGCAGCGGACCGGAACAGCTCGCCAACGTACCGGCGGGCAAATCGGGCCATACATGGAAGCCGAAGATGCGATCTGCCCCATAGCGCTCGAATACGCCGCTCTCGCACACTGTCTTGGCGCCGCCGGTCGTCTCCTCGGCAGGCTGGAACACAAAGAGCACGTTGCGCTTGATGGCACCCGGTTGCTCACGAATCGCTCGGTCGACAAAAGTCGCCGCCGCGAGCGCCATGGCCATGTGTCCATCGTGTCCGCACGCGTGCATTTTGCCGGGATGAGTCGAGGCAAAATCAGCTCCCGTCGCCTCCGCGATGGGCAGGGCATCCATATCGGCGCGAATCGCCGTGGCATGCGTAGCGCCCACGCCGGCATCGAAGAAGGCACAGACGCAGCTCGGACACGGATGGGTCACCTCACAAGCGAGCGGCGCCAACACGCCCTCGATATAGGCGATAGTCTGCGGAAGATCGAAGTCGAGCTCCGGGATCCTGTGTAAGTCGCGCCGATAGCAACGGAGTTCTTGGAGCTCGGTCATAAAGGTTCCTTTCATAGGTGCGCGCCAGTTGCCATCTTATTGTGCCGCAAGATTGCCGCACCCTTATTTCCAGCATATCCCTGCATTTTTTAAACGTTATATACGAATACTCTTGTTTGCTAAAGTGCAACGTGGTAGGGTCATTACCACTTGATAGAGGCGCGGGCACGAAGAACCGCGGGCGAGCCGGCAGGCTTTGACCCCGTGGGGAGGCGAAACCCGCCGAACTGGGTTTTTCGGGCACGAACAGCCTGGTGGGCCTGCGGGAAACACCCGCAGGACTGTCTGCAGCAATGCGGGAGCGCTATCCGGACATTGGGTCCACGCTATGCGGATTCGATGCGCCGATGGCGCCGTCTGGATAGCGAGGTTTACGGGACATGGCATTGACCCCCAACGAAGCGTATGCGGCCAAGCAGCCGTTTGTGGACAAGAAAACGCTCGAGCATATCGTCGAGCAGTTTCCCACGCCGTTTCATCTATACGACGAGGCGGGCATCCGCCGCAACATGCAAGAAGTGCGCGACGCCTTTGCATGGAACCCGGGCTTTAAGGAATACTTTGCCGTCAAGGCCAATCCCAACCCGGCGCTCATCTCCATTCTCAACGAATACGGCTGCGGCTGCGATTGCTCGAGTTATACCGAGCTCATGATTGCCCGCTCACTGGGCATCACCGGCCACGACATCATGTTCTCGTCCAACGACACGCCGGCGGCGGATTTTGCCCTTGCAGATAAACTGGGCGCCATCGTCAACTTTGACGACATCAGCCATATCGAGTTCTTTGAGCGCGTCGCGGGCCCCATTCCCAAGACGGTAAGCTGCCGTTTTAACCCGGGCGGCCTGTTCCAGCTCTCTAACGGCATTATGGACAACCCCGGCGACTCCAAGTACGGCATGACCACCGAGCAGCTCTTTGAGGCTTTCCGCATGCTCAAGGCCAAGGGCGCCGAGAATTTTGGCATCCATGCCTTCCTTGCCAGTAACACCGTCACTAACGACTACTATCCCAAGCTCGCACGCATCCTCTTTAAACTTGCCGTGCGCCTGGAGTGCGAGACCGGCGCACATGTCGCCTTTATCAATCTGTCCGGCGGTGTGGGTATCCCCTACCTGCCCGAGCAGCAGGCTAACGACATTCACGCCATCGGCGAGGGCGTACACGCAGCCTACGACGAGATTCTGGTCCCCGCCGGCATGAGCGATGTGGCGATCTGCACCGAGATGGGTCGCTTTATGATGGGCCCCTACGGATGCCTGGTCACCAAGGCCATCCACGAAAAGCAGATCTACAAGGACTATATCGGTGTCGACGCAAGCGCCGTCGATCTGATCCGCCCTGCCATGTATGGCGCCTACCACCACATTACGGTAATGGGTCAGCCGGGCGGCCCTGACAAGACCGCAGCACCGGTCACGAACACGTATGACATCACGGGCAACTTGTGCGAGAACAACGACAAGTTCGCCATCGATCGCGAGCTGCCGCATATCGACATGGGCGACCTGCTTGTGATCCACGATACCGGCGCGCACGGCTACTCCATGGGCTACAACTACAACGGACGCCTGCGATCCGCCGAGGTCCTGCTTCGCCCCGATGGCTCGGCAGATCTCATTCGTCGCGCCGAGCGCCCGGGCGACTACTTTGCCACGCTCGACGTGCTGCCGTGCGGACGCGAGCTGCTGGCAAAGTCGCGTGCCGAAAGTGCCCGCCGTCGCGCCCAAGACGAGCGCCTGGCCATCGCCGCTCAGTGGAACAAACGCATCCAGATCGCGGAATCGAAGGAGAAGAACATGGATATCCGCAATCTCGAGGGCTCAATCGTCGCCCTTGTTACGCCATTTAAAAAGGACGGCAGTGTCGACTTTGACGCACTCGAGCGCCTTGTCGATTTCCACCTGCAAAACGGCACTGACGCCATCCTCACCCTGGGCACCACCGGAGAGAGCGCCACGATGACCGATGACGAGGACAACTCCGTTGTCGCCGCCGTGGTCAAGCAGGTTGCAGGACGCGTCCCCGTCATCGCCGGCTCGGGCTCCAACTCCACGCAAACCATGCTCACCAAGTCGCTCACCTACCAGGGCTTGGGCGCCGATGGTCTGCTGCTCATTACCCCCTACTACAACAAGTCCAATGAAGAGGGCATCTATCAGCACTTTAAGACCGTCGCCGACGCCGTGGACATCCCCTGCATCCTGTACAACATCCCCGGCCGCTGCGGCTGCGGCATCAGCGAGCGCAACGTAGAGCGCTTGGCCGCGCACCCCAACATCATGGGTATTAAGGAAGCCTCGGGCAACGTCGCCTACGCGGCCAAGATCGCTCACCTGCTGTCCGACGACTTCCGCATGTACTCGGGCGAGGATGCGCTGACCGTACCGCTCATGAGCCTGGGCGCCTCGGGCACCATCAGCGTGTGGGCCGACGTACAGCCGCAGCTCGTGCACGACATGTGCCGCGCTTATCTGGACGGCGACGTGGCACGTGCCCGCGATATCCAGATTGCCGGTCAGCCGCTCATCAACGCCCTCTTTAGTGAGGTCAACCCCATCCCCGTTAAGGAAGCGCTCGCCCAGATGGGTATGATCGAAGCCAACTACCGCATGCCGCTTTGCCCCATGGCCGATAACACGCGTGCCACACTTACCGATGCTCTGAAGGGAGCTGGTCTGCTTGATTAAGACCGTCATTATGGGAACGGGCCGCATGGGCTCGCTCATCCGCACTACCGCCGAGGGCGTTGTCAATGCCGCCGGTCAACCCGTTTTTGATATCGTGGCCCAGATCGGCTTCGACTTGTCCGAGCTCGAGGCCGCCCCGGCAGCCGATGTAATCATCGACTTCTCGAACGTCGTTACCTTCGATGCCGTCGTCGCCTATGTCGAGCGCACGGGCGCCACGTTGGTCTCGGGCACCACGGGCTACACACCCGATCAGATGGACCGCCTGCGCGAGCTTGGTCAGAACGCCCGCGTCATGCACTCTGGCAATTACTCCATCGGTATCGCAGCCCTGCGTCATCTGGTAGCACAGGCCACACGCGAGCTGCCCGGCTTTGACTGCGAGATCGTCGAGACGCACCACAACCAAAAGGTTGACGCCCCCAGCGGCACCGCCAAGCTGCTACTCGACGCCGTGGTCGAGGCCGAGCCCGAGGCTGGCTATCATCCTGTCTACGGTCGCGAGGGCATGTGCGGCGCTCGCGATCCCAAGGAAATCGGCATGCACTCGCTGCGCGGCGGCACCGTCGCCGGCGTGCACGAGGTAAGCTTTTTCGGCCAGGACGAGGAAGTCACACTCACCCACCGTGCCACGAGCCGTCAGATCTTTGTCAACGGCGCCCTGGCAGCCGCGCAGAAGCTCGTCACCCACGAGCCTGGCTTCTACACCTTCGACCAGGTCATGTTCGCCTAACCAGTTATCTACCGCACCCACGCAAAGGAGAAACAGCATATGAGTTACGCAGCCGAGATGGATGCTCAGGAGATTATCAATTACATCGCCACCGCGCCTAAAAAGACGCCTGTCAAGCTTTATGTGCGCGAGAAACCTGGCATGAAGGTTGCCTGGGGCGATGCGCACGTCTACGGCGGCCGTCGTGGCAAGACCGTCTTTGGCGACTGGGACGAGCTCAAGGCCATCCTCGATGCCAATGCCGACTCCATCGACTACTACGACGTCGAGAATGACTGCCGCAACTCCGCCGTCCCCATGCTCGACCTTAAAGGCATCAACGCCCGCATCGAGCCGGGCGCGATCATCCGCGACCGCGTCGAGATTGGCGACCGCGCCGTCATCATGATGGGCGCCATCATCAACATCGGCTCCGTCATTGGCGAAGGCTCCATGATTGACATGGGCGCCGTGCTGGGCGGCCGCGCCACCGTGGGCAAGAACTGCCACATCGGCGCCGGCACCGTGTTGGCGGGCGTCGTGGAGCCCGCGAGCGCCACGCCTGTCATCATCGAAGACGATGTCATGATCGGCGCCAACGCCGTGGTCCTGGAGGGCGTGCACGTAGGCAAGGGCGCTGTCGTTGCCGCCGGCGCCGTGTGCGTCGAGGACGTCCCCGCCGGCGCCGTCGTGGCCGGTGTCCCCGCCCGCGTTATCAAGATGCGCGACGAGAAGACTGACAGCAAGACCGGTCTCGAAGAGGGCCTGCGCCAGCTGTAGGGTTACGCGGTTTTACCAAACCGCGTAACAAGTCGACGCTGCAAACGCCCCTAGGCGGCAATCTGACGTTCAATCGTCGGGCATGACCAGAAGGTCAATGCCCTCCCCTTTCGCGTCACCTTGCTCGCCTAGGGGCGTTTTTCTGGCGTATGCTCAACCTACGACGCAATGTCAGCGACCAAGCCGAAAACAAAAAGGCCGAAGTCCCGAAGGGTTTCGGCCTTTGTTTTCCGCAGCGTCCAAGCGCAGTTTATCGGTTCTCGATGCTGCCGATGTTTTTGAGCTCAATGGAGATGAGGCCGTTGGGCTCGTTGACAAACTCGATGTACTCGGAGTTCGAACCCATCTCGGCCGGGAAGCTGATCTCGATACCCGTGTCGGTACGGATCTTGTGATTACGCACGGCCGCGCGCTCGACTTGCTTGCGCTCCACGGGCACACGCTCAGGAACCTTCTCCTCGGTCAGTGCCGCGCGCACGCTCTCCTTGATAACCGGTTCGTCCTCAAAGACCTCATCGACGATATCCCAAGGCGGCAGCTCCTCGTCATCCTCAACCTTCTCGGCAACCGCAGCCTTAACCTTAGCGAGCGCTACAGCCGTGTTGGCACCGTGCTCCTCGGCGACTTCCTCGACCACACGCGTCACGGTGTCGATAACCTCCTTGCCCGATACGCCCGTGTCGCACTGCAGCAGGCCATCGGGGATAAGCATACGGTCCTCGCCGGCAATCTTGCGCTTCTTGTCCACGTAGCCGATCTCCATGGTACTCGCGCGCACGATGGCATAGCTTGGCACCTTTTGCGAGGGGTTCGGCAGAATGGCGTAGTGGCGCGCGATATCGTTGCGCACCTCCCCCTCCTCGCGGCCCACTTCGTGCATAAAAGCCTGCTTGGAGCCCAGCAGCATCACGGCAAACCAGCGGGCATCCTCATCGTCGTCAAAATCGGCCACGAGCACGTCAGTGGACTCGGCTTTCTCGGCTTTGTTGAGCTCGGAGGAAATAAACTCCGCAATCTGCTGTGACAGGTCCACGAACTCGCGCTCGCCAAAGAAATAGCCCTTGAGCTCGCCACCAAACGCAGAGTTCTCGGCAAACGTGGCGCGTTTGTTGTCGGCCGAGGTACGTGCGCGGCGCAGATGTGTGGTCACGAAGTTGCGCACGGTACGACTCTCGATATCGAGTTCGCGCTGGCTCATGACGTTGACGGCAGAGTCAAAGTCCAGGATATGCAGAATCGCGTGATTGATTTTCATATACGGCATTCCGTTCTAGATCGATTTCGGCACGAACCAGTATAGCGGTCGAGCTCACCCCACGTGCATCAAAGGTTGGCGCATCGGGGACAGGTTGCTTTGCACCAATGGCTAGCGCAGGAGCTCGGACTGCCAAGCCTCGAGCTGTTCTGCCAAACTCTTGCCGGCAGCGGGCATGTCGATCTGAGGGCGTTTGGGCAGCAGCGCACATTTAAGGATTGCCGCAATGGTCTGCGAGACAAAACGACGCGTATCCTTGTCAAAGCCTTGCGCAGCCTGGAGCATCACGGGCAGGCTCTCGCGCAGATTCCCAGCGATATCCGCAAACCGCTCAGCACCCGTAGCCTCAAACATGGAGAACAACGCATCTATAAAACGCTCGCGCTCGCTAGGCGACACTGCAAGCAGCATCTCGCGAATGGAGCCATCAACGTATCGAGCACCGGCAGACAGGCGCTCACAGTACACGAAGTCGCGACCATCAACCACCCAGCTAAAGGGATTGTGCTGCAGCAGGCTGAACTCGGTGCTCTCAACGATGGCATAGTCCTCCTGTGTCTCGAACATCATGCCAAAGATCGACGACCGAGGTAGCGTCTTGTCGATTCGACCGGAAAGATCGGCAAAGGCGTTGCCGTTCAGAAACTCCTCGACGAAGCCCGGACCATCATGAGAATACGCCCGTTCGATTCGCTCACGGGCGACATCGGAGCACATCGCCGCACCGTACACCGCAAGGTTTCCACCCTTGGAATGACCCCCGCACAAAAGCGGCCCGTCAATCGCAACCGCCGCCTCGTCCACATAACGCGCCGCGGATTCCTGGGCCGGCACAGGACACCGGAACGCCATGTTAAAGTCCTCTTTCCAGCCCACAATCGTGCTGTCGGTCCCCCGGAAGGAAAGATAACTAAACCCCGCAGGAAACCGGAACGCCATGGCTGCAAACTGCTCCGTCGCCACCACATCGCTCACGGCACGATAGCCGCAAACGTGCACGCCACGGTAGCGAGGGCTTGCTGCCACGGCCTCCAACAAGGCCCTGCTCCCCTCCGGATCCCACAAGTCGTCAATCATGTCCCGGTAGCACTCGGCACGCAGCAGCTCACGTACGTCTAGGCCCTGCCAGTTCGTCAGTTCCGCCATATCACCCGGCAAACGCAAATAGGACAACCACGCAAAGACCAGGCTATCCACCGCGCAGAACGGCCGCTCCTCAAACGGATCAAACGCCGTCTGGGCATAGGTCAAAAAATTAGGCGAATCCGACATGGCCCTCCCATCAACTATGGTGCATTGGGGTCAGGTTACTTTGCACCAAAAAGGCGCCCGGGCCGTGTGGACCCGGACGCCTTTCATTGTAGCCTGTTGCCCAAAAGAGCTTGATTTAGCAGGAGAAATCAACGCTGTCGATGATGTCCTTGAGGGCCTTGGCGGAGACGGTGAGCTCATGCTGCTCGTCATCGTTCAGCGGCACGGGGACGCGGCAGACAACGCCGTCGCGGCCAACGACGGTCGGCATGGAGATGGCAAGATCGGACAGGCCATACTCGCCCACCATGAGCGAGGAGACAGGCAGAACGGTCTGCTCATCGCGCATGACGGCGGTGCAGATGCGCTTGACGGCCATGGCGACGCCATAGTAGGTGGCGTGCTTTTTCTCGATGATGGTGTAGGCGGAGTTCTTGACGTCCTCGGCAATGCGCTTCTCGGCAGCCTCATGCTCCAGGTGGCCGTGAAGCTCACAGAAGGTGTTCAGCGGAACGCCGGCAACCTGAGCGCTGGACCAAGCGACAAACTCGGAGTCGCCGTGCTCGCCCATGACATAGGCCTGGACATCGCGCGGGTCAACCTCGACGTGGGCACCAAGCATCTGCTGCAGGCGGCCGGTGTCGAGCACAGTGCCGGAACCGATGACGTGGCCCTCGGGCAGGCCGGACATCTTGATGGCGGCGTAGGTCAGAACATCGACCGGGTTGGAGACGATGAGCAGAATGCCGTCGAAGCCGGACTTCTTAATCTCGGGAATAATGGACTTAAAGATGCTGACGTTCTTGTTGACCAGGTCCAGGCGGGTCTCACCGGGCTTCTGGGCAGCGCCAGCGGTGACGACGATCATGGCGGCGTCGGCGACATCGGAATAATCGCCGGCGTAGATCTTCATCGGCTCGGCAAACGTCATGCCGTGCGCGATATCCAGGGCCTCACCCTCGGCGCGGTTCTTGTCCACGTCGATGAGGACCATCTCGGAGAACAGACCGCTCTGCATCAGCGCGAACGCCGAAGACGAACCGACGAAACCGCAGCCGACAATAGCGACCTTCTTCTCGTTAACCATTAGAAACTCCCATCTCTCTCCACAAACAAGCCGCCCGGGAACGACCCGAGCGGCTTGTCGTAATCCCAATACATCCAATCGGGACTTTGATTATGCTCCTATTCGCAGCCAAAAATCGACCGTTTGCCGAAATTGTTTGCAGGATTCGTAAAATAACTGCACGAAATCGGTTTCGATATATTGACGAGCCAAAATAGCTTTCTAATACAGGCCCGCCTCGCGAATGGCCTCGACAGCCAAAGCGATCTGGTCGGGCGGCAGGACCAACGCCATGCGCACGTGTCCCTCGCCCGAGGGACCAAAACTCGCACCCGGCGTCACCACAACGCCGGCCTTCTCCATAAGCTCCTCGCAAAACGCCATGGAATCGGTGCGACCACCGGGAAGCTTGGCCCACACAAACATGGAGCCATGCGCGTTGGGACGCTCCCAGCCCAGGTCCTCAAGACCGTCGCACAGGGCATCGCGGCGCTCCTGGTACTTCAGACGTTGCGCCTCGACCTCATCGCGCGGGCCATTAAGGCACGCGATGGCGGCCTTCTGGATCGGGAAGAACATGCCAAAGTCGATCTGGCTGCGCAGCTTGGCAAAGGCAGAGACCACATCCTCTCGGCCGACCAAAAAGCCGATACGCGCACCGGTGACGTTAAACGACTTGGAGAGCGAGAAGAACTCAACGCCTACCTCGAGCGCGCCGGGATACTGCAAGAAGCTGCCGCCCGGCTCGCCGTCGAACACGATGTCCGAGTATGCGTTGTCGTGAACGATCAGCAGGTCGTGCTCGCGGGCAAAAGCGATGATCTCCTCGTAGACCTCGGGCGTGCCCACCGAGCCCACCGGGTTGGCGGGCAGCGACACGATCATGTACTTGGCACGGTCGGCCACCTCGGGATCGATGCCCGCCACATAGGGCAGGTAATTGTGCTCGGCAACCAGCGGATAGTACTCGAGCTTGGCATCGGCGATCTTGGCACCCGCCTCAAAGACCGGGTAGCACGGATCGGGAACCAAAATGGTGTCACCCGGATCGAGCAGGGCCAGGCCCAAATGGCCCACGCCCTCCTGCGTGCCGTTGCACGACTGCACCATGGACGGCGTAATGCCCGAAACGCCAAAGCGACGCTCATAGTAATCGCACACGGCTTGCTTGAGCTCGGGCAGGTCGCGCAGGGCATACTTCCACATCTCGGGATCTTGGGCTGCTTGCGTGAGCGCCTCGACCACATGGTCGTACGGCTTAAAGTCGGGCGTGCCCACGCTCATGTTGTAAATGGTCTTGCCCTGAGCCTTCAGCGCGAGAAGCTTGTTGTTGAGCGAGGCGAAGACCTCCGCGCCAAAGCGGTCGAGACGCTGCGATGCCTGCATGGTGCCACCTTTCGATATAAAAAACGCGGCGCTCCGACAAGAGCGCCGCGCGATACGGGCCATCAGATTGCAAAAGTGTAACGCTTGCAACCCCCGTATTGGTTCAATTTAGCCAACCTTAGTCAACTGGATTGAGCGCGTCGATCTGCGCAAGCCACAGACGCGAGCTGGCGTCACTCGGCATACGCCAATCGCCGCGCGGACTGAGCGTCACCGAGCCCACCTTGGGACCATCGGGCAGGCAGCTGCGCTTAAACTGCTGGGCAAAGAAGCGACGGTAGAACGTACGTAGCCACGTGTGGACGGTCTTGGCGTCGTAGACGCCCTCGAAGCTCTTGAGCGCCATGCGGTAGATCTTGCCCGGCTCAAAGCCAAAACGCAGCAGGTAGTAGAGGAAGTAGTCGTGCAGCTCGTACGGGCCCACCAAATCCTCGGTCTTCTGCGCAATCTCGCCGTCGCCCGTGGGCGGCAGAAGCTCGGGAGATACCGGCGTATCGAGGATGTCGAGCAAGACCTCGGCAATACGCCCGCCAAAGACATCGGCGGCATAGCGCACCAGATGACGCACGAGCGTCTTGGGCACGCTCGCGTTGACGGCGTACATGCTCATGTGGTCGCCGTTATAGGTAGCCCAGCCGAGCGCCAGCTCCGACAGGTCGCCCGTGCCGATGACAAAACCGCCAGCCTGGTTGGCCAAGTCCATCAAAATCTGCGTGCGCTCGCGGGCTTGGCTGTTCTCGTAGGTCACGTCCTGCACGGCCGAATCGTGCTCAATGTCCTTGAAGTGCTGCTCCACAGCCGCGTGGATCGAAACCTCGCGGAAGCTCACACCCAGGTCGCGGGCAAGCGACTCGGCATTGGACTTGGTGCGATGCGTCGTGCCAAAGCCAGGCATGGAGACCGCCGTGATACCCGTACGCGGCAGCCCCAGCGCATCGAAGGCACGCACGGTCACAAGCAGCGCCAGCGTGGAGTCCAGGCCGCCCGAAAGACCGATGACTGCAGCCTTGGTACCCGTATGGGCAAGGCGGGTCTTGAGGCCGGCGGTTTGTAGATCGAGGATGGTCTCGCAACGCTCGGCCAGGTCGCCGTGGTCGGCCGGCACAAAAGGCGCGCGGGGGAAGACACGGTCGATATCGCAGGCATCGCGCAGGACAGGCTCTTTGGCCAGCACGCCCTCAAACGAAAACTCAACGGTCGTGGCCTCCGGCGCATCGTCCGCGCGCGTCCACGTCGTCGAGCGACGGCGCTCGGCAACCAGGCGGTCAAGATCGACATCGGCCACCGCCATATCGCAGGTGAGGAGCTTCGTGGCGGCGAGCTTAGATCCGTTTTCATAGACGAGGTTCTCGCCCGCAAAGACCATATCGGTCGTGGACTCGCCCTCACTCGCGTCCGCATAGGCATAGGCGCAGTACAGGCGCGCGCTCTGGTTGGATATGAGGCTGCGTCGGTAATCTGCCTTACCGATGATCTCGTCGGAAGCGGAGGGGTTGAGAATCACCGTGGCACCGGCAAGCGCCATCTCGGTCGAGGGCGGCGCAGGTACCCACAGGTCCTCACAGACCTCGACGCCCAGCACCAGGTCCTCAGCACCCTCATCACAGCAGCGGTAGACAAGCCCCGAACCCAGCGGAACCGGACCCTGACCGGCAAACTCGACCCACACAGGATCTGCGGGCGCCGGAGCAAACCAGCGGCGCTCGTAGAACTCGCCATAATTGGGCAGATACTTCTTGGCCGTGAGGCCCAAAAGCTCGCCCGCGCAGCACACGGCGGCGCAGTTGTAGATATTCTCGGCAACTGCAACGGGAAGACCGATGGTAAAGACAATCGGCAGCTCACGAGTCTCATCGAGGATATGCACCAAAGCAGCCTCGCAGGCATGCAGTAATGTGCGGTTATGGAACAGATCGGCCGCGGTATAGCCGCACAAGTTGAGCTCGGGCAGCACCAGCGTGCGAACGCCGCGCTCGGCAGCCTCGCGAACAGCCGCCAGCGCAACCTCGGCATTGCCCTCGACATCGGCCACGCGAATCCGCGGCGAGGCCGCCGCCACACGCAAAAAGCCATCGTTCTCAACTTGACCGTTTAGAAAATCGTTCATACGAGCTCCAACACATCCGTTTAGCCGCAACGAGCAGCGGCAATAAAGTCCGCCTCCATTGTACTGTCAAGTTCAATCAGCGCTGATGGGGCAGTCTCATGATTAAAAATGAAAAAGAGAAGTCAGAATGGCGTTTAGCAGTAGAACGAGATCTCGTCCACAAGGAAAAAAGCCTTCCATTTAGAACAAATCAATTCATGCTGAGCGGCGATAATTTCACAGAGGTCGTCAAGCGTGCTCTGGGGGATCTTCGCTTTGTTATTAGCGACAATGCAACCTCCCCTGCGAGTCAGCCAGATTTTGGCCGAGTTATTTGAAGGCGCTCCCTTGCAAACATGAACATGGATTGGCTCGCCCGCTTCGTTAGACCAAAAGAAGACCCTGTAGCCGCCAATAAGAAATAGGCTAGGCAACTTTAGCTCCTCCGTTTGCGGCGTAGCGATACAGCAGGTGAGCATTATTGCTCAGAAAAGTCTCAAATCCTCGCTTCTCCTCGTCGGTGAAATGCCCCTCCCACATAGTCCAATTGTAAGAAGGCAACTCACAGCGAGCGGAGTCGAAGCCCTCTGCCGTCGGTCGTTCAAAATGCACGACAACCTTTTCGATATCCCCATCTGCAATCAGGTCAGAATGAACGACCTCGGTACCGTCTTCGAATGTCATATACGGGTACATCACGTAAACCACCTCGCAATCGTAAATCCAGTTTAGCATCAAGCTATTGCACCAAAGACAGCAAGCCCCCCTTGATGAGTTGATGGTATCTGTTAAATGTCACGTACGATTCACATCTGGTGGGTACCCTGATGGCTACACGAAACGAAGCAGATTTACACCGGGAGGACCCCGTATGACAACCAAGTACACCGACGCGCCGCGCACGCGCGTCATGACGCCGGCATCGCTCAACAACGGCGTGCACGAGAACCATTCCATCGGACAGACCATGGCCATCGCGCCCAAAAAGGGTCTGTTTGACGACATTTCCATTCCCCAGATCATCGCCGGCGCCGCGGCTGCCGCCACGAGCGTCGCGCTTGCCTCCAAGATCGGTATCGCCGGTTCAGTAATTGGTGCCGCCGTGAGCTCGGTCATCACCGTTGTGTCCTCGCAGGTCTACCGCCACTTTATCTCTGCCAGCGCCGAAGCCATCAAAGGTACGCACGCCGCCGTCGACTACCCCGCCGGCGCCTACGAGCCCGTTGAGTTTAATGCCGAGGAGCACCTGGGCGGCGCCGCGACTACGCAGGAGATGCGCCAGATTGCGGGGCGCGCGACCACGGCCCGCGTCGCCCCTGACAGCCTGCGCGCCAAGGCCGCGGCAGAGCGCAGCCAGACGCAAAAGAAGGTCATCGTCTTCTCGATCGCCATCGCCATCGTCGCGGTCATCGCCTGCGCCGGCGCCATCCTTATCACCACCGCCGGTGAGGGTCTGGGTGAGCGCCCCGAGCCAATCCTTTCGTCGCATACGACCGAGCACGACGCGGATAGCTCAGGTCAATCGCAAAGCCAGCAGGACGACCCGCAGGGCACCTCCGCATCCACTGACTCGTCATCGAACACCCCCAATCAATCGCAGGACGTCGATTCCTCTGCGAACAACAGCGACACGCAATCCGGCACGACCGACTCAAGCCAAACGACTGACGGCTCTCAACCGAGCACGGGCGACCAGACGAGCGGCAATACATCGGGCACGGGATCTACCGACAACAGCAACACCAGCAACTCGAACAGCTCGAGCGGAACCGCGTCCGGCACGGCATCTGACAGCTCGAGCCAAAGCACAGCATCGGGCAACTAAGCACGTTGCCTCTCATAGATAGCCGACCTGCATAACGGGCGCGAACCGGCAACGGTCGCGCCCGTTTGCCTTGGGCGACGAGATGGCAAGCCCCGTGCGATGGTAAGATGCTTTGGTGTGTAAAGAGGAGATTTGCCATGAGCAAGACAATAGTTAGGCCCACGCTTTCGCTGGGCAACCACATCTATCTGTATCGCCTGCTGCGCGATGCAATCGGATGCGGCAAGCAAACGTTTATGACGCAGGTCGAGGAGGCACTCGCCGCTGGTGACATGGCCGCTTATGACCTGGGCTTCGAGTCCACGCGCGAGCTGCTCGAGGAGCTCGACGACTGCATTAAGCTGACCGTCTTTAAGGGCGGTCGCCTGTATGCCACTGTCATCGCCAACGAGGCCTGGGATGCCGCCCTTGCCAAGGGCGAGGACAAGCCCAAGGCAGCCAAGGGAGCCAAGCAGTCCTACAAAAAGAAAAAACGCGGCGAGAAGGACCTCAAGGCCGTGCGTCCCAAGCACGTTAAGCGTCCCGAGCCCGAGCCCGTGGCCGAAGTCGCTCCGGAGCCCGAGCCCGAGCCCGAGATCGAAGCCGCTATTGAGGTAACAGCAGAAGCCGAAACCGAAATCACTGCCACGACCGATCCCAAAGTCATATCCGAGCAGGAAGCCACTGCGGAGCTCAACGAAGCTCCCAAGTCGACAACCGAAGAAGCCGCTGACCAGCCCGAAACGCCTGCATTCCAAAACAGCGATGTCTTTGGCGACGAGGCCGAGGACGATCAGCCCGACGAGCCCGACGATCAAGACGCTACCGAGTCGACGCCGGAGCCCGAGACGCCGCAGCCCGCCATCTCGCTCACGGTCGTCTATGACCCCGAGAACGCCAACGCCGGCATCACCACCATGGCATCCACTCCGGTCGA
The DNA here is from genome assembly GCA_900543595.1 of uncultured Collinsella sp. Classification (GTDB taxonomy): domain Bacteria; phylum Actinomycetota; class Coriobacteriia; order Coriobacteriales; family Coriobacteriaceae; genus Collinsella. The sequence continues at coordinate 92,655 of UQRX01000001.1, read as the reverse complement.
GGCAAAGTCGAGCGTCGAGAACGAGAACGCGACGCAGGTTGAGGTTGAAACTACAGCTGCAGACGCGCCCGTCACCGTGAAGCCCGCAGATTCCACGTTCAAGCCGAAAACGACGCCGGAGCCCGCACCCGTCATCGAATCCGTGCCCACCGCTGCTTGCGACCAAATTCCCGCACCGGCACCGGCTTCGGCACCCGCGGCGGCCCCAACCCCCGCACCTGCAGCACCGACCATCCCTGAGGATTTCCCCATCGATTTCGCAACCGAGGTCTTCTGCCCCGGCCCGCTTCTGCACCAGCTATCGACCTATCTCCCCTACGGCGCCGACACCCTCGGCATTGTCGGCGAGTACTACTGGATCGCCCGCGAGCGCGGTACCATCGAGGCCGCGCGAAACCGCGCAAGCTTCCCCCTGCACTACACGCAGGCCGGCAAGCGCCACGAAGTCACCGTGCGCATCCGCCGCAACACCACCGGCGGTCTCGGAGCCGCCTGGACCATCGACAAGGTCGAAGAACCCGAGCAGTAACGACAAACGGCTCAAATCCAAATCAGGATTTGAGCCGTTTTTATTTGTTGATGTTCCGTGACCAACAGCGAGCGGGCCGCAAGTGCCCCAGGTTGCCGTGAAAGAGGAGCGACGCGTACTTCGGTACGCGAGCGACGGTTTGAACGGCAAGATGGGGTGCTTGCGGCCCGCGCAGCGTCGGGCAGTTACGCGGTTTGGCAAAACCGCGTAACAAATTAGTCACGCGTCAGCTTGCGGTGAATACGATGCGGCTGGGCTGCGTCCTCGCCAAGGCGCTCGATACGGTTGGCCTGATAGGCCTCAAAGTTGCCCTCAAACCAATACCAGTTGCCCGGGTTCTCGTCGGTGCCCTCCCACGCCAGGATGTGCGTGGCGACGCGGTCCAGGAACATACGGTCGTGGCTAATGACCACCGAGCAGCCCGGGAACTCGAGCAGTGCCGCCTCGAGAGAGGACAGCGTCTCGACGTCGAGATCGTTCGTGGGCTCGTCGAGAAGCAGCAGGTTGCCGCCCTGCTTGAGCGTAAGCGCCAGGTTCAGACGGTTGCGCTCGCCACCGGAAAGTACGCCAGCGCGCTTCTGCTGGTCCTGGCCCTTAAAGCCAAAGCTCGCCACGTACGCGCGGCTCGGAACCTCGGTCTCGCCGACCATCATGTGGTCCAGGCCATCCGAGACGACCTCCCACAGGTTCTTGTCGGGGTCGATGCCGGAACGGTTCTGATCGACATAGGAGATCTTGACGGTCTCGCCCACCTCGAGCTCGCCCGAAGTCAGCGGCTCCAGACCCACAATCGTCTTGAACAGTGTGGTCTTACCGACACCGTTGGGGCCGATGACGCCCACGATGCCGTTGCGCGGCAGGGTGAACGAAAGGTCGTCGATGAGCACACGGCCATCGAATTCCTTGTGCAGATGATGAGCCTCAAGCACCTTGTTGCCCAGACGCGGTCCAACGGGAATGCGGATGTCGGTCCAGTCGAGCTTCTGGCTTGCGCGGGCCTCGGCCTCCATCTCCTCGTAGCGAGCCAGACGGGCCTTGTTCTTGGCCTGACGAGCCTTGGGCGAGCTGCGCACCCACTCGAGCTCGGCCTCCATGCGCTTGGCGAGCTTGGCGTCACGGTTGCCCTGAGCCTCGATACGTGCGGCCTTGGTCTCCAGATACGTGGAGTAGTTGCCCTTGTAGGGATAAAGGTGACCGCGGTCGACCTCGCAGATCCACTCGGCAACATTATCCAGGAAGTAGCGATCGTGCGTGACGGCAAGCACGGCACCCTGGTAGTTGTGCAGGAAATGCTCGAGCCACAGGATCGACTCGGCGTCCAGGTGGTTTGTGGGCTCGTCGAGCAGCAGCAGGTCGGGAGCCTCGAGCAGCAGCTTGCACAGGGCCACGCGACGGCGCTCGCCGCCGGAAAGCACGTTAACCGGCATGTCGGAATCGGGCAGCTGCAGGGCGTCCATGGCCTGACCGAGCTTGGAATCGATATCCCAGCCGTCGGCGGCGTCGATCTCGTCCTGGAGCTTGCCCATCTCGGCCATGAGGGCGTCCATATCGCAATCCGGGTCGCACATCTCCTCGCCGATCTTATTGAAGCGATCGACCTTGGCGATCATATCGCCAAACGCCATGCGCACGTTCTCGATGACGGTCTTGTCGTCATCGAGCGGCGGCTCCTGCTGTAGGATGCCCACGGTGTAGCCGGGGGTGAGCCTGGCATCGCCGTTGGAGACCTCCTCGATGCCGGCCATGATCTTGAGCAGGGTCGACTTGCCCATGCCGTTGGGACCCACAACGCCGATCTTGGCACCGGGGTAGAAGCTCAGGGTCACGTCGTCAAGGATTACCTTGTCGCCATGGGCCTTACGAGCCTGATACATCTGGTAGATGAACTCTGCCATTTGCCTGTTTTATCCTTTCTACCTGCTGTTTCCCTATTCTTGATTCGCTTTAGTGGAAGCGAAATGAGAAAACCAGCTCTGAAACTTAGCGAAAAAGGGGCATGGTTGCCCATACCCCCTAATACTACCTGGGAAAAGTCCCCCGGAACATACTATGAACTGCGTACGCTAGTTTTCCGCAACCTTAGCGAACGGCTCGCTGCGATTTGCGCCACAGCAGATACGAGTAGACGTAGACGGCTCCAACCGAACCAAACGCCAGAACCGCAATCACCGCGGCGACGACTTCACTCGAAAGCACGCTGCCTGCCACGCCCATCACAATCAGGCCAAAGCCCAGCACCATAAAGCAGGCACCGCCAAAGCGCTGCGTACGGCGCCAGTTCTCGGGATTGGCAAGCGCCCAAGGCGTCTTGATACCGAGCGTATAGTTCTGCTTCACACGCGGCAAGTAGTTGCCTACGCCGATGAACAGCAAACCGACAACACCGGAAATCAGCACGTTAACCGAACCGACCGCCGGCACCACGCCCCAGACCGTAAGCTCTCCCAGCCAGCTTATGGCGCACATGAACAAGGTGAAGGCGATTACGAAGCCCTGATAGAACTTGCCCGAGGTTCGATATGCCTCACCTTTGGGATCGATGCGCGGCACCACGCAGAACATTGCGAGAAGCACCAGAGGCAATGCGCCGAGCGCCGATGCCATCCAGCTGGGACCCCAACCGTCGACGGCGCCGTTCGCGCCCCAGTGCGTGGGAATCTGCCCGGGCAAGCTCGGCATCACCATGAGGTGCGCTACGACATTGGCGACGCACAGAGCAATCAGCGCAATCCACACACGCCGCGATACCCCCGTGGCGTGAATGCCCTTGTTTTCGTTATTCATCCTTATCACCTTCCGTGTTTGTAAAGCCCATAAACCAACCGATCAAGTCCTGCATGACGGTGGTGTTTAAGCTGTAAACGATGTTTTGGCCATGACGTTCGTCGGTCACCAACCCGGCGTTTTTGAGCGTCGCCAAGTGATGGCTCAACGACGGCTTGCTGATGTCAAAATGTTCGGCAAGCTCCCCGGCCGTGCGATTGCCCTCGCGCAGCAACTCCAAAATGCGCCGTCGCGTTGGATCGGCAAGCGCCTTAAAACCCTCTCCCGGCATAAGACCTCCTTTCATCATCTCTCATGACGCGCACACTATACTCGATATTTAGATGTTTGTCTAACTATCTAATCTAACACTCAAAAAAATAGCCGCCATCGCGTAATGCGAAGACGGCCACTTCTCACGCTACAAACGTGTTTCGGAGTTGGTCAACCCGCGGCAACGGGTGCCATCTGCTTCAATCTTATGCGAATCCCGATCCCATTTCAACAAGCTCCAAGGGCTCAAATGGAATCGCAATAATACCTATAATGGCGATAGCTAAAACACGACCGACTCCCCATCGGAGGATATCTATGACCGAAACCGCAGCCGCAGCCCCCATCGAGACACGCGACACCAAGCTCGAGATCATCATGGGCCGCGAGGCACTCGACAAGCTCGCCGATGCTACGGTGCTGGTGCTCGGCTGCGGAGGCGTGGGCTCCAACTGCTGCGAGGCACTCGCCCGCGGCGGCATCGGTCATTTCGTCATTCTGGATAAGGACGTCATCGCGCCCAGCAATATCAACCGTCAGGCCATCGCCTTTCACAGCACCATCGGAAAGCGCAAAGTCGACGTCATGGAGGCTATGATTCACGACATCAACCCTACCGCTACCGTCATCAAACGCACCGAATACCTGCTGAGCGACAACATCGATGATTTCTTCGCGAGCGTTTTGGAGCAGACGGACGGCAAGCTCGACTACGTCGTCGACGCCATCGACACCATCTCGGCCAAGCTCACCATTGCCAAATATGCTCAGGACCACGACATTCGTTTGGTTAGTTCCATGGGCGGGGCCAACAAGCTCCATCCCGAGTGCCTCCGCTTTGCCGACATTTTCGATACGGTACGTGACCCCATGAGCCGCATTATGCGCAAAGAATGTAAGAAGCGCGGAATCAAGAGCCTGCACGTGCTGTTTAGCTGCGAGGAATCGGTTAAGACCCAGCCCCGCGACCCGTCCAACATCCACGAGCGTACCGAGTTGGGTACTGCCAGCTTTATGCCGCCCATCATGGGTCAAATGATTGCCGGCGAGGTTATCCGCCAGATCAGTGGTCGCGGCACTGAGCGCGTGCGCCCCGATGGCCAGCGCCTGGACTAGCAGGATGCCCTGCGATGGAACCGCGATTCTTTGACACGCATTGTCACCTTGATTTGACGCTCAGCCCCGATGCTGCAGCCAGTGAGTCGGCGGCGTTGGGTCTGGGGCTCTTTGACTGCGGGGTCGACCCACGCGACTTTTCGGCCGCAAACGAGCGCGCTCGTCGCCATCCGGGCATCATCGCCGGCATTGGGCTCCACCCCTGGTGGCTCGCCGACGGCCGCTGCGGTCCTGCCGAAGTCAATCTGCTTTGCGAAGCTGCTGCCCAAGAGCGCTACATCGGCGAGGTGGGACTCGACTTTTCCGCGCGCTTCGCCGGAAGCGAACCGCTACAAATACAGGCACTTATCCGGCTCTGCGATGCGCTCGTGCAGCATCCTCTTACCGGGCGCGTGATATCAATTCACGCCGTTCGTTCAGCAGGAGCCGTACTGGACGTCCTCGAATCGAATGGACTACTCGCCCCAAACCCCGACTCCCCCGCTATCATCTTCCACTGGTTTAGCGGTACTTCGGACGAACTCGTCCGCACGCGTAATGCGGGCTGCTATTTTTCCGTCAACGAACGCATGCTCGCGTCCAAACGAGGACGCGAATACGCACGACAGATTCCACTCGACCGTTTACTGCTCGAGACCGATGCGCCGGCCGAGCCAAACACAGAAACAAACGCACAGTCGCTCATCAGATCGCTCGCATGGACCTCAGAACGCATCGCCTCACTCAAAAACTGTGACGCAAAGCATATTGAGTCAGCAGTTTTAGCAAATGCACGCTCTGTTTTTAGCCTTCGCTGACCCCTGTGGTCAAAAAACGTCAAATATGAGTACTGCTAGCGAAATGGATACATTACTTTGAGCTTTCCGGCCACCAGATTAATCTACGATTGTCCATTAACTAACACTTTCACAGTCACTCATCCTGCACTTTCGCAATCTTAAACCCCTCCAAACGCTCAAATCACGTCTGAAGGGGTCGATTTTGCTGCGACTAAATTAGTCACAGTACTCATATTTGGCTTTTTTGACCACCGAGTCACGGGAAGGCACCAATACAGCTCCCCGGGACTGCTCACCTATTCGGAAATCGGCGCTCCATGGCCCCAGGAGCCTTCCATACCGCATACGGTCGAAGCAAACCCCGCCGCAAAGTCGAGTGCGCGCTCGACGGCCTCGGCACCATCCTCGCCACGCTTGGCGGAATCGAGATAGCACATCAGAAACGAAGTCAGGAACGAGTCACCCGCGCCCATGGTGTCCTTCATGTCTGCCACGGGCTTGGCATGCTGCCGATAGTAACGCTCGCCGTCATAGGCAATGCAGCCCTCAGCGCCAGCCGTTGCGGACACAAAACATGGGCCCAAGCCCTTCACCCAGGCAAGACGCTCGCGAATCTCATCCTCGCTCGCAGCGTCTGCCGCGCTAAAGAACGCGAAGTCGACGTAGGGAGCAATCTGCTCGTAGTACTCGTCGGTCGAATCGTCCGAAAAGTCAAAAGAAACCGTGACGCCCGCGGCCTTCAACTTGGGCAGCTCGCGCTCGGTAAAGCAATAGTTACCCGAGTGGACTACGTCGAACTGTTTCATATACGCCAGATCAAAACGATCGAGCACATAGCGTGCATCACCACGGATGCCGCCCTCGTTAGACCCCAGAAATACGCGATCACCATCAACCACAGTAACGCGGGCCGCACCGTTCTCGCCGATGAGCTGCTTGCATTTGGCTAGCTCAACGCCCTCATCCTCAAGACTCGCAATCACATGCTCAGCAGCAGCGTCGTTACCAAAGATGCCCATATACGCGGAGCGCGCGGCTCCGCATTTCTTGGCATACACGGCAAAGTTCGCCGCATTGCCACCCGGATACATAGTGTGAATATGCTCGTAGCGGTCGACGACGTTGTCGCCAAACCCCAGTGCGCTCACGTTAAATGCCATGACGCCACCCCTCTCTCTTATGTCAACGGAACCACTGTTGTGACAGCAGTACCGCCCAGGATCTACGCGAGTTCCAGCAGCTCCGGCAGCTGGTCGATAATCTTGTCCGCGGCATCCTGGCTAAATCCAAAGCGCTCCTCGCGCTTGGCAATCACCGTCAGGCCAGCACGCTTACCCGCGGTAATGCCCGGAACGGAATCTTCAACGCAGCAGCAGCGATTCGCGGGCAGCCCCAGGAGATCCAGCGCATGCAGGTAGATATCGGGCTCGGGCTTGCTCTCCTTAAACTGCTCGCCGCTCACCACATACTCAAAGGCATCCGACAGCCCGCACGCGTTGAGCACTTCCTCGATGCTAACCATGGGAGACGAGCTGGCAAGCGCCACGCGAACGCCACGGCGCGGCAGCTCTCGAATCGTATCCACGGCGCCTGGGTTAATCAAAGCCTGATAGTCGCGCGGACGCTTATGCGCCCACTCGTCCCAACGGGCCAACGCTTCCTCGCCAGTGAAATGCCCCTTACCGGCGCGCTCAAACCAATCGACCAGCAAATGCAGGAAGAACTGATGCGAGGTACCGACCTGCCCATTCAACTCCTCTTGAGTCAGATTAAGCCCAAGCTCCTTGGCAAACGCGGCAGTCTCGCCCAGGTAGTAATACTCGGTATCGACAATCACGCCGTCCATGTCAAAGATAACGGCGTCGAACGGAAATGCGGACACGGCACCCTCCCTAACAAAAGGGCGCCTGTAAGCAGGCGCCCGAACCATGCATTATCGGCGATTCTAACCCAGCAGCTTATCCAGCGCCACCGCAATGCCGTCTTCGTTGTTATTGGCGGTCACCATCTGGGCTACAGCCTTAACCTCATCGACGGCGTTGCCCATGGCAACACCAGTGCCGGCCCACTCAATCATGGACTTGTCGTTCTGGCCGTCGCCAAACGATACGACCTCGCTGGCATCGATGCCGAGCTTGGGCAGAGCACCCTCGAGCGCACGGGCTTTGTCGATACCGGGCGCCGTAAACTCAAAGTACCAGTCAGCCGTAAACATGCCCGAAAGCGTCTGCTTAAAGGGCGCGTACATATCCTCGTGATGCGCTTGCAAATAGGCCGCGTCGCCCGCAGTGAGTAGCTTGTCCACGGGATAAGCATCAGCGACCTCATGTAGGCTCTCCACCTCGCGAATCTTAAGATCGCACGCGTCGCGCTCATACTTGACGATATTCTTCTGCGAGCCGTCAGGCAGCGTGATCATGCAATGGTACGAGTCCTCGACGTGCAAATCGCGACCGAGCGAAATCATAGGGATCACGTCAAAATTACGCAGGTGATCAATCAGACGATGCAATTCGTCGGCAGGCATAGCCTGATCGAACAACACCTCGTCGGTCTGGGCATCGACGACGTGAGCGCCGTTAAAGGCCACCAGCAGACCGTCATGGTTTTGAAGGTCGAGCTCCTGCGCCAAGGCGTGCAGCCCCCATGCGGGACGGCCCGAAGCCAAAATGAGCTTAATGCCCGACTCCTGCGCCGCGAGCAGCTTCTCGCGCGTACGCGGGCTAATCACTTTCTGATCGTTGGTGAGCGTACCGTCGATATCCATTGCGATGGCTTTGATTGCCATATATGCCTCCCTGTCATTGAACAACCTTGTCTGAGCCATCATACAGAACACCCACCGCGACTCTGTTTGCAACGGGCAAAAAGTCATATATTGTCTCAAACATGAACGGGACGCCATCTCGGGGCTCAGTCGTTCCAGCCCAAACGCCGAGCCACCACATGCAAAGCTGGCGACACCAATCGCGACCGTTCCACAAATCTCATTTCATCCCGTAGAAAAAAAATTCAAAATTAGTTCTTGTCAAATCAGCAAAACGAACGTACTTTAAAGATGACCGCTCCGGTGGTCATCGTTTGATCGAGCATATTCAGTTTCAGTTTTCAGCGTGTAAGAGAAAGAAGATCGGCAAAGTACAACCCCAAACGCAATGACAACTTAATGAGGTAACTGCCACATGTGAGGCACCCAGTGCATTGCTGTCTCGATTTTGAGCACGATGCCTTCCGCCTTGCATGGGCCGTTCCATCCCGCCCCTGCAGCAACTGCCTCACGGGCTCATTGAAAACCGCATAGCACCCCAACGTCAGCACATCACCCACGGCAAGCACATCACTCACGACAACCAACACATCAACAAACAGCACGAACATCAACCGATTGGAGAAGCTATGACAAACCACCACGCTGAAGACGGCGATAAGAAAAGCATACTTGATGCCCGCATTGAGCGAGCATATGCAAACGAATATGACGCCGCCTTTGCCGCCGCGACCATCAAGAACTACGCGTCGCTACCGCTCGCGACGATCTTGGCCGACCACCCTCAACTGCTGAAGCGCTGCACAAAGATCATGGGCGACCCCGACATTCGCAAGCTGACAGACCCCTATGCCCCAAAACGCGACAACGATTCGTACGTTCTTACCGTAGGCTGCCTAGCCCATATGCTTACGGCGCTCGACACGAAACTCAAGCTCGAATGGGAACCCGACGAGCGTCATGAGCTCGAAAGCAAGCGGAACACCCTGCGCACCGCACTGTTCCTTCCGTTGGACGGCCTCAAGCGCTGCAACGTCGAGCTCAATACACAGGCGCGGCAAAAGCCCGGAACCACGGGGCAGAAAACTCCAAGACCCCATGCGGCCATCGTCGACCGCAACCGATATAACCGCATGACCGCGCACTTTTCCGCCGAGGGAGCAGCCATAAGGACGCTGATCGATCTGCTGTGCCTCCTGAGCATCAACGAGCTATTTGAGGGCTATCTCGCCCTTGTTCCCGCGACGGCACCCAAGTCGGTAGCAAAGATCATCGAGACCTGCAGACGCCAGTTTGAGCGCCATCGCAATGGCAGCGAGATGAACGCCAGCATCGCGCAGTACTACGCGGCTCATTACAAAAATGACGGATGTGCCCCTGTCGAGCATCAGCTGCGGCTCGCCTACACCACGCCCGCCGCAACGCTCCATCACTTTGGAGCCCTTGGCGCTTGCGAGCCGCACGAACAGGCAGTCTGTCCCACAACCGAGCTCGATCTCAGGCTCGGACGAACCCTGTAGCCCGCCAGCCCCTCCGCGGGCAACAATCCTATTCCACAACACAACCAACAGAAAGGAGTCCTCATGGACACCAATCATTCCCCCATCATCAGCCCCCTCACCATGCGTGAATCCGCCCGAGGTATCACGCTCACCAGCATTTACGATGAGATGCTCGGCCGTCGCGAGCTCTCCGTCATGGGAAACATCGAAACCCCGATGGCCCACGACCTATGCCAGCAGATTCGCCTGCTCGATGCCACCGACCCCAGCCGCCCCATCACCATATTTGTCGCCAGCGCCGGCGGAAGCGTGCGATCGGGTCTTGCGATCTATGACGCCATGCGCCTCGCATCGTGCCCCATCCGCACCGTCTGCCTGGAATTCGCCGCGTCCATGGGCGCCGTAATCTTTATGGGCGGCGACGATCGCCGTATGGCGCCCCATGCAGAGCTCATGATTCACGACCCGCTGATCCCCCAGGGGGCAGGCGGCTCGGCACTTGCGCTGCAGGAAACCAGCCGGCGTCTCATGCAGACCCGCAAGACCCTCACGCAAATCCTCTCGGACCGCAGCGGCCTCACGCCCAAGCGCATCCAGTCCCTCACTGCAAAAGACACCTACCTTTCGGCCGAGCGCGCCGTCGAGCTCGGCTTTGCCCACGAAATCCTCTCGACCACCAAGGAGGTCGCCCATGTCTAACCTCGCCAGCCGCCTCGCCGCATCTGAGTCCGCATCGTCCACCATCCTCGCCAAGGATCGAACGCTTTCCTGCGACACCCGCCAAACGGGACTCAACAACAACGCACTTGTAATCGGCCCCTCGGGAGCCGGCAAGACCCGAAACGTCCTCAAGCCCAACCTGCTGCAAATGAACGCAAGCTACATCGTGCTCGACACCAAAGGCTCGCTCTGTCGCGAAGTGGGACCCGTGCTGACAGCCCACGGTTACCGCGTGCAATGTCTCAACTTCGCCGACCTCAACACCGTCCCGGCCCTTGCGCCCGGCATCGAGCGCTGCGGCTACAACCCCCTGAGGCACATTCGCCGCAAGGCGGACGGCAGGCCCAACCAGCAGGACATCCTCTCGGTGGCAAAGGCCATCTGCCCCATCGAGGACAACAACCAGCCTTTTTGGGATCATGCGGCGGCAAACCTGCTGTCGTGTCTTATCGCCTACGTCACCGAACAGCTACCCGCCGACGAGCAGACGATCAGCTCGGTCATCAAGCTGATCGAGCACCTGCAGGACGGTGCAACGGGTCGATTGTTTGACGACCTGATCACGACCGACCCCCAAAGCTATGCCCTCTCGCTATGGCGGCGCTACGCCATTACGCAAAATGCCGAGCGCATGCACGCGAGCATCGTCGGCATCCTTGCCGAAAAGGTCATGTGTCTGGGATTCGACGGTGCGGCACAGCTCTATCGTGAGTGCCATCAGGTGGACTTCGCTTCCATGGGACACACCCCCTGCGCCCTGTTTGTAACCGTGAGCGATATTGACCGCAATCTCGATCCGCTGACCGGCCTCTTTATTTCGCAGGCGTTTATGGGCCTCATTCGTGAGGCCGATAGGCAGCCCGACGGCAGCCTGCCCGTGCCCGTGCGCTTTATGCTCGATGACTTCGCAAATCTGCAGATCCCCCAGATCGACAACGTGCTCTCGATTATCCGAAGCCGCAACATCTGGGCAACGCTGCTATTGCAGTCGACCAATCAGCTCGATGCGCTCTATGGCGAGGCACGCGCACGCTCCATCATGGGCAACTGCGACACGCATCTGGTGCTGGCGTTCCAGGATCCCGAGAGTGCCCGGGTGTTTTCCGACCGCGCCGACGCGCTGCCCAGCACGCTCATGGCGACGCCGATCGATCGCTCGTGGCTCTTTGTACGCGGTCGCACTCCCGAACAGGTCGAGCGCTTTAGGCTCGAAGACCATCCGCTCTACGGGGAGCTGCCCGAGGCGCAGCGAGGCCATGCGGAGGCCGAGATCTAGACGCAGGGTTCTCGCAGCGCGCGACGCCCCGGCGATGTTCCACAAAGGCCGTGCGCCCCGGGACCGCGACAAAGCAAAGGGGCCCGCATCCGATAGGATACGGGCCCCTGACTATAAGGCGCGATGCATTAACAGCAGCGACTACTTGCGATGCGCGCGGTAGAACTCGATGAGCGCCTGGGTCGAAGCGTCCTGCTCGGCCTTGGCGGCGTCGTCGTGGAAGGCCGGGGTGATCTGCTTGGCAAGCTGCTTGCCCAGCTCGACGCCCCACTGGTCGTAGGAGTCAATGCCCCAGACCGTGCCCTCGACAAACGTGATGTGCTCGTACAGGGCGATGAGCTCGCCGAGTGCGAACGGGGTCAACGTGTCGCCGAAGATCGAGGTCGTCGGACGATTGCCCTCAAAGCAGCGGGCCGGGACGATCTGCTCGGGCGTGCCCTCGGCACGAACCTCGTCGGCCGTCTTACCAAAGGCGAGCGCCTTGGTCTGGGCCAGGAAGTTGCCCAGGAACAGCTCATGCACGTCCTGACCGCTATCGGTCGCAGGGTTGGCGGTATTGGCGAAGGCAATGAAGTCGGCCGGAACCACCACGGTGCCCTGGTGCAGCAGCTGATAGAAGGCATGCTGGCCGTTGGTGCCGGGCTCGCCCCAGAAGATCTCACCGGTATCGGAGGTCACAGCGCTGCCGTCCCAGCGGACGTGCTTGCCGTTGGACTCCATGGTGAGCTGCTGCAGGTAGGCCGGGAAGCGGTGCAGATACTGGCAGTACGGAAGCACGGCGTGGCTCTTGGAACCGAAGAAGTTGACGTACCAGACGTTGAACAGGCCCATCAGCGCGACGGCATTGTTCTCGAGCGGCGTGTTGCAGAAGTACTCGTCGATGGCATGGAAGCCCTCGAGGAACTGCTGGAAGCGCTCGGGGCCGAGCACGACGATCAGCGACAGGCCCACGGCGGAGTCGACGGAGTAGCGGCCGCCGACCCAGTTCCAGAAACCAAAGGCGTTAGCGGGGTCGATACCGAAGGCCTCAACCTTCTCGAGTGCGGTGGAAACGGCGACGAAGTGCTTTGCCACGGCCTCGGCGTTCTGCTCGTCGGAGCCATCGATGGCGCCCTGAGCCTTGAGCTGCTCGAGCATCCAGGTCTTGACTTCGCGAGCGTTGGTGAGGGTCTCGAGCGTGGTGAAAGTCTTGGAGACGATAATCACGAGCGTGGTCTCGGGATCGAGGCCTTTGAGCTTCTCTGCCTGATCGTTGGGGTCGATGTTGGAGATGTAGCGGCAGTCGATACCGGCGTCGGCGTAGGGACGCAGGGCCTCGTAGGCCATGACCGGGCCCAGATCGGAGCCACCGATGCCGATGGACACCAGGTGCTCGATCTTCTTACCGGTTACGCCCTTCCACTCACCGGAGCGCACGCGCTCGGCGAACGCATACATGCGGTCGAGGACCTCGTGCACGTCGGCGACGACATCCTGGCCGTCAACGATGAGCTGGCCCTTCTCGCTTGCCGGACGACGAAGCGCGGTGTGCAGGACGGCGCGGTCCTCGGTGGTGTTGATGTGCTCGCCGGAGAACATGGCGTCGCGGCGCTCCTCGAGCTTCACCTCGCGGGCAAGATCGCACAGCAGCTTGACGGTCTCATCGGTCACCAGGTTCTTGGACAGGTCGAAGTGCAGGTCGCCGGCGTCAAAGCTCAGCTTGTTCACGCGCTCTGCATCGGCAGCGAACCATGCCTTAAGGTCGATACCCTCGGCCTCGAGCTTCTCCTGATGGGCCTCGAGCGCCTTCCAAGCGGCGGTCGACGTAGCGTCGATAGGTGCGGCAACAGTTGCCATAAAGTCCTCCTCAACATACGGGCGCATACCTCCATGCGCCCGGATAATCAGATGCCCCTATTCTAGCGCAGGTCAAGACCGTAATCAGCGAGCGTTGCCAATCCGCCCCCAAACGGCGACCGACCAAAAAGAGACAGGTTTATTTTTGGCAGGTCAAACGCTTTACCTACCAAAAATAACCCATCCCTTTATGGCAGATATTAGGCCGCGGCGCACACGCTGCCGAGCAACTCGCGCAGAGGAGACCCAATGCCCCCAAGCAGTTCGGGAGCGATAATGGCAAAAACGGGAACCTCGCCGGCTCCTACGACGGCAGGCACCTTGCCCTCCGAGACAATACATCCATAAGGGACAAAACCGTCCTCGCCGGCATCGAGCACGGCCATGCGACGAGCGAGTTCGCGCGCAAAGCCCGCCGTATCGGCATCGCCGATCGCCAGGACAAAGTCCACGCCTTCGTCAGTCGCTAGGGCCACGGCCTCATCAACCAAATCGTCTCCCCCGTCGCCCCCGACCAAACCGCAACGAAAGAGCACGCGTTCGAGCAGGGCGCGATCGAGCGAGCCGAGTGCCGCCGAGACGAGCTCATCACGCGTATGTTTGTCACCGCCCAGCACCACCAGCGCCTTGGTGCCTCCGTAGTGAGCGACCAATCGTCCGCACCAGCGAGCCACGTCTCCATCCGCAACAAGGCGCGTCGGCATACCAAACCCATAATTGACCATCTTTTCCACAACCCTTCCGTGCGTATAGGCGGCATCAATCGTTAGGCTCATGCTACGAAGCGAGCTTTTCCGAGCTGTTTCGCGCTCTTTAGGGCTGCGTTAAAAACCCGATGCAGCCGCACGACCATACCTGCCAAAAAGGGACAGGTTTTGACGGTGTCCGGTCGAGCGGGTATTATCGAACATGTATTCGATAAGAACATGTGTTTGATGGGAGGACGCGTGGCGCACGAGCAGCACACCTACATCTGCATCGACCTCAAGACGTTTTATGCCAGCGTCGAGTGCGTGGACCGCGGGCTCGATCCACTCACCACCAACCTGGTCGTTGCCGATGAATCACGCGGACGCACGACCATCTGCCTCGCCATCACACAGGCCATGAAGGACCTCGGGATACACAATCGCTGCCGTCTGTTCGAAATTCCCGACGGCATCGACTACATCAAGGCCGTACCGCGCATGCAGCATTACATGGAAGTGTCGGCGCAAATCTACGGCATCTATCTGGAATACGTGAGCCCGCAAGACATTCACGTCTATTCAATCGACGAATGCTTTATCGACGTGACGCCCTATCTAGACCTCTACCACACTAATGCCAAAGGCTTCGCCTGCATGTTGCGTGACGAGGTCTTGGCGCGTACCGGCATCACGGCGACGGTCGGCATCGGCCCCAACCTATTCCAGGCTAAGGTTGCACTTGATATCACCGCCAAGCACGTGCCCAGTCGCATCGGCAAACTCGACGACGAGACCTTTCGCAAGGAGATCTGGCCCCATCGCCCCATCACCGACATCTGGGGCATCGGCCCCGGCGTGGCGGCCCGTCTCGAGAAATACGGCGTCTACGACCTGATGGGCGTCGCCGCACTCGACGAGAACCTGCTCTACGACGAGCTCGGCGTCAATGCCGAATATCTCATCGACCACGCCTTCGGGCGCGAGCCGACAACCATCGCCGATATCCAAGCTTATCGCCCGCAAGCGACCTCGACCACCACAGGGCAGGTGCTCTCGAAGGGCTATGCCTACGAGCAGGCCTACACCGTCTTGCGCGAGATGGTCGACAACGCCGTGCTGGATTTGATCGACAAGCACGTGGTGTGCGACAGCATCTCGCTCTTTGTGGGTTATGCGAGCGAACGAGCCGACATACGCCGCCTCGACGCCAGCGGCACAGCGCAATATGTGGACGGATGCGGACACCTACGCTCGAGCACGTCGAGCATCGAACCCGCCGTAACTGCTGGACCCGAGCTCGCACCCCGTGCGCCCAAGCCCGTCCAACGCGATGACGAACGCCGACGTTTGGTGCGAGAGGCACAGGCGATTGACGGCATCTTTGTGGGCGAACACGGCGGCAAGCCGCGTGGTGGCTATGCCGCGCTCTTTGCGCACTCCAACGCCTCGCGCAAGCTGCCCGAGCGCACTAATTCGTTTAAGAAGATCATGGGATATTTCGATGAGCTCTGGGCGCAGACTGTCGATCCCAAACGACCGGTCAAACGCATCAACCTGGGATTTGGCAATCTGGCGCCCGAGGAATTTGCCACCATCGATCTATTTAGCGATATCGAGGCCGATGAGCGCGAGCGCGACCTGGCGCGCGCCGTCCTGGCCGTAAAGGGCAAGTACGGCAAGAACGCCTTGGTTAAGGGACTGAGCTTTACTGCCGGCGCCACCGCACGCGAACGCAACGATCAGGTAGGAGGACATCGTGCCTAAGTCCCAACAACAGCCGATGCGGCCACCGACACCTTTTGAACGCTTAGCGGACCCCGAAGGCAGACGCCGCGCCGCCGACCCCAAGCTCACTGCCAACGGCGCCGTCCGCGCCGGCCGCGCCGCGCAGTTTATGCCCTTTGCCGCCCTCACGGGATACTACGAGCTCGTGCGCAAGCAAGAGATTACCGTCGTACCAAAATGCGAACTCACGGAAGAAAAAGCCCTCGAGCTTTCAAAAAAGCTCGAGGGCCTCAAACGCGGCGACTTGGTGCGCGTCACCTATTACGATACGTACGGCTATCGTAGCCGCACCGGCATTCTCGACGAAGTGCTTCCCGCCTTCAAGTTCCTCAAGCTCAAGGACATCGCCATCGACTTCGACGATATCCAAGACATCGAACTGTGCGGACGAGCCTAGACAAGGAAATGCATCCAAGGCGACGCTTACAGCGTCATGACGTAGTAACCCGCGTCTTTCACGGCCGCCTCGAGGACACCACGATCGATCGGCTGCTTAGAGCGCACGCGTGCCGTGTGGTCCGCATACGTCACCGTTGCCCACACGCCATCCAGCGCATTCAGGGCATTGGCCACGTTCTGAGCGCAGCCATCGCAACTCATACCGCCGATGAGCAGCTCCTCGCTATAGGGATAATGAGACGGATCGGTATCCGCGACCACGACTTTCTTGGCCTTCTTTCCGCTCGCGCCGTCACAGCAGCAGCTCTTTCCGCAAGTCGAAGCGGCAATGCGACGCAACCCAAAAAACAAACCGACGGCAATGACGGCCAGCACGATGAGATTCGCAGGGTTGAACAAGTCACTCATGCGTTCCCCTTTCAAGTAACCCTATCTAGATACCCCCATGGGGTGTCCCCATCTTAACCCAAAATCATGTCCGTTCGGTCAATTAGTTTCCCTCTTCAAACTTTTTTGTTGACCATGGCTTACTTTCGTGTATAAGTTTTCCTAGGTTAACAAGTGAGGGCTCGAAAGGGGCAACGTGACTCGAACCATTGACATCCCAACATACCAAACGGCTGTCGTGCGCAACTGCTCCCCTACGCTCGCAGGTATCAAGCCGGCTTCGCTCTTTACCTATCCCGGCGTTTACGCCAACCAAAACGGAAAGCCCGGCGCTGCCCATATCGAAGAGCGACGCTCTCGCCTGCTCGCCGTCATAGCCCAATGCAACCGCGAGCTCCAGCCACTCGGGATCCATATGAGCGTTTTGGTCTGGCGTCCCTGCGGTGCGCTCATCTATGTGTACCGCCCTGCGGACCTCATGCGATACCTCTCCGACCCCCGTGCCACGACGGCGCTTGCCGCCGAAGGTTACGATGTCCACAACCTGCCCGCATCCCTAGTGCATCTCGCCGCGCGCATCACGCTGGCAAGCAGCAATACCGCAGAAAGCGCCTATGACGGCAGCGTCTGCGCACTCGCGCGAAATAGGCACTGCGATACGGGGTGCATGTGCGAGTTCCCCCACGAAATTGGCTATTTTTTGGGCTACCCCTACGAAGATGTCCATCAATTTATCGTCCAGCACGGCGAAAACTATAAGGTCTTTGGCGCATGGAAGGTATACACAAACGTTGAGCAGGCGCTCACGACCTTCGACTCCTATCGTGCATGCACGCAATACCTTACCTATATCTATCAACAGGGCTGCACCCTGGGACAACTTGTCCAGGCAACCCGATAGAGCATACAAAACGCGGCCGCACGCCGCACAACCGAAAGGAAAACATATGAGCAAGATCGCAGTCGTCTACTGGAGCGGTACAGGCAACACCGAGGCCATGGCAAACCTCGTTGCCGAAGGTGCAACCGATGCCGGCGCCGAGGCAGAAGTCATCTCCTGCGCCGATTTCTCCGCAGACAAGGCCGCCAGCTATGACGCCATTGCCTTCGGCTGCCCCGCCATGGGTTCCGAGGAGCTTGAGTATGACGAGTTCCAGCCTATGTGGGACGAGGTCAAGGAGTCCCTCGGCGACAAGAAGGTCGTCCTCTTTGGCTCCTACTCGTGGGCCGAGGGCGAGTGGATGGACAACTGGAAGGCCGATGCCGACGAGGCGGGCGTCAACGTCGTCGATTCCGTCATTTGCTACGATGCGCCCGATGATGAGGGCGAGGCGGCCTGCAAGGCCCTGGGAGCGGAGCTGGCATAAACCACCCATTGACACGACAGATGCAACGCAAACGGGCTCCGGGTCGTCTTAACCCGGAGCCCGTTCATCTATAAAGCCACGACACGAACGGCACAACTCACCCGTGTATCAAACGACGGACGTTACAGGCGTCGAGTCGCTATGCGCTCTTACGGGAGCGCACAAACCACGCACCAATAGCCGCAAGGCACACGATACCGACAACAACACCGGCAACAGCGACCGGGTTAACGCCGCCTCGCCCATCCAAAGCACCCTTGCGTGATGCGGCAGCAGCGGACGTCGTTTTCGAACCGGAAGACTCGTCGGAGCCGGACTTCTTATCGGACTCGCCCTTGTTGGCATCCACATTCTGCGAAGCAACAACTTCCTGCATTCCAGAACCGCCCTGCTTATCGCCGGAGCCATCGCCCCTCTGCGAACCGGTCGGCATGACCGCGGGCGTCGGATTCTTCGTCGGGACCGTAGGAACGGGTACCTCGGGCGTCACGGGTTTTTTCGAGCCGCCCGGTTCGACGACACCGGCTTTTGCGCCGCCGATCTTGGACCAGTTCACACCGGACCCTGCGGACTTATAGGCCGAAAGGGCTCGTAAGGCCTGTACCGTCGCAAGCGCGTTGGCATTGCCGGGCTTACCGTCGGATCCCATGGTATGGGCGTAGCCCTTGCCGTCGGCAACCTCGTAGGCGCAGATTGCGGCAATCAGGCTATTCGCACCCCTTGCAAAACCGTTCTTGGTATTTACGGGATCCTTGCCAAGAGCCACAAGAGCGAGCAGCACCTGGGCATTAGACTCGACGGACCCAAAATCGCAAAGGCCGTTCATCTGGCCCCTAAGGAAGCCGAGCGCATTGTCGACAGCAGATGCAACAGAAGGTTGGCCATTCGAGGCCGGGGCGACAGCACACGCGTCATCATCGACATAGGGTGCAAGCGCCTGAAGTGCCATAGCGGTCATATCGACGTTGCTCGCACCGCCCGCATCGATGGTGAAACCGCCGTCGGGATTCTGGAACGAAAGCAGCGCGCAAACAAGCTGAACACGCGTCCAAGAAGAGCCGGACGCACGCAACACCTCATTCGAAATACCCGCCTCGTCAAGGGCAATCAGCGCATAGACCACGTTGTTCGCCGAAGCCGCAAGATCTTCGTGAGAGCAAATGTCGGCAATGAGATTCACACCATCGAAAGAGGTGATATCCTCGCCAAGCGCGGTTAGCGCAAGCGCAACTCGCTCGCAATCAGTCACCTTGGCGGTGTTGCCCGACCACTCGGCCTTATGAACGGTAAGGGACTTCTTGTAATTCGCGATCAGTGCGTCGTCAATCTTGCGCCCCGACGTTGCGAAGGCGTAAATCTCCCATTCTTGACCATAGGTGTACGCATCGATCGTACGGTTGGCGTCAAAGTACTTGGCAGCGGAAAGGGTACCTTCGTCGGCCTTTGCCTCGTTATCCGGTGAGGCAACGATTCCGTCAACCGTAATCTCAAAGGAGATGGCCTGGGCACCGGCAGTCTGATCGATCGGCGTACCGGTCACCGTATAGGTACCGGCCTTGTTCGCCGTCAGGACATAGGCGCCGCTCGCCACAAACAAGCCGTCGTCAGGAGCACCGTCAACGTGCTTCCAATCACCAAGAGCGCGTCGGTCGATACTCACGGCATCCGAGGCATCCCGACCTTCCTCGGTCGTCACACTCCATTTCATACCGGGCTCGGAAACGCTCCACCCCTCGGCATCGTTCTCACCCGTATAACCCAGGTTGAGTTCGACGGTCTTACCGGCCTTAACGGACGCGGGGACATTCGTGATTGTCACCGATTTCAGTGGGTTCCGGTAAGCGTAGATAACTTCTCGCTTACCCGAGGAGATGACGCTACCGTCCTGGTTTTCGACCGTCGCCTCAAACGTTGTCTTACCGGCCTTATACGGCGTAAAGCCAATCTCGCCACTCGTAGTGTACTCGGCAACCGCAGAATCACTCGAGGTGACCGTGTAGCAAGCGCGATCACTCGCATTTTCGGGTCCCACAACCGGCGCAGCCTTATCGGTCAGGAAGGCGCCTTTGGCAAGCGGATTGCGACCGTGCAGATAGACAGTCTCGCCGTCCTCGTTATAGCCAAGCGAGACGCTCGTCGCTGGCACATAGCTCGACGTGACCGTCACGCTCTTGGAGGCGATATCGAGATTTGCGCGTGAAGATACCCGAATCGTGGCCTCGCCCGGCTTCTTAAAATAAAAGCAGGCGGATCCGGGATTGGAGTAAAGTACGTTCGCAGGCGTGCCGGCAAAGCGAAAACGCGCATAGGAAACAGGAGTGTACTCGCCCTCGGCGGCATCGGTGTAATGAACACGGACTTCAAGATTCTTGACCTCGGAACCCGCAACCGCAATAGTGCCGCCCGTCACGTTTGCGCCGTTATACCAAATCTGAAAATCATCGATCGGTTTGGACACTGCCTTGACCACAACGGTCGCGACGTTCTCGGTAGTGCCGTCATCCTTGTGGAGTGTGGCGGTTACCGTACCTACGGCGTCGTTATACACGTGCAGCAGGCCCGTTTCCTCGTTAACGGCGATATCACCCCTGTTGGCATCTGGGGTACCCCAGGTCACCTTGGCATCCTTGGGCAGGCCATCGAGCTCAAGCGTGCCCGAAACGCAGGCGGCACCGTTCTCGCCCACCACAACGTCGTCGGGAGACGGGCAGAACATACCATCGGCAGCAGTTACGGTCTTGCCGGTACGGGCAGACGTGAACTTCACCTCGTACTTGTTGCTTGCAGCAGGGCTCTCAGAAGACTCGTGGTCTAGATTCTCACCGAAGTGCGGAAAGCCATCAGACCCCATACCCCACACGCTACCGTTTTCACCACGATTGACGTTGAGATTTTCGACAAAGGTCGCCGTCTTCATGTCATCGGTATCGACAGCATAGGAGTTGACGAGCGCGTCCGAGGGAAAGACGACCTTATTGGTAAGGCCCTCCTGCCAGTACGCATTGATGAGCTGTCCGGAGTCGTAGCTCGCAAAGAGCACGCCGCCGGTCGAAGCGGCGGTGGACATGCAATTGGAGATCACGCCGCCCTGGAGCGTACGGCCAAAGCCAGCAACGCCCTTACCCGTAACGGACGTGGAGCAATTAATGACAGAGCCCTTTACCTGATTGCCAAGCGGACCAAACGACTTGCCGTCCATGGCCTGTTTGAGCTCACCGGCAAAAGAGACATTCTGGATGACGCCGGTGGAGCCAACGCTCGCAAACAGAGACTTAACGCCTCCCCCGTTGTCGAAGGTAATAGTGTGGCCCTGCCCGTCAAACGTGCAATTGAGCTCGCCTGTGGGTCCGAAGAACCATTCGTCATCAATCACAATGTCGTTATCGAGCACATAGTAGTTGCTCGCATCCTTGACGTTCATATACATGAAGTCATCCTGCGACGAGATATGCTTGACGCTCTCCGGCTGGGCGACGGGAGCCGTCGGCTTCTTTTTCTCAAGCGCATCCGAGGCGTCATCGAGCTTTTTGACCGCCGCATTTACATCGGACTGAGATGCATCGTCGTTATCGTTGACGATTTTGGCGTCAGCAAGAGCAGCGGCAAAGGCGGACCAGGAATCCGTTGTGTAGTCTGACTCATTGAGCGCCTCGGCGGCCGTGATAGCCGCGACGAGCGCGTCCTTATTGACAACGACGGGGGCAGAGCCGCTCACAAGCAAGGGCAGGCCACCATTGGACACCCAGGAAAAGCCAGTCGACGGCGTATCGGTATTGAGCACGTCGAGTGATTTAGCAGAAGAGAGGTCGGCGGCTTTAGCCGCGTTTCCCTTGTTAAAGCCGCTAGGGTTGTTTATCTCGGCAGGCGAAAAACCTACGGTATATAGGCAGTTCAACAGTGATCCGGCCTGAGCCTCACCGACCAGGCCACCGTTCATCTCAACGCCTGAGCCGGCAAAATAGGAATTGACGATCTTTCCGGACGTCATACCGCCGACCAGGCCACCGGCACAGCCCATCCAGCCGATAAGGTTCACACTCGCCGTGGACCAGCACATCTGGATGGTGCCAGAAAGTGTCATGGCAATGGAGCCCACATTGTCGGTGCTCGAGACCGAGCCCGTCACGCCCAGGTTCTGAATCGAGCCGGCCACATTATTCGCAACGGCCTTGCCGTTAATGGTGACCGTGTGGCCCTGGCCATCCAGGGTGCCGTCAACGGTCTCGATCTGCTGATCAGTGCCCATCGAAATATTCGCGCCGAGCTTGACGGTCGCACCCGCCTCAATGGTCTCAGGCATATCGGCCGCATCGTTGACGACCACCGTCTCGCCCGAGTGCACTACCTTGGCGAAAGAACCTGCTTCTTCGACCTGTGCAGCCGGTACCGTTTCCTCGGACGCAATAGATTGCACGGCAACACCGGAGCTTTCCTGCTCCTGCGTGCTGCCGCCATCTGCCATGCCGGTTTCAGCGTCGGCAGAAGGCTCATCTTCATTAGGCCTGCCCTGCCCATCATCGCCCGCCGCGGTGACCTGATCGGCCGCCGCGGCTACGCCCGTGCTCACCTCCTCGGCAAACGCGGTCATTCCCGTGCTCGAACTGGCAAAGATAAACGCCATGAGCACGACGAGGAATTTCCTCGTACCTGTTCGGATGTTGTTGAGCATCCTTTCCCCCTTGGTCTGGAAAATCACTACCCCAATAAGAATCGAGGCCGGCCATGTAAAGGGAAACGGGACACAGCGAAACGCCCGCACCTGACAGCATGCGGCAATGCCCCCGCATCGCATACGGGATGCTTGGAGCAAATATGATGTCATCTTCTGCTCACCGGAATCCAGCGGCTCCCAAAAGACCCTCGACACGAGAAGACCATGGGCAAGTAATCTGACTCGCGGGACAGCCCCGCACACAGTAACCGCCTTGCCTGGGATTCCCACCCAGTTCCCTTTTATGCGCCAAGCGCACCCATGGTCCGGCTTCTTTTCAAACAGCATGTAATTGTATGGAAGACCAGACAACGAGCGTCCGCTGATATCACGCACACATAATTCACCGAAAATGTGGTTAAAAGTCGGCCAGGGCAACGACGAGACCTTTATACGAAATGCAAAACGGGGCCGCAGCATCATTTCTACGACCCCGCCCGCTCAAGCAAACTCTCATTCCGAGACGCTGCTGATCAGCTACGAGATATTGCCCAAAAACGCCTTGGTGCGCTCGCTCTTGGGGTGGTCGAAGACCTCGCTCGGCGTGCCCTCCTCCACGATAACGCCACCGTCCATGAAGACGACGCGGTCGGCGACGTCGCGGGCAAAGCCCATCTCGTGCGTCACGACGATCATGGTCATGCCGTCGCGTGCCAGGTCACGCATGACACCCAGAACGTCGCGGACGAGCTCGGGGTCGAGCGCCGACGTGGCCTCGTCAAAGAGCATGACGTGAGGATTCATCGACAGGGCGCGGGCGATCGCCACGCGCTGTTGCTGACCGCCCGAGAGCTGGCTCGGCATAAAGTCGATGCGCTCGGCAAGACCGACCTTCGTCAGTTCCTCAATGGCAATCTTCTCGGCCTCTTCCTTGCTGCGCTTGAGCACCTTTTGCTGCGCGAGCATGACGTTCTTTTTGACTGACAGGTGCGGGAACAAATTGAACTGCTGGAACACCATACCCAGATGCGTACGTACTTTGTTAAGGTCGACGCCCTTGGCGCACACGTCCACGCCCTCAACGACAATCGAGCCGCTCGTGGGATGCTCCAGACGATTGATGCAGCGAAGCATCGTCGACTTGCCCGAGCCCGAAGGACCCAGGACTACGACGACCTCGCCCTTGTGCACATCCAGATCGATGTCGCGCAGGACCACGTTATCGCCAAAGGCCTTCTGGAGGTTCTTGATGCTGACGACGACCTCGTTCGAGTTATTGGTTTCGCTCATGATAGGACCTCCTTACAGACCGGCGATGTGATCGGCGG
Source organism: uncultured Collinsella sp. (assembly GCA_900543595.1). Classification (GTDB taxonomy): domain Bacteria; phylum Actinomycetota; class Coriobacteriia; order Coriobacteriales; family Coriobacteriaceae; genus Collinsella. The sequence goes on along the minus strand of UQRX01000001.1, from coordinate 68,488 downwards.
GCGTCGCGACGACCTGTCCGGTGCTCTTGGTGGGACGCTTCTTTTTGGTTTCGACCGTACCCAAAAGCCTCGCCTCAAGACCGCTCACCAAGCGCGCAAGCGGCAGGGTGATAACCAGGTAGAACAGGGCAGCAACCACATACGGCGTAATGGAGCCCGTCGTGGCCACGATGGTGCGGGCGTTCATGACGATCTCGACCACGCCCACGGCCGCGAGCAGCGACGTATCCTTGTAAAGCAGGATGAACTCACTGGTCAACGTAGGCAGGACATTGCGGAACGTCTGCGGAATCATAACGTAGAGCAGCGTCTGGAAGGCGTTCATGCCCAGTGAGCGAGCAGCCTCATTCTGGCCCTTGGGGATCGACTGAATACCGGCACGGAAAATCTCGCACAGGTACGCAGACGAGTTCATGGCCATGACGATAACGCCCAGCACATAGTCGTCAACCTTGACGCCGGCCAGCGGCAGGCCAAAGAACGCGATGTAGATCTGCAGGAACGCCGGCGTACCGCGGATGATATTCACATAGATGCCGGCAAGACAACGAAGGATACGCGACTTGGAAATGCGCATGAGCGACAGCGCAAAGCCAAAGGGAATGGCCAACGGAAATGCCACGAGCACGATCGAGAGCGACATGAGGAAGCCCTTAAAGACGATCGGCAGGCTCTGGACCAAAATGACCGGGTTTAAGAACAGGCGAAGGAACATGTTGGAATTCCATGCCTCGACCCACGGCTGCTCCTTAAGGTCGGCCAGGAAGTTATCGAATGCCGTCACGCCCTTGATCTCGACGGAAGGAATCTTGGAAATCTTCTTGGTCGAACCGTCGGCGAGCGTATAGGTGCCGCTAAAGGCCTCTTCGCCGCCCTCGACGGGAAACGTCACGCCGTAAACCTCGACACGGAAAAAGCCGCCGGCAGGCGCCGTCTCGCCAAAGTCGATCTTGAGCGTCTGGCCGTCAGCCTTGCACGTGGGCTTCATGGGCGTACGATCCATGAGGTCCTCGCCCGAGAGCATCGTCAATCGCGTGTCATCGGTACCAAACGTCGTGCCGTCGACAAACGTCAGCGAAAGACCGCTCAGCTCCTCGTCGGCATCGGCCTGAACTTCCCAGGTAATGCGCGTCTCGGTGCCGCCGACCACAGCGCTGCCCGAACCGGTATTGGGTCGGGCGGTAATCTTTGCGGTCTCAAGCGCCTGGGCGGTCGTGGGCACGCAGGCCCCCGCGCATACCAGGGCGAGCGCCACAGCCAGGGCACAGGCCAGCTTTTGGAGCATCGAGGGCAGTGGAAAACGCTGCTCCGCGGCCCCTTTGTTCAGTCGAGACAAGGTGGCTCCTATCGTAGAAGTTGCCGGCAAAACGAGACGGAAATGCTCTCCGTCAAGAGAAGCGCAAAGGCCCTCTCCGCCAAAACGGAAAGGGCCCGCGCGCAATCAAGTAGCTATTTTACTTGATGTTGTACTTAGCCATGAGGGCGTCGACGGTACCGTCGTCGGTCAGGTCCTTGATGGCCTGGTTGATGTCGTCCTTGAGCTTGGTGTTGCCCTGGTTGATGGCGATGGCGTACTCCTCGCCGGTGCTGATCTGCTTAATGGTCTGGCAGGTGTTGAACTGCTCGGCGGTCAGCTGGCTGGCAACGGAGCGGTTGGTGACTACGGCGTCGCCCTTATCGGACTGCAGGGCGCTGAAGCACTCGGTAGCGTCCTTGTAGGGGACGATCTTGGCCTTGGGGAAGTTCTCCTGGGCAAAGGACTCGGCGGTCGAGCCAGACTGGACGATGATGGTAGCGTCGGCGTTGTTGAGCTTCTCGCTGTAGTTGTCGGCCGTAATGTCGGTGTTATCGACCTTGGTCACGATAGCCTGATCGTCCATGTAGTAGGAATCGGAGAAAGTGACTTCCTTCTCACGCTCGGGCGTGTCGGTGATAGCCGCAATGGAGACGTCATACTTGGCGCCCGAAGCGACGCCCGGAACCAGCGTGTCAAAGTCATTGTTGACGTACTCGACATCCAGGCCCAGCTTGTCGCCGATAGCCTTGATGAGTTCAAGGTCAAAGCCCTGATAATCGCCGTTGTCATCCTTGTACTCAAACGGAGCGTACTCGGCAGAGGTGCCGACGGTCAGCGTACCGTCCTTGACGAGCGCGTACTCCTTGGAGCCGTCGACCTTCTCGACCTTAGCGTCGTCAGAGCTGCTGGAACCGGCATCAGAACCAGAGGTGGCGTTGGACGAGCCGCAGCCCGTCAGTGCGAGGGCGAGCGCCATGGCGCCCGTGGCGGCAAATGCGCCAAGCTTCTTCAGCTTCATAATCAGTCTCCTTCCGGTGACCCCGTTTGATTCAGAGGTCTGCAAAAACTGATGGCTATTATGCACCCGCTTGGGAGAATCTGCAATTAGAAAACTGATTGAAACAAACCCATAACGTGAATGGAACACTCCACTTTGTGACAGTCATTACTGCTGTAACGACCTTAACAGTTTGATTTCAGCCGCATAACCTGCAAGTTCGTTCGGTGTCTCCAAAATATATGGAAGTGCACGCAAGCGGCTATTCGATACAATATTCTGCATAACCTGCATATCGCCGCCAAACTCTTCACTACCTAGATAGCCCTTACCGATGCATTCGTGGCGGTCCTTATGGGCGCCGCAGGGATTCTTGGAGTCATTGATGTGCACGGCGCGCAGGCGCTCGATACCCACCACACGATCGAACTCGTCGAGTACGCCGTCCAGATCATGGATGATGTCGTAGCCAGCATCGCTCACATGGCAGGTGTCCAGACACACGCCCAGCTTGTCCGATAGCTCTGGACGTCTGGCAGCAACACCCTCGATAATGCGCGCCAGCTCTTCAAAGCTACGGCCCACCTCGGTGCCCTTGCCGGCCATGGTCTCGAGCAGCACCGTCGTCTGCTGGCCCTCAAACATCACCTGGCACAGGGTGTCGACGATCATCTGAATGCCGGCGTCGGAGCCCTGCCCCACATGCGCACCGGGATGGAAGTTGTAGTAGTTGCCGGGCAGCGCTTCCATGCGCTGCAGATCCTCGGCCATGGCCTCCAGGGCAAACTCGCGCGCCCGCTCCTTAGCGGAGCAGGGGTTATAGGTATAGGGGGCATGCGCCACGAGTGGGCCGAAGTCGTTTTGCTCCATAAGCTCGCGCAGGGCCGCCACGTCATCCATGTCAAGATCTTTCGCCTTGCCGCCGCGCGGGTTGCGCGTAAAGAATGCAAAGGTATTGGCGCCAATGGATAGCGCCGTCTCCCCCATCGCCCGATAGCCCTTCGTCGTCGAAAGATGGCACCCAATCGTCAGCATCTCCAGCTCCCCCTCATCAGTTGCGGTGAAATAGTTCCTGTTTGGCCCCTATTCTGCCGCAAACAGGAACTATTCCACCGCAACTTATAAAAGGGGCATCAGAGATGCGGGCCGCCAAGCACTACGGCTACGGGCGCCAGCGTCATGATCCCCTACGCGTCAGCGCCAAGCCTAGAGGGCTAGACGGATTGCATCGATAATGCGCGCGCAGCGCTGTGTGGCGGCAAGGGGCATGACGGGACTCTCGAGTTTCCCCGCCCGGATGAGCTGGGTCGCATGCTGGATTTCGCCGTAGAAATCATCGACCTCAAACGGGGCATTTATTTCGAGCGTTCGCCCGTCGGAATACTTCACATGGGCGAGCTCGGGGCGATGGAGACGGTCGATTTCCAACGAGCCCCGCTCGCAGGCAATCGTTAAGCGGCTTTCATATGCTGCTTTGCCGTCGCACACCATATGAATGGGTATACCGCCGACACTCATATGGATCTCGTCGGCCCAATCGACGCGGCCGCCCGATACGTCACGCCAGCGAACTTCACGGGACGAAACCTCGCACGCACCCGCGAGCAAATCCTCAAACCAACCGACCGCATAGCAGCCCATGTCATATAGACAGCCACCCTGCAACGGGTCGAGCAGATAACTCGAAGGGGGCTCACCATAATCGAGTTTTTGCACGCTTTCAATCGAGACGATACGGCCGAGCTCGCCCGACGCAAGCAAGCCCTTCACGCGAGTACGCATCGGACAAAACCGATTTTTCATCGCCTCCATAAACAGCACGCCGCGCTCACGGGAAACGGAGGCGATCGCATGGGCCTCTTCTTCATTCAAAACGGCCGGCTTTTCGCACAGCACGGCCTTTCCGGCGCGCAGCGCGCGACAGACCCAACGCGCATGCATGCCATGTGGAAGAGCCAAGTAGATTGCGTCGACATCGGGGTCGGCAATCAACGCATCATAAGCTGCATCGCCGTTATCGTCAGCCGTGGCATAACTGTGCGCGGCATCAATCGAAAACGCCCTGCAAAACTCCTCAACATGCGAAGGAGTGCGACCGGCGGCAGCCACAAGCCGTGCCCCGTCCACCTCCCTGAGCGACGATGCAAATCGATGCGAAATGCGCCCAGCGCCCAAAACGCCCCAACGAACCTCACGCAAATCATCACATGAATCCCGATGGCCCACGACAGCCCCCTTCAGTTGCGGTGGAATAGTTCCTGTTTAAGCCCTATTTTGCCGCAAACAGGAACTATTCCACCGCAACTTATAAAAGGGGCATCAGGAGCGCGTTTTGCAAAAGGCCTTAAGCGCGGTCGTTACGGGGCCAGGCTGGAAACGTCGGCGCACATCGTCGAGACGCTCGGGAATATCGATGTGCTGCGGGCAGTGACGCGCGCATTTGCCGCACTTGACGCAATTGCTCACCAGCTTGGGCTCGCCTGTACGCACCGCGCTCGCCGTAAAGTATTGAGACAGCCCCGTAAACCAACTATGCGCGTAGCTCGCGTTGTAGGCGCCAAAGCAGCCGGGAATATTGATGCCCTTGGGGCACGGCATGCAGTAGCCGCACCCCGTACAGGGCACGCGATTCGATTTCTCAAACTCTCCCAGCACACGCGCGATGGTATCGAGCTGCTCTGTTGTCATCGAATCCGGCAGTGCGCAATCCGCCAATGCCGCGTTCTCGTCCACCTGCGCGGTATCGGTCATGCCCGAAAGCAGCATCGTGACTTGAGGATGGTTCCACACCCACGAAAGGCCCCAAGCAGCCGGCGTCTTCAGATACGGATCGCGTACGTCATCGAGCACGGCGCGGGCCCGCGGAGGCAGCTTGCCCGCCAGGCGTCCACCCAAAAGCGGTTCCATCACAAACACCGCGAGCCCGCGCTCGGCAGCTGCCATGAGTCCCGCCGTTCCTGCTTGGTAGCGCTCTCCAGCGTAGTTGTACTGGATCTGGCAAAAGTCCCAGTCATACGCGTCAAGCATCGTGAGGAAGTCCGCCGCACTGCCGTGGTACGAAAAACCTATCTGGCGAATACGCCCCGCAGCCTTTTGGTGCGCAATCCAGTCCTCGATACCCAACGCTGCCACGCGCTCCCACTGCGCGGGCGAGGTGATGTTGTGCATGAGGTAGTAGTCGATATGGTCAGTCCGCAAACGGTGCAGTTGCTCGTCAAAAAAGCGGTCGAAATCCTCCGCGCATTTGCACGAAGCATGCGGCAGCTTGGTCGCGAGCAAAACCTGGTCGCGTAGGTCCAGGCGCTCAAGCGAAGCGCCCACGCAAGCCTCGTTGCCGGGATAGAGATAGGCCGTGTCCAGGTAGTTAATCCCCTGCTCCACCGCACGGGAAATGATGGCATCGGCTGTCTTCGCATCCGGGTGTCCCGGCGCACCGGGAAACCTCATGCAACCCAGCCCCAACGCCGAGATACGGTTGCCGCTTTTGGGGTCAACGCGATATTGCACCGCCCCTCCTCTCCCCTCGAAGCCCTAATGAGGCGAAACACAATGGTCACGTCATCGAAACACATTGGAATCGTAATCGAGAACGTATCGTAACGTAGCAGCAATCGAGCCGTCACGACACCGCTTTAACATCAGCAAAAAGCCCGATGAAAGGAGGCGAGCGTGACCACACGCGAGAATGCCTGCCCCTACCCCGGCGAGCAGTACATCCTCTCGGCCGATCGTTACCAGATCGAGGTCATGGACCATCTGGACGAGCTTCCCGCCACAGGCGCCGTCATCTTCTGCACCTTCCCTAAGGTCCGCGATGGTGTCGGATACCCCGCGCGCGTCTTTGCGGTCTGCCCTGCAGCGTAGCGTCCAGGCAAACGTTTCTTTTTTATAACAGCCGTCCCGCGCACCCACCAATCACTCTGGCGGCATACAATCCATCAGGCGCCCCTTACGCGGGCGCCTTTTATATGGGGAGATGATTCACATGCAGATCAACAAGGTTGCTTTTATCGGCAAGGGCGGCGTCGGCCTGCTCTACGGCAGCATGATTGCCATGGCCCTCGGCAATGATGCCGTCGAATACGTTATGGATGACGCCCGTTTTGAGCGTCACGCGGGCGATGCGCTCACCGTCAACGGCGAGCCCTGTGCGCTCAAATCCGTCCGCGCCAGCGAGGCAACGCCCGCCGATCTGGTCATTCTCACGGTCAAGACGACTGGACTCAACCAAGCACTCAAGACTATGGAGCGCGTCGTGGGGCCCAATACGCTCATCGCCTCGCTGTGCAACGGCATTACAAGCGAACAAAAGATTGCCGAGCGCTTTGGCTGGAAGCGCACCGTCCTGGGTATCTGCCAGGGCATGGACGCCGTATTCCTCGACAGCGCGCTCACCTTTACCAACACTGGCGAAATCCGCTTTGGCGCGGCGGCCGGTACGGATTCCGCAACCATCACCGCAATCGACGAGCTCTACACGCGCTGCGGCATCGCCCATACCGTCGAGAGCGACATTGCGCACCGCATGTGGGCCAAACTCATGCTCAACGACGGCATCAACCAGACCTGCATGGCCTACGGCGGGACCTACGGAAGCGCCACGGAGCCGGGCTCCGAGCAGCGTCGCTGCTTTGTTTCCGCCATGCGCGAAACGCTTGCGGTCGCCAACGCCGAGGGCATTGAGCTGACCGAGGCAGACCTGACGCAGATGGTGCACCTCATAGAGGGAATCGACCCCACCGGCATGCCCTCGATGGCGCAGGACCGCATCGCACAACGAAGAACCGAAGTCGAGGAGTTCGCGGGCACCATCTGCCGCCTCGCGGCCAAACACGATATCCAAGTGCCGCAGAACGAATGGCTCTATCAGCGCATTCGCGATATCGAGGTAAGCTGGTAGCGCCAACGCGCCGCATTCAACAGCCTTAACAGCAAAGCCGCCGCAAGGGAACCTTTCCCCTGCGGCGGCTTTCATCTTCGTCTATGACCGGCGGCAACCTCACAACAGTTAGCGTTGCGACTCAGGCACCTCGTCCTCGCCATCGCGGCAAAGAACTACACCCGCACTTCCCAGCAGTGCGGCCGCGACCAACGCACTGACCACGATAGAGGCAGCCCCACAAGACCCCTGCATGCCCGCAACGAGCGCGGCCGTAGGACCAAGGCAGCCAAGCACCAATGCGACGGCGGCAATGGCAATATCTCGAGCGTTCACAAGACCACTTCCTCCACGAGAAAGACCTTATTTCTCATGAACTAGTGTGCCCCGCGCCCATATGCGCGGCGTACTGCCACGGTAAGCGCTCTGTTAGCTCAAGCGCATGCATAGAACGGGCGTCCTTACGTTGCCCTAAAGCTCGGTAAAGACGCCCGTCCGCCAAATATCCGTGATGCAGAATAATTACCAGCCAGTGTAGTAGTCGGTGGTTCCGGCAGCGCAGCCGGAGTCATAGACCTTGCACTCACCCTTGGAGCCGGTAAACGTGGAGCCTTGGGCCTTATCGCCCGCGGCCACGACGTAGTAGCCATCGGAATCGCGCCAAAAGCCCTCGGAATCCTGCGTCCATTCGCCCGTGCGGTGGTGATACAACACGTTGCTGCTGTAATAAGTCTCGCGGCGGCCGTTATAGTTATTGACGCCGCTCGAGCGCGTCAGGCCCGAGCCGTTCGCGTAATACGCAGCGGACGTGTAAGACGAGCCGGAGCCGGCGTTGTAATACGAAGCCTGAACGGCCTCGGCGGCCTCGGCTTCGGCTGCGGCAGCCTCGAGCGCCTCGCGCTTGGCATCCTCAAGCGTGGAGCGAAGCTCGTCGAGCTCGGTCGACTTGGCGTCGACCTCCCCCATCGTCAACAGGCTACCCGCACCGTCGATGCAGTTCTGCAACACAGCACGCTCGTCATCGGTAGCATAGTCGCCATACATATTCATAATGATCTGAGCGCGCATCTCCAGGGAATCGCGCTTTGCCCCCATCGAGGCGTTCCACTCCTGCATAGAGCCATAACCGTCGCCGCGGTAGTCGACGGGCTGCACCAGCGTCGCCTCGGACGGCGTAGATCCAACCGTATCGGATAGTGTTGCCGCGTGGGCATCAGTTGCGCCGGCGCCCGCCAAAAGTGCCACGGTCAGAGCGGCGGAAAGGGCGGCGGCTTTCGGTTTTCGTGAATCGATCCTCATGTAGCTGGAAACCTCCGTAGTGCGTTTTTGCTGCGTTTGGGCTGCGTGTGATTCGATCGCGCTGCATAGTACCCCGAGCAAATCGCGACCTGCGGTTTTACTCAAAAGGCGCACGTCAATTGCGTAAAACTCACATCCTCTCAACAGGAGTTTTCCACAACTCAAATGCATAAATCGTGTCAAAAACCCTGTTTTTGCACCCTCTCTATGCAAAAAAGGCGCCTGTGCAACCATTGTGCGCACAGGCGCCTTGAGCAGGCGTTTTATGCAGTTATACCTATCGAGTCGCAAGGGGTCCTTGCACAAGTCGCCTTACTCGTCCAGCGCGGCGAAGGCCTGCTTCAAATCCCAAATGATATCCTCGGCGTTCTCGGTACCGATGGAAAGACGGATCGTGGAGGGCGTGATGTTCTGCTCGGCGAGCTCCTCGGCAGAGAGCTGGGAGTGCGTGGTGGTAGCCGGGTGTACGACGAGTGACTTGACGTCGGCCACGTTGGCGAGCAGCGAGAACACCTGCAGATGATCGATGAACTTCCAAGCTGCCTCCTGGCCACCCTTAATCTCAAAGGTAAAGATCGAAGCACCGCCACGGGGGAAGTACTTCTGATAGAGCTCGTGATCGGGGTGCTCAGGCAGGCTCGGGTGGTTCACCTTGGCGACGTGGCTGTCACCAGCCAGGAACTCAACGACCTTCTTGGTGTTCTCGACATGACGGTCAACGCGCAGCGACAGGGTCTCGGTGCCCTGGAGCAGGACCCAGGCGTTGAACGGGCTGATGCAGGCGCCCTCGTCACGCAGCAGGATAGCGCGGACATAGGTTGCGAAGGCGGCGGGACCGGCAGCCTCGGCAAACGAAACACCGTGGTAGGAGGGGTTGGGCTCAGCGATCTGGGCGTACTTTCCGCTCGCCTTCCAATCGAAGTTACCGCCGTCGACGATCACACCGCCCAGCGAGGTGCCGTGGCCGCCGATGAACTTGGTTGCGGAGTGGACGACGATGTTGGCACCATGCTCCAGCGGACGGAACAGATACGGGGTGCCGAAGGTGTTGTCGACGACAACCGGCAGACCGTGCTTCTTGGCGACCTCGGAGATGGCGTCGATGTTGGGGATGTCGGAGTTGGGGTTGCCGAGCGTCTCGAGATAGATGACCGTGGTGTTGTCCTTGATGGCACCCTCGACCTCTTCCACGTTATGGGCATCGACAAACGTGGTCTCGACGCCAAACTGGGAGAGCGTATGCTCCAGCAGGTTGTAGGAGCCACCGTAGATGGTCTTCTGAGCCACCACGTGGTCACCGGCCTGGGCAAGAGCCTGCAGGGTATAGGTGATGGCAGCAGCACCGGAGGCGACGGCAAGACCTGCCACGCCACCCTCGAGGGCGGCGATACGGTCCTCGAAGACGCCCTGGGTGGAGTTGGTCAGACGGCCGTAGATGTTACCGGCGTCGGCAAGACCAAAGCGGTCGGCGGCGTGCTGGGAGTTGCGGAACACATAGCTCGTGGTCTGGTAGATAGGCACGGCACGGGAGTCGGATGCAGGATCGGCGCTCTCCTGGCCAACGTGCAGCTGCAGGGTATCGAAACCAAAGGTGTGCTCGGGGTTGTTGATGAACTGGCTCATGATGATCTCCTTGATCGAATAAAAGTAATAAGAGTAAGAGAAGTAAGTGGCTGTCTCCTGATCACGCCGACGGACGCAAACAGGAGCCCGGCATTCGTCTTGGTAAGCAATTCATATGCGGGCCTCCTTTCGCATCCCGGTTCCGTAGTTGGCTTAATTACCTACCGTCTTTGTGTGTTTTGAATAGTACGAGCATTGTTTTCCTCGGTCAATCACTTAAAAGCGCTAACCTGTTATCGGTTTTATAGATAACACTCGAAAGGACGGGCGCCGATGACCCTCCAACAGCTTCGCTTTTTGATCGCCGTGGCAGAGTCCGGTTCGATCAACGCCGCAGCCCAGCGCCTCTATACGGCACAGTCCAATATCTCCAATGCCGTCAAAAGCCTGGAACAGGAACTTCATATCGAAATCTTTACGCGCTCCAGCCGCGGTGTTGCACTCACCAACGACGGCACCGAGCTTTTGGGCTATGCACGCCAGGTCGTAGAGCAGGCCGACATGCTCGAGGCCCGCTACGAGGACGGCGGTACCCCGCAAGCCCGCCTCGCCATTTCCGCCCAACACTACGCCTTTTCGGTCGAGGCCTTTGTCAACGTAGTCGAGCGCTGCCGCGACAGCAAGTTCGAGTTCATCATGCGCGAGACCACCACAGCGCAGATTATCGACGACGTGCGCGCGTTTCGCAGCGATATCGGCATCCTCTATCTGGATGACTTTAATACCCGTGTCTTGCAGAAGGCCTTTACCGATGCCCGAGCGAGCTTTCATCCCCTCTTTGATGCAAAAGTCCACGTGTTCGTCAGCGAACGCCACCCGCTCGCACGCCGTTCGCAGCTGTCCCTTGCCGACCTCACGCCCTATACGCGCTACAGCTTTGAGCAAGGCACCTCGAACTCCTTCTATTACGCCGAGGAACCGTTTAGCTATATTCCCTGCAACCGCAATATCCGCGTATCCGACCGCGGGACGCTCACCAACCTGCTTATCACCTCGAACGGCTATGCGCTGTCGACCGGCGTACTCTCCAGCGAAATGCAGTGGGGCATGGCCTCGATCCCCCTGGCAGACGCCCCGACGATGCATGTGGGCTACATCATGCATGACGACCGCAAGCCCTCTCCCCTCTTGCAGCAATACCTCGACGAGCTCAACCGCATCATCCATGCCAACCAACTGTCGGAAGACGGGGTAGAAATCGTAGATTGCTAGCCCCCGGCGGGCATGGCGCTACAATGGTCACTCGCACGAAACATACCCAACGAAAGGAACCATGTGAAGGTCATCATCTATACCGACGGCTCGGCCCGATCAAATCCGGGACGCGGCGGCTACGGCGCCGTGCTCAAATACACCAACCCCGCCGGCAAGACCTTCACCTCCGAGCTTTCGCGCGGCTACGCCAAGACCACCAACAACCGCATGGAGCTCATGGCGGTCATCGTGGCACTCGAGGCGCTCAACCGCCCCTGCGACGTCGAAGTCCATTCCGATTCGCAGTACGTCGTCAACGCCTTCAACAAGCACTGGATTGACGGATGGAAAAAACGCGGCTGGAAGACCGCCAACAAGCAGCCTGTCAAGAACCGCGATCTGTGGGAGCGTCTGCTCACCGCAAAGAGCACGCACAAAGTGGAGTTCATCTGGGTTAAAGGCCACGCCGGTCACGAGCTCAACGAGCGCTGCGACGAGCTTGCCACCACGGCGGCCGACGGCAGCAACCTCGATATCGACACCGGCTTTAACGAGAGCGACCTGTAACGGCGTTTTCGCACGCTATTTCCCGCCCCCTCGCGCTACACTCATCCTGTAAACCGAACGGCACGAGGGGGATACATGCTGCGTATAGCGACCATCGGCACATCCATGATTACGGACGACTTTATCCAGGTCGTCAACGCCAACGACCAAGCCGCGTTTGTGGGCACGCTCTCGCGCGACGCAGATCGCGGCACCGCCTTCACCGCTAAGCACGGCGGCGAGCGTAACTTCACCGCACTTGACGAGCTTGCGTCCGCTGCCGACGTCGACGCCGTCTATATCGGCAGCCCCAACGCACTTCACTACGAGCAGGCCCTTGCCTGCATCGCCGGTGGCAAGCACGTCATCGTCGAGAAGCCCTTCTGCGCCACCGAGGCGCAGGCGCTGGAAGTCTTCCGCGCTGCCGAGGCAGCAGGTGTCGTGGCCCTCGAGGCCATGCGCCCGCTCCATGACCCCGCTTTCCACGCCATCGAGGACGCCCTGGGCGAGATTGCGCCCATTCGTCGTGCCTCATTGCGCTTTGGCAAGTATTCCTCGCGCTACAACGAGATTCTCGCGGGACGCTCCACCAATATCTTCGACTGCAATATGGCATCGGGTTCCCTCATGGACATTGGCGTCTACACCGTCGAGCCCATGGTCGAGATTTTCGGCATGCCCTCCGGCCTTACGAGCATGGCTACTCTGCTCGACCCCACCACGCGACAGCTCACGCACGGCCCCATCGACGGCTGCGGTTCTATCCTCGCCAGTTACGGCGGTGGCCGCATCTCCGTCGAGCTCGCGCACTCCAAAATTACGAATGACCTGCTGCCCTCGCAGATTGAAGGCGAGCGTGGCACTATCCAGATCGACCATCTGTCCACGCCCCGCAACGTCCGCATCGACTATCGCGGCGATGTCGTACGCGGCTCGGCGACCGAGGCACCGCGCGAACAGGGCGACAACGGCCGCGTGCTCGACCTGCCCAAATCGAGCAACACTATGGAATACGAACTCACAGACTTTATCACCGCCATCGGCGGCGTCGATAACGTTAGGGAAGAGATTTGGGAGACCCCGGCGGGACGCCACGAGCTTGGCCACTACCGCGATGTCACGCTCGTCTCACTGCGCATCATGGATGCCGTGCGCCAGCAGGCCGGCATTATCTTCCCGGCCGACGCAGGCAAGCAGGCCTAGCGATGGGCTTCTTCGATACGTTCTTCTCCAGCGTCACCGGCGGCAGTCGAGAGCCTCAAAAACCGTCAAACGTCGAGCTCGAGCTGCGCCGCAGGCTTACCGTGCTCGCAAGCGACGAGGCCACTCAAGACACTCCCCTGCGCTATTTCCTGCGCTGGGCGGGGCAAGTCCAAGGCGTTGGTTTTCGCTTTACCAACACCAACCTCGCGCAGGCACGCGCACTCACCGGCTGGGTGCGTAACATGGAAGACGGCTCAGTCGAGATGGAGATACAGGGAGCTCCGGCGGACATCCTATCTCATCTCGAGGCACTTCATGCCTCCTACGAGCGCATGGGAACGCGTTTTCGCCTCGTAGACGCCCAGGTCCGAGCCCCACTTGCCAATGAAGACGGTTTCACTCCTCATTATTAGTATTGTGTGCTAAATACGGTATCATTTACCTACGACCGTTAATAGAAAAGAGGCGAGGCGCATGGCGGTGCAAAGAAGGAATACCAAGCAGCGAAAGCTGGTTCTTGACGCCGTGCGCCAAAGCTATAGCCATCCCACCGCCGACGAAATCTACAACGTCGTGCGCGCGCAGGATGACAAAATCAGCCGCGGTACGGTCTACCGCAATCTCAATCTCTTGGCCGACGCCGGCGAGATCCTCTCCATCAAGACGCCGGGCGGGAGTCGCTTCGATCGCACCATCGAGCCGCATGCGCATATCATCTGCACCTCGTGCAGCCGCGTTATCGACGTACCGCTCCCCTTCGACGCCCAGCTCGACGCCAAAGCGTCCGAGCAAATCGGCTGGCATGTCACGTCGCACTACACCATCTTCGAGGGTCTCTGCCCCGACTGTCGGTAGATGTTTGGGACATGCCCGCAAATCTACTTGCCCATCCGCTACAGCAAACAGCACATTTCTAGGCATGTCCCAAATGTCTACTCAGCAAGTAGGCGATGCAGCTCTTCTTCGACCGTGCGCACGTAGCGGACGCGGTCGTTAATGCCACGCATAGAGGGGTTGCAGCTCTCCATCAGATAGGGATGGCCCACGACGTTGAGCATGTCGCGATCGTTCTCATTGTCGCCAAACGCCATCATCTCATCGGGCGAAATACCCAGGGCACGACCGTAATCGGCAAGCGCGGAGCCCTTGCCCGAACCGAAACCGATAAAGTCCGTCCATTCGGTTCCCGACGTCATCACGTCGACACGGTCGCTAAAGAGGCGCTCAAAATGCTCCAGCGCCGCCGGCTGATCCACCTCGGGCGTCTGGAAGGCAATCTTAATGACGTCCTCGTCGATGTCCTCGGGACGGTCGACCACCGCCACATCGCAGTGGACCTCATAGCGCAAATGGTCGACGAACGCATCGTTGCCGCTCATGGTGTAGAGGTGCCCCTCACACGAAAGGGTCACGTCGGCATGGGGATACGCAACCACGGCATTCGCGATATCCATAGCAAGACTGCGCTCCATGGAACGCTTGACAACGGCGCGCCCCTCGCTCATCACCAGGGCTCCGTTTTCGCATACATAGGCGAGCTCATCGGCCACCGGGGCAAACAGGTAGCGCAAGCTCGCATATTGACGGCCACTCGCCGGCATAAACACGATACCGCGACGATGCAGCTCATCGATAAGCTCAAAGGCCTCAGGACGCGGCTCGCGCTCCCCCGGATGCAGCAACGTGCCGTCCAAATCGCATGCAATCAGCTTGATTCCCTCAAGACCCATACGCTTCCCCAAAGCCTCCTATCAACAGCAAGACGGACCTTGATTGGTCGCCCCTCAAAGCCCGTCTTGCGCATACGCGCGCTTAGCCGCGCGTCTTTTTTACGATGGTAAAGTCCGGAGCCATGCTAACGACGACCTCCGCCGCACTCGACGCAAAGCGCCGGTCCGTATCGAGCTCACGGGTAACCACCGAGAGCCGAACACCCTCGATACCCCGGAGCATGCGGCCCAAAACAGGCTGCACCGGCGTATACATGCGCACGGTATGCTCGTCCGAGTCGCCCCGGAAGAGCGGCGCATGCATGTTGCCGATCTCCCAGCACGCATGCGCGAGCGCAATCGGATCCATGCGGTCGACTTCGACCAAATAAACCTCGGCGCTGCGCAGGCGCACGACAACCGCCACGGGCACCACGCCCGAACGGTCAATGGCGAGCACGTCGCCATCGGCAAGACGACCACCGTCGGTAGCATCCAGCCGAACATCGATCGTGCGCCCCAGCTCCGTCACGCCCGCAAACGCGCATACATCAGCCTGGTCCCAATCGAGCAGTAGCTCATCGACCTCAAAGACACCGCCCAGCTCCCGGCGAAGCAGGAGTTCATAGGACGGATCGTTGAGATTTCCCAAGCATGTCGTCGAAACCAAGCGTTCAGGCATGCTCTAGCCCTCGACCTCGACGAGCTCGATGTCAAAGTTGAGGTCCTTGCCGGCAAGCTCGTGGTTGGCGTCGAGCGTCACGGCCTCGGGCGTCACGTCGATGACCACGGCGGGGACGGGCATGCCGCTCGGCGTGGACAGGAAGAGCTTCATGCCCTTCTCGATCTGCTCGATATTGGGAACCTGCTCGGCCGGGAAGGTCAGGACCATCTCGGGATTGTGCTCGCCGTAGGCATCGGCAGCAGGAATGTGCACGGTCTTCTTCTCGCCCACCTGCATGTCGACAACAGCGGCGTCGAAGCCCTTGATCATCTGACCGGCGCCGCAGGTGAACTCCAGCGGCTCGCCGCGATCGTAGGAGCTATCGAACTGCGTGCCGTCATCGAGCGTGCCGCGATAATGGGTCTTGACCTTCTTGCCCTGGTTGGACATGGTAACCTCCGTAATAAGGGCGGCGCACAACGCGGGCCGCCATGAACATATGGCGCTAACTATACCCTAGCCATACAATTCAATGACAGTTTGCAAAGAAACGCTGCAACCGGAGGAACCATGGCATATCCCGTATTTGACCTACACTGCGACACCGCTGACCGCATCGGCTGGGCCACACTCGATCTCGACCTGCGCTTTACCGCCGGCACCGACGGTTATTTCCCCGGCGACGAAACGCATCCGCAAGATTTCGACCTCATCGAGGGCAACGCCTGCGCCATCTCGCTCACAAAGATCGGCAACACGCCGTGGGCACAGTGCTTCGCCACGTTTGTCCCCGACGAGATTCCCACCGCCCACGCCGCGCGCTTCCAGGCGCAGATCATGGCGCATATGAGCGGCCAGGCAATGCTCAACCACGACCGCATGGTCAACGTGCGCAGCGCCGCAGACATTCGCCCCGCGCTCAAGGACGGCAAGGTCGCTTGCATCCACACCATCGAAAACGCCACGTTTTTTGCCGAGGACCCCGCGCTGATCGAAGTGCTCAAGAGCTTGGGCGTGCTTATGTCGTCACTCAGCTGGAACGCGCAGGGACCGCTCGCGAGCGGGCACGATACCCACGCCGGCCTCACCGCTGCCGGCATCGAGGCACTTACGCAGATGGAGCACGCCGGCATGGTACTCGACGTCTCCCACCTCAACGATGAGTGCTTTGACGAGGTTGTCGCCCACGCCACGCGCCCCTTCGTCGCCAGCCACTCCAACTCCCGTGCGGTTTGTGGCGTCAAGCGCAACCTCACCGACGACCAGTTCCGCACCATTCGCGACATGGGCGGTATCGTCGGCCTCAACTACTGCAGTGAGTTCCTTTCCAACGACGCAACCGACAAGACCGCCGCAGACGTCACCTTCGACCAGCTGGCGGCACATATCGAGCACTGGCTCGACCTGGGCGGCGAGGACGTCATCGCGCTCGGCGGCGACTGGGACGGTGCCACGGTGCCCGCTTTCCTCTCCGATGCCAGCATGATGCCCGAGTTCCAGAACATGCTTTCCAAGCATTTTGGCAAGACCGTGATGCAGAAGCTCAGCAGCGATAACGCGCTTGCCTTCTTTGAGCGTTATTAATTTCACGTCCCTTGAGCGGGCCGGCATGCCGAACGGTCGACATGCCGGCCCGTCCCCAACCTGAAGGACCGCTTTTGACGCAGCAATTTACGATTACCGTATCCCGACCGGATGGCACATCCATCCCCGTCGTCGTTACCAAAAAGCGCGTCAAGAACTTCAACCTACGCATCACATCGAGCGGTGAGGCCCACGCCAGCGCACCGCTCGGCGCCAGCCGCGAGCGTATCGAAGCGTTTGTGAAGCGCAACAGCGCCTGGATTATCAGCCGACTTGACCAGCGTGAGCAACATCAGGCGACAGCGCGAGAGCCGCTCAGCCCCTCGTCCATCATTGCGCTTTGGGGCAAGCCCATCACGGTACAGGACGCACTCGATCACAACTTTGCATCACCCGCGCCGCGGCCCAAGCAGGCCACCTTCGCAAGCTTTATGGGTACCGACGAGCCAAGTGAGCGCGCGCAGGCAAAGCAGCGCACAGCCCTCGACGGTCTAACGCCCAAAGAACTCCAGACCCGCATCGACCAACTCTATGCATCCGAGGTCACCGCAGCGCTACGCGACATTGTGCACGCGTACGAAATCGCAATGGGCGTCACCGTGGCCCGCGTCTCCGTGCGCAGCATGAAAACGCGCTGGGGCTCATGCACGCCCAAGACCGGAGCCATTCGCATCGCACGCGAACTTGCCGCCTATCCCATCGAGTGTCTCGACATGGTTGTCGCCCACGAGCTCGTCCACTTGCTCGAGCCAAGCCACAATCAGCGGTTTCACGCTCTGCTCGACACGTACTGCCCCAACAATAGAGCTCTGTCGCAGCGGCTCAAGCAGCCACCCCTCAACAAGCTCTAGCGTCGACTAGCGCACGCGCTCGATCTCGACGCCACAGCTTGCCAGGGGCAGGCCAACAGGAGCCCACGGCTTATCGAGCTTGATGCGCACACCAAGCAGCGAGGGATAACGCCGCAGCAGCATCTGGGCTGTCCCCTCGGCTGCCGCCTCGATGAGCTTAAACGTATGTTCGCGCAGATAGCCGTCGACATCGTGGCACACCGAGCCGTAGTCAATCGAGGCGTCCAGGTTATCGTGCTCCCCCGCTGCACGCAGATCGGCATAGAGCACCAAGGACACGATGAACTTCTGGCCCAGCGCGTTCTCCTCGGGATACACGCCATGGTTGGCAAAAACCTCAAGCCCATCAATGACAATACGGTCGGCATGGCGCAGATCGTCATAGCTCACGTGGGGAACCGCCGTTGCGGTGGATATTTCGCCCCTTCCACGGCGGGCGAGCTCGGCGCCTTCAGTCTTGGTTGCATTCTCGGGCAGTTTCTTGTTGCTCATCGCGATCGTCTCCTTCGTTTAGAACCCCGACCGCGCAAACTAACTACACGCGAATCGACAGGTTCTTTTTATCATCGCTCCAATTGCAAGCATTGCGCGCGGGGCATGCAAAGCAGGCGCGCGACGCTTTGTCGGCTGCATAGAGCAGACGCTCGAGCGGTTGGCTGTTCACGCGCAGCTTTCGATGGCCCAGAATGGCCGTCTTAATGGCTGCGGCATCGGCCGGCTCAAACGCTACGTCATCGGGCATACCGCCGAGAATCGCATCAGCGACGCGTTCACTTGCAACATCATGGGATATACCCGATTCATACTGTTCATCTTTGCCGATATCGTGAAGAAGTGCCGTGGCGTAGATGACCTCGCGGTCAAATTCGAGCTGTTCCTCGAGATTCTTGATCCACATAATGCGAGCGACATCCAGCAGGTGGTCAATACCGTGGCGGCAGAAGATGCGCCCCGATTCCAACTGTGCAATGTTGCCCAGGTGCCGCCGGAACAGACCGTTGGCACAGATGTAATCAATGCGAGGCATGGCACCAAAAGGCGCCAGGCCCGAAGCCATAAAACCGCGACGCGGCGTTCCCTCGTCAGTATTCGATGTAAAGTCGTTGACGACTCGCATAGTTAGCGTCCCAGCATCCTAAAGAATCGCTCCTCGAGCGCCGGATCGGCCTCAAAGACGCCGCGACGAGCGAGCGTCACGGTCTTGGTGCCAGGCTTTTGCACGCCGCGCATGGTCATGCACATATGCTCAGCTTCCATGAGCACAATCGCTCCCTGGGGAGCGAGATACTCCATGAGGGCATCGGCAACCTGCGCACACAGCTGCTCCTGCAGCTGCAGACGACGGGCATAGACCTCAACCGTGCGGGCGAGCTTGGAAAGTCCAGCCACCCGACCGTTAGGGATATAACCAATGGCGGCCTTGCCATAAAACGGCAGCAGATGATGCTCGCACAGCGAGTAGAACGTAATGTCGCGCTCGATAACCAAATCGTTCGAAGCGACGGCAAAAGTTTTGGACAGGTGCTCCTCGGCACTCTGGTCCATACCGCCGGCAATCTCGCCATACATACGGGCGACGCGTGCCGGAGTCTCCAGCAGGCCCTCACGAGTTGGGTCCTCGCCTATACCTTCAAGCAGCAGCTTAATGGCAGTCTCGACTTTTTCCTGATCGACCATCTGGGCCTCACTTTTTTCGATTTCGCGTTCGCGCTATGGTACCACGCCGGCACGCAACCTCTGCCAGCTACATAGTATGGGTCGAATAGACCGGATCGTCCCGCCAAAGCTCCACAGCATCGCAAAGCGCAACGCCCTCACGTGCAGCACGAGCGCGCGTGGCGTTCATGTCGATCACGCGCTGATTGCTCGAGCCCCTAAAGCGCAACGAGATATCGTACAGATCCTGAACGAACGGGCCGTCCACCAACATGTCGAGGCAGGCCAGGATACGGTCCGTCACCTCGGTATGATGACGGCCACCCGGCATAAGCTCCTCGAGCACGTCACCGGTAAAGCACCAAATGGTCTTGCCCGACCCAGCAGGATAGGCCGCACGCACGCGCTCGATAAAGTCAACAAGCCCCGCCTGATTCTCGGGCTCCATAGGCTCGCCACCCAGAATCGTCAGGCCATCGATAAAGGGATGATCGAGACTCTCGATAATCTTATCCTCGACGGCGCGATCGAACGGCTCGCCCGCAGCAAAGTCCCACGCGACAGAGTTAAAGCAATTCTTGCACCCACGGCGGCACCCGCTCACAAACAGAGAAGTACGAACGCCTTCACCATCAGCAATATCGAAATACTTAATGTTCGCGTAGTTCATAAGTAACTCTCCCGGGAGGCCGGGACATATCTTCCCGTCCTCAAACATTCTCGGCCTTCGGCCTGCGAAACTGCGGGCGGGACGATATGTCCCGGCCTCATGCAAAGGGTAACTCAATGAACGAAGCGAACATCGAGCATAGGGTTCGAGGTCCAATAAATACTCAGCTGCAGCTCAACCGCCATCGCAAGTAAATCGCAGCTGCAGCTCAAATTATTTCCGCTAAGAACTTCGAGGAGTGAGCAGACCGCATGCTGCATCTCAGCTACATCAACTTGGCTGAGCCGAGAGGGCCGCTTGGGCTTTTGCTCGATATGAGTTCCGCACGCAAAGAAGGCCACTTAATGTGGCCTTCGTCTTGCGCAGGACTGTCCGAAATAGCGAGCAAATGCCCAAGCGACCCTCTCGGCTCAGCCCCGGAGCGGTATTAGAGATGCAGCACGCGGTCGCGGATCTCCTCGGTTCGACCCTGGTTCCAGAACTGGGTACCGATGTAGCCGCACGTACGACGGGCGACGTTCATCTTCTCCTGGTCACGGTTGCCGCAATTGGGGCACTCCCACACCAGCTTGCCGTCATCCTCGACAATCTTAATCTCGCCGTCGTAGCCGCACACCTGGCAGTAGTCGCTCTTGGTGTTGAGCTCGGCGTACATGATGTTGTCGTAAATGTACTGCATCACGCGAATGACAGCCTTGAGGTTGTCCTGCATGTTGGGAACCTCGACGTAGGAGATGGCACCGCCCGGCGAAAGCTGCTGGAACATACCCTCGAACTTGAGCTTGTCGAATGCGTCGATCTCCTCGGACACATGGACGTGATAGCTGTTGGTAATGTAGCCCTTGTCCGTCACGCCCGGGATAATGCCAAAACGGCGCTGCAGGCACTTGGCAAACTTGTAGGTCGTCGACTCAAGCGGGGTGCCGTACAGCGAGAAGTCGATATCGCTTTCGGCCTTCCACTCGGCGCACTTGTCGTTCATGTGCTGCATGACGGCCATGGCAAACGGCGTGCCCTCCTTCTCGGTGTGGCTGTGACCCGTCATGTACTTAACGCACTCATACAGGCCGGCATAGCCCAGGCTGATCGTAGAGTATCCGCCCACGAGCAGCTTGTCGATCGTCTCGCCCTTCTTCAGACGCGCCAGGGCGCCGTATTGCCAAAGAATCGGCGCGGCGTCAGAAAGTGTACCCATCAGGCGCTCATGACGGCACAGCAGGGCACGGTGGCACAGCTCAAGGCGCTCATCGAAGATCTTCCAGAACTTGTCCATATCCTGGTGCGAGCTCAGTGCGACATCAGGCAGGTTGATGGTCACAACGCCCTGGTTAAAGCGACCATAGTACTTGGGCTTGTTCGGGTCGTAGTTCAGCGCGTTGGCAACGTTGTTAAAACCGTTGCCCGAACGGTCGGGCGTCAGGAAACTGCGGCAACCCATGCAGGTGTAGCAATCGCCGTTGCCGGCGGTCTCGCCCTTAGACAGCTTGAGCTCGCGCATCTTCTTCTCGGAGATGTAATCGGGCACCATGCGCTTGGCGGTGCACTTGGCAGCCAGCTGGGTCAGGTAGAAGTACGGGGAATCCTCGTGAACGTTATCGTCCTCGAGTACATAGATAAGCTTGGGGAATGCCGGGGTAATCCACACGCCGGCCTCGTTCTTAACGCCCTCGTAGCGCTGGCGAAGCGTCTCCTCCACGATCATGGCAAGGTCGTGCTTCTCCTGAGGCGTACGGGCCTCGTTAAGATACATAAAGACCGTCACGAACGGCGCCTGGCCATTGGTGGTCATAAGGGTCACGACCTGATACTGAATCGTCTGGACGCCGCGACGGATCTCGTCACGCAGGCGATCCTCAACGACCTCGCGAACCTTTTCGGGAGATGCGGAAACGCCGAGCTCCTCGAGCTCGCGGGCGACCTCGCCACGAATCTTTTGACGGCTCACCTCAACAAAGGGGGCAAGATGGGTCAGCGAGATGGACTGGCCGCCGTACTGGGAGGAAGCAACCTGGGCGATAATCTGCGTCGCAATATTGCAGGCGGTCGAGAAGCTGTGCGGCTTCTCAATCAGCGTGCCCGAAATAACAGTGCCGTTCTGGAGCATGTCCTCCAGGTTCACCAGATCGCAGTTGTGCATATGCTGGGCAAAGTAATCCGAATCGTGGAAATGGATCAGACCCTCATTATGGGCATCCACGATCTCCTGAGGCAGCAGCACGCGCTGGGTCAGGTCCTTGGAAATCTCGCCAGCCATATAGTCGCGCTGAACGGAGTTGACGGTCGGGTTCTTGTTGGAGTTCTCCTGCTTGACCTCTTCGTTATTGCACTCGATCAGCGACAGGATCTTGTCATCGGTCGTGTTCTTCTGGCGCTTCAGGCTCTGAACATAGCGATAGATGATGTAGTGGCGGGCAACCTCGTAGCAGTCGAGACGCATGATCTCGTCCTCGACCAAATCCTGGATCTCCTCGACCGAAACGGTGTGGCCCGCGTTCTCGCATGCCTCGGCGACGTTTTGTGCCGCATAAACCACCTGGCGGTCGGTTAGACGAGAGCTCTCCTCGACCTCCAAGTTAGCGGCGCGGATGGCATTGACAATCTTATCGATGTCAAAGACAACCTCGGTGCCGCTGCGCTTGATGATCTTCATCCTCTTGCCTCTTTCGCGTCGTAGCCTCATTGCGCTTCAGAGCCAAACGATGCCCGGCAGGGCTTGCCCCTGTCTTGCGGCGCCGTCGCGCAATCTGTGTTCTCGATAAACCATAAGCCTCTATGCGGACATTCCCAGGAGCCGATCAAGCGGCTCAAGGACACGTTCAAAAGAGGCAATTAAGGTCTTCGTTCTCTGTCCGCCATCTATCATACGACAAAGATGCATCTATATCCTGTATTCTTTTTTTAGGTCAAACACAACATATAGTGTTTCAGCAGGTCAAAGCAATTAGTCATTTTGCAGACGCATTATAAATGAGGGGTATTTGACAAGTCGGTAAAACGTTACCAACACGGCTACCTGCATGGCAGCTATAAAACCCCCTTAGTCAAGCCACTGACAAATCCTACTAAAACCAAGCCACTCACGCCAAAAGAATCCAAAAGATTATGCTTGACCAACATGTTGCGGTCACGCTCGGCCAGGACGTATGCAATCTGCCGGCACCCCTACGGGATACGAAGACCATCGCATACAGACCTTGGATCAAAATTTGCTGGCATGTTTGGCGGCATAAAACAAAACAGTCCAGAAGCAAAGCCTCTGGACTGCGAACATTTGGTGGGCGTTAGAAGATTTGAACTTCTGACCTCTTCCGTGTCAGGGAAGCGCTCTCCCCCTGAGCTAAACGCCCAAATGGAGCGGACAACGGGGCTCGAACCCGCGACCCCAACCTTGGCAAGGTTGTGCTCTACCAACTGAGCCATGTCCGCTTGCGGGTTATTAATTTACGCGAGTTGTCCTAAAGACGCAAGTACTTTTTTCAAAAAAGTTGCCCAAAGCAAGTTCATGCAGGTAAATAACGCCAAGTCAAGGCGCTATGCGCACGATTCCAATGCCGAGCTAAACAGCTTCACCATCCGAACGCGTGTGCCAGCGCCATCCGTGCGACAGGCAACCTCCACGTTATCGACGAGCATGCGCATAAGCTTGATACCGCGTCCGCGTTCCTCGGATGTTACCGGTTCGCTCGCCCCATCGATAGAATAGCCAGCGCCCCGATCAAGCACCTCGAGCACAACACGGTCCCCATAGGCCTGAACCGTCAGGATGCAGCCAACACCGCCCGCATGGTCATACGCGTTACCCAATGCCTCCCCCAACGCCAATGCGACGTCATAGCGCTCATCACGCCTCAGGGGAAGCGATTCGAGGAGCTCGGCCACACGGTGCCGATAATACGGGAGATTCTCGATGCCTCGCTGCACTTCGACGCTCTTGCTCCATCGCGGCAACTCCCCCACCGGAATGGCGGGAATCGACTCCCGCGCCGGGCCCGCGACATGCAGGATGTCGACAAGTCGGGCAATTTCCAAAAAGCGAACGACCCCATCGGAGGCGTTAACGAGCGAAAGCAGTCCCTCATGCCTCATAAGCTCTCTAGCACGTGTAAGCAAAAACGCCAAACCCGTCGAGTCGATAAAGCCCACGGCCTGGCAATTGATGACAACACGACGCACGCCCCGGTCGATCAAATTATCCAACCGTCGGCGCAGTGCGGGCACCGAGGCGATGTCGATATCGCCCGGTGGCGTCAAAACCGCTATGTCATTCCACTCATTCATACGACCATGGTTCCCCAAAAGAGCTCGCTCGATGCACACGTATCTGCAACCGCGCAGATTTCGCCCGTCAGGCGTCGTGACCTACGATCGACCCCGTAAAAACTCAAGGGAGACCAGTGCGATGTCATCGTCCAGCGCCGACTCGGTAAAGCGATCAAGCTCGCCCAAGACCTTACCGCAGATTCCCGATACGCCCTCACCCGAGACAGAGAGCAGAAGGTCACGAAGGCGCTGCTCGCCAAAGAAAGCACCCGAGCGATCACGTGCTTCGATTGTTCCGTCGGTATACATAAATAGCATGTCACCAGGAGCGAATGTAAACACGCCCGTCTCGTAGACCATGCTCTCAAAGGCACCGATCACGCCCGATTGGCACCCAAGGAGCTCCACTTCTCCCCCGCAGGTCTCGCCGCCGCCACGCGGCGTCGACGACGGCCTAATGACCATAGTGGGAGGATGTCCCGCAGAGCAATAAGTAGCGCGGCCCGCTTTAAGATCGATCTTGGCGATAAACGCCGTCACAAACGTCTCGACCCTCGAAAAGCCCATGAGCATGCTATTGAGCGAGCGTGCCATACGGGCAGGCCCTGCACCCTCCCAGGCATAGGCCGTCAGCGCCGTCTTGACGAGTGCCGACATCGACGCCGCCTCAATCCCCTTGCCGGACACATCGCCCAAAATCATTACGGCACAATCGTCGGGAAGACGGACAAGCGTATAGAAGTCGCCGCCGACCAACGCAGAATTCGTTGCCGATAGGTATACCGAATCGGTTGCAATGCCCGGAACGTCACCAAGCGAATTTCTCATGCCAATCTGAAGCGTCTGAGCGATATGACGCTCTTCGCGCTTTTGAGACTCGCCTTCATAGATCAGCTCAAAGTCATGCGCCAGATGCACCAGGTAGTCGTATTCAAGGTCGTCAATTGGTTCTTGGCTGCCATCGCGGAGCAGCAAAGCGCGCCTCGTCGGCCCCTTGGCGATATCAGCGGGAACGATCGCATCGTTGTTCCGCCGACCGCCGCCCTCCGAGCGAACGCGTCCCGCCTCGAAGCCGGAATCGACATAGAGGCCCTGGCACGGCAGGCCATGAGCCCTCAACCATCCGCCCATAGGCATGGATTCGTCGACGCGGGTCAAGCGCACATGCTTAAGATCAACAGCACTCGCACCGCCCAGCACCGACGGCTCAAAACCATCGGAAGCGACCCCCAAACGCGCAGCTGGTGCGGTGGTGGAAAAGAAGAGCGACTCCGGATCGCCCGGCAACGGCACACGACTGCCGCCCTCAAAATCGATGACATAGGTTTCGAGGCCCGCATCATACTCCACGGGGCAGAAATGACAATTGAGCACCGTGCAGATTTCCGTCGACACCGCTCGCGAGGCGGCAACGGGATCATCGAGATAGGTAAACAGTTCGTCGCGCAGCAAATTGAGCGAGCGGCCGAGCTCCGCCGTGCGGCGCGAACGTAAGCTCGACGCCATGCCGACCAGCTGAATAGACAGGTAATCGCAGATGACCTCGAGCACGTTCACGTCATAGGCAAGTGGCGCCTGGGGGCGTTTCCAGCCAACTTCCAACACGCCAAGGACCTGCGTGCCGTAAAACACAGGAAGACAGATCTCGCTGCGATATGGGGGCATATCCTGCACGCGCAGCAAGTGCTTGGAACGATTGTCCAAATCCATGAACATACCCGAAGCAACCCGGTCGCCCTCAAGGTCCTGCTGGATCGACAGGCGACAGGCACGCGACTCGCGAAGTACGTAGGTCGGAATGCCCGCGCCGTACGGCATAAACTCGGGCAGATAGCTGTCCTCAAGCTCCTTAGAAACACCGCGGAGCTTAAAGCCGCCGCTCTCGGAAAAATAGATAGCCGCACCGGAGGCATCGAGCGTTCCAACGAGCTGATTCAAAACGGTATCGAGCAAGCTGGGGAGCTCATCGGAGCCCACGGTACTCATAATGACTGAAAGGGTACCCGAAAGGCGTTTATTCGCCACCCTAAGCTCCGATAGCGCACGTTTGAGCTGACGATCGTGGGAATACTGCTCTTCGATGCTGTGAAGCGCCACCAGGACACGCGGTGCACGACGTCCAAAGATACGCGGAGGCGTAACGGAACCCGCGCGAACCAAGACGGGAATAAAAGACCCGTCGCTCAGCTTGAGCATCAGCTCGCTCTCGGAGCCATCGGTCTCAAACGGCAGGCGATGTTCGGTCGCGCGCTCAAAGGCAGACGAGTACAGAACGTCTTTGACATCACCGCTGATGACGTCAGCGCGTTCCTCGCACATCAGGTCGAGCAAACGATTATTCACATGCAGAATGGTTCCGTCGAGCTCACAGATGATGACAGCATCGCTCGTGATCTCGACCAGTTGGGCAACGTCTGCCCACTCGTTGCGCTCAAGCGTTTCCATCGTGGACCTCACCGTCTATCGGTAACAAAAAAGCCTCCGAAGAGGCTTCTGAAATGCGATGGTGTCGGAGGCGGGACTTGAACCCGCATGACCAAAAAGCGGTCACTAGCACCTCAAGCTAGCGCGTCTGCCAATTCCGCCACTCCGACATGCTATGTTGTTGATTCGCAGTTCGTTTTGTTGGACCCGCGCGTTCAACGAGGAAGATAATAACCTATGATTCGAGAACTGTGCAAGCACTTTTTTGAAAAAAGTTTACGAATTTGTAAATGCGCTGGTAAATCGATATGTCCGGCCCCGTATCGGTGTTGCCTCCCAGCGCGTCCTCGGGCATGAGCGATATTTTGCTACGCACTTCATGCTGCAAAATATCGCTCCCCCTGCGGAATGCGCCGGGAGGCACCACCGATACGGGGCCTGCAAATACGTACTTCAGGCACAGTTCTCAAACATGTTCTGGGGGCTGATGCAAATTTGGTGGCTCGGCTTTGCCGAGCCCTTATATGGGGAGGCCGGAGCTAAAGCTCCGGCCTCGCTCAATTTCTTATTAAACTAAGTGAGCGATCAAGGAATCGCACTCCCCCTGCCGAGTTACCGCAGGGCCCGTGCTGGACTTAGTTTTCAGAACATTCCGCAGACCAGGAAACCCCCTTATCCGCAGCTCCGAAGGAGCAGGATAAGGGGGGTTCCATGGTCGAGGACGTTCTGAAAACTAAGTCCAGCACGGGCCCGGACAAACAACCGACTACAGGTCGATGTGCGATTCCTTGATCGGGAACGGCTCCGCGAAGTGACAAGCGCAGCAGTGACCCGGGGCAACTTCCTTAAACTCAGGAAGCTTTTCGGAGCAGATGCCCTGCGCGATCGGGCAGCGCGTGTGGAAACGGCAGCCGGTCGGCGGATCCAGCGGCGACGGCGGATCGCCGGCGAGGATGATGCGCTTGCGGGTCTTCTGGATATCCGGATCGGGCACCGGCACGGCAGACAGCAGCGACTGCGTGTACGGGTGGTGCGGCTCACTGTAGAGCGTCTTCCAGTCCGAAACCTCGACCATCTTGCCCAGGTACATAACGGCAACGCGATCGGAGATGTGCTGCACGACGGACAGGTCGTGGGCGATAAACAGATATGCGGTACCGAACTTGTCCTGGAGCTCCTTAAGAAGGTTCAGAACCTGGGCCTGAATGGATACGTCAAGTGCAGAGACAGGCTCGTCGCAGATAATCAGCTTGGGCTTCAGAGCGAACGCGCGGGCGATGCCGACACGCTGGCGCTGGCCGCCCGAGAACTCGTGCGGATAACGGTTGATGTGCTCGGGATTCAGACCGACGACGTCCAGCAGCTCGCGGACG
Source organism: uncultured Collinsella sp. (assembly GCA_900543595.1). Lineage (GTDB taxonomy): Bacteria > Actinomycetota > Coriobacteriia > Coriobacteriales > Coriobacteriaceae > Collinsella. The sequence continues at coordinate 40,259 of UQRX01000001.1, read as the reverse complement.
CGCTCGATACGCTCCTCCTTGGTACCCACGCCATGAATGGTCATGGGCTCGGAGACGATCTCGCCGATGGTCATACGGGGATTGAGCGAAGCATAGGGATCCTGGAAGATGAACTGCATCTCGCGACGCATGTCCTTGATCTCATGCTTGCTCATCTCGGCAACGTCTTTACCCTGGAAGAACACCTTACCGGCGGTCGGCTTGGTCAGGCGCATGATGGTGCGACCCGTCGTGGACTTACCGCAACCAGACTCACCAACCAGACCAAAGGTCTCGCCCGGATAAATCTCGAACGAAATGTCATTTACTGCAGAGACAACACGCTTGGAGAAGCGCTTGGCGAACATGCCGGACTCAGCGGGGAACTCCTTAGAGAGGTGCTCGACCTTCAGCAGCGGAGTACGCTCGTTGGTATCTGCCATTACGCCTCGCCTCCCTTCTTGGAATCCTTGCGCGTACGGGACGTCTCAGGAGCGTTCTTGAGGAACTCGGGGTCACCGGAGTAGTGGCACGCAGAGTAATGACCAGACTCGGTGACAACGCGCTCGGGGCGCTGCTTGCGGCACTTGTCCGTCGCATAGGGACAACGAGGAGAGAAGACGCAGCCCTCAGGCAGGTTCATGAGCGAAGGCGGGTTGCCGTGAATCGGCGTAAGCGGCTTCTTCTCTTCGATGGCCTGCTCCGGGATGGAGCGGATAAGGCCCCAGGTGTAGGGGTGGCGACTCTCGTAGAAGATTTCCTCAGCAGTACCGAACTCGACGGGACGGCCGGCGTACATAACCATGATCTTATCAGCCATATCGGCAACGACGCCCAGGTCATGGGTAATCATGATGATGGCGTTGCCGTTCTTCTCCTGCATTTCCTGCATGAGCTCGATAATCTGAGCCTGAATGGTAACGTCCAGAGCCGTCGTGGGCTCGTCGGCAATCAGGATATCGGGATCGCAGGCAAGAGCCATAGCGATCATGACACGCTGACGCATACCGCCGGAGAACTGGTGCGGATACTCATTGACGCGCTTCTCGGGCTCGGGGATACCCACGAGGTCCAAAAGCTCGGTAGCGCGCTTGAGCGCCTCCTGCTTGGAGTAGCCACGGTGCAGACGAAGGCCCTCGCCCACCTGCTTGCCGATCTTATAGACCGGGTTCAAGGAGGTCATAGGATCCTGGAAGATCATCGCGATGTCGTTGCCGCGAATGTGCTGCATCTCCTCCTCGGTCATCTCGAGGATAGAACGACCGCGATAGCGAACGTCGCCGCCCTCGATCTTTCCCGGAGGCATCGAGATGAGGCCCATGATGGTCATGGCGGTCACGGACTTACCGGAGCCGGACTCACCGACGACGCCCAGGGTCTCGCCGCGATCGAGCGTGTAGGAGACACCGTCGACAGCGCGAACAACGCCATCCTCGGTGTGGAAATACATCTTAAGGTCATCGACCTCGAGCAGATGCTGGCCCTCAGGAACCGGCTGGTCCTTCAGGTCCACATAGTTCTTGTTCTTCTTCATCCTTATGCGTCCTTCATCTTGACGTCGAGGGCGTCGCGCAGACCGTCACCCAGCAGGGTGAAGGCGAGCACCGTCGAGAGAATTGCCAGACCGGGCATGATCATCATCCAGGGAGCGGTCAGAAGATACTGCTGACCGTCCTGAATCATGGAGCCCCACGAAGGCGTAGGCGGAATAACGCCCATGCCGAGGAAGGACAGAGCGGACTCGGTCAGAATGGCGCCACCAATGTTCATGGTCGCGTAGACCACGATGGAGGCGACGGAGTTCGGGAAGATGTGGCGTACAACGATACGAGCATCAGATGCACCCATCGCGCGCGCAGCATCAACATAGTCGTTTTCCTTGACGGTCAAGATCGCAGAGCGGAAGACGCGCGCAATCGAAGGCCAGCCGAGAATACCGATGGCGATAAAGACGTTCTGAAGACCACGGCCGATAACGGCGATCATGGCGACAACGAACAGCACGTACGGGAACGCCAGGAAGATGTCCGCACAGCGCATGATGATCGTATCCCAGATGCCGCCGTAGAAACCGGCCAGAGCACCCATGACCAGACCAATCAGCGTGGAGATCGCGGTGGCCATAATTCCGACGGACAGCGAAACGCGCGCACCGTAGATAACGCGGACAAGAATGTCACGACCAAGGGCGTCGGTGCCAAACGGATGCTCTGCACACGGAGCCAGCAGCGACGTCTCGGCCATAGTGGTCGAGTCGGAAGCCGTCGGAGAACCGAGCCAGGGCTTAGCCCACAGATCTGCGGTCAGGGCAACCACAACGACGATGATGATCCAGCAGACACCGATAACGGCGAGCTTGTTCTTACGAAGACGCTTAAAAGCGTCGCCCCACAGCGTGCGGGACTTGGCGGGAGCAGATGCGACCTTGGTGGCGGTAGCCTGCTCCTGAGACTGAGAATCAGTTTCCTGCATGAGACGTACCTCCCTTAGGCCTTATCCGACGGACCGCCAAGGCGGATGCGCGGGTCGAGGAATGCATAGCTAATGTCGACGAGCAGGTTGATCACCATGACGACGACAACGATGAGCGTAACGCCGCCCATAACGATGGGCCAGTCACGCATGCTAATGGCGCGATAGACCTCATAGCCGATACCGGGCCAGTTAAAGACCGTCTCGGTCAGGATGGCGCCCGAAAGCATGCCACCAAAGTCGACACCAATATAGGTAACGACGGGGATGAGTGCATTCTTAAGCGCATGCTTGATGATGATCGCACGATTGGAGAGACCCTTGGCCTTTGCCGTACGGATGTAATCCTGGTTCATGACGTCAAGCAGCTGCGAGCGCATAATGCGGGCAGCGTAAGCGGTCGAAACCGAAGCCAGCGTAATGGTCGGAAGCACATAGTGCATCCAATCCTGATACTGAGAGCTGGAACCACCGGCACCCGAGATCGGCATGGAGAATGCACCGCCCGTGGCGTCCTTGAGGATGACGCCAAAGAACAGCTGCAACAACATACCGAGCCAGAAGGCCGGGACCGCAACGAGGATCGACGTGGTGAGCGTTACCAAAATATCCCAGAAGGAATAACGCTTTACCGCCGAAATGATACCCGCACCGATACCCATGATCGCCTCGAGTACGATGGCGCACGCGGCAAGTTTGACCGTATACGGATACTTCTGGGCGAAGATTTCCGTAACCGGCAGCTTGCGCTGATACGAATTGCCCAGATCGCCATGAAGCAGGCCGTTCATGTAATACAAGTAACGGTCCACGAGCGACGTTTGAACGGGGTCGCCGTTCTCGTCAAGGATCGCGTTGCCGTCCTCGTCCGTCTGGACCAGGTGATAGCGAACACGAAGCTGAAGCTCCACCTCGGGGGACAGAGCCTTGTCTCCACCGATCAGCTTGATCGGATCTCCCGGCACGATATTCTGGAGGGCGAACAGAATCAGCGTAACGCCCAAAAACACCGGGATGAACTGAAGCACACGTTTAACGATGTACTTACCCATACCACTCCCCTATCTAGGGATTAACCTAAATGGGATGCCGATCGCCAGACCGGCATCCCAAAATTACCATCAGCCAGTTTACCCCAGGTTAGGGAGAACTGTATGTTTCCCATGAGGTCTACGTAAATACTTGACCCTCACGGAAGCTGCAAACTCTTAAGCGAGCTCAGCGGTACCCAGATCGGCGTGCTTCTGCGGATCGACATAGAGGTGCTTGATGCGATCGGAGCCGGCGATGGTGTGCGTGTAGAACATCACCGGGATGACCGGGCAGTCGGCAGCGACCATTGCGTCGGCCTCCTGCATCTTAGCGACGCGCTCCTTGTCGTCAACCGTAGTGCGAGCCTCGTCGACCTTGGCGTCGAACTCGGGGTTGTTGTAACCAGAGCGGTTGTCGCCACCGAGGGAGTCGGAGTGGAACAGCGGATACAGGAAGTTGTCCATGATCGGGTAGTCGGCAATCCAGCCCAGACGACCGAACTGATAGTTAAAGTTCTGATACTGCTCGAGCAGGGCAGACCACTCGGGGGTATCGGAGACAGCGGTAACGCCAACCTTGGCGAGGTCGCCGATGATGGACTCCATGATCTCCTTGTGGCCACCGTCCTGGTTGTAGGAAAGGGTCACACTAATGCCACGGTCACCGTTGGCACCGGCAGGAGCAACCTTGTCGAGGTACTCGTTAGCCTTGTCGACGTCGTAGGCGCAGAACTCCCATGCGCCCTCCTTGTAGCCATCGATGCCCGGAGGAACAATGCCGTCGGCGGGGGTACGGGTACCCTTGAAGATGGTCTTGCAGATGGCCTCACGGTTAATGGCCAGGGAGATACCCCTACGCAGGTCAGCGTTGTTGAACGGCTCGGCCGTGTTGTTGCAGGTCAGGTAGTAGGTGGAAGGCTCGGCGCCGAGCAGCATGCGCTCGCCGTCACCCATGGTGTAGCCGTCCTTGGACACGCCGCGATCCTTCTTGGCGGCATCGATCTGAGCGACGGGAACGTCGCAGACATCGAGGTTACCGGCCTGGAACTCCTTGTAAGCGGTCTCCATGTCCTTGATGACCTGGAAGTGGATGCCATCGATCTTGGCCTTGTCGCCATAGTAATCGTCGAACTTCTTGACGTTGATCTCCTGGCCATCCTCCCACTTGCCGTCCATCATGAACGGGCCGTTACCGACCGGGGCAAGATAGAAGCTCTTGACATCGGACTCGGCGCACTCGGGAACCGGGGCCAGAGCCGGATGAGAGGCGACGAAGGGGAAGTCAGCGTAAGCGGAAGACAGCTTGACGACGAGGGTCTCATCGTCGGGGCACGTAACACCGCTGAGCTCGGTAGCGTTACCGGCAAGCAGGTCGTCATAACCCTCGACCATGGAAAGGTGATAGGAGACCTCGGAAGGGCCGTACTCGGTAGCGATGGCCGACTTGGTGTTGACCAGACGCTCCCAACCGAGCTTGAAGGACTTGGAGGTAACGTCGTCACCGTTGTGGAACTTGGCCTTCTTGATCTTGAAGGTAAACTCGGTGGCGTCGTCATTGGACTCAAAGGACTCGCAAGCCAGCGGAACGATCTCGCCCTTCTCGGCGTCGTAAGAGGTCAGAGCGTCAAAGAGCTGGTACTCGACCTGAGTGCCCTGGTCCTCCTGGACGTTGTAGGGGTCGATGCAGACCGGGTTGTTGATGTAGAAGTTCAGCGTCGAACCGGACTCAGAACCGGAAGCGTCGCCACCCTTCTTGCCGCATGCGGCAAGAAAAGCCATGGAGCTCGCAGCAAGGGTACCGCCAACGAAGGCGCGACGACCCATAACGGGCTGGTGGAACATAGAATCAGCCATGCCATCCTCCTTATGAGATAGGACAAAGAAATGTTCAGTCGGACACATGTCGAGACAATCCGATCCGAACCATAAAAACGTCGCCCGTCGCTATGGCTGGTTATGCACAACGGACCAACGTTTCGTAATACAGTAGCGCATTTTATGCACGATTTGGGGCTAATTCCGGTCAACGGTCAAGAATTTCTTTAGTTGGGCGAAGTATGTGGGGATATTTTGACTCTGTTACAAATTTGTAAACAAAAAGGGTCCCGCACTTGCGGAACCCTTTTCAATTATTTTATGCGGCTCGTGCTTAGAAGCCGACGATGCCCTGCGGGAAGAAGAACATGCACAGGACGACGCACACGGCAAAAACGACGGCCATAATTACCGTCAGGCGATCGAGGTTCTGCTCCATGACGCCCGTGGCAGAGCTGGAGTTATACAGCGAGCTAGCGATCATATCCGAAACGCCGGTGCCCTTACCGGAATGCATCAGGACGAGAATCGTCAGCGCCACGGCAGAAACAGCCCAAACGACAAACAGAAGAATCTGGAACGGACCCATAGATAAGCTCCTTAATAGAACAATTCAAACTCCAGTACTGTACCACAACCCCCGCTCTCCCCTACCCGCCACTCGGGGACGGGGTAGAAATGGCAGAAATAGCTCTTGATTTTCATCTATTAAAGTGATTTGAGGGCATTTTGAACGACATAGCGTCCAAGCCCCGTAAGACGGCCAATCTGTCGTTCACTAAAGCCAGCCTCATACAGCCTGCGAACAGCTTCGGCACGTTCAAATGGACCGGGAAGCCCCATAACATCATGGGGATCCATGCCGTCCAGGACTCCCCTAGCCTTGCGCTCCTGCTCAAATACCGTCATCGAACGGCCAGAATTCAATACATAGGTATCCTTGCGGCCCGATTTGCTAAAGGATTCAAAATTTCCCCGTCCGCCGATTAGACTAAATAGGATGCTCCGATCCAGGTGGCCGCCTTCACCAAGGTAGGCTTGATAGCTGCTCCATTGGTAGGCCTCCGGGCGGCAACCAAGCTCAATCGGATTATCGTGAATGTAGCGAATTGCCTGCATAAAATAGTCATTAGACTCAATAGGCTTACTTTTGTAGCGATCCTGAAATACGGGGCCGCAGCGTCCGGTCACCCTGTTGAAAAACTGACCATAGAGGGTTCCTATGTAATGGACGACCTCCCACATATGGTCCTCGCGATCAGAAAGCAGCATATGCACATGGTTGTCCATGAGGCACCAGGCGCATAACGAAGCCTTGTACTGCGTGCATGCTTCACCCGCTACGGACATGAAAAACCTGCGTTGATAATCCTCTTCGAATAGGTACTGCTTGCCACAGCCTCTCATCATCACATGGTAATAGCCGTAGGGGGACTTTACTCTGGCCTGCCTTGTCATTGCTGGACCTCACAATCCGCATGCATGTTTGCATCAAACTCTACCCAGATAGGCATTAATACAAGGTTGGCAACGAAAGAAAACTAGCCAGCGGCAAACCATCACAGGCAAACGGGAAGTCAAGCTTTAGAGGAAAAATATTTCTACCATTTCTACCCCGTCCCCAAATGGCAGAAAAAAGGGGTTGCCCGAATACGGACAACCCCTTTTCAAAGAAACGCTTGGCGTTTTCTCTTAGGCCTCGGTGGCGAGCACGCGGCCCGTCATCTCGGCGGAAGGCTCAAGACCAGCCATGGTGAGCATAGTCGGAGCGATATCGGAGAGACGACCGTCCTCGATACCGGTAAGCTGTGCCTTCTCATCAACGATGATGAACGGCACGCGGTTGGTGGTGTGAGCCGTAAACGGATGCTTGGAACCGTCGGAAGCGACGTCAAACATGTGATCGGCGTTGCCGTGGTCGGCGGTGATCAGCGCAAAGCCGCCCTTGGCGAGAATCGCCGGGACAACCTTGGACAGGGCATCGTCAACGGCCTCGACAGCCTTGACGGCGGCGTCGAACACGCCGGTATGGCCAACCATGTCGCAGTTCGCGAAGTTCACGATGTAGAAATCAGCGCGATCCTCGTTGATTGCGGCGACGAGCTTCTCGGTAACCTCGGGAGCGCTCATCTCGGGCTGCAGATCGTAGGTGGCAACCTTGGGGGAAGCGACGAGCACGCGCTCCTCGCCCTCCTTGGGCTCCTCGATGCCACCGTTGAGGAAGAACGTCACGTGAGCGTACTTCTCGGTCTCGGCGGTGTGCAGCTGCTTCAGGCCGTTGGCTGCGATGACGTCGGCCAGAACATTCTCGGGGAACGTCTTGGCGAAGGCGACCTCGACGTCAAACGTTGGATCGTACTCGGTCATCGTCACAAAGTGCGAAAGCTTGATCTGCTCGCGCTCAAAGCCGTCGAACTCCTTGTCCGTGAACACGCGGGTCATCTGACGAGCGCGGTCGGGACGGAAGTTGAAGAAGATGGCCGCGTCGCCCTCGTGGATGCCCTCGTTGTGGGCAGCGAAGGGCTCGATGAACTCGTCGCCGCGCGGATCCTTCTCGTAGTAGGCCTTGATACCGGCAACGGGGTCGACATCGGCATCGGACGCGTTGACCATGACGTCGTAGGCGCGCTGGATGCGCTCCCAACGATTATCGCGGTCCATGGCCCAATAACGGCCCGAGACGGTGGCAACGCGAGCGTCGCAACCGGTCTCCTCGGAGATCTTAGCCAGGAAGGCGCAGAACTCACTCATGTAGCCAGCGCCGGACTGCGGGTCAACGTCGCGGCCATCCATGAAGGCGTGGACGCGAACGGTCTTGACACCGTGCTCGGCAGCCATCTTGACCAGGGCCTCGACGTGGTTCATGTGAGAATGAACACCGCCAGGGCTCATAAGGCCCATGAGGTGGAGAGTCTTGCCGTCAGCCTTGACGTCGTCCATAGCCTTGACGAAGACCTCGTTCTTGGCGATAGAGCCGTCCTTGATGGCGTTGTTGATGCGCGAAAGCTCCTGGAACACGATGCGGCCGGCACCGATATTGAGGTGGCCTACCTCGGAGTTGCCCATCTGGCCGTCGGGAAGGCCCACGTCCTCGCCCGAAGCGCCGAGCGTGGTGTGGGGGTACTTCTCGTACAGGCTATCAAGGAAGGGCGTCTTGGCAGCGGCGACGGCGTTCTCACCATCGGCTGGAGCAAGGCCGCAGCCATCCATGATAATCAGGAGTGCAGGAAGATGACGCTGTGCCATATGTCCTACTCGCCTGCCTTGACGACCATAGAGGCGAAGTCGGCAGCCTTGAGCGAAGCGCCGCCCACGAGGGCGCCGTCAACGTCGGGCTTGGCGACGAGCTCAGCGATGTTGCCAGGCTTGGCAGAGCCACCATAGAGAACGCGGATGCCGTTAGCGAGCTCCTCGCCGAACATCTCCTTGAGGGTCTCACGGATAGCGCCGCAGACCTCCTGAGCGTCCTCGGCGGTAGCGGTCTTGCCGGTGCCAATGGCCCAGATGGGCTCGTAGGCGACGACGACCTGCTTGGGGCAGGTGATCTCAAGACCAGCAAGGCCAGCCTTGACCTGGTTCACAACGTGCTCGACATAGGTGCCAGCCTCGCGGACCTCGAGGGACTCGCCGCAGCAGAAGACGGGAACAAGACCGGCGGCAACGAGAGCCTTGGCCTTCTTGTTCTGGTCGTCGTCGGTCTCGTGGAAGTAGTCACGACGCTCGGAGTGGCCGATGATGCAGTAGGTGCAGCCAGCGGACTTGAGCATGTCACAAGAGGACTCACCGGTGAAGGCACCCTTGGCCTCCCAGTACACGTTCTGTGCACCGAGGGCGATGGGGGCAGCCTGAATGCGGTCATGAACCGTGGTGATGTCGATGGTCGGAGGGCAGACGAGCACCTCGACGCCAGCCGGAACCTCGGGCAGAGCCTGAGCCAGCTCGTCGGCGAGCTTGGCGGCCTCGGCGACGTCGTTGTTCATCTTCCAGTTACCAGCGATAAGAAGGGTGCGATTAGGCATCGAGAAGCGCCTCCACTCCGGGCAGGGCCTTACCCTCGACGAGCTCCATGGAAGCGCCACCACCGGTGGAGATCCAGCTCATCTTGTCGGCCAGGTTGAACTTGTTGACAGCTGCGACAGAGTCGCCACCGCCGATGATCGAGGTGCAGTCGGCCTCGGCGACAGCCTCGGCGATAGCCTGGGTGCCGTGAGCGAAGTTGTCGAACTCGAAGACGCCCATGGGGCCGTTCCAGAACACGGTCTTGGCGCCCTTGACGGCCTCGGCATAAAGCTCCTCGGTCTTGGGGCCGATGTCCATACCCTCACGGTCGTCGGGGATAGCGTCGGAAGCGACAACCTCGGGGACAGCGTCCTCGCCAAAGTGATCGGCAACGCGGTTGTCGATGGGGAGCAGGATCTTGACGCCCTTCTCCTCGGCCTTCTTGAGCATCTCGCCGGCGCGCTCGACCCAGTCCTCTTCCTTGAGGGACTGACCGACGGACAGGCCCTGAGCCAGGAAGAAGGTGTAGGCCATACCGCCACCGATAATCAGGGTGTCAGCGGAGTCGATGAGGTGATCGAGAACGCCGATCTTGGAGGAAACCTTGGAACCGCCGACGATAGCGACGAAGGGGCGCTCGGGCTCGGCGAAGATACCGGTCAGCGTGTCGACCTCCTTCTCAAGCAGGAAGCCAGCGACGGCAGGCAGGTAAGCGGCGGGGCCCACGACGGAACCCTGGGCGCGGTGAGCGGTGCCGAAGGCATCGAGAACGAAGACGTCACCATAGGAAGCGAGCTTCTTGGCGATCTCGGGATCGTTCTTCTTCTCACGCTTATCGAAGCGGACGTTCTCGAGAACGAGAACCTTGCCCGGCTCGACGGCAGCGACAGCCTCGGCAGCCTTCTCGCCGTAAGTGTCGGCGACAAAGGCAACGTCGAGACCAGAGAGCTCGGCAAGCTTCTTGGCGACGGGCTCGAGGGACAGCTCGGGCTGGAAGCCGGTGCCATCGGGACGGCCGAGGTGGCTCATGAGGATGACGCGAGCGTTGTGCTCAACGAGGTAGTTGATGGTGGGCAGGGCAGCCTTAATACGGGTGGTGTCGCCAACGACGCCATCCTTGATAGGCACGTTGAAGTCAACGCGGACGAGAACGCGCTTGCCGTCGACATCGATGTCGCGGACGGTCTTCTTGGTAAAGGCCATGTTTGCTTCTACCTTTCGTACGTGTCTGCCTTCCATTACGGCAGACGATTTCTTATAAAAAGGACGCGACCCTAGGGTGTAAGCCCTATAAGGCCGCGCCCTTCTTTAGACGCTCAACGAGCTATTCGCTAAAAGCTAAATTAAGCAACGAACTTCTCGAAGTACTTGATGGTGCGGACCATCTGAGAGGTGTAGGAGTTCTCGTTGTCGTACCAAGAGGTGACCTGAACGAGGGTCTGGCCGTTGCCGAGGTCAGAGCACATGGTCTGCGTGGCGTCGAAGATGGAGCCGTGGGTCTCGCCGACGATGTCGCGGGAGACGATCTGGTCCTCGTTGTAGGCGAAGGTATCGGGGATGGTCTCGGCGTAGGCCTTCATGGCAGCGTTGACCTCGTCGACGGTGACCTTCTTGTCAACGACGGCGTAGAGGTTGGTCAGCGAGCCGGTCGGCGTCGGGACGCGCTGGGCGGCACCGATGAGCTTGCCGTTGAGCTCGGGGAGAACCAGGCCGATGGCCTTGGCAGCGCCCGTGGTGTTCGGGACGATGTTCTCGGAGCAGGCGCGGGAGCGACGGAAGTTGCCCTTGCGCTGCGGGCCGTCGAGCGGCATCTGGTCGCCGGTGAAGGCGTGGATGGTGGTCATGATGCCGGACACGATGGGAGCGAAGTCGTTGAGACCCTTGGCCATCGGGGCAAGGCAGTTGGTGGTGCAGGAAGCAGCGGAGATGATGTTGTCCTCAGCGGTCAGCGTCTCATGGTTGACGTTGTACACGATGGTGGGCAGATCGCTGCCGGCCGGAGCGGAGATGACGACCTTCTTGGCGCCAGCGTTGATGTGGGCCTGAGCCTTAGCCTTGCTGGTGTAGAAGCCAGTGCACTCGAGAACGACGTCGACGTCGAGGTCGCCCCAAGGCAGGTTGTTGGCGTCGGCCTCCTTGTAGATCTTGATCTCCTTGCCGTCAACGGTGATGGAATCCTCGCCAGCAACGACCTCGTGATCGCGAGCGTAGTTGCCCTGCGTGGAGTCGTACTTCAGCAGGTAAGCGAGCATATCGGGAGAGGTGAGGTCGTTGATAGCGACGATCTCGGAGCCCTCATGACCGAACATCTGACGGAAAGCCAGACGACCGATGCGACCGAAGCCGTTAATAGCAACCTTTACTGCCATTGTGTCTCCTTTCGTAAGGCCCCCGCGAGCTACAGCGCCCGCCGTTGAGGCCCACAAACTAACCACTCGCCTAATATACCTTTTTTTTGACTTGAATTTCACGAGAATGCTCGAAATTGAAAATCAAATTTACGTTAAAACGTTTTAAAGAATAAAATAGCAGCTAAATCCGTATATAAGTCGATACTTCAAACTACTTGTTTGCTTCAATGAGCTTTTCAAGCCTCAAAACGCGATGGTACAGGGCAGACTTCGACAAGGGAGGGTCAGCCATCTCGCCCAGATCGCGCAGCGACAGATCGGGATAGCGCTCGCGCAGGTCGCAAAAGACTGCCAAGGCGTCCGGAAGCGTGTCGCGCAAACCCCGCTGTTCGAGCTCATCGATCAACGCAAGCTGATGCTGGGCGGCACCCGCACTTCTGGTCTGATTGGCCAGTTCGGCATTCACGCGACGGTTTACGTCGTTCTTAACCAATTTGACCGCGCGCGCTTCCTCGATCTCGGCAACGCTGCGCTTGGCGCCAATCAGCTTTAGGAGCTGCTCGATCTCCTCGGCGCTCTTAATGTAGACAGCAAAGGATCCGCGCCGCGCGTTAACGCGCGCATGGACCCCAATCTGCTCCAATAGATCGCAAAGTCCCCGGGCATACTGCTCGCCCTGCACCGCGATCTCCAAATGAAAGTCGCCGCGGGGATCGGCCACGAAACCGCCGGCGATGAGCGCGCCGCGGATGTAGGCAAGCCTGCAGCAGGGACGGGCAACGATGTGCCGGGGAACACCGGCGACGAGCCCTCCCCTGCGGTCGAGAATGCCCAGCAGCACCAGAGCCTTGTCCAGGTCGGGTTGATCGGGCAGGGTAATGAGATAGTTACGGACCTTATGCAAGACCGATTTACGAACGGTGAATTCCGTTTTGAGCTTAAGGATGCGATGCGTCAGCGTGATCATCGTGCGCGCGACGGCACCCGTCTCGGTCGCGACCGTCAAACGATACCGCCCGGAGCCGGCCAGCGAAAGTGTACCGCTCACACGCGTCAGGGCGGCAAGCGTCGACAAATCGCAGTATTCACATTCGGGTTCGCAGCGCGCGAGCTCGTCACGCACCTCGGCGGTAAACGACATGCAGGCCTATGCTTTCGTGTTGGCGCGCGACAGGTCGCGATGGGAAATGCTCACATGATATTGGGCACCTTCTAAATAACGTGCCGTGGCCTCGGCGATGGCAACGCTGCGGTGTTGACCGCCCGTGCAGCCGATGGCAATAGAAAGCTGTGGCTTGCCCTCCGCGATATAGCCGGGCATGACCGTATCGAGCAGCTGCGTCCAGGCCTTCCAGAACTCCTGGGTCTTGGGATGGTCCAGAACAAAGTCGGAGACTTTCTTATCGAGACCGGTCATGGTGCGCATCTCGGGATCGTAGAACGGATTGGGCAGGAAGCGGACGTCGATCATAATGTCCGCCTCGACGGGCATGCCGTGCTTAAAGCCAAACGAGAACACGTGAACGTCCATGAGCTGCTGGTCGGACAGCTCGGAGAACGCCATGCGCAATTTGTTGCGCAGGGCAGAGGTGCGCAGGCGGCTCGTGTCGATGATCATATCGGCTCGATCGCGCACGCCCTGCAGCTGCAGGCGCTCGCGCTGAATCGCATCGGCCGTAGTCTCCCCCGGCTTGGCAATGGGGTGGCGGCGGCGGTTTTCGCTATAACGACGGATCAGCACCTCGTCAGAGGCCTCGAGAAACACGATGTCACAGCTCATCTCGCGCTCCTCGAGTGCGGCAACGGCATCGAGCAGCTCATCGAACAAGCCCTGGCTGCGCAGGTCGCAGGTGACGGCAAGATGCCTGCCCACGCCCGTATTGATGCCGACGAGTTCGGCAAGCTGGGCGATCAGACGCGGAGGCAAGTTGTCGATGCAAAAATAGCCCATGTCCTCGAACACATGCATGGCCTGCGTTCGGCCCGATCCGGACATTCCGGTGATGATGACGATATCGGGGATGCGCTCCGAGCGCTCCGCCGCATCCATGGCATCTCCCTTTTGCATGTGTGCCTCCTAAAACAAGCGCGGGACCCGGCCAGCGGATCCCGCGCGATCAATTGCCTTTATTGAGTATACCGCCCCAAGCGGATACGAGGCCTGTCTTACGCCTCAAGCGCAGCCTTGAACCAACTTGTAATACTCGTGGGGTGCGTGATGGCGGTGCCGACGACAACGGCCCAGGCGCCCGCATCAATCGCGGCGCGGGCCTCCTCGGGCGTGTGCACGCGGCCCTCGCAGATGATGGGAAGACCGGGGAATTCCTCGGTCGCCTGACGCAGCAGCGGCAGATCGGGGCCATCGGCCATGGTGCAGTCGATAGCGGCAACACCATGAGAAAGCGTGGTGGACACCAGGTCGAAGCCCATGTCGACAGCACGACGAATATCCTCGATGGTGGCACAGTCGGCCATCAGGAGCACGCCCTCCTCGTGCAGCGGGCGGAAGGTATCCTCGACCGACTTGCCATCGGGACGTGGGCGATCGGTGGCGTCAATCGCCACGATATCGGCACCCGCAGCAACGCAGGCGCGAGCGTGGCGCAGCGTCGGCGTGATGTAAACGCCCTCGTGCCCATCCTTCCACAGGCCGATAACAGGAACCTCACAGCGACCCTTAATGGCGGCAATGTCGGCAAGGCCCTGGCAGCGAATGGCGGCGGCACCGCCGAGCTCGCAAGCGCGAGACATTTGAGCCATGGTCTCGGGCGTACGAAGCGGCTCGCCCATATACGCCTGAACGCTCACGACGAGCTTGCCCTTCAGGGATTGAATCAAAGGATCGACGGTCATGTTCGACTCAACCTTTCTAAAAACAGCCTTCTGAGACACCGCACCTTGACGTTCAAACCGTCGCTCACGTACCGAAGTACGCTTCGCTCCTCTTTCACGTCAATCTGCGGCACCTCAGAAGGCGCACTTGGTAGTTATGTTTACTTCAACGATGCAAGAAGGTGTTCGGCGGCACCGATGAGTGGAGCATCACCCTCCAGAGAACCGATAAGGATCGGCGTGTCCTGAAGCGGATCGAGCGCCTGGCTGGCATAGCCCTCGTGCACCGAATCCTTCCACGTCTGCGAACGCCAATCGGGACCTTGGTGAATCACGCCGCCCGAAAGCACGATGACCTCAGGGTCCAGAATGTTAGCGAGCGAGCCCAAGCTGGCACCCAGCGCAAAGCCGGCGTCATGGATGACCTCGGTCGCCTTTGCGTCGCCCGCACGGCACAGGTCGTTCACGTCGCGACCGACCGAAGGACGGCTGGGGTCGACGCGACCGAAGCGCTCATCGTACATACGACCAATGGAAGTGCCCGAAGCAACCGACTCTAGATGGCCAGAACGGCCGCAGGCGCAGGGAATGCCGGCGGCAGCCGAGCACTCGATGTGGCCCATATGACCGGCAGCGCCATGGAAGCCCTGCATCACGCGGCCGTTCTCGACATATGCGCCGCCGATGCCCGTGCCGATGCCCAGGCACAAGACGGAGAACTTGCCCTTGCCGACGCCCCAGTGGGCCTCACCCAGAGCATGAGCCTGCACGTCGCCCACAACGGCAACGGGAAGACCAAGGTCCTCGCGCAGACGCGGCCCCAACTGAACGCCGGACCAGCCGGGCATAATCTCGTTGGCATACGCGATGGCACCCGTCTTGGGATCGACGACGCCTGCGGCACCGATACCGACACCGAGGACCTCGACATCGGGATTCGCCTCAAGAGCAGCCTTGATGGACGCCTCGATACGTTGGAAGACGGCCTCGCCGCCCTCCTGGGCCTCAGTAGGAACCTCGGCCTCAAATACGGGATGGGGCACGCTGCCGTCAGCCGGGTACTCCATAATGGCGGTCGCGATCTTAGTTCCGCCGATATCGACAGAGCAGACGTACTTGTTCTCCATGTCGTTCTCCTTAGGAGATAAAAACAACTACAGGAAATGCGCCGTCAGGCTAGCCGTCACAGCGCGGTAAAGGTTTTCCAGGTGCCCGAGATCGCCGAGAAACCGTGTGGCCATTGACCTAATGGGTCATGGCCGCACGGTTGAACGGCGAGGTCGGGTGCCTGGGAAAGCTTTAAAGGAGACCGTTGTCCTGGAGGACCTTCTTAATCGCCTCGACGTTCTCGCCGGTCATGGCCTTCACCGGGCGCGGCATGGTCGGGCTGTCGAAGATGCCCATGAGGTTCATAGCGGTCTTGAAGGCGCCGACACCACCGGCATAGCCCTGGACGCCCGAGGTGACATCCCAAATGTGGGAGATCTCGTTGAGGCGATCCTGCTCGGCCTTGACGGTAGCCCAGTCGCCGGCCTGAGCGGCCTTCCACTGGCGCACGTAGCCCTCGGGCTCAACGTTGGCGAGACCCGGAACGGAGCCGTCGGCGCCGCCGAGGTAAGCACCGTCGACGACGACCTCGTGACCGGTGAGGATGCTCATCGGATGACCGTTCTTCTCGTTCTCCTGAACGAGGTAGCGGAACGAGATGTCATCACCCGAGGAATCCTTGACGCCGGCCAGGACGCCCTCGGCGCCGAGCTTGGCAAGGAGCTTCCAGGGGAGCTTGGTGTGGACGCAGACGGGAATGTCATAGGCAAAGATGGGCAGGTCGAGCTCCTCGTGCAGGATGCGGAAGTGCTCCTCGACCTCGGTCATGCCCTGCAGGGCATAGAACGGGCAGGTGGCGACAAGCGCATCGGCACCCAGCTCCTGAGCGACCTTACCATGCTCGATCATGCGCTCGGTCTCGGTATCGATGATGCCGACCAGAACGGGAACGCGGTGGTCGACGATGCGCACGGCCTCGGCGACAATCTGGCGGCGGCGCTCGTCGGTGGAGAAGACGACCTCGCCCGAGGAGCCCAGGAAAAACAGGCCATCGACGCCGGCATCTATCATGCGGTTGATGCTGCGCTCAAAGGAGGCAACATCAAGCTGGTGGTCTTCGGTATCGGGAACAACGACGGGAGGGATAACGCCGGTGAATTTCTGAGTTGCCACAAGAATCTCCTTAGTTGTCTGGCGGGCAGCCCTATGCCGCCCACTCTTGTTGGCAGTGTCCAGGCCGTCTAGGCCAAAGAACACGGGTAGAACGTTTGGTTAAAGAAGTCGACGACTTCGTTTTCGAACGCATTGATGCGCTCGTGAGCGTATTTGGCATAGATGATATGCCTCCGGTCACACTCAAAACCGTTGAATACGGCAAACTGACCCTTGGGGTCGCTCACGGTATCCATGAGCGAAGTGCCCATAAGCACCGAGCCGCACACACGAGACGACAGCACCTCTAGGCCGCCGGGCAGCGGGTTGGCAACCGCCGTACAGGCAAGGCCTCGCTCGTCCAGAGCAGAAACCGCCAGCGCGACACCGCCGCCAAGCCCCTCGCCCCACGCAAAAATGCGGTCGGGGTCCATGCCATCAAGATTGCGCGCAACCTTCGCCATCGCGCAACCCCAACGGACGCGCTCGACAAAAGCGGGTGAAGCAATCCCCCGCTGCAGGTCGTCCGCACCAGCAACATCGTCATCCAGCGCGAGGACGGCATACCCCATGGCGGCAAATCTCGTCATGTGATGCCAGCCGCGCACAGGCCGATCGATGTCATGGAACATCAGGCACAGCGGCACGCGCTCAGATACTTGGGCACGACCAACAGGCTCAATCAAACGAGCGTGGACCGCATCGTCACCGAGCTTAAAGGAAACCTCCGAGTAACGGGCGCAAGGGTTAACAAAGTCAATTGCCGTAATGGCCAGGCCTTGAATCTCAAGATTCGAAGCGCATGTCTCTAAATCAGAAACATCTGCTTGGACATCGCCGTGCCAGTCCTGATATTCTGCGAGCCTTGACGAAACCGTTCCAGGAATTCCCACGAGCCCGGGGACTATCAGCTCGTCAACATTGCTCTCGCACTTAGACATGAGCCTCCCCTCCCTCACAGAAAAACGGAATGATCAGATCGTCAAAGTCCTGAATCTCCTCGTGGCCAAAGCCTTCAAAGAACTCATGACGCTTGTCGCAGGACAGGTTGTTGTACACCGCAAACTGCGTTGCCGGCGGACAGACGATATCGGCCGTGCCCGTGCCAAACAGCACGGGGCACTTGACCATGGGGGCAAAATTCTTGGAATCGAAGTACGCCAGCTTGGCATAGGCTTCGTCAATACAAGTCGAGTCCTCGTCAAACCAGCGCGACCAATAGCGCAGGCCCTCATAGGCAATATCGTCGGCGTCCAAATCCCAAACCAGGCGGAAATCCGACAGGAAGGGATAGAGGATGGCGGCGCGATTGATAAGCTCGCTGTTAAGCGCGCAGGTCGCAATGCCCAAACCGCCGCCCTGCGATGCGCCGTTCACATACACGCGGGCAAGATCGATGCCCTCGAGCTCGCGAACGATACGGCACAGAATGCGAATATCCTGATGTAGGCGAACATAGTAGAGGTTGGCCGGGTCGCCGTCGATACCGGCGACGATATGGCCCGCGACCGTCGTGCCCTCAAATCCACCAATGTCCTCGGAGGGGCCTCCTTGGCCAGGACAATCGAGAGCAATGAGCGCCATGCCCATGCCCGCAAACGACGCCTGCTCAAACCAGCTGCGGCTTGCACCCGGATACCCATGGAACTGAAGTACCAATGGCACAGGCTCGTCCGAGACGGGTTTAAGGTACTTGGCATGCAGGCGTGCACCACACATGCCGGTATACCAGAGGTCGAAAAACCGACAGGTCGCGGAATCCGCAACCGAAGCCGCCTCAATCTCGTAGTCGAGCTCGACAGCGTCGGCCACGGCCATGCGGTCCTTCCAAAAGAGATCGAAATCCGATGGACGGGGCATAGCGCCTCGATATTCACCAAATTGCTGTTGTAGCTCCTGAGCACTTGGCATGGCTCGTGAACCCAGCCTTTCGAAATCGCAACGGAGGTGCGCCCGGCAAGGGAACCGGGCGCACGGGAGGGAAAGCGAGGCTACTCGCCGAGCTTGGGATGCAGCAGCGACGGCGCAGCGCCGAGCAGCATCTTGGTGTAGGGGTCCTGAGGGTGCTGGAAGACCTGCTTGGCCTCGCCCTGCTCGACAATCTTGCCACCATTCATAACGATGATGTCGTCAGAGATATAGCGGACCGTCTGGATGTCATGGCTGATGAACACCATGGCCAGGCCGAGCTCCTTCTTAAGGTCGGTCAGCAGGTTCAGAATCTGCGCACGGACCGAAACGTCCAGAGCCGAGGTGGGCTCGTCGGCGATGATGGCATCGGGGTTCAGCGACAGGGCACGAGCAATTGCGACGCGCTGGCGCTGGCCGCCCGAAAGCTGGCCGGGAAGAACCTCGGCGGCGGAGCTGGGCAGACCGGTGAGCTCCAAGAGCTCCTTGACGCGCTTCTCCTGCTCGGCCTCGGTACCCAGGTTGTGGACGCGCATGGGGTCGAGCAGTTGCTCGCGAACAACCATGCGGGGGTTGAGTGCCGTGGCCGGGTTCTGGAACACGACCGAGATGACGCGACCCATGTGGCGACGGTCCTCGGCGGTACGTTTGGTAACGTCCTTGCCCTTAAAGTAGACCTTGCCGCTCGTGGGGGCCTGCAGGCCGCACATGACGTTGGCGGTGGTGGACTTTCCGCAACCGGACTCGCCGACGATGCCGATGGTCTGTCCGGGCATGAGCTTAATCGTTACACCCTGGACGGCGTGAACCAGGTTGGGGTGCAGAATCGAGCCGGTACGGGTCCTAAAGGTGACGTGGACGTCATCAAGGAAGATGATCGGCTCGACGCCGTTGACTGCGGTCTCGCTCATCTACATCACCTCCGCGTGAGGGGTCAAACCATTTGCCTTGAGCACCTCATCGGGGAGCTCGGAATAGAAGTGCTCGGTGCCGGGCACGCGCTTGAAGACCGGACGGGTGTCCAGGCCAATGCGCGGATGGCTCGAGCGGGGTGCGAAGCGATCGCCCTTGGGGAAATCGCGCGGGCTCGGAACGGCGCCGGGCACCTGGTGCAGGCGGCCCGAACCGCTCTCGATGGACAGGACGGAACCCAGAAGGCCGCGGGTGTACTCGTGGATCGGGTTGGTGAGCAGCTCCTTGGTGGGCGCCTGCTCGATAACCTGACCGGCGTACATAACCGTGATGTTATGAGCGACCTCGGCGACCAGTGCCAGGTCGTGCGAAACGAAGATCATGGCAAAGCCGAGCTTGGCCTGAAGGTCGTTAAGCAGCTTGATGACCTGCTTCTGGACGGTAACGTCCAGAGCGGTCGTGGGCTCGTCGCAGATGACCAGCTTGGGGTCGCGGGTAAGGGCCATAGCGATCAGAACGCGCTGACGCTGACCACCGGAAAGCTCATGCGGATAGCTCTCGAGCGTACGCTTGGGGTCGAGGCCCACGAGCTCCAGGAGCTCCTCGGCGCTGCGGGTGCCGCCGCGCTTGGTGAGCTGCTTCATCTGAGCGGAAATGAGCATGGAGGGGTTGAGCGAGGACAGGGCGTCCTGATAGACCATGGCGATATCGGTACCGCGCAGGCCGAACCACTCCTTCTTGCTCATCTTGAGCAGGTCGCGGCCCTCCCAGAGAACCTCACCGGAAAGATGCTCGTCATCGTCGGTCAGGCCCATGATGGCCAGCGTGGTGATGGACTTACCGCAGCCGGACTCACCGACCAGGCCCATGGTCTGGCCAGGACGGACGTCAAAGTTGACGTGGTCGACGACGTTGATATCACCGTGGTGCTCAAACTGGATGCAGAAATCACGGACCGAAAGGATCGGCTCAACGGACTCATCGGGCACATGACGGTCGTTACGCTTGAGTTCGACATCACGCAGAGCGCCAAGACGGGCGGACAGGGACTGAGCCTGCTCCTTGTAAGCGCGAACAGGGTCGGAGACCAGCAGGTCGGCCTCACGGCGCTTGGAGGAGTCGGTCGGATCCAGGGCAGCGGAGGGAGCAGCGGCCATGGCGTCAGTAATGCCCTCGGAGAGGATGTTGAGCGCCAGGCAGGTGATCATGATGGCCAGGCCCGGGAACAGCGCCTGCCACCAACGGCCAGCGAGCACGCCGCCTCGGGCGTCGGCGAGGATGTTGCCCCAGGTAGCGGTGGGCTCCTGGATACCAGCGCCGATGAAGGTCAGCGAGGCCTCGAAGATGATGGCGTCGGCGACCAGGGTAACGGTGAAGACCATAATCGGGGCAATGCAGTTACGCAGAACATGCTTGATCAAAATCCACGGAGCCTTGGCACCGGAAACGATGACCGCGCGGACATAGTCCTCGCCGTACTCGGACACGATGTTGGCGCGCACGATACGGGCAATCTGCGGAGTGTACATAAAGCCGATGGCGAAGATGATCGACGGCACGGAGTTGCCCAGGATGGAGACGAAGACGGCCGCGAGGGCAATGCCCGGGATGGACATGATGATGTCCAGGATGCGCATGATCGCCTCGGAAACGGACTTGCGCGAAACCGCCGCGAGGGCGCCCACGACCGAGCCGCAGACCAGAGCCATGGCAGTGGCGCCAAAGCCGATGATCAGCGAGTAACGACCACCGTAGAGCATGCGCGACAGAATGTCGCGACCCTTATCGTCGGTACCGAAGATAAATCCGTTGCCGGGAGCCTGGCGAGCAGTGAAGATCTCGACCGGGCTATAGGGGGCAAGAAGGGGCGCCAGAATCGCGGTCAGGGCGACCAGTACCAGCACGACGGCGGCAATCTTAGAAGACAGCGTCATCTTCTTCCAGCCACCGAGCTTGAGCCCCTTGGAGGCAGCTTTCTCGAGCTGCTCGGTTTGTTTCTCTCGAATCTTTACCATAATCTACACCGTCCTGATGCGCGGGTTGATGAGCAGGTAGAGCATGTCAACCACGATGTTGATGATGATGAAGGCAAGAGCAACGACGATGACGACGCCCTGAACCAGGTTCGCCTCGTTGCCCTGAACGCCCTGCAGAATCGCAGTACCCATGCCGGGGAGGTTGAAGATGACCTCGATGACGACAGCACCGCCCATGAGGTAGCCAATCTTAAGACCGAGGGTGGTGACCGGGGTGATCAGCGCGTTGCGCAAAACGTTGATGCCGACGACGACCTTCTCGGGAACGCCGGCGCCGCGAGCCATACGGACATAGTCCTTATCGAGCTCCTCAACCATGGCGGTACGCACGATACGAGTCATCTGACCCGTCAGCGGAAATGCCAGAGCGATAGCGGGCATGATCATACGTCCCAGATAGCCAGCCGGGTTGGTGGTGAAGTGAGGCAGAGCACCGGATGCCGGGAGCACCTTAAGGTAGGAAGAGAACAGCAGAATCAACAGGACGGCAAGCCAGAACGACGGGGTTGCCAAGCCGGCGATGGAGAAGACGCGGATCACTTGGTCCGGCCATTTATCGCGATACAGTGCCGCGATGACGCCGAGCAAAAACGAGACGACCGCGCCGATGGCAAGACCGATAAAGGTCAGCTGCATCGTGACGGGCAGGGCCGTGGAGATGCGCTTGGCAACGGAGTTGCGAGCAGCACCATAGGTGCCCATGTCACCATGGATCAGATCGCCCATATAGCGCACGTAGCGCACGGGCCAGGGGTCGTCCAGACCATACTTCTCATGGTACTCGGCAACCGCCTCGGGCGAGGCACCGTCACCCAACGCCGTATAGGCGGGGTCGGTCTTGGAGAACGACATAAGGAAGAACACCAGGACGGTGACGCCCAATGCCATGATCGGCAGCGCCACGAGACGCCTTCCAATCAAACGTAGAAAGTTGTTCACGTTCTCTCCCCTTTCTTTTGTCGGTAGGACCAACTGGTATATGAGTATGGATACTCATTACAAGACCCGAACGACATCGAGGCCGCCCGGGTCTTTGTTTCAACTATGAGGACGTTGCCTTACGACCGACGCCCCACATATGACTCAAGCGAGTCTTAGGCCTTGACGGTCGCGACGCCCCTGAAGGACATGCTCGTCGTGCCGATGCCCTTGAAGCCATCGAGGGCCTCGCCGTTGGGCGCGGTGGACGGATCGTCCCAGGAAGCGGAGACGGTCTTGACGTGGACAACGGGGTACAGAACGGCATTGTCAGCGATGATATCGAAGCACTCGTTCCACTTCTTCTGCTGCTCGTCGCCCTCGGCGGCAAGAGCCTCGTCCATGAGACCGTGGAGCTTCTCCCACTCAGCGGACTCCTTCCACGGGCAACGGGTCTGCATCCAGACGTTGTCGCCGTACCACCAGTTGAGCAGCAGGTCGGGGTCAGCGCCGAAGCAGGACGGATCGCCAGGGGCAAGGAGGATATCGTAGGCCTCGCCGCCGTCGATGGCAGCGTAGGTGGCCGGCGAGGTATCGGTCTGGATGGTCACATCGAAGCCGAGAGCGTCGAGGTCGTTCTTGACCTGGGCGGCCATGCCCTTGATCTGCTCGTTGTCGGTAGTGCGCAGGGTGATGGCGCCCGGGGTGATGCCAGACTCTTCGATGAGCTTCTTGGCCTTCTTGGCGTCAGTCTTGTACACCGTGGAAGCCTCATGATAGTTGGTGAAGCTCTTGGGCAGGTAGCAGCTGGCAGCGGTGGCAAGGCCGGCGAAGGTGTTGGTGATCATCTTCTCGGTGTCGAGCGCGTACATGACGGCCTGACGGACCTTGACGTTGTTCCAAGGCTCCTTGGCGACGTTGAACATGATGAAGCGGGTGCCGAAACCCTGAACGTTATCGATCTTGCAGCCAGCGCTCTCGAGCTGGTCGACGGCGTCAGCGGTGACGAGCTCCATAACGAGCGTGGAGCCCTCCTGCTGAGCGGTAACGCGAGCGGTGGGGTCGGTCAGGATGCTGTACTGGATCTTCTTATCCTCGGCAGCATACTCACCGTTGTACTCGGGGTTGGGAACCAGGGTGATCTCGGTATCGGAGATAGAGTCGTACATCCAGGGGCCGGAACCGATCGGCTGCTTGGCGCGATCCTCCTCGGCCTGGGTGGCCGGGGTAACACGGATGATGGCCAGACGATCCTTGAGCAGGGAGAAGTTGGGGACCTTGGTCTTGACCGTTACAGTGCTGGCGTCCTTGGCCTCGATGGACTCGAAGGGCTGGAAGAACGGAGCGTAGGTAGCAGAAGCGGCGCAAGCGGTGTAGGAAGCGACGACGTCGTCAGCAGTGACCTCGGTGCCATCGGAGAACTTGGCGCCCTTGCGGATGGTGACCTCGAAGGTAGTGTCGTCCACGGACTTGGGATCGTCGGTGGCGAGCTCGTTGAAGGTGCTGTAGTCGTGGTAATCGATGCCGTAGAGGCCCTCGATGACGTGCCAGTTAGCACCCAGGCCCACAGCGGAGCCGGTGCTGGCGGGGTCGAAGCTGGACGGAGCGTAAGCGGAACCAGCGGTGATCACGCCGCCGCCACGGTTGGCGGAATCGGTGGAACCGGAAGCGGAACCCTCGTCGCTAGAGCTGCCACCGCAGCCGGTGAGACCAAGCCCTGCGACAGCAGCGACGCTGCCGGTGAGGCCGAGGAACGAACGCCTGGACATACCCTTGTTGATGATGGCCATGTCTTCTCCTATCAATAGAGAATCTTACCCGGGAGCACCTAGACTTGCCCCCGCGCAACTTGCGGACGATATATACCTTACCTACCGACGGACCCAACTGAGGTGCCGCGCTCGGCGACCGATACATACATACGCTTGAACGGTATTTACTACCGTTCACCGAATTCATTGACAAACGATTCGCCAGACAGTATGTATCGACGAGGTGAGATATCAGTCTTCGTCAACCCGCAGGATAGCAGGGTTATTCACCATGGCTAGTCAAACGTTTTAGCGTTAATAAAACCCGAAATCAGTAGGTAATCGCCGCGAAATAAATGATTGAAAATCGGCAAATCATGTATACCAGTTGTTTAGAAGCGCGTTTAGTTTTCGGAACGGTTTGCCGAAGCCTGGGCGCGCTCGGCATTCCATGCAACAAGTGCCTCGTGGACCGCTTTGGCGACATCGGCCGGAACGCCTCGAACTTCCGCAATCTCCTGCTCGCTTGCCGCGCGCAAACGCTTCATCGAGCCAAAATGGCGCATAATGGCACGTTTTCTGGTGGGTCCCACGCCCGGAACGTCGTCAAGCACCGAAACCGTCATAGCCTTATTGCGCAACTCGCGGTGGAACGTAATCGCAAATCGGTGGGATTCATCGCGAACCTGCTTGATCAGGTAAAGCGAAGCGGAGCCGGTCGGTAGCACGACGGGAGTCTCGTCCCACGGCACGAAAACTTCCTCATCGGCCTTTGCCAAGCCACAAACTGGTATATCGAGGCCGAGCGCCTCAAGTTGCTTAATTGCAGCGGTTAACTGCGGCTTGCCGCCATCGACAACGAGCAAATCGGGGCGCGAGCCAAAGCGCTCGTCCGCCATGCGCTCGGGAGCATAGCGACGCCCCAGAACTTCGGACATCGATACGAAGTCGTTCGCCTCGTCCAATTCGGCCTGAATTTTAAAGCGACGATACTGGCCCTTGTCGGCACGGCCGTTGGTAAATACCACCATCGAAGCGACGGTAAAGGTGCCGTGCAACGTCGAGATATCGAAGCACTCGATGCGCAACGGCGGCGCAGGCAGCGCCAGCGCACTTTCGAGCTCCAGGAGCGCCTGATTGGTGCGATCGTCAGCATACCCCGTGCGCATCATGTAGCGCATGAGGGCATGGCGCGCATTTTTGGAAGCCATATCGAGCAGGCGGTGCTTTTCGCCGCGCTGCGGCCTATGGAGATGGCAAGAGCGTTCGCGCTTGCCCGCAAGCCACTCCCCCAACGCTTCGGCATCCTCAAGCTCGACAGAGAGATTAATCTCGGCTGGAATATCGGCCGTCTCGTCGTAATAGCGCTTAAGAAAACCCGATTGAAGCTCTTCCTCGTCGACATCCAGGCCTTTATCGAGGATGAACTCGCAAGTTCGAACCGTTCGGCCCTCGCGAACGACAAAGACACAGGCGGCAGAGATAGTCTCTTCGCGATAGAAGCCGATGACGTCGATATCGACGCTTGATGGAAAAACGACCTGTTGGCGATCGTCCAGGCCCCTAATGACTTCCAGACGACGCTTGACGCGCGCCGCACGTTCAAAATCGAGCGTCTCGGCTGCCTCCGTCATCTCGGACGTAAGCTCGTCGACGACATCCTTGCGATGGCCCGACAAGAAACGCTCGACACGCTTGACGTTCTTGGCATAGTCGGCAGGGGAAATCGCGCCGACGCATGCACCCGGCCCGCGCCCGACATGGTAGTCAAAGCAGGGACGTCCGTTTTGCGCACAAATCATATTGACGATGTCTTCTTCGCCCTTATGAGATTCGACGATGCGGCGGCAGCGGCGCCATTCCGCACAGGATGCCGAGCAAATAGGAATGACCTTGCGTAGCGTATCGATGGTCTCACGCGCCGCACGGCTATCGGTATAGGGGCCAAAATAGCGCGTTCCCGGTTTATGACGCTCTCGCGTGTATTTAATAGCCGGAAACAAGTCGCTCTTGGTAATGGCGATAAAGGGATAGCTTTTATCGTCTTTGAGATCGACGTTAAAGTACGGATGGTACTGGCCAATCAGATTGCGCTCGAGCACCAATGCCTCGTGCTCGGTCTCCACCACGATATAGTCGAAGCTCGCCACCAGCTGCATCATGAGCGGAATCTTTTGACGCTCGTCCTGCAGCGTCACGTATTGACGCATACGGGCACGCAGGTTTTTCGCCTTACCCAC
This sequence comes from uncultured Collinsella sp., assembly GCA_900543595.1. Classification (GTDB taxonomy): domain Bacteria; phylum Actinomycetota; class Coriobacteriia; order Coriobacteriales; family Coriobacteriaceae; genus Collinsella. Next base: position 13,816 of record UQRX01000001.1, on the reverse strand, counting down.
ATAGATGACATCGCCCTTGGCATCTTTCCAAAGGTAGCAGCCGGGTTGCGTGGGAACGCGCGAAACCTGCTCGGCAAGTGTTGGAATGTTGTCGTGACCTGCCACGCGCACCTACTTGCGACGAAGCAGCGCCGAGACCTCGGGCATCTTAAAGACGAAGGCAAGACCAAAAGTCACGGCGAGCGAGACGACGCCTGCGACACAAACGTAGCCCAGGGTAATGAGGATCGAGCTGCCAAGCACTCCGACAAAGTGCTCAAGTGCCCACATGACGCCGGCGCCCGCGGCAGCGCCCAAGCCACCGAACAATAGGCCGAAGAAACCGCCGTGCAGGATAGATTTGACCTGCAGGCCATGCAGACGACGGCGTAGCCACCACAGTGAGCATCCGACCAAGACCACGTAGTCAACGACGTACGAAAGCGCAATTGCCGGCATACCGTAGCCCAGCACCACGCCAAACAGCAGCACCGAACCGGCCTGACCGATAGCGGAGTACAGGCAATAGCGGCTATAAGGTTTCATATCGAGCAGGGCCGAGAAGCTCTTCTGCATCAGCACGACCACGCCGTAGAGCGGCAGGGAAAGTGCCAGATAGATAAGGAACTCCGACACCAGCGCCACACCGGATTCATCGAACTTGCCGGCGCAGTAGATCATGTTGAGCGGACGGGCGAAGACGATCAGATACATCGCAAACGGAATCAGGAAGAAGAGCATCTGGGCGACACCGCGCGAAATGCCCGTGCGGACGCTGTCGTAATCCTTCTCCTGCGCATCGTGAGAGAGTTCGGTATAGAGTGCCGTCGAAAGCGAGGCGGCGATCAGCGCATAGGGCAATGTGTACCACAGGCGCGCATATGCGATAACGGAAGGGCCGGTCTCGGGCTGCACCACAAGCGCGGCGGCATTAGTAATAGAGGTCGAGACAAACATGCACACCGTGGCGAGCAGCGTCGGGATACCAAGCGCGATCGTCTGTCGCAGTGCGGGGTCCTTAAAGTCGATATGGATATGAGGATGCACGCCATGCTTGCCAAGCGCGGGAATCTGGCAGGCCATCTGGACAAAGACGCCGAGGGTCGTACCAGCCGCGATCAAGATAATACCGGCCTGCCCGCCAAATTGTGCAGACACGGGAGCAAAACCCATAAAGCTGGCGATGACGATAACATTGTTGAGAACCGGGGCAAACGTCGACCAGAAGTAGTCGCGGTGTGCGTTGAGAACGCCCGAGAACACCGAACCCAAGCCATAAAACAGAATTTGAATAGCAAAGAAGCGGAACATGAACGCAGCGGTATCCATGCTGCCGCCATCGCCCGAAAGGAACGACTGCGTCCAAATAAAGCCGGGAGCAAACACGGTGCCCAGCAGCGAGATACCGCCCAGCAGCAGAAGCAGAATACCGAGCAGGTTACCGACATACTCGTTCGATGCCTCGCGGCCCTGCTCGCGCCTCACACCCATATACACCGGCAAAAACGCCGTAACGAGCATGCCGCCCATCACGAGTTCGTAAAGCATGTTGGGCAGGTTGTTGGCAACCTGATAGGAGGACGAGAGCAGCGACATGCCGATGGCGGCCGCCATGGCCCACGTGCGGATAAACCCGGTGACGCGCGACACGATGGTCAGCACGGTCATGAGACCAGCAGAACGACCAACCGTGGAGTAGTCCGACGAACCCATATCGTCTACGTCGTCCTGAGAGTCCTCATGAACCTCATCTTGTGGCAGTAAATCGTCCACGACGGCAAAGGAGCCGGTCATCGCAAAGGGATCGTCAACCAAAACGGCGTCATCTGCAGGTGCGACGTCATCGCTGTTCGGCATGTTGTTTCCGGATACGGCATCATCATCGAATATGGCATGGTCGCCAAACACCGTGTCAACTTCTTTGGCAGCGACGGTTCGGGCAGAAAACGACAGAGGGTCCCAGTCGTCATCACCGTCGATGGCCACGCCCTCGACGGGATCGGTCGAACCAAGCGGCGACCATTCGTCATCCGAAAGAAGCGGTTCGCCATCATCATGAGCCGCGGGCTTGGCGGAACGAGCGGCAGGAGCGCTCTGCGGTGTGCTCTTTCCCTGGGCTGCCATCAAAAACACCGCCGTCTCATCGGGACGCGGCGCACGAGGAGCCTCGGAGGCGATCGGCTTCACGCTGGCGCTCGATTGAGCGGCGGCCAAAAAGACAGCCGTCTCATCGGGACGAGCCGAAGAAAGAACCGTACGGGGAAGCGCCGTGCCGGCACCGGCGGCACGCAAGTACACGGCCGTCTCGCCCGGGTCAGCGGCAGCGGACCAAGCGTTTCGAATCTCGTTATCGAACGAAGTGGCCTCGGGCGCGGGCGCCTGAGGAGCCGACCCTTTTGCAAAGTGAGCTCCGCGCTTTGATTCTTCCTGCGGCATCGCTCAGTCCTCTCTCGTGATCGGGGCAACCGTCGCCCCGCAAAATGCAACTAAGTCATCGGGAGCAAGCTCAAGCTGATAGCCGCGCTTGCCACCCGAGATAAAAATGGTATCCCAAAGGACGCATGTCTCATCGATCAGCGTCCGAAAGCGTTTTTTCATACCGACCGGGCTGCAACCGCCGCGGACATACCCCGTCGCGGCAAGCAGATCTTTGACATGCATCATGGTCAGCGACTTTTCGCCTGCGGCACGCGCGGCGGCCTTGAGGTCGAGCTCGTCGGCAACGGGAATGCAGCACACAACATGGTCGTTGGACGGCGTCGTGCAGACCAGGGTCTTAAATCCCTGACCGGGCTCCTCGCCAAGCTGCTCGGAAATCGCGACGCCCAGCCCCGACGATTCGTCGCCATCGTCTTCGTACGTATGGAGAACATAGGAGATGCCGGCGCTTTCCAGCTCGCGCATCGCATTGGTTTTTGGCGTCTTAACAGCCTTTGCCATGGCACATCCTTTCCCTCGCAGAGCGACGCAAGGATTAAGTATAGGGCCAATTCCGTCGCATATGCCATCTCGACACACAGAAGCGCCACCGAATCAGAAGGAATCGGTGGCGCGTCGGTACTACAACGTCTCTTTACTGCGCGTCGAGCTGCGCCTGACGCTCACGGTCACGCTTGAGCAGCGGCGCCAAGAACTTGCCCGTGTAGCTCTGCGAACATGCCGCGACTTGCTCCGGCGTGCCCGAGACCACGACGGTTCCGCCGCCATTGCCGCCCTCGGGGCCCATATCGATCAGGCGGTCGGCAACCTTGATGACATCAAGGTTGTGCTCGATCACCAGAACCGTGTTGCCCGCATCGACCAGGCGCTGCAAAACGTCGAGCAGCTGACGAACATCCTCAAAATGGAGGCCGGTTGTGGGCTCGTCCAAAATGTAGAACGTCTTGCCTGTCTGACGACGATGAAGCTCCTTGGCGAGCTTCACGCGCTGCGCCTCGCCGCCCGAAAGCGTCGTAGCGGGCTGGCCCAAGCTCACGTAGCCCAGACCCACGTCATATAGGGTCTGCAGTTTGCGCTTAATCTGCGGGATATTCCCAAAGAAAGCCAGTGCCTCGGTGACACTCATGTCGAGCACATCCGAGATCGTCTTGCCGCGGTAGGTAACCTCGAGCGTCTCGCGGTTATAACGCTTGCCGCCACATACCTCACAGGGGACATAGATATCGGGAAGGAAGTGCATCTCGATCTTAATCTGTCCATCACCCTTGCACGCCTCGCAGCGACCGCCGCTTACGTTAAAGGAGAAACGTCCCGGCGAGTAGCCGCGCGCCTTCGACTCCGGCGTGCTTGCAAATAGCGCACGCAGATCATCCCACAGGCCAATATAGGTCGCAGGGTTCGAACGCGGCGTGCGACCGATTGGTGACTGGTCGATATCGATTACCTTATCGATGCACTCAATGCCCTCAATCTTCTTGTACGGCCCCACGGGACGCGTCGAACGATGGATGGCATTCGTAAGCGCGGGCGCAATCGTATCGGTGACCAGGGAGCTCTTGCCCGATCCCGAAACACCGGTAACGACCGTGAGCGTACCGAACTCAATCTTGGCGGTAACGTTTTTGAGGTTGTTAGCGCGGGCGCCCGTGATCTTAAGACAGCCGCGGCCGGGCTTGCGGCGCTCATCGGGCACGCGGATCATCCGCTTGCCGGTCAAATAGGCACCCGTCATGGAATCGGGGCACGCCATGATATCGGCAGGCGTTCCCGCGGCGACCACGTGTCCGCCGTTAACGCCCGCACCGGGACCCATATCGATCACGTAGTCGGCAGCGCGAATTGTGTCTTCGTCGTGCTCGACGACGATAACGGTATTACCGATATCGCGTAAGCGCTCGAGCGTCTTGATCAGGCGCTCGTTATCGCGTTGGTGAAGACCGATCGACGGCTCGTCCAGAATGTACAGAACGCCCATGAGGCCGGCGCCGATCTGCGTTGCCAGGCGAATGCGCTGGGCCTCACCGCCGGAAAGCGTCGCCGAGGCGCGATCGAGCGTCAGATAGTCGAGTCCGACATCGACCAGAAAACGCAGGCGCTCCAGGATTTCCTTGACGATGCGCCCGCCGATAAACTGCTGACGCTCGGTAAGCTCCAGGCCCTCAAAAAACTCGAGCGACTCGCGACATGACAGGCAGCAGACATCGTAAATGGACTTGCCGCCCACGGTGACGGCAAGCATCTCGGGACGCAGGCGAGCACCGTGACAGCTCGAGCATGGCTCTTCGCGAATGTATTTCTCCAAGCGAGCCCTGGTGTTCTCGTTCGTCGTCTCGTTGTAGCGCTCGTACAGGATGTTGCGCACACCCGAGAACTTAGTGTCCCACTGGCTGCGACGCCCATCGAGCTTTTGATAGTCGACCGAAATCTTCGTGTCGCCCATGCCATCCAAAAACGCACGACGCACCCGCGGGGGCAGGTCCTCCCATGGCGTATCGGCACTCACCTTAAAGTGCTTGCAGACCGCAGCAAAAATCTGCGGATAATAGTTGGAATTGCCGAACAGGCTGCCAAAGACTCCGTCGGCAATCGACTTTGAGGGGTCTTCAATCAGCGCCTCGGCATCGACTGTCTTTTTAAAGCCCAGACCATCGCACTCGGGACATGCACCATAGGGCGCGTTGAACGAGAAATCGCGCGGCTGCAGGTCGTCGATGGAATGCCCGTGCTCCGGGCACGCCAGTGCCAGCGAATACTCCAGCAGCTCGCCCTCGGTTCCCTCGGGAGCGTCGCGGTCGGGCAGCATGTACACGTTCACGTTACCGTGCGCCAGTGCCGTCGCCTGCTCAACAGACTCGGCAATGCGACCCAGGGAGTTCTCTCGAATCACGATACGGTCGACCACGACCTCAATGTCGTGTTTGAACTTCTTGTCCAGGTCGATAGGGTCGTCAAGCGAGCGCACCTCGCCGTCGACGCGCACACGGCTAAAGCCCTCCGCACGCAGGTCCTCAAACAGCTTGGCATATTCGCCCTTGCGTCCACGAACCACCGGCGCCAACACGAACGCGCGACGGCCCTCCCCCGCTGCCAGCACCTTATCGGCGACCTGATCGGTCGTCTGACGCTCAATGACACGACCGCACTCAGGACAGTGCGGCGTTCCCACGCGAGCAAACAGCAGACGCAGATAGTCGTAAATCTCGGTTACGGTGCCCACCGTCGAGCGTGGGTTTTTGGACGTCGTTTTCTGATCGATCGACACAGCCGGCGACAGGCCGTCAATCGAGTCCAGATCGGGCTTGTCCATCTGGCCCAAAAACTGACGCGCATAGCTCGAAAGGCTCTCGACGTAACGGCGCTGGCCCTCGGCATAGATGGTATCGAACGCCAGCGAGCTCTTGCCCGATCCGGAAAGACCGGTTATGACCACGAGCTGGTCACGCGGAATGGAAACATCGATATCGCGCAGGTTATGCTCGCGCGCGCCGCGGATAACGATAGAAGAATCAGACATGGAAGCTCCTTGCCTCCTACAACTTCAAATCACACTGACGATGAGTTTAGCGCACTCGACGCGCACAGATGTTCGTAATACAAGATTCGCAGACCTTTTGCGTTGTCTGACGCCGCAGACCGCACGCTCGGTCCGTACTTTCGAATACCGTCGATCGGCTACCACGCATCATGAATGTCTCCCGCTCGCAAACGAGGGTACAATGACGCTCGTGTCACACCGCGGGGCCCAGGCCCCAACATATACAAAGGAGTCAAACATGGGTTGCGAGCACGCACAGGCAGCCGGCGGGCAAACGTCGCCGTCGCAATTTGAGGAGAATACGCTGTCCGAGGTCAAGCGCGTTATCGCCGTGCTTTCCGGTAAGGGCGGCGTCGGCAAGTCATTCGTCACCGGCGCCATCGCCACGGAACTTTCCCGCCACGGTCACAAGGTCGGCGTCCTCGATGCCGATATTACCGGCCCCTCTATCCCTAAGATGTTCGGCATGAGCGGACGTCACGTCCATGCCCTCGGCAACCTTATGCTGCCCGAAATCTCCGAGCACGGCGTCAAGGTTATGAGCTCTAACCTGCTGCTCCAAAACGAAACCGACCCCGTCCTCTGGCGCGGTCCGGTTATCGCGGGTGCCATCAGGCAGTTCTGGAGCGAAACCTCATGGGGCCCCATCGACTACCTGCTGGTCGACATGCCTCCGGGAACGGGCGACGTCGCCCTCACCGTCTTCCAGTCGCTGCCCGTCGATGGCATCGTCATCGTCACGAGCCCGCAGGATCTGGTCTCGATGATCGTCGCCAAGGCGGTCAACATGGCCGAGAAGATGAACGTCCCCATTCTGGGAATCGTCGAAAACATGAGCTATATCGAGTGCCCCGATTGCGGCAAGAAGATCGAAGTCTTTGGCAAGAGCAAGCTCCCCGAGGTCGCCGAGCGTTACAACCTCGAGATCCTAGGTCAGCTTCCCATCAATCCGGCACTCGCCGAGGCCTGCGATAAGGGCGAGGTAGAGACCGCACTGCCCGCACGTATGCTGCCCCAGGCCGTCTCTGCCGTCGAGGCCATTGCCCCGCACGAAACCGCCGAGGCCTAAGTGAACACAAACGCCTCCCATGACGTCTTGGTAATCGGCGGCGGGGCCTCGGGTCTCGCCGCCGCCATTACGGCCGCGCGCGCAGGCAAAAGCGCCTGCATCGTTGAGCGCGATGTTGCCTGCGGCCTTAAACTCCTTGCGACCGGCAACGGCCGCTGCAACCTTTCCAACGAATCGATTGATTTCCAGCGGTACAACCACCCCGCATTCGTCGAATCCGTCATGGGTCCCCAGCCCGAGCAAGAGCTCGGCAGTTTCTTCTCCTCGCTGGGCATCATGACGACCTCCGAGGAGGGCCGGCTGTATCCGCGCTCCCTTCGTGCCGAATCGGTGCGCGATGCGCTTCTCAACGCTTGCAATCACCTGGATATCACCTTGATCTGTGGAGCAAACGTCGCCTCGGCATTCAAAGCCCCCGAGGGCTGGGCACTCCAAATAGACCGTCCCGCGCGAGCACTCAAGGCAAAAAAGCACGACGACCGAAAATCCGAACTACGCTCGCTTCGAAAGGCGCTCGCCGACACCCCTCGCACGAACGAGAGGCTGCAGGCAAAGGCCGTAATTATCGCTACGGGCGGCAACCCTGCCGACATCGCGAGGACGTTCAATCTTTCCCTCACCCCGCATCGACCCGTCCTCTGCCCCGTGTCGGCATCGGTCTTCGGCGACCAGACTGCGCTCAAGACGCTGGATGGCCTGCGCGTCCGCGCCCGTTTGACGCTCACCCGCAATCACGAGGAGCTCTGGCGCGAAGACGGCGAAGTGCTCTTCCGAACCTTTGGCATCTCGGGCGTTGCCGCCTTTAACCTCTCCCGTCGCGTCCAGCGCGGAGACACGATTCTGCTCGACGTTTTCCCCGACCTCTCCAAAGACGAGTTGCTCGATATGCTCAACCAGCGAGTTGAGTTGCTCGGCGGCTTTTCACCCCGCGACCCCCGCTGGCTCGACGGCACGCTCGCCCCGCAGTTCTCTCGCGTTGTCTGCACCGCATTCGAACAGTGCCACCCCGAGTCGCACGACGTCATCCATCTGGTCTCAATCCTCAAGCACTTTAAGCTGCTCGTCGAGGGAACGACAGAGGAGCGTTCGGCCCAGGTCACGCGCGGCGGCGTGCCCATCGAGAGCGTCTCAGCTCCCAACCTCTGCGTGAGCAACGCGGCAGGCGCCCCACTTTACATCTGTGGCGAGGCGCTCGACATCGATGCCGATTGCGGCGGTTTCAACCTTGCGTGGGCTTGGATCTCGGGTATTCGCGCTGCAAGCAGCCTATAGCCGCGCAGTCTATAATCAAAACGCATTCGGGCCGTCTGGGACACCGGGCGGCCTCTTTCTTGCATCTAAGGAGACCTCGATGATCGAAATCACCCAAGTCCACGCGTCACTCGATGAGGCCGGCGACGAAACCGCCTGCCTTGCTATTGGTAGACGCGCCGTCAAACGAGCCCTGCGATGCGAGGATTCCCAGATTAAAGCCATTGAGCTCCATCGCAAGTCAATCGACGCCCGTAAAAAGCGAGATGTCCATTTTATTTTGAGCTTTCGAGTTGAGCTGACAAGCTCTCGACTCGAGCAGGAGGTGGTCGACCGCGTCGCCGAGCGCGACCGCTCGCGCATCCGCATGGTAGACGGCGAGGCTCCTTCATTCCCCAACCCTGTCCCGAATGCACCCAAGGAGCGTCCCGTCGTTGTCGGCGCCGGTTGCGCCGGCCTCTTCGCCGCCCTCACCCTTGCCGAAGCGGGTCTGAAGCCCCTGCTCATCGAGCGCGGCGACCCCGCACTTCGCCGCTCGGAAGCGATTGACCTCTTTCTTAAGGAGCGTATCCTCGACCCCGAAAGCAATATCCAATTTGGCCTGGGCGGCGCAGGGACCTTCTCGGACGGCAAGCTCAACACGGGAACCAAGAATCCCGCCCATCGACTGATTCTTGAGACCTTCGTCGAAGCGGGCTCACCTCGCGACATCCTGTGGGACGCCAAGCCGCACATTGGCTCCGACATCCTCCCCACCGTCGTCACCAACATTTCTCAGCGCATCGAGCAGCTCGGTGGAACCGTCCGCTATCGAACAAAGCTCGTCAATATTCGAACCGATGGATCTGGCGCCATCACCGGCGTCGATGTCCAACCGCCCCAAGAGACCACAAGCGAGACAATCGCCACAAAGCACCTCATTCTCGCCTGCGGCCATTCCGCCCGCGACGTATTCGAGCTTCTCAAAGAACATAACGTTGCCCTCGCGCAAAAGACCTTTGCCATGGGCGTGCGCATCGAGCATCCACAGCGCGACATCGACCGTGCCCAATATGGCCCCTCGGCGGGGCACCCGGCACTCGGAGCAGCCCCCTACAAGCTTGTCACCCATCTCCCCAACGGCCGCAGCGTGTTCTCGTTTTGCATGTGCCCCGGCGGACAGGTTGTCGCGGCTTCTTCCGAGCAGGGCCATCTGTGCGTCAACGGCGCCAGCCTCAATGCGCGCGACGGGCGCAACGCGAATGCCGCCCTACTCGTTAACGTCACACCTGACGACCTTCCCGGCGATGATCCGCTCGCAGGCATTGAGCTCCAGCGCGCCTGCGAGCGAGCCGCCTATCGCCTGGGTGGCTCCAACTGGAACGCGCCGGCACAGCTCGTCGGAGATTTCCTTGCCAGGCGCGCCAGCACGGCGCCCGGAAAGGTAAAACCAACCTATCCACTTGGCGTGACCTGGACGGCGATCGACGATGCCCTCCCGCGGCATATCGTCGAATCACTTCGTTTGGGAATTCCCCTGCTCGGTAAGAAACTGCGTGGCTATGACCGCCCCGATGCGGTCCTCACTGGCGTGGAGACGCGTTCGAGCTCCCCGGTCACCGTCACCCGCGATCGAACATGCCACGCCGCGTCGACTCCGGGCCTTTACCCTTGCGGCGAGGGTGCCGGATATGCCGGCGGCATCATGAGTGCCGCCACCGACGGCATCCGTTGCGCTGAGGCGCTGATAGCAGACCTCTAGCGCACGAACTCCCGCGTCCGAACGACACAGGCCCCGAGCTCCACAGGGAACTCGGGGCCTGTTCGCTACTTTCTGAATCGTGCACCCTGGCGTTTTCTGCCCGAAGCAAAGGTAGAGCCCTTGCGAGCCTGCGAACGCAAACGCTCGATCGTTTCGTCCTCAGATGCGCCCTCAAGCATCGCCCGAATCTGAACGACGGCATCGCGCAGACGCGCCGCCTCCTCAAAGTCCATGGCGGCGGAAGCGTTGCGCATGTCTTCCTCCATGGTCTCGACGATCCGCACGAGCTCGTCATGCGGCAGCCCTTCCAGCTGCTCGGCAAGCGTCTGCTCGGGCGTCACCGTCTCCGGCGCGACGCCCTCGCCGTTTTCGTCGGGCGTATAGAACGCACCGTGACCCAGCGAATCGCCTCTCGAGCGTCCCTTCGAGCCCACAGTCTTTTCGGCCTCGGCAATAAAGCTCGAAATGTCGTTAATGGCCTTGCGGACCGTCTTGGGCACAATGCCATGCTCTTCGTTATATGCCATCTGAATCTCGCGACGGCGCTGCGTCTCCTCGATGGCTTCTTTCATCGAATCGGTCACAACGTCTGCATACATGATGACCTCGCCGTCGGCATTACGGGCCGCACGGCCAATCGTCTGAATCAACGAACGACGGTTGCGCAAGAAACCTTCCTTGTCAGCGTCGAGAATTGCCACCAGCGAGACCTCGGGAAGGTCTAGACCCTCGCGGAGCAGGTTGATGCCAACGAGAACATCAATCTTTCCCTCGCGCAGCGTTCGCAGGATCTCGACACGGTCCATCGTCGCTGTATCGGAATGCATGTAGTTGACCTTAATGCCAGCGTCGAGCAGGTGATCGGTCAGATCCTCGGCCATGCGCTTGGTGAGCGTGGTCACCAGCACGCGCTCCTTGCGCACCACGCGCTCGCGAATCTCGTCCTCAAGATCGTCAATCTGGCCTCGGACCGGACGCACATCGATCTTGGGGTCGAGCAGGCCGGTCGGACGAATGATCTGCTCAACGTCGTTCTGGCTAACCCGCAGCTCATAGTCGCCCGGCGTGGCCGAAACATAGATGAACTGGGGGATCCTCGCCTCAAACTCATCGAAACGAAGCGGGCGGTTATCGAGTGCCGAAGGCAGACGAAAACCATGCTCCACCAGCGTCACCTTACGCGAGCGGTCACCTTCGTGCATGCCGCGGATCTGCGGCACCGTTACATGGCTCTCGTCGATGATGCAGAGCATGTCCTTAGGAAAGTAATCGATCAGGGTAAACGGCGGCTCGCCCGGTTTTCGACCGTCCAGATGACGCGAGTAGTTCTCGATACCGTTACAAAAACCCATGGTCTCGAGCATCTCGAGATCATAATCGGTGCGCTGCTGCAGGCGCTGCGCCTCGAGCAGCTTATCAGTCGCCTTGAGCTCGGCCACACGCTTCTCGCACTCTTCACTGATTGATTTCAGAGCCGCTTTGACCTTAGGCTTCTCAGTCACGTAGTGCGAGGCCGGCCACACGGGAATGGCCTCGTACTCACGCAGCATCTCTCCGGTGACCTCGTCAATCTCGGCAATCAGCTCGACCTCGTCGCCAAAGAACTCAAACCGCAACGGATGCTCGGCATAGGGCGGATACACGTCGACGACATCGCCGCGCACGCGGAAGGTGCCACGTGCCAAATCATAGTCGTTGCGATCGTACTGGATATCGATAAGCGCATGGATAAAGTCATCGCGCTCGAGCGGCACCTTCTTGTCGACGTTCGGAGCTAGGCCCGCATAGTCCTCGGGAGAGCCAATGCCATAGATACACGAGACCGATGCGACGACGATCACATCGCGTCGGGATAGCAGCGATGCGGTCGCCTGATGTCGCAGCATCTCGACCTCTTCGTTAATCGAGGAATCCTTCTCGATATACGTATCGCTTTGCGGCACATACGCTTCGGGCTGATAGTAATCGTAGTACGACACAAAATAGACCACAGCGTTGTCAGGGAAGAACTCCTTGAGCTCGCTCGCGAGCTGAGCGGCAAGCGTTTTGTTGGGAGCCATGACCAGCGTCGGCTTCCCCAGGGCCTCAATAGTCTTAGCCATCGTGAAGGTCTTGCCCGAACCAGTCACGCCCAGCAAAACCTGATAGCGATCTCCGTCCCTCACGCCCTGCACAAGCGACTCAATGGCCTTAGGCTGGGAACCAGCGGGCTCGTATGGAGACACGACCTTAAACGGCACCTCAGAGCCCTCAACGCCAAAACGTTTGAGCTCTCCTCCAACACGCTCAACTTCAAATTCCGCCATGGATACTCCTAACTCATATATCTGCAGTATACGCAGGCGGCAGGCATAGTCCTATACGAACCGATCGGGATAGAGGGTCTTGTAGCGAACCCAGGCATTATTGACACGAATCAGACACGCCTGCGTCTCGGGAAAAGTGATTGCATTATGAAGCGACGTGCTCTGCTGCGCCCATCCGTCGACATTGCCCATGCCGGCGTTATAGGCGGCAATGGCACTGTCAGTCGACCCGTTAAAATACGTTAGAAGATACGAAAGATACGCACAGCCAAACTCGATGTTCGTAGCGGGATCGTTAAGGTTGTCGGCTGAAAACTCGCTACCATCGACAAGACCCTTGGCAATCATATCCTGGGCAGTCTCGGGCATCAGCTGCATCAATCCCTGAGCGCCTTGATTCGACTCAGCCTCGGGATCCCAATTCGATTCCGACTTTATGACAGCACACACCAGATACGGATCAAGATTGTGCGAAATGCTCGATTGCTTTACGTACGCCTCGTAGTCAATTGGATACAAAGGCTTAAAGAAGGCGGCAGGGGCATACGAGTAGACGAGCGAAATAAGACCGAAGACGAGCATAACGGCAAGTGGCGCCACGCGATACCACGTAAAGAAACGTGTCTTAGGCATCGGCCTCCTCCTTATCCGCTACATCCCCGAAGCCATGGCGTGCAAGCCATGCGTCCAGTTGTTCATAGAGCGAGTTATCGCCAGCCGCATTATCGATTACCGTCGTAGCAAGATTGCAAAGCGAAGCCTCATCAGGTTGGCATGCAGAGCGCGCATCAAAATCAGAGGACTCCATACCACGATGAATGGCACGCTCGCGACGAACTGCTAAAGGAGCGCTGATAACCAGAATTTCATCAGCCAGGCCAAAGGCATCCTCAAAACCAGTCGGGGCAGAAACCTCGACAACCGCAAAGGGATAACGGGGGGACGAAACCGTGCAGCAAACCGGATCAAGGATCCTCAGTGACAGCTGTTCGATGAGAACCGGATGAACGATGCCATTGAGCCGCGCGACTGTATCAGGAGAGGCGAAAGCTCGAGCAGCGAGGACATTGCGGCGAATGCCGCCCTCCCCGTCCAGAATGTCCCAACCGAATTCTTCCGCGAGGGCATTGACGATATCGGAGCCTGGCACATACAGCGATTTGGCAAGCTCATCCAGATCGATAAGCATGGCGCCATGAGATTCGAGATAGCGGCAGGCAGTCGACTTACCCGAAGCAATATTGCCCAAGACAAAAACGGTAAACATCAAGTCCTCCCTAACGCCAATGGGAGTTATTATCGCGCAAATACAAAAGAAGGACTCAAAATACAGCCAAACAGTAAGAGAAGCTAAACGAAGGCGAGTTCGTGTATTACAGCTCTCTATCAAACGCAAAAAAAGGGGGAGGCCGCGAGGCCTCCCCCTTCTTCAGTCCGTTGCGACGGCTCGGTGCCGTCCACCGGTCAGCGGCGCCCTGGCCTCCCACGGGCTGACC